>CAYNBS010000001.1:0-174847 GCA_964395795.1 uncultured Oscillospiraceae bacterium
TCCTATTCGCTATCTTTTTTTCATCTACTGTCACACATCATTGTAAACCCTACACGATATTGACAAATTTCTGCCTGCTCTGCCAAAGAAATCTCATTTTTCCTCCAGCATTCGGCGCAGTTCCTCCATTGCCCTGCGCTCCAGCCGGGAAATCTGCACTTGGGAAACCTGCAGTACCCTGGCGCAGCTCTGTTGGGTCAGGCCATGGTAATACCGCAGCGCGATCACTTTCTTCTCCCGCTCCGGCAGCTGCTCCACCAGGGCGCGAAGGTTGACCCGCTCCAGCATGCGATCCTCCGCGTCATAGTCGCCCAACACCAGCTCCAGGGTAAAGCCGTCCTCCCCGGCGGGGCGGTGGATGCTCTCGGCAGGGCCGGTAGCTGTCTCGGCAAAGGCGATCTCTTCCGGGCTCAGGCCCGTTTCCTCCGCGATTTCCGTCAGCGTCGGCTCCCGGCCGATCCGCTGCTCCAGCGCCGTCCGGGCATAATAGATCTGTGCCGCCTGCTCCTTCACACTGCGGCTCACCTTGACCATGCCGTCATCTCGAAGGAAACGCCGGATTTCTCCCGCAATTTTGGGCACGGCATAGGTGGAAAAGCGGGTACCGAAGTCCGGGTCAAAGCCCTCGATCGCCTTCAGAAATCCCACGCAGCCCAGCTGATACAGATCCTCCGGGTCCACGCCGCGCCCGAAATAGCGGCGGGCCACACTCCAGATGAGGCCGCTGTTTTCCTCCACCAGCCTTCCCGCCGCCTCCCGATCTCCCGCCTTGGCGGAAAGGAGTTCGGCCTGCTTCTCCTCGATCATCGCGCCTGTACCCGGGGCCGGATCACACGGGTCATGGTCACCGTGGTTCCGTGCCCGGGGCGGGAGCGGACGCGCAGCTTGTCCGTAAAGCTCTCCATGATCGTAAAGCCCATGCCGCTGCGCTCTTCTCCGCCGGTGGTGTAAAGCGGCTCCCGTGCCTTTTCTACATCCTCGATTCCTCGCCCCCAATCCTGCACCGCGATTTCCAGCGTGTTTTTCTCCAGAAGGCGGAAGCGCAGGCGGATCTTGCCCACGCAATCGGGGTAGGCGTGGACAATGCAGTTGGTCACGGCCTCGGAAACCGCAGTCTTGATGTCCCCCAGCTCCTCCAGGGTGGGATCCAGCTGGGCGGCAAAGGCCGCCGCAGCGGCGCGGGCAAAGGCTTCATTGCTGCTTTTGCTGGGAAACTCCAGCTTTATGTAATTCAATGCGTTCATGTTCTCCTCCTATAGACTGCGGGCGGCGATGGGAATCAGGCGGTCAATGCCAGCCGCATCCATGACTCGTTTGGGCTGGGCAGCCGGGTTCTCGATCCACATCCGTCCGCCCATATCCTTCATCCTGCGGTAGAGCCGCGCCATCAGCGCGATGCCGGAGGAATCCATAAACTGCAGTCCCGTCAAGTCCAACACCAGATCCCGGGGCAGATACTCCTCCAGCAGCTCCTCCATGCTCCGCATGGCGCCTCTCGCCTCGTGCTGGTCCAATTCCCCCGTCAGATAGGCGGTCAGGCGTCCGGCGGAAAAGCCTGTACTGATATTCACAGCGCCGCCTCCTTTCCATAAAAATAGCGCTGCATCCATCGATGCAGCGCTATTATAAAAATTTATCCCTGCAAATGCAGTCGAAGCAAGTTACTTCCCCAGATTCTCCAGGCTCAGCTTCAGGTTCTCGATCAGGGCCTCCAGCTTGGTCTTCTTCTCCCGCTCAGCGTTGACGACCGCCTCCGGCGCGCGGGTGACAAAGTTCTGGTTGGAGAGCTTGCCGATCTGGGCCTGGAGCTGCTTTTCGGCATTTTGAAGCTCCTTCTCGATGCGGGCCTTCTCCTTCTCCAGATCCACCAGCTCCGCCATGGGCATGAACATACGGGCGTTGTCCGTGACCACGGAGACCATACCCGCCGTGCTTGCGGGGGCGGCGTCCTGCACGGTGACTTCGCTTGCGTAGGCCAGCTTGCAGATATAGCTGACGCCGGCTTCGAAGGCGGCCTTCTTGTCGGTGGCGATGATCAGGTGCGCCTTGCGGGAGGGCGGCACGTTCATATCGCTGCGGCGAGCGCGGACAGCCTTGATGGCGGACATGACCATCTCAAAGCTCTGCTCGTCCTCGGGGAAGGACAGCTCCTCCCGGAACTCGGGGTAAGGCTGTACCATCAGCGCATCGCCCTCATGGGGCAGGGCCTGCCAGATTTCCTCGGAGATGAAGGGCATGAAGGGATGCACCAGCTTCAAGATCTCGGTCAGTACATAGAGCAGCACCTTCTGGGCCCCAAGCTTGGCCTCCTCGTCCTCGCCGTTCAGGCGGGGCTTGGTCAGCTCGATATACCAGTCGCAGAAGCTATCCCAGATAAAATCATAGATCTTGCCTGCAGCCACGCCCAGCTCATAGCTGTCCATGTTCTCGCAGACCTCTTTCACGGTGTCGTTCAGCTTGGAGAGGATCCACTTATCCTCGATCTCCAGCTTCTCGGGCAGCTCATTCTTGTCAATGCTGAGATACATCATGACGAAGCGGCTGGCGTTCCAGAGCTTGTTGCAGAAGTTGCGCATGGCCTCGCACTTCTCCACGTAGAAGCGCATGTCGTTTCCGGGAGAGTTGCCGGTGATCAGGTTATAGCGCAGAGCGTCGGCGCCGTACTTTTCCACGATTTCCAGCGGGTCAATGCCGTTGCCCAGGGACTTGGACATTTTACGCCCTTGGCTGTCGCGGACCAGGCCGTGAATGAACACCGTGTGGAAAGGCTCCTTGTCCATCTGCTCCATGCCGGAGAAAATCATCCGGGCCACCCAGAAGAAGATGATGTCATAGCCCGTGACCATGACCGAGGTGGGGTACCAGTAATCCAGTTCCCGGGTCTTCTCGGGCCAGCCCATGGTAGAGAAAGGCCAGAGGGCGGAGGAGAACCAGGTGTCCAGCACGTCCTCTTCCCGATGGATGTGCTTGGAATGGCACTTCTCGCATTCGCAGGCGTCCTCCCGGGACACGGTGATATGGCCGCAGTCGTCGCAATACCAGGCCGGGATCTGGTGGCCCCACCAGAGCTGGCGGGAAATGCACCAGTCGTGGACGTTCTCCATCCAGTTGAGATAGGTCTTGGAAAAGCGCTCCGGCACGAACTTGATGCGGCCGTCCTTCACCACCTCGATGGCCTTCTTGGCAAGGGGCGCCATCTTGACAAACCACTGGGGGCTGGTCAGCGGCTCCACCACGGTGCCGCAGCGGTAGCAGCAGCCCACATTGTGGCTGTAGGGCTCCACCTTCACCAGATAGCCCTGCTCCTCCAAATCGGCCACAATGGCCTTGCGGGCCTCATAGCGGTCCATGCCGTCGTACTTGCCGCCGTTGATGATCTTGGCGTCCTCGTCGATGACCTGGATCTGCTCCAGGTTATGGCGCAGGCCAACCTCGTAGTCGTTGGGGTCGTGGCAGGGGGTCATCTTCACAGCGCCGGTGCCGAAGCCCAGCTCCACATAGTCGTCCGCCACGATGGGCAGCTTCCGGCCCACCAGGGGCAGGATGGCGTTTTTGCCCACCAGGTGGGTGTAGCGCTCGTCCGCCGGATTCACCGCCACGCCGGAGTCGCCCAGCATGGTCTCGGGCCGGGTGGTGGCGATGATGAATTCCTCATCAGAGCCCTCGATGGGATAACGGATGTGCCAGAAATGGCCGGGCATATCCTTGTATTCCACCTCCGCGTCAGAGAGGGCGGTACGGCAGTGGGGGCACCAGTTGATGATGCGGCTGCCCTTGTAAATCAGGCCCTTCTCGTACAGGTCGCAGAAGTTCTCCCGCACGGCCTTGGCGCAGGTCTCGTCCATGGTGAAGCGGCTGCGGTCCCAATCGCAGGAGACGCCCAGACTCTTCTGCTGCTCCACGATGCGGCCGCCGTACTGCTCCTTCCACTGCCAGACCCGCTCCAGGAACTTGTCCCGGCCCAGGTCGTAGCGGGTCTTGCCCTCTTCCTTGCGCAGCACCTCTTCCACCTTGATCTGGGTGGCGATGCCCGCGTGGTCCACACCGGGGAGCCACAGCGCGGAATAGCCCTGCATCCGCTTGTAGCGGGTCAGGATATCCTGCAGGGTGGAGTCCATGGCGTGGCCCATGTGCAGCTGCCCCGTTACATTGGGGGGCGGCATCACGATGGAGAAGGGCTTCTTCTCGGGATCGATGACGCCCTTGAACCAGCCGCCCTGCATCCAGAAGTCATAGATCTTCTTTTCCACCTTCTGGGGTTCATAGACTTTCGGTAGTTCTTTCATGTTGTCCTCCTTCGAAATCGAAAACGCGATTGTGCTCATTTTGTAAACCATTGACGGAAAGGCTCATGTAAGTCTCTCAATTGCGAAACCGGGTTTCGCAATTGATACAAAAACGCCCTGAGACTCTCGTCTCAGGGCGATCATAAACCGCGGTACCACCTGAATTCCGCCTCGCGGCGGCGCTCCTTTACCCTTAACGCGGGCCATACGCCGGGACTACACAGTTGCCCTTCCCCCCGGGCGCTCAGGATCGACCTTCCGGGCTGCATCACAGGGACTTGCACCATCCGTCCCCTCTCTTGGATCCGCCAAACCCGTACTCCTATCCGTCACAGCGCACAAACTTTCGATGCTGGAATTATACAATGTGCCAAATGGATTGTCAACCGTTCCAAGGCATTTTCAGCCGATTATTTCCCCAGATTGGCGATATAATCGCAAGCGGAAAGGGCTGCCACGTTGCCCTCCCCCGCGGCCTTGGCCAGCTGATAGGGCTTGCCGGTGCAGTCCCCCGCCGCAAACACGCCGGGAACGCTGGTAGCCATGTGCCGATCCACCACGATAGCGCCGCTGTCGTACTCCAGCCCGGGCACCAGCTTGGTGACGGAAACGGTATCCTTGATGATGAACACGCAGTCCACCTTGTGCTCCTCCCCGGCAAAAACCAGGGTGTCGGCCTTCAGGCCGCCGCGGATCTCGTATTTGCCGTTTTTCTCAAAGCGCAGCACCGTGCAGCCGATCCCTTCCAGGAAGTCCGCATCGTGCCTGGCCTCTTCTCCGCCGCCCACCACGGCTACGGTTTTGCCCCGGTAAAGCATCCCGTCACAGGTGGCGCAATAGCTCACGCCCCGCCCCAGGAACTCGCCCTCGCCGGGATAGAGCTTTTCCCGGGTGATGCCGGCGGCGATGATCAGCGCCTTGCACAGATAGAAATCGCTGCCTACAGCCACCCCAAAGCTCTCGCCATAGGGCATTACGGACAGGGCGCGGCCCTGGATGATCTCGGCCTTGCTCTCCTCCAGCTGGCGGCGAAAGAGTGCTGTCATCTCCGCCCCGGTCATGGGCGGCAGGCCAGGATAATTGGTCACCTTTTCGGCCTTATACAGGCTGCTGGTCTCCGCCTTATTGGTCACGACGCCCACGGTCTTGCCCCGGTTGAGCAGCGTCAGGGCGGCAGATGTGGCAGCGGCGCCGCCGCCGATCACCATTACGTCAAAGCTATCAGACATCACGCATTCTCCTTTACGAGGTTTTTGATTGCTTGCAATTCAATTTATTTCATTATATCGGATCCGTCTGTCGAATGCAAGTGCTTTTCGATAAAAATACCGCCGCGGGGAGACCGCAGGCGGTATGTCTCTTCATTTTTCGATCTGAAACCGCTCGATCAAGTTTTCCACACTGTTGTCCATCAAGATCAAGATCCGATCGGTGGTGATCTCCGGCGGCATCTGCATGCCCAAATCCATCCACTGCGCAATAAAGCCAATGGCGCACTTGGCATAGAACTTTACAACAAACTCAAAATCCTGCCGGTCAATATTCTTCCCCTCGGAAACGATCACCGCAAAGCTGCGGATGCAGGCTTCCATTTTGGCTTCCAGATAACGCAGCATATACAGACGGCTGTTGGAATTGTACACATTCAGCGTAAAGGAGCTGTTCTGCTGCAGATACTCCATGAAGACCATCACGTCTTCCCGCCAGTGCTCATATACAACCTGATGGGGCAAAACCCGGTTGGCGTCCTCCTCAAAGACCCACTCCAGTAAATCGTACACATCATCAAAATGATAATAAAAGGTCTGCCGATTGACCCCGCAGATTTCCACCAAATCCTTCACGGTGATCTTTCCGATGGGCTTTACCGCCATCATTTGCTTCAAGGCAGACGCAAGAGATTCCTTCGTTGACGTGGACATAGTGTTTCCCCCTAAACATATCTTGTGCGATTATAGCACTTTTCAGTCGAAAAGAAAAGACATTTTTTTCACGTTGTCAAAAAAGCTGTTATCGTCCCTGTTTCGTTCCCGTCCCCGAAAAAGCAGATATAGGTGTCCTGCATTGCCGGTATAAGCCCATAGCAGCCCAAGCTGTGGAAAAAAGCATCACCTTGTTACACGCTATCTTGTGGCTGTGAATAAAATCTTTTCCAAAAATCGAAATTTAGGGCTTGAATTGCCAGATTCCTTGTGTTATACTCTCAAGGCTGATAAATTTTGTATATCGTCGAAAGGATTGAAATACATGAACATCGTCATTACTATCCTTCAGGTTCTGGCCGGTTTGGCCGTTACTGCCATCGTGCTGGCCCAGAGCGGCAAGAGCGCCGGCCTGTCCGGCACCATTTCCGGCGGCGCCGAAACCTTTATGTCCAAGGGCAAGGCCAAAACGCTGGATGCCAAGCTTGCGAAGCTGACCAAGTGGTTCGCCCTTGGTTTTGTCGTGTTGACGCTGGTTCTGAACCTCATGTCCCGCGGCGCTGTCAGCGAGGACGTTCAGGATCCCGAGGAGACCCCCATCGTCTCCACGGAGGACGGCACTGACGCCCAGAGCGATAACGGCAACGAGTAATTCGACCTGACAATCCAATCAGCAAAGCACCGGATGCATGAGATGCATCCGGTGCTTTTTCTTTTCAGAATATAGGGAAATCATTCCCAGGTTTTCCAGATTTCCGGGCAATAGCCGACCGTGGCCTGTTTCCCGTTTCGAACCACGGGGCTTTGGATCAGCTCCGGAATTTCAAAGAGCTTCTCCATCTTTGCCTCGGTTGACGCCAGATATTGAAACAGCGGATAGTCCTGATCATCCTGATTGACCAGCTTCTCCAGTCCCACCGCGTTTTTCACGGCGTTCAGCTCTCCCCTGCTCATGCCGTATTTCAGCAGGTCGATATACTGATACTTGATGCGGCGCTCCTTGAACCAGCGTTCCGCCTTCTTCGTGTCAAAGCATTTGCTCTTGCCGAATATCTGGATGTTCATAGGCCTCCCCCTTTCTGTTTGTTTCAGTATACAAAACCCCGCTCCCTTCGTCAAGCCCGCGCGAAGCATGCTTTTGGATTCTCCCGCTCAGGAAAAGCCCTCCGGCTGAAGGCCGGAGGGCCATTTTTTTCAGATTTCACTGATGACCGGAAGGATCATGGGGCTGCGGCGGGTGGTCTTATACAGATACCCGGACAGATCGCTCTTCACGCGGCTCTTGATGGTCGTCCAATCGTTGATATGCTTGGCCTGGCAGGCGGCCACCGATTCCAGGGTCACCCGTTTCAGCTCTTCCATCAGTTCCTCGGCTTCCTTCACATAGATGAAGCCGCGGGTAATGATCTCGGGATCCGCCATCAGGCGGTGGTCGTAAGAGGAGAAGGGCATGACTACAACGATCATTCCGTCCTCCGCCAGCTTGTGGCGGTCACGCATGACCACGCTGCCGACCTCTCCGATGCCGCCGCTGCCGTCCATCAGCACAGCGCCTGACGGGACAGCGTTTTCGCACTTGATACCTTTTTTGGTGATCTCGATCACGCTGCCGTTTTCCGCGATCACCACGTTTTTCGGCGCCACGCCCATCTCCTTGCCGATCTGCGCGTGCTTGACCAGCATGCGGTATTCGCCGTGGACCGGGATGAAAAACTTGGGCCGGATCAAGGCCAGCATCATCTTCTGCTCCTCCTGGGAGGCGTGACCGGACACATGCAGGTCCGTATTCCGGTCATAAATAACCTCGGCGCCCTTATGGAACAGCTCGTCGATCACGCGGCTGATGGTGTTCTCATTGCCGGGAATGGCAGAGGCAGAAATAATGACCCGATCCCCCGCGTCCACATGGATCTGCTTATGCTCGGAGAAGGCCATGCGGTACAGGGCGGACATGGCCTCGCCCTGGCTGCCGGTGGAGATGATGACCACCTGATCCCGGGGCAGCTTGCCCACCTGATCCAGATCGACCATCACGTTCTGGGGAATATCCATGTATCCCAGCACCGTTGCCACCCGCAGCACATTCTCCATGCTGCGCCCGGTGATGGCCACCTTGCGCTTATATTTGGCTGCCACGTTGATGATCTGCTGCAGCCGATGCACATTGGAGGCAAAGGTGGTGATAATAATGCGCTTTTTGCAGCCCATAAAGAGCTTTTCAAAGCCCAGACCCACCTTCCGCTCCGAATCGGAATGACCGGGCTTTTCCACGTTGGTGGAATCCATCATCAAGGCCAGCACGCCTTCGTTGCCCAGCTCGCCAAAGCGGGTCAGGTCGATCATCCCGCCGGAGATGGGGGTCACGTCAATCTTGAAATCCCCGGTATGGATCACAGTGCCCAGAGGCGTCTTGATCGCCAGGGCAACCGAATCGGGGATGGAATGGTTCACATGGATAAATTCGACGGTGAAGCATCCAAGCCGGAACACATCACCGGCTTTTTTCGTAAAGATCTGGGAATTGCGGAGCAGATCATGCTCCTCCAGCTTCAGCTCCACCAGCGCCGCCGTAAGAGGCGTGGTGTAAATCGGAACGTCCAGCTCCTTGAGGACGTAGGGCACGGCGCCGATATGATCCTCGTGCCCGTGGGTCAGGATCATGCCGCGGATACGAGAGGCGTTATTCTTCAGATAGGTGATGTCCGGCAGCACCACGTCGATCCCGTACATATCCTCATCGGGAAAGCCCATGCCGCAGTCCACCACGATCATGTCGTTGCCATATTCCAGGACGGTCATGTTCTTGCCGATCTCGCCAAGACCGCCCAGGGGAATAATTTTCAGTTTTTGTACCATTTTAACTCCAATCTAAAGGGTATTGCAAAGAATTTCTATGTATTGCTAAAAGTATAGCCGTGCAGAGCGGCTTTTAATCACATCTCCGTGCGGCCTTCCATGGCGCGGTTGAGCGTCGCGTCATCGGCAAATTCCAGGTTTGAGCCCACCGGGATGCCGTAGGCCAGGCGGGTAACCTTGATCTGAAAGGGCTTGAGCAGGCGGGAGATGTACATGGCCGTGGCCTCCCCTTCCGTGTCAGGATTGGTGGCCATGATGACCTCTTCCACATCCTCCTCCGCTACCCGGTGCAGCAGCTCCTTGATGCGGATGTCCTCCGGCCCCACATGGCTCATGGGAGAGAGGACCCCGTGCAGCACATGGTAGGTTCCGTTATACTCATGTCCCCGCTCAATGCTCAGCACGTCCCGCGGCTCGGACACCACGCAAATGGTGCTCTTATCCCGCCGGTCGCTGGCGCAGATGGAGCAGATTTCCCCTTCCGTCAGATTCTGGCAGATCTTGCAGGTGTGCACGCTCCGTTTGGCCTCCGTAATGGCAGAGGCAAAAGAGAGCGCCTCCTCATCCGGCAGGGCCAGAACATGGAACGCCAGGCGCTGGGCGCTCTTGCGGCCGATACCGGGAAGGGATGCAAATTTATCAATCAGGTTTTCCAGAGAGGCAGGAAAAAAGGACATCATAAACCTCCCACAACTTAATTCCCGCGAATCGCGCGAATCGCAGCCGCCCGGTCGGCTTTTCCGAATACGGCGCTGCCCGCCACCAGCACGTCTGCGCCGGCGGAAACGCAGAGCGGCGCAGTCACCGCGTCCACCCCGCCGTCCACCTCCAGCTCGCAGGCAAGGCCCCTTTCCCGGATCCAGCCGCGAATGGTCTGGATCTTGGGCAGCATATCCGCCATGAAATGCTGGCCTCCGAAGCCGGGCTCCACCGTCATCACCAGCACCAGATCCACCTGGTCCAGCCAGGGCAGCACAGCCTCAGCCGGGGTACCGGGCTTCAGCGTCACGCCCGTCTTTTTCCCACAGACGCGGATCTTCTCCAGCGCAGCGGAAACATTCTCCGCCGTGTCCGCCTCCACATGGACGTTGACCAAATCGGCTCCTGCCTTGCAGAATTGCTCCACATACCGCACAGGCCGATCCACCATCAGGTGCGCATCCAGGAACATGCCGGTGGCTTTCCGCAAAGAGGCGAGCACCGGGATCCCCATGGAGATGTTGGGAACAAAAGCCCCATCCATCACGTCAAAATGCACATAATCCGCACCACCGACGCGGATCTCCTCCACTTCGGCGGCCAGGTTCGCCAGATCGGCGGAAAGAATCGAAGGGGCAATTTTGATCATTGGGATACCTCCTGTCAAATCGCTCTCGCGGCAGTTAGGACATTATACTACAACTCACATTTAAATTGCAATACTCTTGACGATAACAACTTTTCGATATAAAATAGTTTGATAAAACTTGGGAGGATATGCTTATGGCGAGAAACAACAGAAAAAGCACCGGCGTCAAGCCGATTTATACCTTTGCCCTGTCGTGGCTGTTTCTCTCGGCTTTTCTGCCCATGTACCGCCTCTCAACGCTCCTGCTCAGCTTTGGGCTCTGCGGGGCCCTGTCCTACCTGATGGGCCGCGCCAGTGCCAAGAAGGAGCAGCGCCGGGCGGAGGAGGAAGCCCGCCGCGCGCGGGTACAGGCTGCCCAGGTGAAGCCCCAATACACTTCGCAGCGAACCCAGCAGCAAAATCAGCCCCAGTATACCTCCCAGCGGGTGCAGCAGCAGGGCCAGAGCGCGAAGAAGAGCTACGGGCCGGAAATCGATCCCATTGTGGAAGAGGGCAACCGGGCGCTCAGTGAAATGGGAAGGCTGTATATGTCCATCAAAGACCCGACCATCCGGGGCAAGATCAACGAAATCATGCGCATCACGGACAAGATCACCCAGGACGCCATCGAGGATCCCTCGGACATTCCCCAGATCAAGAAGTTCATGAACTACTACCTCCCCACCACCATCAAGCTTCTGAACGCTTATGACCGCATGAGCTCCCAGGGCATTGAGGGAGAGAATCTGGACAAGACCATGAAGAGCATCGACACCATGCTGGACGACGCCATCGCAGCCTACAAAAAGATGCTGGACTCCCTGTTTGCCAACCAGGCGCTGGATATCGAAACCGATATCGAGGTCATGAACACCATGCTCGCCCGGGAGGGCCTCAGCGGGAGCAAGGACTTTGACGTAAAGGCGCAGGAAGCCTCCGTCCCTGCCGGGAAGCCTGCAGCCGGAAAAGCCGCTGTGGGAAAGCCGTCCACCGGAACTTCCTCCTCCGGCATCACTTTAAGCTTGTAATCCAATAGAATTTCGATAGAAAGGAACCTGAACGATGAGTGAAGAAAACAAGATCCCCTTCCTGACCCTGGATCCCAACGCCACCGCCGCAGCCGTGCAGGAAGCGCCTGCCGAAGAAGAGAAGGTCGAAGAAGCCCCCGCTCCCGCCGCGAAGCTGGAGCTCAGCAGCCTTTCCGAGGCGGAGCAGTCCGCCGTCCGCGATTTTTCCGAGAAGATCGATGTTCTGAACACCGAGCAGGTCATGAACTATGGCGGCGCCGCCCAGAAGAACATTTCCGAGTTCTCCGATGCTGCCCTGGCCACCGTTCGCACCAAGGACCTGGGCGAAGTGGGCAACATGCTGGGTGACCTGGTTGTGGAGCTGAAGGGCCTGAACTTTGACGCCGACGAAAAGAAGGGCTTCTTCGGTCTGTTCAAGAAGGGCCAGCAGAACCTGGCGTCCATGAAGGCGCAGTACGACAAGGCCGAGGTCAACGTGGACAAGATCGTGGAGTCTCTGGAAAAGCACGAGGTGGTTCTGCTCAAGGACATCAGCATGATGGACAAGATGTACGAGAAGAACGAGGAGTACATGAAGGAGCTGACCATGTATATTCTGGCCGGCAAGCTGAAAATCGAGCATCTGCGTCAGGTGGAGCTGCCCGAGTACGTGAAAAAGGCCAACGAATCCGGTCTGCCGGAGGACGCCCAGGCCGCCAACGACTTTGCCAACATGATCGGCCGTTTTGAAAAGAAGATCCATGACCTGGAGCTGACCCGCATGATCTCCGTGCAGATGGCGCCCCAGATCCGCATGGTGCAGAACAACGACAGCCTGATGGTGGAAAAGATCCGCACCTCCATCGTCAACACCATCCCCCTGTGGAAGAACCAGATGGTCATGGCCCTGTCCCTGTACCACTCCGAGCAGGCTATGAAGGCCCAGCGCGAGGTGACCGATGTGACCAACGCCCTGCTCCAGAAGAATGCCCAGACCCTGCACCAGGGCAGCGTTGCCATCGCCAAGGAGTCCGAGCGCGGCATCGTGGATATGGAGACGCTGCGCAAGACCAACGACGAGCTGATCGCCACGCTGAACGAAGTGCGGCAGATCCAGGACGAGGGCCGTGCACGCCGCGCCCAGGCCGAGGAAGAACTGTCCCGCATCGAGGGCGCTCTGAAGCAGAAGCTGCTGGAGATGCAGGGATAATCCTGTATTCTGGAGGCATCCATGAAGTTTTTCAAAAACCGTGTGGTCGCCGTTGTGCTGTGTGTGCTGATCGTAGCCGGCGCCACACTCCTGAACACCGCTATTCGCTTTGGCAGCGTCTGCCGGGAAATCGCCGGGTCCTTCTACCATGACGAAGAAATCAGCAGCCAGTTGGAGGTTCTGTACAGCGAGGCTGTGTCCCTGGCTGTCATCGCCGGCAACAACGGCATTGACGCAACCGCCCTCCTCAGCGCGACAAACGAGCTTCATCAGAGTCTCAGCCAGAGCAGCGGGGCTTCCTCCGTTTATGCCGCTTATGAGAAGCTGAATACCGAGCTGACTGCCATGGAACAAAAACTCCTGGCCGTTGCGCTGAGCGACAGCGACGCCCAGTCCGTGAGCAGCTCTCTGGTGCAGATCCACGCCGCCCAGGTCCGTCTGGCCTCCTCTGCCTACAACGCAAACGTTCGAGACTTTCTGCGCCGCTATGACCACTTCCCCACCAACATTCTGGCGAAGCTGGCCGGCGTGACCCTTCCCGAGGAGTTTGCCTGATGTCGATTGAAAAAGGCCGCGCCTATTTCCGGGCGCTGGGCATGGAAGATCGGGTGCGGGAATTCTCCGTCTCCTCCGCCACGGTGGAGCTTGCGGCCCAGGCTTTGGGCGTAGAAGGCGCCAGAATCGCCAAGACCTTGTCCTTCAAAACAGAGGATGGGTGCATGCTGATCCTGGCTGCGGGCGACGCCCGGATCGACAACAAGAAGTTCAAGGAGAAGTTTCACTTCAAGGCCCGTATGCTCTCGGCAGACGAGGTTTTGACGCTGGTTGGCCACCCGGTGGGCGGTGTCTGCCCCTTCGGCTGCAACGAGGGGATCCCGGTCTATCTGGACGAGAGCCTGAAGCGTTTTGAAACCGTCTTCCCTGCCGTGGGCAGCGCCAGCAGCGCCATTGAGCTGAACCTGGAGGAGCTGTTCCGTTACTCCAGGGCGCTGGAATGGATCGACGTGTGCAAGCTGCCGGAATAAAAATCATAACAGCACGGTTCACTTTTCAAAATGAGCCGTGCTGTTATTTTCTTCTTTTGGGCCAAAGCCGCCACCCAACCCATCCCAGACAAGCGCCGGGAAGGTTCAAAATCAAATCGTCGATATCCAGTGCGCCGCGCCGGGTGGCAAGCTGCCCCAGCTCGATCAGGCAGATGGCAGCGGCCACCGTGAGCAGGAAGAGGAGCAGGTTCTGCTGCCGCCGAAAGAGCAGCGGCAGCAATACGCCCAATGGCACGAAGGCCAGAATGTTCCCCAGGAAGTTCACCAGCGCATAGGGCCGCAGGGAGAGTCCCACAGGGTCGGTTCGGTGCAGCACGATGAAATAGTCCCGGATGGTTTTCAGGGGCTGCAGGTTGTAGGGATGCCCGGTGTGCGGTACCCGATGGAACAGTAGGATGAGCAGCACCAGCAAATACCCCGCAAACAGCGCCCAGAGGGCAGGACTCCGTTTTTTCTTCATGGGCTTCACCGTTTCAGCCGCTGTGCCAGCGCCTCGTCCGCCTGGGCAAGGATCGTCTTATACTCCGTATAGATCACCTTACCCGGCATGGCGCCGGAGGGCTTGCGGACAAAGCGAACCATGGTATAGTCCACCGGGATTTTGCCCGCTTCCCTGCCCTGGGAGTAATACGCCGCGATGGACGCCGCCTGCTCCAGAGCAAGCGTTGTAGGCTCCTCCCCCTCGCAGCGGAGGATCACATGACTGCCATGGACCTTCTGGGTGTGCAGCCACCAATCCGTCCGGCGGGCGATCTTGGTGGAAAGCTCATCGTTCTGCACGTTGCTGCGCCCCACCAGGATCTCAAAGCCATCATCAGACACAAAGCGCCAGGGTGCCTGAGGCTTCCCCTTCTCGTTTCGTCTCTCCCGGCTTTTTTTCAGGTATCCGGTCTCGGTCAGCTCCCGGCGGATATCCGCCAGGTCCTTTTCGCTTTCAGCCTGCTCCAGCTCTGCCAGAACGCTGTTGAGATAATCCAGCTGCTGCTCTCCCTGGGCAATCAGCTCCGTCAAGTGCAGCTTGGCGCCCTTGAGCTTGTTATATTCCTTGAACAGCGCCGCGGCATTCTGCTGGGGCGTTTTCAGCGCGTCCAGCGGAATGGTGATTTCGGGGCAGCCCTCCTGATAATAGTCCTGACAGGTCAGGCTCCGGTCTCCCTTTTTCAGGCGGTAGAGATTTGCGGTGATCAGCTCCGCCCGGCGGCGCACATCCTCCCGCGTCTCCGTCCGCTTCAGCTCTTCCTTTTGGTTGGCCAGCTTCCGAGCCAGGCGGTCTCGCCCGGTACGGATGCTTTTCGTCAGTTCATGGCCCCGGCGGCGGCGCTGTTCCGCCTGGTCCCGACGGGTATAAAAAGCGTCCAGCAGCTCGGAAAAGCTGTCGAATCGCTCGTTTTGGCACTCGCTTCCATATTGGGAAACAGGCAGGAAGCTGAAGTCTTGTGCCTTTCCTTCCCGTGTGAGCAGAGAGGGCGCATAATCCCCGGCCGTGACGGTCTCCCGCAGGGCCTCCAATTGGTCACTAAGCCTATCCCAGTTCTCACCGCAGCGGTGGGCCATTTCCCGGCAAAGCAGCGGAGAGAGGCCGGAGAAAGCGTCCAGAAGCCACTTGTCCATGGGCATCTCTTCATCGGCCCGGGCGACCAGGTCCCGAACGGTTTCCGCCTCCGCTTCAAAAAAAGGCGTCTTTGCCTGGCGGGGCGGCAGGCGATAGATCATGCCGGGCAGCAGGCGGCGCAGCGCGTCCCCCGCATAATCCACTCGGCGCATGCAGTCAATGATGCGCCCGTCTTCCCCCACCAGGATCAGGTTGGAGCTGCGGCCGATCATCTCGACCACCAGCTTCTTTCGGGAGCCAACCCCCAATTCATCGTGGGTCTCCAGCTCCAGGATCAGCATGCGCTCCCACTCCGGCTGGGTGACGGACAGGATGTGCGCCCCCACCAGATGCTTGCGCATCAGCATGCAGAACATAGGCGCCTCCGCCGGGTTTTCATAAGATGCACGGGTAATATGGACCCGGGCGTTCCCCGTTCCATCCGCAATCAGCAGACGCAGGTTTTCCCCTTTGGCCCGCAGGGAGAGCAGCAGCATATCCCGTTCCGGCTGCTGCACCTTATCAATCCGCCCGCCGGCGATTCTCTCCTCCAGTTCCCCGGCAAGGGCGTGGATACAAACGGCATCAAGGGGCATGGTCAATCCTCCCCAATCGCCTGAAACAGCGTGTCGATCCGCTCCGTTCTGCCCTGGAGATACAGCCAGCCGAAGAGGGCTTCCAGCCCGGTGGCCGCGTGATAATCCGCCAGCTCCGCGTTGTGGGGAACGGAATTCACATGGGTGTTCCGGCCACGCCGGTAGAGCGCAGCCTCTTCTTCGGTAAGCAACGGCAGAATCTTCGCGGCTGCTCTGGCCTGGGCCTCGGCCCGCACCCGGGCAACCGTGAGCCGGTGCAGCTCCTGCACGCCGGTATGCCCCTGCCGGCACAGGAGCGTGCGCGTCAGCAGCTCGTAAACCCCGTCTCCCACATGGGCAAGGCCCAGCATGCTGATGCGGTTCACTTCCTGGGCGGTCATTTTGGGACTCAATGCGTTCATCTTTTTACCCGAAAGGGGCGCTCGATGGAGCACCCCTTCCCTTTCTGTCTTACTCATCATAGGCGGCAAAGCCCGCGTCGTCGCTCATCTGAGCTGCCAGGGCCAGATCATCGTCCTGGATCATGCCGAGCTGCACCTGCAGGTCATGCCAGCCGTTGCGGTCGATGACCACGGAGCGGGGCTTTGCCCCCTCATAGGGTCCGACCACGCCCAGCTCTTCCATCTGATCCACAATCCTGGCGGCACGGGAATAGCCCAGCTTGACCCGGCGCTGCAGCATGGAGACCGAGCAGGAACCCGCCTCCAGCACCGCTTCCACCGCCTGGGGCAGCATCTCGTCATAGCCGGAGGCAGAGCTGCCCTCGTCCTTGGCGGCCTTTGCGTCATCGGACGCGGTCTTCTCCTCGGAGGCCTTGTTCATGTATTCTTCGATCTCATTGTTCTTCTGCATCTCGCCGGCGCTGTCCTTGATGAACTGGATGACCTCTTCCCGCTCCTCGTCGGAAACAAAGGCGCCCTGGATGCGAGTAGGCTTTCCGCTGCCCACCGGAGAGAAGAGCATGTCACCCATGCCCACCAGCTTTTCCGCGCCGCCCTGGTCCAGAATGATGCGGCTTTCCATCGCGGAGGACACCGCAAAAGCGATGCGGCTGGGGATGTTGGCCTTCATCAGGCCCGTGATCACATCGGCGGAGGGACGCTGGGTGGCGATGACCAGGTGCATGCCGGCTGCGCGGCCCATTTGGGCCACCCGACAAATGCTCTCTTCCACTTCCTTGGAAGCCACCAGCATCAGATCGGCCAGCTCATCGATGACGATGACCACCTGCGGCAGGGTATCCTCCCCCATGGTCTGGGCATGCTTGTTATAGCTCTCCAGATCCCGCACACCGATTTCGGAGAACAGGCGGTAACGCTTCAGCATTTCCACAACCGACCACTGCAGCGCGCCTGCCGCCTTCTTCGGATCGGTCACTACGGGAACGTAGAGATGCGGGATGCCGTTATAGACGCCCAGCTCCACCATCTTCGGGTCGATCATGATGAGACGAACCTCATCCGGGCGGGCCTTATACAGCAGGCTCAAAATCAGGGAGTTCATGCACACCGATTTGCCGGATCCGGTGGTGCCGGCAATCAGCATATGGGGCAGCTTTGCGATATTGCCCACGATGCAATCGCCGCCAATATCCTTGCCCAGCGCAAAGCTGATCTTGGACTTTGCCCCCTGGAACTTGGCGGATTCGATAATATCCCGCAGATAAACGGTGCTCACGATCTTGTTGGGCACCTCGATGCCAACGGTAGAAATTTTGTCCGGGATCGGCGCGATGCGGACGTTTACCACGCCCAGGGCCAGGGCCAGGTCGCCCGCCAGATTGGTCACGCGGGAGAGCTTCACGCCCTGCTCCAGCTCGATATCGTAACGGGTAACGGTAGGCCCATGGGTCACGCCCACAATGGCGGCATTGATGCCAAAGCTGCTCAGCGCGCTATGCAGCCGCTCCCCGTTCAGCTTGATCTCATCCCGGGCGTCGACTGTGCCGCCGGTGCTGCTCCTCAGCAGCTCAATGGGCGGAAACACATAGGCCGGCTTCTCCTCGGCGCCGGCGATTTCCTCCGCCACGGCCTGGGTCTCCTGCCGAATCTCTTCCTTGCGGATCTTCTTTGGCTTGGGCGGATCGGAAATGGCAGCCGTCACGGCAACCGTCTGCTTCTCCGCTTTCGGCGTCAGCGGCAGCTTCCGATATCCGTCCACGATCTCTTCCTGATGCACCGCGTCTTCCGGATCAAAGCGGAAGGTCTCCACCTTGGGGACAGAAGCAGATCCACGGGAAGCGGACGCCACGGGAGCAGGAATCTCCTCCGTCTTGCGGCGTACCTTGGCCTTTTTTGCGGAGGATTCCGCCGTGGGCGATGCGAACTCGGAATACCGGCTCGGCCCCTTCAGGCTCAGCTCCTCCTCATCGCTTTCCTCCAGCGGGATATCCATGCTGAAAGATGGGCGGCGGGAACTCTTGCTGTCCTTCGCGGCACGCTTTTCAGGGGAACGGGCAGGCTCATCCGCCAGTTCTTCCTCTTCCTCCTCGCTGCGGCTTCCGCGGGCCTGGCGCATCTGCGCCATATGCCCGGCAGCAGCTTTCTTCATGCCGGAAAAGAGGCCTACCAATGTGCCGCGAATCGCAAGAATCAGGCACACCACGAAAAACACCAGCAGCAGCGGAAAAGCACCGTACACATCAAAGGCGCTGTACAGACCAAGGCCGAACAGCCCGCCCAGAACACCGCCGGAATTCATCTGATTCCCGCTGAAATACAGATTCTCCAGCGCACTTTTCAGCGAAAAAGCGCCGGTGCCGCTTCCGTTGAGGTGTACAACCTCGACCATAGCCGAAAACAGCAGCGGCAGAAGCAGCGCCGCAATCACGCGGAGCAGGGTTGCGGACTCCTTCCGGGAAAGCAGCAGAAGCCCGGCAAACAGAAACGCGGGCACAGCCAGCCAGAAGCCCCAGCCGATCATCCCCTTGATCGCATTTGCAAAGAAGGCAATCACATGCCCGTTGGTGCTGAAATAGCTGATAATCATGAAAATCCCCAGAGCCAGGAGCACGATGCCCCAAATTTCTCTGCGGTGGGAGACTACGATCTCCTCCTGCGGGGCTTCCTGCGGCTCTTCCTTCCGTCGGCTGCGGGAGCTGCCCTTGGGCGCAGTCTTTTCGGTTTTCTTTTTATTGGTAGATTTTTTCTCTGCCATAGTCGTCTTTCCTTTTCGCTCAGAAAATCAGGGTCAGGATGATTGCCAGAACGCCAACCACCCAGCAATAGTAGGCAAAGCCACCGAAGCGGCCGCGCTTGGCGATCCGGTGCAGCAGCTGGATCGAGGCAATGCCGGAGATCGCCGCCACCACCATTCCCACCAGGTAGGCCGGTGCATACGACCAGTCGATCCCCTCTTGGATCGCATCGATCAGGCTCAGAAGGTTTGCGCCGAGAACGGCAGGAATGGACATCAGGAACGCAAACTTCACCGCAAACTCCCGGTTCAATCCGGTGGAAATGCCTGCGGTAATCGTGGTGCCGGAACGGGACAGGCCGGGTACCGTGGCAACGCACTGGCACAGGCCGATAATCAGCGCGTCAAACACCGTCATGCTGGTAGAAGTCTTCTTCCCGGGGACCATCCGATCGGAAACATAAAGCATGCAGCCGGTGAGGATCAGCGCCACGCCGATAAAGATGCTGCTGTCATACAAGCGCTCCAAATCGTCCTTAATGGGAAGGATCAGCACCAGAGGAAGCGTAGCCAGGATGATCATCAGGAAAAGCCTTGCCGCGGGATAATGGCGTTTCCGCTGGCCTGCCGCGGGGCCAAGGTTCACAATGCCCAGCACCTCATAGAACATCTCCACGATGTCCTTCCAATAGACAAACATGATGGAGGCAAGGGTACCCAGATGAAGCAGCACGTCAAAAAAGAGATGCCCGTTTTCATTGGGATTGAGCCCAAACAGGTTATTGATAATCGAAAGATGTCCCGAACTGGAGATCGGCAGGAATTCGGATATTCCCTGAATCAAGCCCAGGAGGATCGCGTCCCAGATGCTCATGGTCTAACCCCCATAACAATCATAAAACTTATTTTACCATATTTATATGTCAAAAACAAGAGCGGCAGCAAGGGAAAAGAAGTTCCGATTTCTACTCGATTCGCCAGAATGCTGCGGCAAAAGCCGCCTGCTTTTGCAGGCGGCTCTTGTACTTCATTTCTTCTTTTTGGCGAAGACCCAGAACTTCTGGATCACAAAGTTGACCGCAGCAATGACCAGATCCACCGGCCCATTGATCAGCGTGTGCAGCGCGGCGCTCTTCCACTTGGAGAGCTCCGCCGTAATCTCATCGATCCTCGTCCAGGCTGCAAACCAGGAAAGGAGCTTTGCCGACAGGAACATCATCGGAATCGCCAGGCAATAATACTTCACCAGGGATTTCCCGTAGGATTCGTCTTTGGCAAAGACGAATCGATAGTTCATGTTGAAATTGAAGAAGGACGATATCACGCGCGCGATGATCTTCTTGGTGTATTCATCCAATTGTCCCCGGAAGAGGTAGGCCATGAGGAACAGGAGAATATACTCCAGCACGAAGGAAGACACCGCACAAAGCGCGTAAATCAAGGGCTGCTTTGCTTTTTTCATGGGCGCATCAGTGGAACAGGCCCTTGAACATGACCTTGAAAATCCGCCAGGAGTCCTTCACGGCGTTATAATGAGAACTGTAATCCTCCGGATCGTAGACAGTCGTGATGGGCTGCTCGATAAAGGGGATTCCTTTATGCTTCATCTTGATGAGCATATTGGTCTCATACTCAAAGCGCTCTCCCTCGATCTCCTCAAAGCTCGGAAGCAAGGACCGGGGAATGGCGCGAAGTCCGGTCTGGGTATCAGACAAACGGATTCGGTAAAACAGGTAAAACAGCCGGGAAGTCGTCTTATTTCCGGTCACGCTCCGGGGCGGAACACCGGGCTGATCAAAATCCCGGCAGCCGAGGACAACCGCATTTCCTTCGGCAAGCATACGCTCTCCGCAGGCAATAATATCCTCGGCAAGATGCTGTCCGTCTCCGTCAATGGTGATAACGCCTGCAAGCTCCGGCAAATTCTCCCGCACATAGCGGAATGCGGTTTTCAGGGCTCTCCCCTTGCCCTTGTTGCCCTCATGATGCAGCACACAGCACTGGGGATAGTCCTCTGCACGCCGAAAATGCACCTGATGGGCCGCATCGCTCCCGTCATCCACAATGACAATATGCGAAAAGCCATGCTCCACAAGGCCCTGCACAACCCGATCAAATTTGTCGTCCGGGTCAAGGGAGGGCAGCACGATGGCCAGAGAGCTCTGGCAGGCTTTGGGTTGGGTCATAATCTCACTCTTCCGTATCAGTAGTCTTCCACCGAGAAAGCAACGGCGTCATCCTTTTCCGCATTGTAGCGAATATAGATCAGCATATTCCGATCCACCTTCACAAAGCCGCTGGGCTGCTCTGCCGAGCCGCTGGCGGACACATCCAGAACATAGATCCCGTTTCCAAGAGCCGTAACCGAATTCAGCGTTGCATCATAAAAACGGAAGTTTTTGTTATGCTGCCAGCCAATATAGCTGTCTACCGTGCGGACCAGACGGTCCTCCAGATCGCTGCCCTTTTGCACATAGGGCTTCAGTCTGCCGTAAAGAATATGCATGTCGTCCGTACCGGAGCTGAACTCCAGGTAGCGGTAGGCAAAGCTGTGGGAGAATTCATAGAACCGGTCGTACAATTCAGCGGAAACAGGCTGGATAAACTGAGAATCGTCCCGGTCCGGGTCGATCTCCGTGGGGTTCCCGGAGGCGTCCAGGAGCTGATAATCAACAGTACCGAAGATCTGATCCACATGGTAGGTCACCTTGGTGGGCAGACCTTCAAACTCCTCATAGTAGTTTTCCAGGGTATTATAATGGATGCCGCTTTCGATGATATAATCCGAGGAGACCGTATGGCCATTGAGAATAAGGGTGTAGGAATCCGGTATCGTGATCTCAAAGGAGGTATAAAGTCCGTCCAGATAAAACTCCACGCTGCCCTCGTCCACCTGCCAGGGATAGAGAGAATACTTTTCAATCATCCAGTTCAGGATAAAGTTTTCATCCGGCTCGGAAACGATTTGGGAAACATGAACCTTACCGAACTTACTCCGTCCGCTCACCAGATCGTAGGTCTTTCCATCGTCACCGGGAGCGTTGACACTGGGCAGATAACGGATCTCTTCCGACAAGACCTGCTGCAAAAATGCAACACATTCCTCATCCGTCTGGAATGGGTGAGGCATGGACGAGATCGATTTCAGCACACCGTTTTCCCCATCCTGCCACATTTCCACACGAAGCCGGTCCAGATAGTCATCCATGGTATTGCTGACCTGGGACATTTCCCAATAGTCGCCGAAACGCATCACGGTCTTCCAGCCATAGATGCAGAGGCCTGCCAGGATCAGAATCCACAACGCCAATGAAATAGCGTAGCGGATCGCCCCTTTATTCTTTTTCTTTCTCTTCTTTTCCATCTTCCGTACCTCTTATCGGAACATAAACGCGTTGGGAAGGCCACGGGAGCCGCCGCTGGCAGAGGAAGGACTGTTCACAAGCTGCCCGTTCAAAATCATGACCGTGGAGGAGCCGCCGTCCAGGTTCATCGCATTCACTGCGCCGAACTGCATCATGATATCCGTCAGATCCGCGTAGGTAGCGCCGGCGCTGGAGATCTGGCGCCCGTCGATCACCAGCATCAGAATTGCGCCGTCAGCCCGCTGCCCGATGGCAGTACGGGGATTGACACCGCTGACGATATAGCTGGTGTCCTGGGGAACCCCGTTGATGACCAGAGGAGGTTCAAAGGTCACGCCGCCTACAATGCCCATCTCCAGGCAATCCGCATAGCTGTAATAGCCCACGTGCAGGATCCCTTCCTCATCCAAACCGACAAAGGGAGAATACTCATTTCGGGAAGACTCAATCAGCTTGCCATCAATAATCGTCAGGCCTTCCGGTTCTCTTCCGCTGCCCGTGCCGGTGTTATCCAGAAATGCGCCGCCGTTAATGCCGCCGATGGCGCCGGTGCGCTGGGCGATCAGATTGATGGTCTGCCCCTCACCGCCGCGGGCGACGAAGACACGAGTCGGATCCAGGATGATCAGCATATAACCGTTATAGCCGCGTCCGCTGACTTCCGCAAGAATATATCCGTCGCCATCTTCATCCACATAGCCGTAGGGATCGGCATTCTCCGTCGGACCCGCTTCCGGATCGGCCGTGGACTGCTCCGGATCCCGCGCCGCAATATGGATCAGAGAAGGATCCATCTCCTCTTCCAGCGACCAGCCACGATCATACTGGAGTTCGTTCGCTTCCTCAGCGTTCAGATAGATGCGGGGCACAAAGGTAAAGCGCCTGGTTTCCGCCATTGTTGCAACAAAACTTTCACGAAGAGAGGGGTATTGCTTTGATGTAGCAATATAGCCCACGCCGAAAGCAAAAATGGCGAGCATCATCACCGTTGCCATGACAAAGCCAAAGATGCGGTCCACAACGCGGGAAAACGCCTTCCATTTTTTCTTTCTTTGACGGCGTTTTTTTGCCGCAGCATTCTCTTCAGACACTTCCGGGTTCATCATCTGATTCTTATCCACTGGTATACCCTCACCGAATAAATTGCACATTTTATCCGCATGTGCTCAATCTCTAATATTTTATCACATCATATCAGGTATGACAAGCAAATTTTGTAATTCTTAAGAAATCTGGCAAAACACGGCGCAAAAAGCCGCCGGAAGGATTCAGCCTCCGGCGGCTTTGAAATGCAGAATCTCAAGAATCAGGCCTCTGCAGGAGCAGGCTCTTCCTTCTTCTCTTCCGACTCGGTCTTCGCTGCGGATTTCACGGGTTTTGCGATGGCCGCAAAAATGATCACCAGCACCGCGGCAACCGCCAATGCGATCACGCCGGCCAGGATGATGCCGACCGTACCTGTTCCGGCAATCACAGACATGGGATTCTCAACACCGAACACCAGCGCCAGAATGATCGCCGTGAGTGCGAAGCCTTCGGCAATGGAAGCGGGAATCAGCGCACCGAAGCGTTTCCCGCAAATGCCCAGAATGGCGCCGACAAGACCCGTGAGCACGGCCACAGCAGCCACGACCCACACGATCAGACGGCCGGTGATCTCTTTGGTGACAAGCTCCGTGGTGTCCTCCAGGAAGGAGCGGCCCGCAGCCACGACATCAAGCGCTTTGTCCAGATCCAGGAACTTCTGCCCGTTCATCAGCAGAGGCGCCCCGTTCTCGTCCAGAGTCCAGTAGGTAAAGCCCGGCTCCATACGCTGAGCAATCGCGGTGACGAGGGGACGATTGGCACGATCATAGTATGTATCCGTGGCCAGCACCATATCCAGGCCCTCAACGACCTGATCCTGGCCGCCCTCATACTCGCCCAGTCGAGCAAGGCCATCGGCAAGCTGCGCCGCACCGGTCTCCAGCTGATTCTTCCCTTCCGCATATTCGGCATAACCGGAAGAGAGCTGGTTCCCCGCATTGGCAAGCTCCTGATCCTTCTCGTCCAGGATCGCCTTGGCCTCCGCCAGCTTCGCCTCAGCCTCAGCGATCTGCCGCTCCGCCTCCGCAATCCTGGCCTCGCCTTCCGCGATCTGCTGCTTGCCGGCTTCTACCTCGGCCATACCGGCTTCATAAGCGGCGATCTGCGCCTGACCGGCCTCATACTCGGCAATGATACCGTCCAGCGAGTAGCCGCCCAGGCTGGTCTGGAAAGCCTGCTCTGCCAGCATGATCTCAAGATCCAGCTCCTGAACCTTCTTCTCGCCCAGAACGCCCATGGCGGCATAACGCTCACGCTCGGCCTTCAGCTGATCCACGCGGGCCTTGGCCGCCAGAGCAGCCTGGTAGATCGGCGTGACTTGCGCCAGCTTTGCCTTGCCTTCCTCGTATTCCTGCTGGTGCGCGGCAAGCTCTGCCTCGCCCTCGGCAACACGGGCTTTGCCGGCTTCCAGCTCTGCCTTGCCGGCCTCTACCTCAGCTTTGGCCGCCTGCAGCTTTTGAACGTTTTCATCATACTGCTGGTGGGCAGCAGCAAGGCGGGCAGCACCGTCGTCATACTGGGCCTGGCCCTGGTTCAGCGCAGCAGCGCCGGCAGCAAGTGCGGCCTCGCCCTGTTCATAGGCCTCCACACCCTCTTCATAGGCCTCCACGCCTTCCAAATAGGCATTTTCATTATCCCGCAGCTGGTTGATGCCATCCTCAAGCTTGTTAAAATTCTCGTTGGCTTCCGCGCCCTGCTCCTCCCAGTAGGCCTTGCAGTTCAGCGCCTGCTTCAGTCCGATGCCCTGGAAAACCAGGCACAGAACGCAAATCAGAGCAAGCAGCCCGCTAAAGCTCCGCATCAAAATCCGTTTGACCTTCATTTTGTGACACTCCTTGTCATACAAAATATCGTGATTATTATAGGGTGGAAAATTAAAGAAATATTGAAAAAGATCTGTTAATTTCTCGTCAAACCATATGAATTCATTCTCTTATCCAGAAGAGATCAGAGCAAAAAAACAGGCCCGAGGAAGGCACTTCGTTAGGAAGTGCCTTTTTCCGGTTTTCTAGTTAATTCATAATATATGGGGTTCCCCACCTATAGCACAGATTAGGTCAGAAAAACGTGGTGATTTGTATGCGGAAATTAGTCTCATCTTTCAATTAATCGGTATTGAATATAATCGGCGAGAGGACGTGTAATTCGTAAAGTGTGTAAAAAACGCTTAACGTATTTGGGTATGCCGTTGATTCTACATTTAATATATGCAAGGATTGGTTTTTTCCGCCATAGCCGGATGTCTTTTTGCAGAGTCTGCCAAGGCTGAATGTCACTATGGTTCAGCAAGAAGAACTCTGGACCAGCTATTAGTTCCTTAACAAAGCCAAACGAGTTTTCTATGGATATATCCTTTAAACATTCGCCGATTAGTGAGATAATTGTTCGATCAATGTTGTATGATACTCCGTTTGTCTCATAGATCGGTTTTGCAAGGTTTTCAGCTTTGAAATGCTCCTTGAACTTGTTCACACTGCTCTTGGTATGCATGCAGGATTTATTGTTCATATAGTAGGAGAAGATTATCCGATCCATGCAAGTAATGGTTTTTGCAAATGTACAGCAAAGCTGACAAAAAGTGACATCTTCCCAAACTTTTGTGGGAAGATAGCGAAAACCATATGCAATTAAAAAGTCTCTGCGGTACAAGAAAGCGCAGTGAGGCTGCCCAATAATATGCGATAAAGCAGGCCTGTTATAGACATAGGTACCGTTGGAGACGTGCAGCGTCTTTATCCACTTTTTGTTAGGGCTTACCTTTTGATAGGAAAAACAATAGAGATCCGAACTTTGTGGACGTAAAAGCTCTGCCGCTAAATCGTCAGATAAAAAAGCTCGTTCCCACCAGTCGTCACTATCGAGGAACGCTATATACTTTCCCTTTGCATTCTCTATGCCCATATTGCGGGCAGAGCTAACGCCACCGTTTTCCTTGTGGAATACTTTTACGCCAGAATTGGCTTCTGAAAGCTTGTCGCAAATGTTCGCACTGTTGTCAGTCGATCCGTCATCAACAAGAATCAGCTCAATGCAATCCGCGTTTGGCTGCAATAACACAGAGTTGGCAGCTTTTTCGATATATTGTTCGGAATTAAAAACCGGAATAACCACGGTGATCAAGGGCTCTGATACTGCAATCTCCATTTGATTCTCTCCTGTAAAGCAAAAAAGTGCGTGCAACCGAAGCCACACGCGCCGAAAAACGCACAGCCTCGTTTGCT
This sequence comes from uncultured Oscillospiraceae bacterium, assembly GCA_964395795.1. Classification (GTDB taxonomy): domain Bacteria; phylum Bacillota; class Clostridia; order Oscillospirales; family Oscillospiraceae; genus Limivicinus. The sequence continues at coordinate 26,649 of CAYNBS010000001.1, forward strand.
GCCACGCAATTTCTTTCCATCATTGGTGTATAACAATGTGAAATTGCGCTATAAGGATATTGTATCCTAAAATGAAGAGTGTTTCAAGTTTTCTTTGTCCACAGTCATAGCGAGCATCGGATTTTGTCCCACAAAATCCGTAACTGGCAGACAAAATAGGCGTGACCGTGGTGGTCACGCCTATTTCATTTCTTTTTAGCCAGTTATTGTCTGCCTAAAAGCAACTTCCTTACGGAGTGCCTTGCGACGGGCCTGTTTTCTGTTCTTACTTATCCAGATACGTGCGGAGCAGCTCCTGCAGCAGCTCATCCCGATCAATGCGGCAGATCAGCGTGCGCGCATTGTTGTAGTTGGTGATATACGTCGGATCCTCGGAAAGGATATAGCCCACGATCTGGTTGATGGGATTATAGCCCTTCACCATCAGCGAGTTATATACAGATGACAGGATCTCCCGCATTTCCGCTTTGCTGTCCAAGGCTGTAAACTTTCTGGTAACGTCCTCCATGAAGATCCCCCCTTTCGTTTGTCCTTATTATACCAGATTTTTCTGTCAAGTAAAGTCAAAAGCTGTCGGCAGGACAGGTTTTTTTGCGTTCCGCACTCAGCGCATGACGGCGTTGAACTTTTCCTGCAGGATCTGCAGCACCTTCCGCACCGTCTCCTCCGCGTGATCGTCCGTCAGCGTCTGATCCTCCGCCCGCATGGTGAGCGAGAAGGCCACCGACTTCATCCCTTCGGCAATATGATGTCCGGTGTACACGTCAAACAGCGTGCAGCCCTTCAGGTACTTTCCGCCGCCGGAAAGGATCGCCTCGGTCATGTCCCCCACGGGAACGGAGGCGTCACACACCACGGCGATATCCCGGGTGACCGCCGGGAAGCGGGGCAGAGGCTTGAAGACGGGGATGCCGCCCTTGACAGCAGCCAGCGCATCAAAGCGCAGCTCAGCGCAGTAAAGCTCCGCATCCACACCGTAGTTTGCCGCAACTTGGGGATGGATTTGACCCAGAACGCCGATCTCCGTTTCCCCCACGAACACCTTGGCGCAGCGGCCCGGGTGATAAGAGGGGTTCTTCCGCTCCTGCACGAAATGGGGCTTGGCCGTTCCCAGGTCAGCAAGCAGGTTCTCCACCCAGCCCTTAAGCATGAAGAAGTTCATCTCCGCGCCGTAGGCGCCAAGGGAGACGATCTTCGGCTCATCCGCCAGCCCATCGGGACGCTTGTTGTAGACCCGGCCGATCTCGTACAGGGCCGCAGTCTTGTTGCGGTAGTTATAGTTCCGGGTCAGAATCTCCAGCATGGAGGGCAGGATAGTGGTCCGCATGATGGAGGTATCCTCGCCCAGGGGGTTCAGGATCTTCAGGCTGTCCCGCCGGGGATCATCCTTGGGCATGCGGATCTTGTCGTAATAGCTGGGGCTGATAAAGGAGTAGGTGATGATCTCGTCCAGGCCCATGCTGCGACACACTTCCCCGATGCGCCGCTCGGTCTGCTGCAGCTCGGTGTAGCCGCCGGCCGTGCTGATCCCGCCGGAGAAGGCTGTGGGGATCTCGTTATACCCGTAGAAGCGGGCCACTTCCTCCGCGATGTCGGAATAATGCTCCACGTCGCCGCGCCAGGAGGGCACCAGGATCATATCCCCGTCAAAGCCGAAGCCCAGGTCGGTCAGGATCTTGCGCATGACGGCTTCGTCCAGATCGGTGCCGAGCAGAGCGTTGATTTTCTCGGGTTCCAGCTTCACGGTGGTCTGGGGCTTCTTGCCGGGGAAGACGTCGATCACGCCTTCCACCACTTCGCCCGCGCCCAGCAGCTCCACCAGCTCGCAGGCCCGATCCACCGCTCTTCTGGTGCCTTCCGCGTCCAGCCCTTTCTCAAAGCGGGAGGAGGCGTCCGTGCGCATCCCCAGGGCCGTGGCAGTCCGGCGGACGGAGGGGCCGTTGAAGCAGGCGCTCTCGAAAAGCACCATGGCCGTGTCGCCCACGATCTCGCTGTTCTCGCCGCCCATAACGCCCGCTACCGCCACCGGCTTTTCCGTATCGCAGATGCAGAGCATGTTGGGTGTGAGGGGACGCTCGGTGCCGTCCAGCGTGCGGATGCTCTCCCCTTCCCGGGCGCAGCGGACATGGATCTCCCCGTCCTTCACGCAGCTGAAATCAAAGGCGTGCATGGGCTGGCCGTACTCCAGCATGACGTAGTTGGTGATATCCACCAGGTTGTTGATGGGGCGCATGCCCGCGTTGCGGATGCGCTCCCGCATCCAGGCCGGGGACGGGGCGATCTTCACGTTCTTCACCATCCGCGCAGTATAGCGGGGGCACAGTGCCGGATCTTCGATGACGATCTTCGCCATTTCCTCGATATTGCCATCCGCCTTCGCCTGCACCTCGGGCTCGTGGAGCTTCAGCTCCTTGCCGAAGGTGACGGCCACTTCTCTTGCCAGACCGATCATGCACAGGCAATCGGGCCGGTTGGGCGTGATCTCATACTCCACCACATGATCGTCCCGGCCCAGGAGCACGCCCAGATCATCGCCGGGCTTGCAGTCCTCATGCAGGATGAGGATGCCGTCCTCGATGCAGTTGGGAAACTCCCGCTGCTCGGCATGCAAATCCTTTAGGGTGCAGATGGCATTTTTCTCGGTATTGTAGGCCACCAGGTCGCCCGCGTGGATATTCTGGCAGTCGGTCACAAGTTCGCAGCCCGTTGCCAGCGCACATTTCCAAAGGTTCACGCCGGCGTTTTCCACCGCCGTGACCTCCGCCGCCACGACCTTGCCGAAGATCCGATCCCCGCTCTTGATGGCGGGAGAAATGGAGGGCTTCAGCGGGTCGATGGGGTGATAATTGTTCAGCAGCGCCGCTGCCTTGATTTCCCCATAGGGGAAGACATGCACGTCAGCGGCCAGCTCCTTCAGGGAGCAGAGCATGCCGAAGGACTCCACGCCCCGGAGCTTGCCCTTGGTGATCTTCACGCCGCTTGGCAGCAGGGAGTTGTGGAGCGCGGCAGGCACCAGGTCGCCCACATGGACGTTCCAGGCTCCGGTGCAGATCTGTACGGGAGCCTCGGCGCCCACGTCGATCTGCGCTATCAGCATGTGATCGGAATTGGGGTGCTTCTCCAGGGACAGGATCCGCCCCACCTTGACGTTCTTAATGGTGGCGCTCAGGTCCTCGGTGACCTCCACCTTGGAGCCGGAAACGCTCATGGCCTCGGCAAAGGCCTTGTCGCCCACCTCTTCGAGAGGCAGATTCACAAACTCGTTGAGCCATTTTCTGGGCATTTTCATAACCGTCTACCTCCTTCAGAACTGTTCCAGGAACCGCACGTCGTTCTCAAAGATCAGGCGCAGGTCCGTAATCTTATACTCGCCCATGGCCAGGCGCTCCAGGCCCATACCAAAGGCCCAGCCGGAATACACATCCGGGTCAATGCCGCAGCCAGCCAGCACCTTCGGGTGCACCATGCCGGCGCCCAGCACTTCGATCCAGCCCTCGCCCTTGCAGGTGCTGCAGCCCTTGCCGCCGCACTTGTGGCACTGGATGTCCAGCTCGCAGCTGGGCTCCGTAAAGGGGAAATGATGGGGGCGGAACCGGGTGACGGTGCCCTCGCCGTATATTTTCCCCACCACCAGATTCAGCGTGGCCTTCAGGTCTGCCATGGTCACGCCCTTGTCCACCACCAGACCCTCGATCTGATGGAACATGGGGGAATGGGTGGCGTCCACCTCATCCTTCCGATAGACGCGGCCCGGCGCCAGCACGCGAATGGGAAGCTCCCGGGTTTCCATGGCATGGATCTGCATGGGAGAGGTCTGGGTGCGCAGCAGGATCTGGCTGTCCTCCGTAAAATAGAAGGTATCCGTCCAGTCACGGGAGGGGTGCCCCTCGTCAATATTCAGCTTATCGAAGTTGTAGGCTGCCTGTTCCACCTCGGGACCGTCCAGGATTTCAAAGCCCATGCCGATGAAGATATCCTTGATCTGATCCAGCACGTTATACATGGGGTGCTTGTGCCCCAGGCGAGGCTTCTCGCCCGGCAGGGTCACATCCAGCGCTTCCCGCTCCAGCTTCTTTTCCAGCATGGCTTCCGTGACGACGCGCTTGCGCTCCTCCAGCAGATTCTCGATCTCGCTGCGGACCTGGTTGGCCATCTGGCCCATAACCGGCCGCTCCTCGGGAGAGAGCTTGCCCATCTGCCGCAGGATTGCCGTCATCTCACCCTTCTTGCCCAGATATTTGATCCGCAGATCCTCCAGACGCTCCACATCCTCCGCTTCAAAAATGGCCTTCAAGGCCGCATCCCGAAGCGCCTGCATCAGTTCTTTCATTCCGATCTCCTCCCAAAAAAATAAAGCCTCCGTCCCAACTGGGACGAAAGCATCGCTTCCGTGGTACCACCCACATTCGGCAAACCGCCGCACTCACAGCGCGATAACGGGCGCCACACGCCGGGGATTGGCCGGAGCTCCCGGGCGAACCAAGCGCCGGTGACGCAGAGGGCTTCCAGCCGCCGACCCTCCTTCTCTATCCGCCACGGAAAGCGCTATTTTCCCGTTCACAGCAGGCTTAGACTATCACAGTTCGCACAATTTTTCAAGAGCATTTTTGTCTTTTTTGCCAAAGAAGGATTTGACGGAAGGGCCAGAGGTGATTATAATGATTGCGTGACAAAAATGCAAGGCGAACCGCCTTACGGCTTTTCGCCATCCCATTCATTTTCATGGGGTCAAGCGCATAGGCTCAGATACCTACGAGTATTGGGAGGAGCCTATGAAAAAGATTCTTGTCATCCTGCCGCTGCTGGTCTGTCTGCTGCTCTCCGGCTGCGGCAATCAATCCCGGGAACGCTTTGCCGCCTTTTCCGAGGAGCTTTCCCAGCGGGACACGCTCAGCTTTACGGCAGAGCTCACCGCCTCCTATCCTGACCGAAGCGCCGCCTTCACCCTGCGCTACACGCTGGAGGGGGATGTGCAGCGGGTCACGGTGCTGGCCCCGGGGCGCATTTCCGGCATCAGCGCCCGCGTGGAAAAGGGCGGCACAGCCCTGGAGTATGACGGGCTGATCCTGGACACCGGGGACCTGGACGCCTATGGGCTCACGCCCATGTCCGCCCTGCCGCTGCTGGTAGACGCGCTGCAAAACGGGCACCCGGACAGCTATTGGACGGAGGATGGCTTTGACGCGGTGGAGCTGCTGTATGACGACCACACCAAGGTACAGGTCTGGTTTGATGAGGACGGGCTCCCCTTCCGCGCCGAGCTGCAGAGCGATGGCGTCGTGACCGTGGCCTGCGAAATCAACAATTGGAGCTAACAAAAAACCGGAGATAGAACATGAACGATTTACAGAAGAGAACCTGGGCAGAGATTTCCCTGTCCCATATCCGCCATAATTACGAGGCTATCCGGGCTGCCCTGCCCGAGGGCTGCCGCTTTCTCGGCGTGGTAAAGGCCGACGCCTACGGTCATGGGGCGCTGCAGGTCTCCCGCCTGCTGCAGGAGGCCGGAGCGGACTATCTGGCCGTCTCCTGCCTGGATGAGGCATTGGAGCTGCGCCGGGGCGGCATCAGCATGCCGATCCTGATTCTGGGCCACACCCCACCGGAGTACACCGGACTGCTGATTGAGGAGAATCTGACCCAAACCGTCAGCGCCCTTGCCAAGGCGAAGGAGTATTCCGCCGCAGCAGTCGCCCTTGGCAAAACCCTGCGGGTCCACATCAAGCTGGACACCGGCATGTCCCGGCTGGGCTTTCTCTGCGCCGGGAACTATTTTGACATCGGAGTAGACAACGTGATTGCCTCCTGCAAGCTGCCGAACCTGGAGCCAGAGGGGATTTATACCCACTTCGCCGTCTCTGACGAGGACGGCGCGGAGAATGAAGCCTATACGTGGGAGCAGTTTAGGCTGTTTACCCGTGTGATCGAAGCCGTTGCGGAGCGGGGCGGCATCCGCTTCCCCATCCGGCACTGCGCCAATTCCGGCGCGGTGATCCATTACCCGGAGATGGCGCTGGACATGGTGCGTCCCGGGCTGCTGCTCTACGGCTACGGAGACGATACCGGCAGTCTGGATCTTTTGCCCTGCATGCGTCTTGTCACCACTGTGAGCACCATCAAGCACTATGAGGCAGGCACTTCTGTGAGTTATGGCCGCCGCTTTGTAACGGAACGCCACACCCGCATGGGCGTCCTGGCCATCGGCTACGCCGACGGGCTGCCCCGTGTTCTCTCCAACCGCTGCAGCTTTGCCGTGGCGGGAGGCTTCGCCCCTCAGCGGGGCAGCATCTGCATGGATATGTGTATGCTGGATCTGACGGAGCTTCCTCAGGTCGCCGTGGGTGACGAGGTGGAAATTTTCGGAGAGCATAATGATATTGAGAACTTGGCCAAAGAGGCCGGTACCATCAGCTACGAGCTGCTTTGCGCGGTTTCCAAGCGGGTACCGAGGGTGTATCAGGATTGAGTTTTCAGTTTTGAGTTTTGAGATATGAGAAAATGAGGCCGCATCCTATTTGGATGCGGCCTCGTTATTAGAGGAAAACAGTTACTCCTCCACCGTCCAGGGAAGCTCCACAAAGGTGGGCTCGTGACCCAGGGCCGGCAGGATGGTCCGGAACAGATCCGCCGTTTGGAAGCGCAGGCTGGAGGTGTTGATGCAGGGATGGCAGCCGAAGTTTTCCTCGGTCAGCAGATCCCGATCCACCAACAGGCGCACCTTCTTCTCCTTGTCGTTCATGAGTCCCAGGACGCTGACGGAGCCTGGGGTGATATCCAGCAGTCTCTCCATATGCTCAGGCCCGGCAAAGCTCAGGCGAGCGGAGCCGATCTGCTTGGAGAGGAGCTTGGTCTTAAAGGGCTTCTCCCCCGGCATGATAAGCAGATAGAACTCCGTCTGCTGCCGGTTTGTCAGGAAGAGGTTCTTGCAGATCTTGCAGCCAAGAAGGCCCTCCACCAGCTCACAGTCTGGGATGGTGTCGGCATGCTCGTGATCCACGCGATAGTATTCGATCCCCAGCTCATCCAGGAGATCGTAGCAGCGCGTCTCCTTAGGGATGCGCTCCCCCGCCGGTCGGCCGCGATATAAGGTGTTGTCGATGGTCATGTTGTGCCTCTCCTTAGCGGGAGGGGCAAGCCCCTCCCCTACGGTTTTTGGTTTATCAGCGTTTATTGGACGGCAGCCAGATGCGCTGCTCCTCCGCCTTGCGGATCAGCTCCTCCCGGAAATCAGGGTGGGCAATCTCAATAAGTCGGGCCGCCCGTTCCCAGGTGCTGCGCCCGGTGAGATCCGCCGTGCCGTACTCGGTGACGATAGTAGGCGCCTGGCTGCGGGGCGTTGTGATGATGTCCCCGGCCATCTGAGGCAGGATGCGGGAGTGGAGCACGCCCTTCTTATCCATAAAGGTGGAAGGCAGGCACAGGAAACCGCGGCCGCCCTTGGACATGGCGGCGCCGGTCACAAAATCCAACTGACCGCCGGTACCGCTGATCTGCCGCGTGCCGGCGCTCTCGGAGGCAATCTGCCCATATAGATCCACGTTCAGGCAGCCGTTGATGGAGATCATCTTCTCATTCTGGGCAATGACAAAGGGATTGTTCACATAGCTCAGCGGCGCACCCATGATCGCGTCATTTTCATGGATCCAGTCAAACAGCTCCTGGGATCCGATGGCAAGGCCCAGCACGCCTTTCCCGTTGTGCAGGGTCTTTTTGGCATTTGTGAGCTTGCCCGCCTTGAAGAGAGCCAGATAACCATCAGAGCAGAGCTCGGTATGCATGCCAAGATCCTTCAGATCGGACTCCGCCAGCAGCTCGCCCAGGGCGTTGGGCATGCCGCCGATGCCAAGCTGGATCACCGCGCCGTCCGGGATCAGGGGCAGCACATGCCCTGCGATCTGCCGGTCGATTTCCGAGGGCTCGGGGGATTTCATCTCCCAAGGGGGGATCCGTCCCGCCTCCACAATGGCGTCCACCCTGTCAAGCGGAATAGACACATCCGCGCCGCCGCGCACTCTGGGCAGATTCTCGTTGACCTCAACAACGATCTTCTTGGCAACGTCCACGATCCCCCGCTCAGCGCCAAGGGCGCCGGAGAGGTTAAAGCAGCCGTTTTCATCCATGGGGGCCACGGAAAGCATGGCAACATCCACGGTCAGGTACTGGTGATAGTAACGGTCCAAATCCCGGAACAGCATGGGGGTAAAAAAGGCGCGGCCCGCATCGCAGAGCTTGCGCTCATACCCGGAGCAGTGCCAGGAGTTATACACAAAATGCTCCAGCGTGGGGTCGCACTCCACCACCGCCAAAGGGCCGCGGAGCAGATTGCCGCGCACCTTGACATGATACAGCTCGTCCCGCCGGAGGGCCAGGGCAGCGTCCAGGGTAGAGGGATAGCCGTTGTTAGAGCCATAGTCCACCCAGTCACCGGATTTGACCAGGCGCACCGCCTCTTCGGCAGTGCAGAGCTTGCTGCGATATTCTTGCATGAAATCCATGAAGCATCACCTCTTAGAAATTATAACATACACCCATGGTACGGGACAAGCCCAAGTTCCCACAATTCCAAAGAAGGTATACAAAAAGGGCTGCCCGAAGGCAGCCCCTCCTGTGAGGAATATGTGGTTGAGGCAAGCTCTATAAAGCTTACGCCTTCTTGGCCTTGGCCTGAGAAGCCAGCGTCTTGAGAGACATGACAGCCAGGATGACAGCCAGGACAACCAGGATAATGCTCCAGATAACCTGGAACCACACGCCCCAGGCAGCGCCAGCGGCGATCTTGCCGAAGCCGCCAACGATGGTGAAGCACAGAGCGGTGATGGTAGCAACCAGCATGAAGCACATGGGGAAGTAGAACATCTTGTTGTTCTTGCCGACCTTGCCCAGCCAAGTGCAGACAGCCAGCATAGCCACAGCAGCCAGCAGCTGGTTGGCAGCGCCGAACACGCCCCAGATCTGGTTCAGGTTCAGGAAGCCGATGCCGCAGCCGATGACGACCATGATGAGGGTGGAGACGATAGGCGTGGTCAGGAACTTGGCAACGCCGGTCAGATCCTCGTGGGTCTTTCCTTCCGGAGTGAGCAGCTCAGCGAAGAGGTAACGGCACAGACGAGTGGCGGAGTCCAGAGAGGTCAGAGCGAAGACGGACACAGCCAGGGTGAACAGGTTGCGGATGATGCCCTTGGTCGCAGGAGCGAAGGAAGCGAACAGGGTAGCAATACCACCGGCGAAGATGGTCGGAGGAGAAGACATGGACATACCGTCGCCACCGGCAACAGCAGTCTTGTACACAACACCGACAGCGATCAGGGAGATGATGCCCAGAGCGGACTCGATGATCATGGAGCCGTAGCCGATGATCTTGGCGTCCTTCTCGTTGTTGATCTGCTTGGAAGAAGTACCGGAGCTGATCAGAGAGTGGAAGCCGGAGCAGGCGCCGCAGGCAACGGTGATGAACAGGAACGGGAACAGAGGCTGACCCGCAGCGTTCTTCCAACCGGTGAACATAGGAACTTCCATGTTGGCAGTGCCGGTGAAGGTGCCGCCGATGATGGCGACAACAGCCAGGATCATCATACCGTAGAGCAGGAAGGAGCTCAGGTAGTCACGAGGCTGCAGCAGGATCCACACGGGCAGCAGGGAGGCGATGGTGACATACACAGCGATGAACAGAACCCAGAAGGTACGACCCAGGTTCAGACCGACCTTCAGGCCGACGAAGACGACCACCAGGATGCCGATGATGCCGATGATGGTGGCGGGGCCGACCTTGGCATTCTTGCGGTACACGAAGTAACCGAAGACGATGGCGATCAGGATGAACAGCATGGAGGTCATGGCGGTGGAAGCGTTGGGCAGGATGGCGCCGGTGGTAATGGCCTTACCCACGGGGACAAACACCTTGGTAGCGTCCGTCTCAGCCAGATCCTTGGCAACGTAGTTCACGCCGTCCTTGGCGAAGTAGGTAACACCCTCAGCGGCCACGGGGACGAAGTACTCGGCCTCGGGATCAACCTCGGGATAGTTGCCTTCCGCATCCTTGACGATCAGCTTGTAGCTGCCGTCCTCGTTCAGAGCATAGACGTTCTTGCCATCCTCAAATGCGGTGACCTCGGTCTTCTCGAAGTCAACGCTAGTCTTGGTGTAGTTGGCCTCAAAGGTGGAGGCAACAACAGAAGTGAAGGAGGCGATGACCAGGATCAGAACGGCGAGGGCGAAGACGATGAAGAGCCGCTGGGCCTTGACGCCCATGGAGTCCTTCATGACCTGGCCGATGGAGCCGCCGTTGTGACGGATGGAGGCGAACAGGGCGCCAAAGTCGTGCATAGCGCCGAAGAAGATGCCGCCCAGCACACACCACAGGAAAACGGGAACCCAGCCGAACACAGCAGCCTGGATAGGTCCGTTAATGGGGCCTGCACCGGCGATGGAAGAGAAGTGGTGGCCCATCAGAACGGCGGGGTTGGCAGGAACGAAGTCCTTTCCGTCGTAGCTGGTGTGAGCCGGGGTCTCGCGATTGGGGTCCACACCCCACTGCTTGGCGAGCCAGCTACCGTAGAAGACGTAGCCCAGAGCCAGCAGTACGATCGCGATCACGAGGATCAGTAATGCGCTCATACTTTTCACTCCTTAGATGAAAAAGTTTTTATTACCATTTGTCCTACGCTTCCTCATGACGCAGGGCAAACAGCTTATGAAAGAAGGATTCCAGGCCGCGGCCGACCCGGTTGGTATAGGTTTTCTCCGTGCTCAGATCCACAGCCGCAGACAGCAGCTCCGTATATCCCTGGGTGGAGAGAAAACCGTAGCTCTTGGAAAACTTGCTCTTCTGCACGGCGGAGATCACATTCTCCTCCAAGGAATCCGCGATGAAGACCACCTTGCAGTTGGTATACTGATGATTCTTATGAGGCTTCACCCGAGGGAGCATATCCTCCAGCGCCCAGGCGATGCACTTCTCCACTGTCTCCTTTTCAAAGGACGGAGCGGAGAACACATAGGCATACTCGTTCTTCTCGTTGTTCCAGATTTTGGCGCTTTTCACCAGAAAATACTGTTCATCCTTGGCGTTATAGTCCGCCCGGAAGGCCAGGGGCAGCTCCCCCTCTTCCGCGGGGACAATGGAATAATAGGCGCTATAAGCGTCCTTTACAATTTCCAGAAACAAAGACCGCTCGATCGCCATTCTGCCCTCCACCAAAAATGAACAAATTATGACCTGAAGTTACTATACCGCTTTTTGCATAAAATTTCAATAGCTTTTTTCGCAGTTTTTTATGTTACTTTGTGAAAGAACACCTGCTTCCTACAAAATTTTATAGAATTTGCCGCAATTTCCGTTTACAAGCCCCCAAGTTTATTGTATATTGATTCTCGGCACTATATATTCCAATTCTTTCTGATCGAGGTACTTATGGATCATAGATTTTGTGTTCCCTGCCTGTTCGGGCTGGAGGGTCTGGTGGCGGACGAGCTGCGGCGCATGGACCTTACGCAGGTGGCTGCCGAAAACGGGCGGGTCTACTTTTCCGGCGGGGACGAGGCCCTGGCCCGGGCCAATCTGCGCCTGCGGACGGGCGAGCGGGTTTTGCTGGAGCTGGGCCGTTTTGACGCTGTCACATTTGACGAGCTCTTTGAGCGCACCCGTGCGCTTCCCTGGGAGCGATGGATCCCCAAGGACGCCGCCTTTCCTGTTGCCGGGCACAGCCTGAACTCCAAGCTCTTCTCCGTTTCAGATTGCCAGAAGATCATCAAAAAGGCGGTGGTGGAGCGGCTGAAGAGCCGCTATCATCTCAACTGGTTTGCCGAGACAGGCGAGACGGTGCAGATCCGCTTTTCCATCATGAAGGATCAGGTCTCCCTGTGCCTGGACACCAGCGGCGAGGGGCTGCACAAGCGGGGCTACCGCCCTGCCCATAACGCCGCTCCCCTGCGGGAAACGCTGGCAGCCGCCATGGTGAATCTCTCCCGCTACCGGGGCCGAGACGATTTTGTGGATCCCTTCTGCGGCAGCGGCACCATTCCCATCGAGGCCGCTCTCATCGCCAAAAACGCTGCCCCCGGAAAGAACCGCCGCTTTGCCGCCATGGACTGGCGCACGCTGGATAAGAGGATCTGGCAGGCGGAGCGGGAGGCTGCCGCCGCGAAGGAGTTTCACGGCGACTACCGGATCCTTGGCACCGACATTGACCCCAAGGCCATCGCCATCGCCAAGGAGAACGCAGCGCGGGCTGGGGTGGCGGAACTCGTCCGCTTTGAGGTGGCGGACGCCAGGCGCTTTTCCCGGGAGACGGAGCGAGGTGTGCTCGTTACAAACCCGCCCTACGGCGAGCGGATCGGCGAGAAGGAAGAGGCGGAGGCCCTGTACCGCGCCTTTGGCGAAGCGTATCGGAACACGGAAAACTGGCAGCTCTATCTTCTCTCCTCCCATACGGAATTTGAGCGCTGCTTTGGCCGGGAGGCCGACAAGAAGCGGAAGCTGTATAACGGTATGATCAAGTGCGACCTGTTCATGTTCTTTAAATAGTAGAAAGAGGGATAAAGAAATGAAGCACCTGTTTATCGTCAACCCCACCGCCGGCGGCAAGGACAAGACTGAAGAAGTGCGCGCCAAGGCGCGGGCCGCTCTTGCGAAGCGGAACGATGGGTTGGAGATTTATGTGACCCGCGGCCCCATGGACGCCACCCGCAAGATTGAGGAGGAAGCCAGAACCGGCGAGGAGCTGCGCGTCTACGCCTGCGGCGGGGACGGCACCTTCAACGAATGCGTCTGCGGCGCCGCCCACAAGAAAAACGTGGCCGTCTGTCCCTTCCCCACCGGCACCGGCAACGACTTCTGCCGCATGTTTGGGGACGAGAAAGAGCTCTTCCGGGACGCGGACGCCCTGGTGCAGGGCGAGGTGCGGCCCATCGACCTGCTCAACTGCAACGGGCGCTACAGCGCCAACATCTGTTCCGTGGGCGTGGACGCCCGCATCGGCACGGACGTACATAAATACAGCCATATCCCCCTGATCGGCGGCGCAACAGGCTATGTGATCTCCGCCGCGGTGAATATGTTCAAGGGCATCGCAACGCCCATGGAGATCCGCTGCGGCGATACCAGCGTCAGCGGCAAGCACACCCTGATCTGCGCCTGCAACGGGCGCTTCTACGGCGGCGGCTTCAACCCCAGTCTGGACGCCCGGCCCGACGACGGGATCATGGACGTCTATATCGTGCGGAAGGTAAACCTGCTGCAGTTTGCCGCCCTGATCGGCAAATACGCCAAGGGCCAGGCCGATGAAATGCCTCAGTTTATCAAGCACATCCGTTCTTCCGGTCAGGTCACCATCCGCTGCGAGAAGGAAGACGTGGCCCAGCTGGACGGAGAAGCCCTGCGCGCTACGGAATTCACCTTCCGGCTGGAGCCCAAGGCCCTGAACCTGATCGTTCCCAAGGGGATGCGCTTCTTTGAGCAGGCCTGAGCGCACACTTCCCTCCCCTGTTTGTCACAAAAAGTTAATAACTTCTTTTTGTCAAGGGCTTGCAAAAACAGAAAAATGTGGTATAGTAAGCACCGTTAGCACTCATAGGTTCTGAGTGCTAACGGTGCTGAATTTTGTAAATAAATTTATGGAGGTATAGAAGCATGAAACTGAAACCCTTGGCTGACAGAGTTGTGCTGAAGCAGCGTGCCGCCGAAGAGCGCACCGCTTCCGGCCTGTTCCTGGCCTCTTCCGCCCAGGAGAAGCCTGAGATTTATGACGTCATTGAGGTCGGCCCCGGCGGGCTGGTGGACGGAAACCAGGTCGAGATGATCGTGAAGGCCGGGCAGCAGGTGCTGGTCGGCAAGTACACCGGCAGCAAGGTCAAGCTGGACGATGTGGAGTACACCATCGTCCGCCAGTCCGATATTCTGGCTGTGATCGAGTAAACAAGGAGGCATTTGAATTATGGCAAAGCAGATTATTTATGGTGAAGAGGCCCGCAAGGCCATTGAGCGCGGCGTCAACCAGCTGGCCGACACCGTGAAGATCACCCTGGGGCCCAAGGGCCGCAACGTGGTGCTGGACAAGAAGTTCGGCACGCCCCTGATCACCAACGACGGCGTGACCATCGCCAAGGAGATCGAGCTGGAGAATCCGTTTGAGAACATGGGCGCCCAGCTCATCAAGGAAGTTTCCACCAAGACCAACGACGTGGCCGGCGACGGCACCACCACCGCCACGATCCTGGCCCAGGCCATGATCAACGAGGGTCTGAAGAACCTGGCCGCCGGCGCCAACCCCATGACCATGAAGAAGGGCATCCAGAAGGCCACCGCCGAGGCCGTGAACGCCATCAAGGCCGTGTCCCAGCCCGTCTCCGGCACCAGCGATATCGCCCGCGTCGGCACCATCTCCTCCGGCGACGAGGTCATCGGCTCCCTGATTGCCGAGGCCATGGAGAAGGTCAGCCAGAACGGCGTCATCACCATTGAAGAGAGCAAGACCGCCGAGACCTACAGCGACGTGGTAGAGGGCATGCAGTTTGACCGCGGCTACCTCTCCCCCTATATGGTCACCGATCCCGACAAGATGGAGGCCGTGCTGGACGACGCGATGATCCTCCTCACCGATAAGAAGATCTCCAACATTCAGGAAGTGCTGCCCCTGCTGGAGCAGATCGTACAGCAGGGCCGGAAGCTGCTCATCATCGCCGAGGACGTGGAGGGCGAAGCCCTGGCCACCATCGTGCTGAACAAGCTGCGCGGCACCTTCACCTGCATCTGCGTCAAGGCCCCCGGTTTTGGCGACCGCCGCAAGGAAATGCTGCAGGATATCGCCGTGCTCACCGGCGCCACTGTCGTGTCCAGCGATCTGGGCATGGAGCTGAAGGACGCCAGCCTCGCCGTTCTGGGTCAGGCGCACCAGGTCAAGGTCACCAAGGAGAACACCGTGATCGTCGACGGCGCCGGTTCTCCCGCTGAGATCGAAGCTCGCAGAGCTCAGATCGCCCGCCAGATCGAGACCACGACTTCCGAGTATGACAAGGAGAAGCTGCAGGAGCGGCTGGCCAAGCTCTCCGGCGGTGTTGCCGTCATCAAGGTCGGCGCCGCCACCGAGACCGAGATGAAGGAGAAGAAGCTCCGCATCGAGGACGCGCTGAACGCCACCCGCGCCGCTGTTGCCGAAGGCATCGTCCCCGGCGGCGGTACCGCTTATGTGCTGGCCTCCAAGGCCGCCGAGGGTCTCCTGGGCGAGCTGGAGGGCGATGAGAAGACCGGCGCCGCCATCGTGGCCCGGGCACTGAAGGCCCCCATCATGCAGATCGCCGCCAACGCCGGTGTGGAGGGCGCTGTGATCCTGAACAAGGTCTCCGACGCTGACAACGCCAACTTCGGCTACGACGCCGCCAACGACTGCTATGGCGACATGATCTCCCTGGGCATCGTGGACCCGACCAAGGTCTGCCGCAGCGCGCTGGAGAACGCCGCCTCCGTGGCCGGCATGGTGCTGACCACCGAGAGCCTGGTGGCCGACATTCCCGAAAAGGCCGCTCCCGCCCCCGCCGCTCCCGACATGGGCGGCATGTACTGATCCCCGCCAAGAACTGATGATCCCGCCGATCCGAAGATCGGCGGGATTTTTTCATTTTTCATGTCACATTTGCCTTGCATTTTGCATCATATATGGCAGAATGAGATGTAGGAGGTGAGGAAGATGGAAGAGCGGGAGCTTCTTGCCCTGCTGGAAGCCCGGTCAGAAGAGGCACTGGACAGGCTGACGGAGCAGTACGCCCCCCTGTGCCGGCAGATCGCCCGGGAGATCCTGGACTCCCCCGAGGACGCGGAGGAGTGCTGGAACGACGCCCTGCTGCGGCTCTGGAACAGCGTGCCGCCCCTCCGTCCCGACTCGCTCTCCGCGTATCTCTGCAAGATCGTGCGCAACGAAGCCCTGGGCCGCCTGCGGAAAGAGCAAGCGCAAAAGCGCGGCGGCAAAAACTACCTCCTCGCCCTGGACGAGTTGCAGGAGTGCCTCCCTGCCCGCGGCAGCACCGAAGAGCTGGTGGACGCGCTGGCGCTTCGCCAAGCCATCGAGGACTTTCTCTGGCGCCTGCCGCCCCGGGACTGTGAGGCCTTTCTCCAGCGCTACTTCTATGTGCGCCCGGTGAAAGAGATCGCAAAGTCCCTGGGCTGCAGCCGCGTCGCCGTCTCCGCCAGTCTCAGCCGCAGCCGGAAGAAGCTGTCCGCGTATCTTACGAAGGAGGGATTTCTGTGAAACGCCTTTTGCCGCTGCTCCTCGCCGCGCTGCTTTTGCTCTCCGCCTGCGGGCAGGGGGGGACGCTGCAGGCGCTGCTGGACACGCCGGTGGATTCCCTGCCGGAGCCGGGCGGGGACGGTCTGCTGTTTTCCCTCCGCTATTCCGCGGAGCCCGCGCCCCTGCCGACGCTTTCCCGGGACGGCGAAGCGCTTCCCCTCACGCTCTCTGACGCCTATGCCGACCCGGTCTGTCAGCAGGCCGCCTATGGGGTGAGCCGCGGCAAGGCGATCGTCGCCGTAGAAGAGATCTCCCGCCTCGCCTGGGCGCTGGCGCCCTGTCTGTCCGCGCTGGACGAGGAGTTGCTCCCGGTCGCGGTGGAGGGGCTCGGCCGGATGCCCTTTTCCGCGACGCTGTATGAAGACGGAGTCTGGGCGATCCGGTATTACCTTCCGGACAAGTACCGGGATTTCCGGGGACTTACCTTCGGCTTTGACATCGTATGCTACGACGACACGCTGCCCGATCTCACGGTCTATTGCAGCGCGGGGGACGGGCATGTGATCTGCGTCCAAGCGGACGAGGGGGACGCGCTGCCGGAGATCTGGCAAAATGCCGCCCCTGCGACGGCGCCCGCTGCGCTAAGCGGTCACCGCTGCGACGCGCTGTTTCTCACCGCCCCCTGTCAGAGCCTGGTCGAGGAAAACGGAGGCCGCCACGCGCCGCGGGAGAGTATGCGCGATGCGGACGAAGGGCTGCAGGAGAGCGCCCGCGCCCGCGCCGAGGGGCTTGATTTCTCCCGCCCGGAGGACGCTATGGAATACGCCTGGCGCTTGTCGGAAGCCTTTCCGGACTGCGGGGAGCCCCAGAGGCTGATCTGCTACAGCAACGACATTTGGGAGCTTCGCTGGGACAACAGCCCGGTGGCCTGGAACAAAAGCCCCGTCACCGTATTCTTCTCCGGGCTGGACGGGCACATCATCTATGTGGAACGCCGCGGCGAACAGAAAGGTAGATGCCCATGAAGGAATATGATCTCTTTCAGTCCATCGGCGAGCTGGACGAAAAGCTGCTGCGCCGCTATAGGCAGGAGTCCGCCCCCACGCCCCAGCGGCGCAGGTGGATCAGGCAGCTTCTGACCCACGCCATCCTCCTGCTGCTGATTGCGGGATTGATCGTCTGGCTGCTGTTTTGGCGCCGCCCGGCCGAGCCGGATCTGAATCCCCCGGATCAAGCGCAGGATTCTTCAGAAGCCGCCTCTTCCCAACCCGCCGCAGAGAGCAGCGCCCGTTTTGTCGAGCGCGAAGACGGGACTCTCATCTCCCCCGACGGGACGGAATATGTGTTCCTGGCCAACGAAGGAATCCTCTATCATCTCGGTGAGTTAGAGTTTGTAGCTTATGTTGAGGGAGAGGCCACAGAGAACCATCACTTGGGCGGCTCGACTCAGACCGGCATGTTCTCCATCAAGGACGACCCCACAGACCACCTGCTGATCCGCGTTTTGCCCAACAGCGAATGGTGGGCCATTTATCGCAAGGCCTCCCTGCCGGACTTTGATTTCTCCCTCGAAAACTGCTGCCGACTGGAGTTCATTTCATGGGTGGAAATGTTTAACGACGGCGACGTCCGGCACGCCAGCTGCGGCGCCGGGATCACGGATCCGGAGGAGATCGCGGATTTTCTCTCCACCGTGCGTTCCCAGAAGAGCGTGAAGGAGGCCGGCCCCTTTGGCTATCAGAATTGCTATGTCTTCGGCGCGGTTTACGGTTTTTTCGAGGAAGAGCCCTATCTGGCCATCTGCTTGTATGTCACCTCGTATAATAACCGGCACTATTCCGTGGAGCTGGACCATGTTGATCGTGTTCTGCCGGAAGAATGGCTCTGGCGGCTGCAGGGTGACAGCGAAATCGTGTTCCATACCATGGATACGCCTTGAGGAATGTACTGTTTTGCAGTTTTGTTCGCCATAAGGAAACCCCGCGGCAATGCGCCGCGGGGCTTCTCTACGGTTCCATGTTTTGCAGCTCGTCCAGCGGGACGTAGCCCTGATGACCAAGGTACTCCACCCGGGCAAAGCCCTTTGCAAAGCCCAGGATCCGCAGGCTCGTCCCGCCTGGGATCCGGGCGAGGGCGCTTGCCCGGAGATCCGGCGCGGTGCGCAGGGTGAGCTCCCGCTCCCCCGCCGGGCAGCAGCGGCTCTCCCCGCTCGCGGGCAGGCGGACCGGCTCCAGATCCTCATACGGATAGGCGTCGCTGTCGGCGTAGTGCCACCACTCCGCGGCGTAGGGCACGAAGCCCGCATCAACCATCGCCCGCTCCAGGATCCGGGCATGCTCCGCCGCCGCCTGGGACACGTCGCTGTAATCCCGATCGGCCAGAGGCGAAAACTCGTCAAAGCCGGAGGGCATATCCACCGGGGAGCCGTCCAGGGTTACAAGTGTTATGTCAACTGTTCCGCCATTGCTGTGGCTGGAGTATCCGCTATAGGGATTCGCCACGAAAGTTGCGTCCGGGCAGACTTCCCAAAGTCGAAACTGAGCCGACAGTGGCCGATATGCGTCCCAGATCAGCAGACCGTATCCCTGCTGGTGCAGGCTCTCCTGGGCGGTACGTAATTTCTTCACCGTACCATACCGCAGCCAGGCCTCGTCAAAATCATAGATCCGCGTCCCTGTAAAATTATTCTCCCCCGCATACCGCAAATCCACCGCAAGATCCGGCAGATATTCCTGCGCTCGCACCAGCTCCGCGTCCCCCGGTTCCACGCTCGCGATGGGCAAATCTGGTGCGGGGCTTTGTGTCCCCGGCGGCGGCGTGACAGTCACCGCGGCGATCTGCGGCTCTTCTGTTGGGGCGAGCGGTTCATGCCTTTCCGGATGCTTGCCGCAGCCTGTCAGCACCGATAGAACAAGCGCGCTCAAAAGCAGCGCCGCAATCCGTTTTCTCATGGACACCCCTCCCTATCTGTCATGATATCACGTTCCCTGCAAAGCGGGCAAGGCATTGTAGTCGGTTTTAAGAGTTCTTCAGAATCGTCTGCAAAGGCGCAAAAAACTCCCCCCTAATCTTGACTTGACGGCGAATGCGTGGTATAAAGAAGTATATTCTTTTGGAGGAAACAAACATGGAACACATTGTTACCCTGAAGACCCGCAATCTGTGCGAGAGCGCTGTGAACGGCGGCTGCGGCGAGTGCCAGACCTCCTGCCAGTCTGCCTGCAAGACCAGCTGCGGTATCGCCAATCAGAAGTGCGAGAACACCGAGGACTAATCGGGAAAATCGAAGAGGCTGTCTCAAGGCACGAGAGACTGTCATTCCGAGGAACCAGTCCGCAGACTGGTGACGTGGGAATCCGTTGATTCAAGAAAATACGGATTGCCACACCAGTGACGTCGGTCACTGGTTCGCAATGACAGGGTGTTTTGAGACAGCCTCTTTTTCATGAACATTTAGAAGGAGAATCATCCATGATCCATCAATACAAGCTGGGCGGGTACAATATCGTGCTGGATATCTGCTCCGGTGCCGTTCACGCGGTGGACGAGCTGGCCTACGACAGCATCGCCCTGTTCGAGGGCGAGAGCCGGGAGGCCGTGCTGGCCGCCATGGAGGAAAAGTACCCGGACGTCCCCGCCGCGGAGATCGAGGATTGCTATGAGCAGATCGCCGCGCTGAAGGCGGAGGGACAGCTCTTCACGCCGGACACCTTCGCGCCCATGGCGGGCAAGTTCAAGGAAAAGAGCGCCGGCGTCATCAAGGCGCTGTGCCTGCACGTTGCCCACACCTGCAACCTGAACTGCTCCTACTGCTTTGCAAGCCAGGGCAAGTACCACGGCGACCGGGCCATCATGAGCTTTGAGGTGGGCAAGCGGGCGCTGGACTTTCTCATCGAGCATTCCGGCAAGCGCCGGAACCTGGAGGTGGACTTCTTCGGCGGCGAGCCGCTGATGAACTTCCAGGTGGTGAAGGACCTGGTAGCCTATGCCCGTTCCCGGGAGCAGGAGGCGGGCAAGAATTTCCGCTTCACGCTGACCACCAACGGCATGCTCATCGACGACGATGTGATCGACTTCTGCAACAAGGAGATGAGCAACGTGGTGCTCTCTCTGGACGGTCGCAAGGAGATCCATGACCGCTTCCGGGTGGACTACGCCGGGAACGGCAGCTGGGAGCGGATCGTTCCCAAGTTCCAGAAGCTGGTGCAGGCGCGGGGCGGCAAGAACTACTACATGCGCGGCACCTTCACCCATGCAAACCCCGACTTCGTGCAGGATATCCGGCAGATGCTGGATCTGGGCTTCACGGAGCTCAGCATGGAGCCGGTGGTCTGCGCGCCGGACGATCCCTCCGCCCTGACCGGGGATGACATCGAGGTTGTCAAGGGCCAGTACGAGGAGCTGGCGGAGCTGATGCTGCAGCGGGATCGGGAAGGCAGGCCCTTCACCTTCTACCACTACATGATCGATCTCTCCGGCGGTCCCTGCATCTACAAACGCATTTCCGGCTGCGGCTCCGGCACGGAGTATATGGCCGTGACCCCCTGGGGCGACCTGTACCCCTGCCACCAGTTTGTGGGCGAGGAGCGCTTCAAGCTTGGCGATATCTGGAACGGCCTGAACAACCCCGAGGTGCAGGGCGAATTTGCCGCCTGCAATGTCTATGCCAAGCCCGAATGTGCCGACTGCTGGGCCAGGCTCTACTGCTCCGGCGGCTGCGCGGCCAACGCCTACCACGCCACCGGCGCCATCACCGGGGTCTACGAGGCGGGCTGCGAGCTCTTCCGCAAGCGGATGGAGTGCGCCATCATGCTGGCTGTGGCAAGGGCTGCCGAAGGCCGATGAACACGCCTATCTGCGACTTCGTGCGGGATTACGCGGCCGCCTCCCCCGTCCGGCTGCATATGCCGGGGCACAAGGGGAAGGCCGTGCTTGGCCCGGAAGCGCTGGATATCACCGAGATTCCGGGGGCGGACGTGCTGTATGCCGCAAAGGGCGTCATCCGCGAGAGCGAAGAGAACGCCGCCCGGCTGTTCGGCAGCGCCCGGACGCTGTATTCCACCGAAGGCTCGTCTCTCTGTATCCGGGCCATGCTGCAGCTGGCGCTCCTGTATGCGAAGCTGCAAGGCCGCAGGGCGTCCATCGCCGCCGGTCGCAACGCCCACCGGGTCTTTCTGGAGGCGGCGGCCCTGCTGGATTGGGACATCCGCTGGGTCGGCTGCTCGGATGGGCTGCTCTCCTGCCAGATTCGGGAGAAAGAGCTGGAGGCGCTGCTCACCGGGGCGGACGCCCCCTGCGCCGTGTACGTCACAAGCCCTGATTATCTGGGCAACTGCGCGGATCTGGCCGGGCTCGCCGCCCTTTGCCACAAGCACGGGGCCCTGCTGCTGGTGGACAATGCCCACGGGGCATACCTGAAGTTTCTCTCCCCCGCCCGGCATCCGCTGGATCTGGGAGCCGATCTCTGCTGCGATTCCGCCCACAAGACCCTGCCGGTGCTGACAGGGGGCGCCTACCTGCATCTCTCCCAAGGCTGCCCCAAGGCGCTGCTGCCCATGGCGGAGCAGGCCATGTCCCTCTTCGCCAGCACCAGTCCATCGTACCTGATCCTGCAATCGTTGGACGCGGCAAACCGCGCATTGGCGGAGGAGCATCCCCGCCGGCTCGCCGCGGCAGCCACGCGCTGCGCCGCGCTGAAGGAATCGCTTCGGCGGCAGGGCTGGGACTTGACCGGGCAGGAGCCGCTGAAGCTCACCCTCTGCCCCAAATCGCGGGGCTGGACGGGCGAGGAGCTTGCCGTGCTTCTGCAGCAAAGTGGGATCTTTTGTGAATTTGCCGATCCGGATTATTTGGTGCTGATGATCTCTGCCGACACCACGGAAGAAGATGTTCTCGCCTTGGAAAAGGCCCTGGGAACGGTTCCCCGGCGGGAGGCCATCGGGGCGCTGCCGCCGCCTGTTTCCATCCCGGAGCCGGTGATCACGCCGCGCCAGGCGCTGCTCTCCCCCTTTGAGACGCTGCCGGTGGAGGATTGTCGAGGCAGGATTTTGGCCTCCCCCAGCGTGGGCTGTCCTCCGGCCGTGCCCATCGCCGTCTGCGGCGAGCGGCTGGACGAGGCGGCGCTGCGTCTCTTCGCCTATTACGGCATCGATCATTGTGATGTGGTAACGGAATCTTGAAAACGGATTGCCACGCCAATGTGCGCACTGGCTCGCAATGACTGTTCCATGATCTATCTGCAGGCTGAAAGCCACCCCTGCGGGAAAACCGCAGGGGTGGCTTTCAATCTTTCCGTTTTGCTGACGTCTTACTTCTTATTCCCAAACAGGCCCCGGATGATGGAGCTGGTGCCGGAGCGCAGCACAGAGGACAGGGCGTTGGTGGCGGCGCGCTTGGCGATGGTGCCGGCACTGGTCTTCTTGCCGCCGGTGACCGAATTGACGATATTGTGGCTCACCGCGGTCATAACGCTGGAGGTGGCGCTGTTCACGGCCTTCTGGGCCACCTTCTTCTTGGCGGCAGCCTCCCGCTCAGCGGCCTTCTGGGCTGCAGCTTCCTCACGCTGGCGCTGCTTCTCGGCCTGGGCCGCTTCCTTCTCGGCAGCCTTCTGGGCGGCGGCTTCTTCCCGCTGGCGCTGCTTTTCGGCCTCGGCCTCCTCCTTCTGGCGCTGCTTCTCCGCGGCGGCCTCCTCGGCTTCCTTGCGGCGTTGCTCCTCCAGCTCGGCAGTGGCGGCAACCAGCACCTCATAGGCAGACTCCCGGTCCTCACTCTCCCGATACTTCAGCTCAAACTCATCGCTGCGGATCACGCTCTCCACGGCGCTCTCCTCCGCAATGCCCATCAGGCTCTGGGGCGGCAGGATCTTGGCCCGCTCCACCACGGTGGGAATCCCCTTCTCATCCAGGAAGCTGACCAGGGCTTCGCCCACGCCAAGCTCGGTAAGGGCCGACTCGGTATCGAAGGCGGGATTCACGCGGAAGGCCTTGGCGGCGGCGCGGATGGACTTCTGCTCCGCCGGAGTATAGGCCCGCAGGGCATGCTGCACCCGGTTAGAAAGCTGGGCCAGCACGTCGTTGGGAATGTCCGAGGGGCTCTGGCTGATGAAATAGACGCCAACGCCCTTGGAGCGGATGAGCTTGACCACCTGGACGATCTTCTGCACCAGGGCCTTGGGCGCGTCAGTAAACAGGAGGTGCGCCTCGTCAAAGAAGAAAATCATCCGGGGCTTCTCCAGATCGCCCACCTCGGGCAGCCGCTCGAACAGCTCCGTCATCATCCACAGCAGGAAGGTAGCATAGGTCTTGGGGCTCTGGATCAGGCGCTGGCTCTCCAGCACGTTGATATAGCCGCGGCCATAGGGGCCGGTGCGCATCCAGTCCCGAATATCCAGCTCCGGCTCGCCGAAGAAGAGCTCGCCGCCCTCCTCCTCAAAGGCCAGCAGCGCCCGCTGAATGGCGCCCACGCTGGCGGCGGAGACGTTGCCGTACATGGTGGTAAACTCCGCCCGGTTCTCGCCCACGAACTGCAGCATGGCTCGCAGATCCTTCAGATCCAGCAGCAGCAGCCCATGTTCATCCGCGACCTTGAAGACGATGTTCAGCACGCCCGTCTGGATCTCGGTCAGGTTCAGCAGACGGCCCAGCAGGGTGGGGCCCATCTCGGATACCGTGACCCGCACGGGGATGCCCTTCTCCCCGAAAATATCCCAGAAGCGGGTGGGGTAAGACTTGTATTCCCAATCCTCAATGCCGAATCTCTCGATCCGCTTCTGCATGTCCTCGGTATCCCGGCCGGGACGGCACATGCCGCTCAGATCGCCCTTCACGTCCGCCAGGAACACGGGCACGCCCATATCGGAGAAGGACTCCGCCATCACCTTCAGGGTGATGGTCTTGCCGGTGCCGGTGGCGCCGGCGATGAGGCCGTGGCGATTGGCCATAGAGGGGAGCAGGTAAAGATTCTTGTCAGACTGCGCGAGCCAGATTTTTCCTTCGCTGTACATAATGATACCCCCTGTTGTATTGAATTAGGATCGCTTGTTCATTTCCTTTCACTTTATCATAACACAGCTTTTTCCCCTGTACAACAAAAATCTGCGTTTCCTTCCCCTTTCGCCCGGATTCGCAGAAAGCTCTTGTTCTCGTGCGAAAACTGTGGTATGCTATCGCTGATATATAGCTCAATTGTGAAAAACCGCAAGCAGACTTGAATCATCGCCCCGCAGGATGTCTCAATCGTTTTTGAGGCAGCTCTGCCGCCTCAAAAACACCCTGAGGCGAGCCACGCGAGGCCTCGCGCCGACCAAGGCGGGCAAAAGCCCGCTGCGATGAGCGCGAGTATTCAATTGCGAAACGGGTTTCGCAATTGAATGGAAACGAGGGATTTCTTTGAAGCAACGGGTTCTTTCCGCCATTGTGCTCCTGACCATAACGCTCACTTGCGTGCTGGCCCATGAGATCAGCCGCGTGCTTTTTTTCGCTGCGGCGGGCGTACTCTGCTGTTATGAATACAGCCGTGCCGTGGAGAAAATCCAGGTCTACTGCGCTGCCTGGGTCATGTACACCTATATTGCCGCCCAGGCGCTGCTGACTTTGTTCCACCAGGGTCCGATCCTCTATATCGGCTGCATGATGGTGGGCATTTTCCTGGCTATGTTCTCCGGGATCCTGCACAAAAAGGTTGCCGGCAACGGCGCGCTGTACACCGTGGCGGGCCTGGCCTATCCTGGCTTCCTCTTCGGCGTTCTTATGATGATCGGCGTGGGCGAGATCTGGCAGCAGACCCTGCTGCTGGCCACCGCCGCCACCCTGGTGTGCGACAGCTTTGCTCTCTTTGGCGGCATGGCCTTCGGCAAGCACAAGCTGGCCCCCCGGGTCAGCCCCAAGAAGACCTGGGAAGGCGCCATAAGCGGCGCGCTGTCCTCGCTTGTGGTGGGCCTTGTGATCTTTTATCTGCCCATCTTCCCGGAGTTGAGTCTGCCCGTGTGCCTCATTACCGCCTTCCTGGCCTCTACCATGGGGCAGATCGGCGATCTGGCGGAGAGTCTGGTCAAGCGCATGATCGGCGTGAAGGACTTCTCCAACCTGATTCCCGGCCACGGCGGCATGTTCGACCGGGCCGACAGTCTGCTCTTCTCCATCCCCACTGCCTATATCTGCCTGCATGTGGCGGGCATCGGTATGTGAAGCGCCTCCCCTGCTGAAACACGGAAGCCCCCCGGCCTTGCCGGGGGGCTCAAGCTGTCGACACTTTGTCGACAGCTTGAGACGCAAAAATGGGAACTTCCGAAAAAGTTCCCATTTCTGCATAGATTGTACGTGAAGAGGGGACTCCCATCCCCTCTTCACAATCACCCCATGCGGATCGAAACCTTGCCGCATAGGTTTGTCTACAGTCTGAGCCCCCCGGCAAGGCCGGGGGGCTTGTTATATCTTTATGTCTTCCCCGTGGAGCCAAAGCCGCCGCGGCTCTCCTGCCGCAGGTGCTCCACGGTTTCAAATTCCAGCTCCGGCTGCTTTTCCACGATGCGGAACTGACAGATTCGATCGTTCTTGCGAATGACCGTATCCCGCATGGCCAGCACCGGCAGGCGCCACTCGTCCTCCTCCCCGCAATAGGAATTGTCGATGACGCCGAAGGAATTCGCCACCAGGACGCCGAAGTTTTTGAAGGTGCTGCTGCGGGGCGCCACATGGGCTTCGTACCCTTCCGGCAAGATCATGCCGATCCCCAGGCGCAGGTAGCGGAAGTCCCCCGCCTTCAGCTCCGCATCCTCTGCCGCGCGCAGGTCGATCCAGTCTCCCTTTGCCAGCTTCTCCAGCGGCTGCAGTCCCTCCACAAAGTATTTCACCGAAATTTTCATGCTTCTCCCCCATTTCGCCTTTTTCCGGGGCAAATACGATCCAGATTGTACGCCGAAGTTGCATTGTCGCTTGACGAAGCGAAAAAACGCGTGTAAAATTATAGCAGCTTCACGGATATAGTATCACAGATGGGAGGAAGAATCCATGCCTAAATTTGAAGATTTTACTTTTGAATCCTGCACAGGAAAAAATCTGCTGCATGCCCGCAGGTGCATCCCCGATGGGATGCCCAGAGCCATTGTGCAAATCGAGCACGGCGTGGCCGACCATATCAGCCGCTATGACGATCTGATGAACTACCTGGCCTCCAACGGCATCCTCTGCGTGGGGGACGACCATCTGGGCCATGGCGAAAGCATTCGCAGCCCGGAGCAGCAGGGATTCTTTAACGAGGAAGACGGATGGAACTGCGTGATCCAGGACGTAGACACTCTGCGGGACCTGACCCGGCGGGACTATCCCGACCTGCCCTACATTTTCTTTGGGCACAGCATGGGCAGCTTTGTGGTGCGCACCTACCTGATCCAGCACCCGGACAAGTATGACGCCGCTATCCTCAGCGGCACCGGTCACCAGAGCAAGCTGATGATCATGGCAGGCTACATCGCCGCCAGTCTCATGACCAAGAGCAAAGGTCCCGCGGCGGACGGAACCACGCTGAACAACATGGCCTTCGGCTCCTACTGCAAGAAGATCCCCAATCCCCGCACGCCCTTCGACTGGATCAGCCGGGACGAGGCCGCGGTGGACAAATATATCGCGGATCCCTATTGCGGCTTTGTGTGTAAGGTGAGCCTGTACCGGGATATGATGACCGGTGTGCGCTTTATCACGAATCAGAAAAACATCGACAAGATGAACAAGGAAGCACCGGTTTACTTCATGTCCGGGGACGCCGATCCTGTCGGCGATTATGGCGTGGGTGTGGAGCGTGCCTATCATGCCTTCTGCAACGCCGGACTCAAGGATGTGACCATTCGCCTCTACCCCGGTGGGCGGCATGAGATGCTCAACGAGACCAACAAGGAAGACGTAAAGAAGGATATTCTGGACTGGATCAACGAAAAACTGAAAAAGATCGGCTGACCAAACTTTCCCTCCGCCCAGCGCGGAGGGGATTTTTCATCACGAAAGGAAACTTTTTTGTTGAGCTTTGTCGAGTCATTTGGTATAATAGTTACGACACTTTGATAGGAGGTCCATACACATGAGAAAAACGATTCTCGCACTACTCCTGATCCTCGCAATGCTGCTGGCCGCCTGTGGAACCCAGGCCGTCGAAGAGCAGCCTGCGGAAGAGACTGCCCCCGCCGATGAGCAGCTCACCGAGGAGACTGCCCCCACTGAGGAGCCGGTCACCGAGGAGACCGCCCCCGTCGAGGAGACTCCCGCTGTGGAGCCCAGCGGCGAAGCGGTGATTCTTTTCACCAGCGACGTACACTGCGGCATTAACCAGGGCTTTGGTTATGCCGGTCTCCAGCAGATCCGGGACGGTCTGGTCGCCAAGGGCGACGCGGTCATCCTGGTGGACGACGGTGACAACATCCAGGGTGAGCCTATTGGCACCATGACCAAGGGCGAATCTTCGATCGACCTGATGAACAAGATGGGCTATGAGGTCGCCATCCCCGGCAACCACGAGTTCGACTACGGCATGGACCAGTTCCTGGCCCTGGCCGAGAAGGCTGAGTTTGACTATATCAGCTGCAACTTCAATCATGACGGTGAGCTGGTCTTCAAGCCTTACGTCATCAAAGAGTTGGCCGGTCACAAGGTCGCTTTTGTCGGCGTGACCACCCCGAAGACGCTGACTTCCTCCACCCCCCGCTACTTCATGGACGAGAACGGCAATTTTGTCTACGGCTTCTTGCAGGACGAGACCGGCGAGGGCGTTTATAACGCTGTTCAGTCTGCCGTAGACGCCGCCCGTGCAGAGGGCGCCGATTAT
Organism: uncultured Oscillospiraceae bacterium; assembly: GCA_964395795.1. Taxonomy (GTDB): domain Bacteria; phylum Bacillota; class Clostridia; order Oscillospirales; family Oscillospiraceae; genus Limivicinus. The sequence goes on from CAYNBS010000001.1 coordinate 54,677, forward strand.
GTGGTCGTGATGGGCCACATGGGCGACGAGGAGGACTGCCGTCCCTGGACCTATGCCGACATCATTGAGCACACCAACGGCATTGACGTGTTCCTGGACGGCCACAGCCATGACACCGAGCAGGTCGTCATGAAGAACAAGGACGGAGAGGACGTGCTCCGCTCTGCCTGCGGCACGAAGCTGGCCTGCATCGGCTGGTGCCGGATCGACGCCGAAGGCAAGATCACCACCGGTCTGTATACCTGGGACAACAAGGTTTCCGCCCCCGAACTGCTGGGCATTGAGAACGAGATGTCCGCCGCCGTGGAGGCTGCCACCGCCGAGCTGAACGAGAAGCTGGGCGAAGTAGTTGCCACCAGCCAGGTCAACCTGACGATCACCGATCCCGAGGCTGTTGACGCAAACGGCCAGCCCATCCGCATCGTCCGCAGCCAGGAGACCAACCTGGGCGACCTGTGCGCTGACGCTTACCTGGCTCAGTCCGGCGCCGATATTGCCTTTGTCAATGGCGGCGGCATCCGTGTAAGCATCGACGCGGGCGATGTGACCCTCAACAACATTCTGAAGGTTCACCCCTTCGGCAATGCCATGTGTGTCATCGAAGTCACCGGGCAGCAGATTCTGGACGCTCTGGAGTGGGGTTGCCGCAACGTGCCCGGCGAGTCGGGCGGCTTCCTGCAGGTTGCCGGTCTGACCTACGAGATCCACAGCTATATTGAGAGCGGCTGCCAGGTAGACGAGAACAGCATGTTCGCCGGCGTGGAAGGCGAGCGCCGCGTCAAGAACGTCCTGGTCAACGGCGAGCCCATTGATCCCGAGGCCACCTACACCCTGGCCAGCCACGACTACATGCTCCTGAACTCGGGCGACGGTTACACCATGTTCGCTGGCTGCAAGCTGCTGCAGGATCGCGTGAAGCTGGATAACCAGGTCCTGATCGACTACATCACCGAGAATCTGGGCGGCGTTATTGGCGAGCAGTACGAGAACCCCTACGGCGAAGGCCGCATCGTCATCGTGGAAACCGCACCCTGATCTGCAGGGTCGTAACGCATTTCCCGGAAACCAAATAAAAAGAAGGCAGGGCCGCCCGAAGGGGCGGCCCTGTTGTGTGGTGGCAAAAAACTCCCGTCCAGCTCACGTGACAGACGGGATCCCATCATTATCACATCCGCATACGCAAAAACACCGCTGTCAAAAGACAGCGGTGTTTTTTGTTCTCGAAAGGATTACTCCTCAGTCTCGGGAGCAATGCCGGTGGCGGTGCCGTCGGCAGAGACTTCATAGACCAGCGCGTCCTCGCGGGCCTCTTCCTCCTCTTCCTCCTCCACGGGAGCCTTGGCCACGGGAGCGGGCTCGGACAGAGCGCGGATGGAGAGGGAGATCTTGTGCTTCTCTTCGTCGATGGCGGTGATCTTGGCGTCCACCACATCGCCCACGGTCAGCACGTCACCGGGCTTGCCGATGCGGCGGTTGGCGATCTGGCTGATGTGGATCAGGCCGTCCACGCCGGGGAGAACTTCCGCGAAAGCGCCGAAGTCCATCAGCTTCACGACGGTGACAGAGGCAATGTCGCCCACCTGGTACTTGTTGGTGAACTGGGTCCAGGGGTTGCCGTTGGGATCCTTGTAGCCCAGGGAGATTTTGCGCTTCTCCCGGTCGAAGTTGATGACGTAGACCTCGATCTCATCGCCCACGGAGACGACCTCGGAGGGCTGGTGGATGCGGCCCCAGCTCAGCTCAGAGACGTGCACCATGCCGTCGATGCCGCCAATGTCCACGAAAGCGCCGTAGCTGGTCAGGGACTTGACAACGCCGTTGTAGTGCTTGCCGACCTCGATGCTGTTCCAGATGGCCTCGGTGCGCTCGCGGCGCTCAGCCTGAGCCACGCGGCGGATGGAGCCGACCACGCGCTTGCGGGCCTTGTTGACCTCGGTGATCTTGAGACGCACGGTCTTCTTCAGCAGCTGGCTCATCTCCGCCTCACGGGGCAGATCGGTCTGGGAAGCGGGAACAAACACGCGCACGCCCTTGACAGAGACAACCACGCCGCCCTTGTTCTCCTCGGTGACGACGCCTTCCATAACGGTGCCGTCTTCCACAGCGGCCTCGACCTCGTTCCAGATCTTGGCAGCGTCCAGACGCTTCTTGGACAGGGTCACAACACCCTCCACGTCATTGACGCGGACCACAACGGCCTCCAGCGTATCGCCGACCTTGACCACGTCCTCCAGCTTGGAGCCGTCTTCGGTGAACTCCTCGGCGGGGATCACGCCGGTCTGCTTGGTGCCGAGGTCAACGCTGATCTCGGTGCCGGTGATGGCCACGACGGTACCGGTTACCTTATCTCCATTATAGATAGGCTTGAGAGTCTCCTCCAGCATTTCATCGAAGGACAGCTCCTTCTCGGCCTGGGGCTCTTCGACCTTGATTTCTTCTTTGATTTCGTCCATTTTGTTTCTTACCTCCTTAATGATCCACGCGGGGGTTGATGCCCCGGCCGTCAAGCCGACCGTATCAGCGCTCCTGAGCTTGTCCAGCTCCAGCTCTTCTGTCCGTTCAATGAACTGGACATTTGCACAGGACTCGCCGCAAATTTGGGCGAGATGGACACTATTTGCGCTGTGCCTGCCGCCAATGACGACCATCGCATCACAGGAAGCCGCGATCTTCGCTGCATCCTCCTGGCGCGTAAACGTAGCAAGGCATATTGTATCAGATATTTTCAAATTTGTACATCTTTTTTTTATAATTTCAGAACATTCGGTAAAATTACTGCGCGTCTGGGTGGTCTGCACCACAACAGTTATCGGTTTATCCAAAAGTTCCGGGTTTTCTTCCAGAAAACGTCGCGTTTCCTCAGGATTTTCCAGCACCTTATGGTCGCCGCACCAGCCGCAGATGGCCTCCACCTCCGGGTGCTGCCGCATGCCGATGATGAGCACAAAGCGTCCCTCCCGGGAAGCCCTCCTCACGATCGTATGGATCGCCTTGACCTTTGGGCAAGTGGCGTCTGTCACCCGTGCGCCAGCCGCCTCCAGGGCGGTATAGACCTCCGGCGCCGCTCCGTGGGCCCGGATCAGTACAGCCTCGCCGGGGGCAAGCTCCTCCGGCCGCTCGACTACGCGCATGCCTTTTTTCTCCAGGGCGCGCACCACGTCCTCGTTATGGATGAGCTGCCCCAGACTTGCGCAGCTCCCCTCTTCCCGGATCAGCTTCTCCGCCAGCTCCACAGAGCGCTGCACCCCGAAGCAGAAGCCCGCGCTCTCCGCCACAATGAGCCGCTTCATACCGCCGCCTCCATCCGCTCCCGGATGATGCGACAGAGCAGTTCAAAGCTCCCGTCAAAGTCAATATCCGTGGTGTCCACCAGCACCGCGTCCTCCGCACGGCGCAGGGGCGCCTCCTTGCGGTTCATGTCCTGCTCATCCCGCTGGATGATCTCCCGCAGCACGGTGTCAAAATCCGCCTCCACGCCCTTGGCCTGAAGCTCCTTCATGCGCCGGTCCGCCCGGGCTTCTGCGCTGGCGGTCAGGTAGATTTTCAGCGGCGCGTCCGGCAGCACCACAGTGCCGATATCCCGCCCGTCCATGATGACCCGGTTTTCCCTTGCCAGCTTCCGCTGCATTTCCAGGAGGAAGGCCCGGACTGCGGCCAGGGCCGACACGTCGGAGGCGCAGAGGGAAATCTCCGGCAGGCGGATTTCCCGGGACACATCCTCCCCGTTTAAGTACATACGCTGCTCCCCGTCCACATAGCGCATCTGGATATCCAGCTCCGGGAGAAGCGCGGCAACTTCCGTCTCCTTCCGGCGATCCACGCCCCGGCGGAAAGCCGCCAGGCCCACCGTGCGGTAAATGGCGCCGGTATCCACATATAAAAAGCCCAGGGCCGCGGCACATCGCCGGGCCAGGCTGCTTTTCCCTGCCCCGGAGGGCCCGTCAATGGCAACAGCAAAGTTCTTCATAGATTCTCTTCCCTTTATTTCAAAATTTCCCTTTCGATTGGAAGCCCCAGCTTGGTTAAAAATATCACCCAAGGGGAATTCAAATCCGTTTTTGAGGCAGCTTTGCCGCCGCAAAAACACCCTGAGCCGAGCCAAGCGAGGCCTCGCGCCGTCGTCAAACGAAACTCACTCCATTCCGCTTCCGCTTTGGGGCAAAAGCTCCATATCCGTTCCTTCCGTTTTCCTCTCAAAACCAAAGCGCAGACTTTGATTTTGGAAAGGAAGAAGGAGGGAGCAGAGCGCAGTTTTCGTCACGCCTGACGGAAACGGAGCGCCGCGAGCTTCTTTTGACGAGAGCGCGAGTCCTTAGTTGCGAAACATGTTTCGCAACTAAATAGAATTTCCTGCCACAAAGCCGGTGCACCAGGCGATCTGCAGGTTGAAGCCGCCGGTATAGGCGTCCAGATCCAGCACCTCGCCCGCAAAATACAGGCCCCGCAGGAGCTTGGATTCCATGCTGCGTGGGTCAACTTCCTTTGTGCTGACGCCGCCGGCCGTCACAATGGCCTCGTCAATGGGCCGTGTGCCGGAGACGGACACCGGGAATGCCTTCAGCAGTCGCAGCAGTCCATGCCTCTGTTCCCGGGTGATATCATGTACCTTCGTTTCCCCCGGGATGCCGGAGAGGTCCACCAGCACCGGGATCATGGCCCGGCCCGCCAGCTCCCCGAGGGCGTTGCGAAACTCCCGGTTTGCATATTTCTCAAAGTCCCGCAGCAGCCGGACGTCCAGCTTCTTTTCGTCCAGGCCCGGCTTCAGGTCGATCTCCAGGCGGTACTTGGCCCGGCCCATCTGCCGCATCTTGGCGCTGGCAGACAGCACCAGCGGCCCGGAGACGCCGAAGTGGGTAAACAGCATCTCCCCCAGCTCCCGAAAAATGAGCTTGTCATCCTCATAGGCGGACAGAGTCACATTCCGCAGGGAAAAGCCCTGCAGCTTGGCGCACCAGGGATCCCCGCTTTCCAGCGGCACCAGCGAGGGTCGGGGCTGCTGCACCGTATGTCCTGCCTCCCGGGCGAAGCGGTAGCCCGACCCGTCGGAGCCGGTCTTGGGATAGCTCAGGCCCCCCGTGCAGACCGCAGCCGCCCGGCATGCAATCGTTCCCTCGTCGGTCAAGACCCCGCACACCGCGCCGTCTTCCGTCAAGATGCGCCGAGCGGAGGTCCGAACGGTCTCTACCCCAAGGCGGCGGCATTCCCGCACCAGAGCGTCGGCAATATCATTGGCGTTGTCGGACACCGGGAATACCCGGTTGCCCCGCTCCACCTTCAGCGGCACGCCTAAGCTTTCAAAAAAGGCCATGACCTCCCGGGTGCCGAAGCGGCTCATGGCGCTGTAAAGAAAGCGCCCGTCTCCGGGGATATTGGTCATGAACACTTTGGTATCACAATCGTTTGTCACATTGCAGCGGCCCTTGCCAGTAATGCGGAGCTTCCGCCCCAGCTGCAGGTTCCGATCCAGGATCGTAACGTGCAGCCCGCGCCTGGCCGCCATGACGGCGCACATCATCCCCGCAGGGCCGCCGCCGATGACCACAAGATCAGTCATTGTTCTCTCCAAGCTCCCGCAATTCCTCTTCCGTCAGATACCGCCACTGGCCTGGCCGCAGATTGCCCAGACGCAACGCGCCCTCCCGCACTCGGAGGAGCCGGGTCACAGTCAGCCCCGCAAGCTCGCACATGCGGCGTACCTGGCGGTTGCGCCCCTCGTGGATGGTGATTTCCAGCAGGGCGCCGCCCTCCAGGGCTTCCAGCATCTCCACCTTCGCCGGGTGGAGTCGGTAGCCGTCCAGCTCCATGGGCTGTCCAAGTCGCTCGATCCCTCGGGGGATATCCTCGCCCAGGACCCAGGTGCGGTAACACTTCTCCACCTCATGGGAGGGATGCATCAGCCGGTTTGCCAGCGCCCCGTCGTTGGTCATGAGCAGCAGGCCTTCGGAGTCCAGATCCAGCCTTCCCACAGGCACCAGACGTTCCGGGATCTCCCGGATCAGTTCGCGTACGTCCCGCCGCCCCTTTTCGTCATGGAGCGTGGTCACCACGCCCCGGGGCTTATACAACAGGATGGTGAGCTTCCGCTCGGCGCTTGGCAGGGGCGTCCCATCCAGCAAGATTTGATCCGTATCGGGATCGGCGCTGTCCCCCAAGCGGGCGGGCAGACCGTTCACCGTCACGCGGCCGGCCTCAATGGCCTCCTCCGCCTTGCGGCGGGCCATCAAGCCGGAGGCCGCGATAATCTTTTGCAGTCTCTCCTTCATTTATCTCTCCCAGTTTTCTTTGGGCCGTCTCCGCTGGGCAAAAGCGCAGGGCAGCCTCGCCGAGGATCTCCCCGTCCAGCAGGACGGTAACCCGGCCGGCCACCTCCCCTTCCCGCACCGGCGGCAGCACGAAGGGCGGCAGCTCCGCCCGGACCTTCAAAACCGCGTCCCGCGGCAAACAAAGCACCAGCGGGTCCGCCGCAAGCTCGATCCTCCCTCCTCCGCCGAGGGGCAGGTCATAGCGCAGGTTCGCCGTTACATTTCCAGTCACGACCCGGGCAAAGCCCCAGTCATAGAGGGCCATCTGATCGTTCCAGTCATCCGGCGCGTTCAGCGTCACGCAAATGAGCCTGGTGCCCTCCCGCTCACAGCAGCTCACCAGGCAGCGCCCCGCCGCCTGGGTATAGCCGGTTTTGCCGCCCAGGCAGCCATCGCAGCGCCAAAGCAGCTTGTTATGGTTTACATAATTCTGTCCGTGAAAGGCAGCTTCCCGCTTGCCCAGAATCTCTGCCAGCTCCGGCGAAGCCATGCATGCGCGCATCAACAAGGCCAAATCCGCAGCGGAGCTATAGTGTCCCTCCGCGTTCAGCCCGTGAGGATTCACAAAATGGCTGTCCGTCATGCCGAGGGCCGCGGCCTTCTCGTTCATCCAGTCGGCAAAGACCGCCTCGCTCCCGGCGGCGTGGAGGGCCAAGGCCTCCGCCGCGTCGTTGCCGGAGGCCAGCAGTAAGCCGGTCAGCAGCTCCTTCACGGTGTATTCCTCCCCGGGGGAGAGGTACAAGGAGGAGCCCTCGATCCCGCAGCTCTCCGCGGGAATGCGCACCGTCTCCTCCGGGGAACAGTGTTCCCAGATGACCAGTGCGGTCATGAGCTTCGTTGTGCTGGCGATCAGACTGCGTTCATGGGCATTTTTCTCCATCAGGATCTGCCCGTCCTCTGTCATCACCACAGCGCAAGCCGCGCTGATTTCCGGCTTCTCCGGCATTCCCTCCGGCGCAGCGTGGAGCGGCAGCAGCGCCGCCAGCAACAGGAGTATGGCTTTTCGCATAATAAGCACCACCTTCAAAATCGGTAGTGCTTATTATGCGTCCTTGTTCGGTTTTGATGCTTACTTGTCCTGCTTGTTGAGGAAAGCGTCCACCTTATCCATCACCTGGGGAACCAGGTCGATGATGCGGTCCACGGTGGTGCTGGCAGGAGGCGTAATATTGATCATGCGCACCGAACCCTCCTTGATCACCAGGAAGCCGATGGGCTCGATCTTCACGCCGGTGGCGTTGCCGCCGCCATAGGGCCGGTCGCCGGCCTTTTTGGGGCTGAATTCCACGCCGCCGCCGCCAAAGCCCACGCTGATCCGGGAAATGGGGACCAGGGTGATGCCGTCCGGGGTATAGATGGGCTCGCCCACCACGGTGTCTACCTTCAGAATGTTCTTAACATTGTCCATAGTGGACTGCATGAGTTCGCCGATGGGATTGATCTTATCCATTTGCTGCCATCCTTTCCTCTTCCTGTATGGTTTCTTTCTCTCTATTCTCTATATTCTCCGGGATCTGCGCGGCTGCCTCTGCCTTTGCCGCGCGTTTCAGGGCTTTTGCTTCTTTTTTCCGGCGACGCTTCGAGCGGATCAAAACCTTCAGCGCACCAAAGAGCAGGCAATTGATCACGCCGTTGAGGCGCCAGAGCGTGATGGTCATGGCAAGGCCCCCCTCCAGGAAGGTCTTGTCCGCCGTAAAGTCCACATCCGTCCAGACGCTGCAGTCCTTCACGCGAAAGCGCTTGCGACAGCCGGGCGCAAGTGTGGACAGGGCGGCGTTCACCTTGCCATAGGTCATGGCGGTGTCATAGGGATCGTCCCCAGCCGCAATGTAGTGCAGCACAAAGCGATCCACCTTCCAGGCACGGCCGAACTTGCCGATCCCCTTCAGGGCCACCCGAAGGATCTCCACCAGCTCGTCCCGGTTGAAGGGCAGGCTCCGCTTCTTCTTGGGCTTCTCCTCTTCCTCTTCCTCGGGCTCTTCCTCTTTCTTTTTCTTCTTTTTCTCTTTCTTGGGCTTCTTCTCCGCCCCCGGCTTCTTGGGCAGGATCTGGATCAGCTTGGACCAGACCTTGACGGACAGGTGAAATTCCCCGCCCTCATTGCCCACGTCCACCCCAATTGGGATCAGCAGGATCAACAGGAGCAGCGCGACGAACACCCCGAGGATAATCCATCCAACCAAATTCCATCACTCCTTGGCCGTCTCCAGCACCTCGCTCATGGAAAGCTGGGCCGGATCGGCGGCATTTTGCAGTTCATCTATCGCTTGCTGGAGCTTCTCCACGCCTTCGCTCCCGGTCAGATCCGGAAGCTCCGGCAGCTGAGACAGCTCCGAGATGCCCATGGTTCTCAAAAACACGTCTGTGGTGCGGAAGAGGGCCGGGCGGCCCGGCGCGTCAAGCTTTCCGCAAGTCTCAATGAGCCCCCGCTCGGCAAGAGCGCCCACGGTATAGGAGCTGTCCACCCCGCGGACCCGGTCGATATAGGCCCGGGTCACCGGCTGGAAATAGGCCACGATGGCCAGCGTCTCCAGCGCGGACTGGCTCAGCATGGGGGGCTTGCGCTGCTCCAGGGTCTTGATGATGAAGGGCGCATATTCCGGATCGGAGCACATTTGCAGCCGGTCGTCCAGCCTTAGGATGCGGATGCCCCGCCCCTCCCGCTCATATTGCTCCGCAAGCTCCGCTGCGACGCGAAGGATTTCCTTTTCATCAGTATCCAGCACCAGGGACAGGCGAGCCACCGGCACGCTCTCCCCCGCTGCAAACAAAATCGCCTCCAGGGCGGCAGAAAGTTCCATCTGATTCTTATTCCTCGATTTTCTCCAGGATCTGCTCCATGTCGCCGCCCACAAAGCTCAGGCGGTAACCGGCTTCCTCCCGGTCGATATGCACGCCGCCCATGCTGCACAGCTCCAGCATGGACAGGAAGGTGGCCACCACCTCCGAACGGGAGGCGCAGTCCCGATACAGCTCCTCCAGCATGGCAGGGCCGCGGCGCAGGCGCTCCAGAATTTCCCGGCTCTTCGAGCGCACGCTGTATACGATGCGCCGGGGGATAGCGGCGGAGAGCGCCTCTTCCTCCTCCGGCACCTTCACGCCTCGGGAAAACACGGCCCGCAGGGCCTTCAGCAGATCCACCGGCTCGTGGCGGTATTCATATTCCCTTGCATTTTTCGGCATGGGTTCGGGAAGCTTGGCAAAACACAGCAGTCCCCGGTCCGATGCGGCCTTCAGCGCCGGGATCACTTCCCGGACGGCCACCAGGTTATCCTTCGCCTTCAGCTGCTCCAGCGACTCCATCAACACTTCCAGCTCCGAGACCTCTTCCTCGGTGGTCAGGAGCGTGCGGGTCTTGATATACAGCAGGTGGGAGGCCATCTGCACAAACTCGCTGGCGATTTCCAGATCCAAACGCTGCATCTCAGCCATCCAAGCCAGATACTGATCCAGGATCTCGGAAATCTTCAGGTCCCGGATCTCGATTTTATTTTTCTGCAGGAGCATCAGGATCAGGCTCAGCGGCCCTTCAAAGTCCTGCAGCTCATCCTTTTCGTGAACAATGCCTTCCAGGTGAAAGTTCGGGTTTTCCATCGAATCCTCTTAAAATAGCAGTATACCCAAGTCGGCGCCCAGTTTTGCCAGCGGCCAGAGCAGATTCAAGCCCTGCCGCAGCAGCCAGTTCAGCGGCCCGTCGATCACGCCGGTGTAGAGCAGCGCCAGCAGCACGAGAAAGCCATAGCGCTCATAGTGCATCAGCTTCCAGTAGGCATCCTCCGGCAGGAGGGAAAAAAGCACCTTAGAGCCGTCCAGCGGCGGGATGGGGAGCAGATTGAAAACGCCCATGGCAAGGCTGAGCTGGGCGGTTATCAGCATCATTTCCAGCACATAAGCCCCGACAGTCGAGGCAAAAAGCGCCGGGAACAAAAGCCCGTACAGAAACAGGAACACCACCGCGATCAGCACGTTGCTGCCCGGCCCTGCCAGGGCCGTGACCGCCATGCCCCGCTTGGGGTTTTTGAAGTTTCTCATATCCACGGGCACAGGCTTTGCATAGCCGAAGCCGAAGATTACCATCATCAGCAGGCCCATGATATCCAGGTGCTTGATGGGGTTCAGGGTCAGCCGTCCGGCTTTTTTGGCCGTATCGTCCCCCAGGGCATAGGCCGCCAGCCCATGGCTCAATTCATGGAGCGTGATGCACAGCAGCGCCGGGATCACCCTCAGCAGGATATCCAGCAGATTGCCAAAATCAAAGCCGTTCCAAATCTCTTGCATTGCGTTGATCGATTCCACCCCCACAATAAAAGTATTTTACCAAAGAAAGCAAAAAAATACAAGAGAAAGCCGAAATTTTCCTGCTTTCTCTTGTATTCTCTTTAGATCAGCTTCATAAGCTCCGCCATCAGCGCCTCCCGCCCCTGGCCCTTCTCTGCCGAGAAAGGAATCAGCGGCACGGACTCCGGCAGCGTCAGCGTCTCCCGGATCAGCTTCAGGTTCGGCTCTATTTCGCTTTTCTTCAGCTTGTCCAGCTTATTCGCCACCACCACCAGCGGTCGTCCCGAGCCTTTGAACCATTCCGCCATGGTGCAGTCGTCAGCGGTGGGCTTGTGCCTTGCGTCCACGATCATGACGCCCAGGTCCATCACACCCTCAGCGGCAAAGAAGCTCTCCATCAGCTTGCCCCAGCGTTCTTTCTCGTTCTGGGAAACCTTGGCGTAGCCGTAGCCCGGAAGGTCCACGAAGTACAGCTTCCCGTCAATGAGGAAATAGTTGACGTGGACGGTTTTGCCGGGTTGGGCGCCCACGCGGGCGAAGTTCTTGCGGTTGAGCATCCGGTTGATGACCGAGGACTTGCCCACATTGGACTTTCCGGCAAACACCACCGCAGGAACAGAGCTGTGAATAAACTGGCCTGGGGCTGCGGCGGATTTAATAAACTCCGCCTTGTTCACATTCAAGGTCGCCACGGTTCACACCCGAATGGCCTTTCTGCTCTGGGCAGGCGGAAGGTTCGCAGGCAGGGGCATGGTCTCATGCAGCTCGCCCCGCAGCAACGCCACATCCAGCGCCGCGTCCGCATGCTCCACCGGAACAAAGTGCAGCTGCTGCCGCACCGTCTGGTCGATCTCCTGCAGATCCGGTTCGTTTTCCGCGGGAATAATCACGGTCTTCACACCGGCGCGGAGGGCAGCCATGGTCTTTTCCCGCAGGCCGCCGATGGGCAGCACCCGGCCTCGCAGGGTGATCTCCCCGGTCATGGCCACGTCGCTGCGCACCGGCGTATTGGTCAGCGCGGAGATCAGCGCAACGGTCACGGTAATGCCGGCAGAGGGTCCGTCCTTGGGCACCGCGCCCTCGGGGAAATGGATATGGATATCCGTGTTCTTATAGAAATCGGGATCCAGCCCCAGCATATCGCTGCGGCTGCGAATATAGGTCAGGGCCGCATGGGCGGATTCCTTCATCACATCCCCAAGGTTTCCGGTGAGCTCCAGCTTGCCGGTTCCGGGGATGACTGCCACCTCCACGTCCAGCACTTCGCCGCCCACGGAGGTGTAGGCAAGGCCCCGCACCAGCCCGACCTCGGGCCGCGTGCGCTGTTCGTCGGGCTTGAACTTTGCCGGACCCAGCAGGGGCTCCAGCTTGCCGGCCTTGAGGGTCATGCTCTTATAGCTTCCCTCGGCAATGCCGCCGGCGACCTTGCGGCAGACCGCGGCCAGCTCCCGCTCCAGCAGCCGCACGCCGGATTCCCGGGTATAGCTGCGGATGATCTCGCGGATGGCGGCGTCGTCCGCCTTCAGCTGGGTCGCCTTCAGACCGTGCTTTTTCCGCTGCTTGGGCAGCAGATGACGCTTTGCGATCTGCAGCTTCTCCTCATCGGTATAGCTGGAAAGCTCGATGACCTCCATCCGGTCCAGCAGAGCGCGGGGAATGGTGCTGGTGGAATTTGCGGTGGTGATGAAGAAAACGCCGGACAGGTCGAAGGGCAGCTCCAGGAAGTGATCCCGGAAGCTGGCGTTCTGCTCAGGGTCCAGGGCCTCCAGCAGTGCCGCGCTGGGGTCGCCCCGGTAATCGGAGCCCAGCTTGTCGATTTCATCCAGCACCATCAGGGGGTTGCAGCTGCCTGCCTGCTGGATGCCGGCGATGATGCGGCCCGGCATGGCGCCGATGTAAGTTTTACGGTGGCCGCGGATCTCGGCCTCGTCATGGATGCCGCCCAGGGACACCCGCACCAGCTTCCGCCCGGTGGCGTGAGCCACGCTCATGGCAATGCTGGTCTTGCCGGTGCCCGGAGGGCCCACCAGGCAAAGCAGGCCGCCCTTCACCTCCGGGGCCAGCTGCTTCACCGCCAGGTACTCCAGAATGCGCTCCTTGACCTTTTCCAGGCCAAAGTGCTCATCGTCCAGAATCTTCCGGGCCTTGGCAATGTCCACCGTTTCAGGCGTGGTCTTGCCCCAGGGAAGCTCCAGGCAGGCGTCCAGGTAGCCCCGGATCACCGCCGCCTCAGCCGAGCCGAAGGGCTGCTTCTGCAGGCGTGACAGCTCCTTCAGCAGCTTCTGCCGCACCTCATCGCTTGCGGTGAGCTGCTGGATGCGCTGGCGATACTCGTCAAAATCGTCTGCCATCCCGTCCTCGCCCAGTTCAGACTGGATGATCTTCATTTCTTCCCGCAGGTAGTACTCCCGCTGGTTACGGTTCATCTGCTCCTGGGTCTGGTCGTTCAGCTCCTTTTCGATGGAGAGCACGCTCAGCTCCTTGTTCAGCAGCCGGATCAGCAGGGCCAGGCGGCGTGCCGGTCCCGTCTCTTCCAGCAGCTGCTGCTTTTCCTCCACGCGAAAATGGACGTTTTGGGCAATGTAATCCGCCACATAGGAGGCGTTGGGGCTGGCCAGCACGTTCAGGATCTGCTCGCCGGGAAGCTCCGGGTTCATCTGCAGATATTCCTGGAACAGCGACACCGCGCTGCGCAGCATGGCCTCCACCCGCGCACCGGCCACCCGCTCCTCCTTATCCGGCAGCGGATGCAGCATGGCGGTATAGCCCTTGGGATCGGCATGGATGCCAAAGGCCTCCGCTCGGTACAGGCCCTCCACCATCACGCGGCACATTCCGCCCTGGGGCTGGCGCAACTGCTGGCGGATGCGGCACACCGTACCTACCCGGTAGATGTCCGCCGCCTCCGGCAGATCCACGGTGATATCCTTCTGCGTCGCCAAAAAGATCAACTGATCCCGCTTCCCCGCCGCGGAGAGCGCCCCCAGGGACGCGGCGCGCTCCACATCAAAGGTCAGCAGCATCCTGGGGAACACATTCAGTCCCCGCAGGGGCAGCAGCGGCAGGCGCAGCACTTCATTTTGATTCTCGCTCATGCATTTCTCCTTTCCGGAGTGGGTCAGGCTCTCTTGTCTTCGTTCTTATGCAGCACAGTGGGCTTCTCCGTGCCGTTGACGCTGGCGGCGGTGATGATCACCTTGCTCACGGAGGGGTCGGAGGGGACGGTATACATCAGCTCCGTCATCACGCCCTCCATCACGCTCCGCAGGCCGCGGGCGCCGATCTTGCGCTCGATGGCCTTGTCGGCAATGGCCTCCAGGGCGGCAGGCTCATACTCCAGCTCTACCCCGTCAAAGCTCATCAGCACCTGATACTGCTTGGTCATGGCGTTCTTCGGCTCCTGCAGGATACGAACCAGGTCCTCCCGGTTCAGGGAATCCAGCGAAGCCACCACGGGAAGTCTGCCGATCAGCTCGGGAATGATGCCGAACTTCAGCAGGTCATGCTGCTGCACCTGGGCCAGGATCTGGCCCACGTCCCGCTCGGCACTGCTCTTGATCTCGGCGCCGAAGCCCATGGTCTTCTTATCGGTGCGTTTCTCGATGATCTTATCCAGTCCATCGAAGGCGCCGCCACAGATAAACAGGATGTTGGAGGTATCCACCTGGATGAACTCCTGGTGGGGATGCTTCCGTCCACCCTGGGGCGGCACATTGGCCACCGTGCCCTCCAGCAGCTTCAGCAGCGCCTGCTGCACACCTTCGCCGGACACGTCCCGGGTGATGGAGGTGTTCTCGCTCTTGCGGGCGATCTTGTCGATCTCGTCAATGTAGATGATGCCGCGCTGGGCACGCTCCACGTCAAAATCCGCCGCCTGCAGAAGCTTGAGGATCACGTTCTCCACGTCCTCGCCAACATAACCGGCTTCGGTGATGGTGGTGGCGTCCGCAATGGCGAAGGGAACGTCCAGCATCTTGGCCATGGTCTGGGCAAACAAGGTCTTGCCGCTGCCGGTGGGGCCGATCAGCAGAATATTGCTCTTCTGCAGCTCCACATCGTTTTTCGCGGTATGCAGAATGCGCTTATAATGGTTGTAGACCGCCACGCTCAGCACCATCTTGGCCCGCTCCTGGCCGATCACATATTCGTCCAGCCGGGCTTTGATCTGCATGGGCTTGGGCAGCTTCTCAAACACCAGAGGCAGTCCGTCATAGCCGTTCACCGCAGGGCTCTCTCCCGCAGGCAGGTCGCCGATCACGCTCATGCACATACGCACGCAGTCATCACAGATATAGCTGCCGTTGCCGGCAATGAGCCGGTTCACCAGAGACTGGGGCTTGCCGCAGAACGAGCAGCGAATGCTTCTTCTATCGTCACTTCTTGCCATATGTTTCTCCTAAAACGCGGGACGGGCTGACGCCCGCCCCGCTCCTTGCATGACTATCCTCAATCCTCAGCGCTTATAAATGACCTTGTCGATCAGCCCGTATTCCTGAGCCTCTTCGGCGCTGAGCCAGCGGTCCCGCTCAGAATCGGCCTTGACCTGCTCGGGGGTCTTGCCGGTGTTCTCGGCCAGGATCTTGTTCAGCCGCTCCTTGATCTTCAGGAAGTGCTCCACGTCGATCTCCATATCCGTCACCTTGCCCTGGGTACCGGCAGAGGGCTGATGGATCATGACTTCGGCATTGGGCAGGGCGATGCGCTTGCCCTTGGCGCCGGAAGACAGCAGGAACGCGCCCATGGAAGCGGCCATGCCCACGCAAATGGTGGAGACGTCGGGCTTGATATACTGCATGGTATCATAGATGGCCATGCCGGCGCTGACGCTGCCGCCGGGGCTGTTGATGTAGAACTGGATGTCCTTATCCGGGTCCTGGGCCTCCAGATACAGCAGCTGAGCCACGATCAGGCTCGCGGTAGTATCGTTGACTTCCTCGGACAGCATGACGATGCGGTCGTTCAGAAGTCTGGAAAAGATGTCGTAAGACCTCTCGCCGCGGCTGGTCTGCTCGACAACATAGGGTACTAAACTCATTGGTGCAACTCTCCTTTCGTTATTCAATTGCGAAACCTGTTTCGCAATTGAGGACTCGCGCTTATCGCACGCGGCTTACGGGGGACAAGCCGCGTTTGTTCGGCGCGAGGGCTCGCGTTGCTCGCCTCAGGGAGTTTTTGCCGTGGCAAAGCTACGACAAAAACAGATTGAATTCCCTTGGGGGCGGTCAATTCGCTTTTCTCTTTTCTGCATGGCCTTCACGATCAGTCCAGCAGTATCCAAGAGAGCATATCCTTTATCCTGGAAAATTATTCTTCGGTCTCCTCGGCGGGAGCGGGCTGCTCCATCTCGCCGATCTCTGCGCTGTCCATGATGACGTTGGTGGCCTTCTCCTTCAGGTACTCGTTGCGGATGGTCTCCAGGCCGAAGTACTCGCGGATCTCCTCGGGCTTGGCGTTGACGCTCTCGGCGATGCGGTTGAGGTAAGCCTCGGTCTCTTCCTCGGTCAGCTCAATGTTCTCGGCCTTGGCAACAGCCTCCAGCAGCAGCTCGGTGCGGACCTGGAAGTCGGCGGAGGGCAGGATGCTCTGGTTCATGGTCTCCGCGTCGATGCCCAGCATGCGGACCAGCTGATCCATGTTCACGTTCCGGTCGGTCATGCCGAAGTTGGCGGCGTAGTTGCGCACGATCTCCTCGGCCTTCTCCTGGATCATGGCGTCGGGCACTTCCACGGTCATGTTGTCGGCAGCCTGCTTCATGATGAGGGAGCGGAAGGCGGTCTCCGCCTGCTCCTCGTAGCGCTCCTGCAGCTTCTTGCGCAGGTCGGCCTTGTACTCGTCCAGGGTGTCAAACTCGGAAACGTCCTTGGCAAACTCATCGTCCAGCGCGGGCAGCTCGGGGTAGGTCAGGGAGTTGAGCTTGACCTTGAAGACGACGGACTTGCCGGCCAGATTCTCCACATAGGTCTCGGGGAAGGTGATGTCCAGGTCCTTCTCCTCGCCGATCTGCATGCCAACGACCTGCTCCTCAAAGCCGGGCACGAAGGAACCGGAGCCCAGCTCCAGGTCATAGCCCTCGGCCTTGCCGCCGTCAAAGCGCTCGCCGTTGATGAAGCCGTCGAAATCGATGTTGGCGGTGTCGCCCAGCTGGGCGGCGCGGTCTTCCACGGAGACCTTGCGGGCGTTCTGCTTGCGGGTCTTTTCCAGCTCTTCCTCCACCTCTTCGTCGCTGACGGGGTTCACGTCCTTGGGGGCCTTCAGGCCCTTGTACTGGCCCAGGGTGACCTCGGGGTACAGAGAGACGGCGAAGGTGTAGCGCACGGTGCGCTCCTCGGTGACTTCCACGTTGCTGATGGAGGGCTGGCCGACGATGCGCAGCTCAGCCTCGGTGATGCCCTGCTCGAAGGCCTTGGGGGCCAGCTCGTCCATGGCGTCCTGATAGAACACCTCGCGGCCGTACATGTTCTCCACGATGGCGCGGGGGGCATGACCCTTGCGGAAGCCGGGAATATTGATGCTGCTCTTGTTCTTCAGGTACGCGCCGTTGACGGCAGCCTCAAACTCGGCGGCGTCGGACTCCACCTGGAACGTGGCAGTGTTGTTTTCTTTCTTTTCTACGTTCTTGACAATCATGATTGCTCTCCTCCAATATTGTTGTGACTGACACACAGCGTCTTATCTTATCAGATATCTCTCACAAAATCAATGAAAAATTCTTGAATTCTCGCGTTAATTCCTCAGTCCAGGAGCTTCACCGGCGTGAAATCCACATGGTCCGCCGAAACCAGCCGAAATTCGGTGCAGCCGCGCCAGCCGTGATAGGCCGCATAGCAGCCCTTGCCATGGATATGCCCGTAGCAGCAGAGCTTCACCCGGTGCTTTTCCAGCAGCTCCAGGATTTCCGGGCACTCATACTTCTGGAAAATGGGCGGATAGTGGAGGAAGACCAACTTCTCCCGCTCCCCCGCCGCCTGCAGGGACGCTTCCAGCCGCAGGATCTCCCGGCGCATGATCTTTTTGTCATGCTCGCCGCCGGTCTCCTCCTCGTAAAACCAGCCCCGGGTGCCGCAAAGGGCGTAGTCACCGTAGAAATAACAGTTGTTGTTGAGGATCTGGAGGCTGTCAAAGCCCTTTTCCGCGAAAAGCTTATAGGCCTTCGACGCCGTGCTCCACCAGTAATCGTGGTTGCCCTTGAGGATGATCTTTTTCCCCGGAAGCTCGTGCATGAAGCGGAAATCCTCCGCCGCGCCGGGAAGATCCATGGCCCAGCTCAGATCGCCGCAGAGAACCGTCAGGTCGTCTTCTCCCACACAGGCAAAGCCGTTTTTCAGTTTTTCCGCGTGATTCCGCCACTTCTCCCCGAACACATCCATGGGCTTGTCGCTGCCCAGGGAGAGGTGCAGATCACCGATTGCATATAAAGCCATTTTGATTCTCCGCATAAATGATCGGTCATAGCAAATACTAAGACCAGCCTTAAGAAAGGAAGAAAAAAGCATGGAATTCACGACCAAGGAAACCAATCCCGGCGTGGGCTGCGACGTCACCGCCTGCAAGTACAACACGGTGGACTGCCGCTGCAGCGCCGAGCACATCAAGGTCAAAAACGAGAAGGCCGTCACCAAGGGCGAGACCTACTGCGGCACCTTCTGTCCCAGAGGCACCTGCTAAGAAAACGCTGATCCAATCGCCTGCGGCGCCTCCCGGAAAAATTGCGCCCTGATTCGTCCCTTTTTCTTGCAATACACAAAGTATTCCTGCAAAAAAGGGCCATCTTCAGAACACAAATTTCCTTGGGATTCGCTCTTGCCGATTGAATCATTGTTTCCTAAACTTTGCGGGTCGGGCCAACGATGGTCCGGCCCGCATTTTTATGCATCGTCAGCGCTTCACCGCGCGCTGCACCAGTTTTACCAGCTCCACCACCGGGATCACGCAAAGACCCAGAACGATGGCAATCCCATATTGCTGCAGACTTACCCGGGTGAAGGAGAAGGCCGCGGCAAGCACGGGGATCTCGCACACGACGGTGGTAAGCAGCAGCGAGGCCGCTGCCGCCGCCAGCAGCAGCACATTCGGCCCGCCCAGGGTAAAAATGCTGCGTCGCTGGGAGCGCATATTGAAGGCATGGAAGATTTCCGCCATGGACATGGTGATGAAGGCCATGGTGGTACCCAGGCTGCTGTTTTGGAAGGCCCAGGTCCCCGTCTCCGCATGACAGCCGATCAGGTACGAGCCCAGAGTCAGCGCCGCCACCAGCATGCCCTGATACAGGATATCCCAACCCATGCCGCCTGCGAAAATGCCTGCTCTGGCCTCTCGGGGCGGGCGGCGCATGATGTCCTTCTCCCCCTTCTCCACGCCGAGAGCCAGCGCGGGGAAGGTGTCGGTGATCAGGTTCACCCACAGCAGATGCACGGGCTTGAGGATGGTAAAGCCCAGCAGCGTCGCGGCAAAGATGGCCACGATCTCGCTCATGTTGGCGCCCAGGAGGAACTGGATGGCCTTGCGGATGTTGTCATAGATCCGCCGGCCTTCCTCCACCGCGCCCACGATGGTGGCAAAGTTATCGTCCGCCAGCACCATGTCGGCAGCGCTCTTGGTCACATCGGTGCCGGTGATGCCCATGCCCACGCCGATATCGGCGGTTTTGATGCTGGGCGCGTCGTTCACGCCGTCGCCAGTCATGGCGGTGATGCAGCCCGCCTTCTGCCAGGCGCGGACGATGCGGGTCTTATGCTCGGGCTGTACCCGGGCATAGACGCTGATCTTGCGGAATTCCTGCTCAAAGGTCTCCTCGTCCATGCGGCTCAGCTCCGCGCCGGTGATAGCTCTGGCGTCCCCGGAGAGGATGCCCAGCTCCCGGGCGATGGCGGAGGCCGTGTCCACATGGTCGCCGGTGATCATAATGGGGCGGATGCCCGCCGTGCGGCAGCGAACAATCGCGTCCCGCACCTCGGGCCGCACCGGGTCGATCATGCCGCAGAGGCCCATGAAGCAGAGCTCGCGCTCCAGAAAGGCAGGGTCAGCGTTTCCGGGCTTTTCCGCCCAGTCCCGCCGGGCACAGGCCAGCACCCGCAGCGCCCGATCCGCCATAGACTTGTTGGCCTTCAGGATCTCCGAGCGGTGCTCCTCTGTCATGGGGACGGCCGCGCCGTCCTTCCAGTAGTGGGTACAGAGGCCCACCACCACGTCCGGAGCGCCCTTCGTGTATTGCACGATCCCCTTCCCGTTGGGGTGCAGGGTCGTCATCATCTTGCGCTGGGAATCAAAGGGCGCCTCGCCGCAGCGCAGGAACTTTGCCTTCAGGGTGTTCTTATCCCGGCCCAGCTTGTTGGCCCAGACAACCAGCGCCGCCTCAGTGGGTTCTCCGGTGACCTCGCCATGCTCCCCCAGCTCCGCGTCGGAGCAGAGGGCCATAGCCGCTGCGGTATCCGCCTCGTTGTCCCCGAAGAAATCTACCACGGTCATTTTGTTTTGGGTCAGGGTGCCGGTCTTGTCGGTGCAGATGATTTGGGCGCAGCCAAGGGTTTCCACCGCCGTAAGCTTGCGGATGATGGCGTTGCGCTTGGCCATGTGGGTCACCCCCAGGCTCAGCACCACGGTGACCACCGCGGCAAGCCCTTCCGGGATGGCAGCCACCGCCAGGGACACCGCGATCATCAGCGAATCCAGCACCGTCCGCAGGCCAAAGCCGCCTGCGCGCAACAGCTGCACCGCAAAAATAGTCACGCAGATGCCCAACACCAGCCAGGTCAGGATCCGGGAGAGCTGCCCCAGCTTCATCTGCAGCGGGGTCTGCCCGTCCTCCGCCTGGGCCAGCGCGTCCGCGATCTTGCCCATTTCGGTATTCATGCCCGTGGCCGTGATGACGGCAACGCCTCGCCCGTAGACCACGGTGCTGCCCATATAGACCATGTTGCGCCGATCACCCAGCGGGATCTCCTGCCCGTCCTCGGGCTGGGGCAGCGCCTCCGCCTGCTTCTCCGCAGGGACGGATTCGCCGGTGAGGGCCGCCTCTTCGATCTTGAGGCTTGCCGCCTGGAGCAGACGCCCGTCAGCCGGGACGGCGTCCCCCGCCTCCAGCAGCACCACGTCCCCCGGCACCAGCTCTTCGCTGGGAAGCACCGTCAGCATTCCGTCCCGCAGCACCTTGCTTGTTGCGGCGGACATTTTCTGCAGGGCTTCAATGGCCTTTTCGGCCTTGCTCTCTTGATACACGCCCAGGATCGCATTCACCAGCACCACAGCCAGGATGATAATGACGTCGGTATACCCGTCGCCCTCTACATAGGCCAGGATGCCGCTGACCAACGCAGCCGCCAGCAGGATCAGGATCATGGGGTCGGCCAGTTGCTCCACGAAGCGGCGCGCCAGGGATTTGCCCTTGGCGGCGCGCAGCACGTTTTTTCCCTCTTGGGCCTGCAGCTCGGCCGCTTTCTCGCTGCTCAGGCCGTTTTCTGTCGCGTTGAGTGCGCGCAGGACTTCTTCTTTTTCCTCGCAATAGTATTTCATGCACAAGCCTCTTTCCAACGGGGTGGATCGTAAGACGGCATTTTCGGGATATTGTTCCCGAAAATGCCGTGCTGTCGTTTATACGTTGAAGCGGAACATGGTCACGTCCCCGTCCTGCATGACGTATTCCTTGCCCTCCAGGCGGAACAGGCCCTTTTCCTTCACCGCGGCCATGGAGCCGCAGGCCTTCAGATCCTCAAAGGCCACGATCTCCGCCCGGATGAAGCCGCGCTCAATATCCGTATGGATCTTGCCGGCGGCCCGGGGCGCCTTGGTGCCCTTCACGATGGTCCAGGCGTGCACGTCGTCCTCGCCGGCGGTGAGGAAGGAAATGTAACCCAACAGGTCGTAGCTGGTGCGGATCAGCCGGTCAAGCCCCGTCTCGGTCAGGCCCATGTCCTCCATGAACACCTGGGCTTCCTCCGGATCCAGCTCTGCGATATCCTCCTCGAATTTGGCCGCCACCGGCAGCACTGCGGCGTTCCTGGCCTTGGCAAAGTCCGTCAGCGCCTTGAAGTTATCCTCCTCGGCATAGTGGCTCATGCCGTCCTCGTCCAGATTCGCCACATAGATCACGGGCTTCACGGAGAGCAGGCCGCCGTCCACCAGGATGTCCTTATCCTCCTCGGTAAAGGGGAAGTCCCGCGCGGGCTTTTCCTCCTCCAGGTGGGCGATCAGTGCCTCGCACATCTCGCACTCCCGTTTATATTTCTTGTCGCCGCCCTTGGCGTTTTTCCTCGCCCGCTCCAGGCGCCGCTCTACGATCTCAATGTCCGCCAGGATCAGCTCCAGATCGAAGCTCTCCGCATCCCGCACGGCATCGGCAGGCTCGAGAAAGATCCCGTCATCGTTGAAGCAGCGGACGACCTCCACCAGCGCGTCCACCTGCCGGATGGCCTGGAACACCTCGTTGCCCTTGCCGCCGGAGGCCACGCCCGGCACATCCACGAAATCGATGGTAGCGGGGCTGTACTTCTTGGGGTGGTAATAATCCGCCAGCCAGTCCAGCCGCTCATCCGGCACTTTGGCAGTGCCAATGTTGGGCTTGGCGCCGGCGTTGGTATAGCTGCCCGTCTCCGCCTTGGAGCCGGTCAGCGCGTTAAACAGCGTTGTTTTTCCCACATTGGGGAGTCCTACGATCCCAAGTTTCATGCTTACGTTCCTCTCCTTTATTTCCAAAAGCACCGATGATTATAACACAGCCCTTACGATTGCTCAATAGCTTTTTGCCCCGGTAAAGCTTTGTTTTCTTCCCGGCAGAGTCTTAGAATTCCTTCTCGTAGGCCGCGATCACCGCATCCGTCACCGCGGAACGGAAGGCCCGCTCCTCCAGCTTCCGGACGCCCTGGATGGTGCTGCCGCCGGGCGAGCAGACCCGATCCTTCAACGAGCCGGGGTGCTCCCCCGTCTCCAGCAGCAGCTTTGCCGTGCCCATCATCATCTGCGCGGCGAAGCTCAGCGCCTGCTTTCTGGGCAAGCCGCAGGCCACGGCTCCGTCCGCCAGCGCCTCCACGAACATGGCGGCGAAGGCCGGGCCGCAGCCGGTGATACCGGTGGCCGCATCCAGCAGATGCTCGTCCAACTCCTCCACCAGGCCTGAGGCGGCCAAGAGCTCCCGCAGCGTCTCCAGTTCCTCCCCGGTCACCTGCTCTGAGGGACTCATCATCGTCACGCCGCCGCCCACCTGCACCGGAATATTGGGCATGATGCGGACGATGGGTGTTTTCTGCCCCAACAGGCTGTGGAGCGTTTCCAGATCCTTGCCCGCAACCATCGAAACGACTACGAAGCGATCCTCCCTTGCTGCCAGTACATCCCGGATCCCGTCCAGCATGCCGTCCAGGAACTGGGGCTTCACTGCGAAGAACAGATACTCCGCCTGTGCCGCCACCTCCCGGTTGCTCATAGCTTCCGCCCCGAGCTCTTCCGCCAGCCGCTGGGCCTTCTCCGCCGTGCGGTTGGAGAGCAGCAGCCTTGAAGTCCTCTCGCTTTTCGCGGCAGCCCGTGCCAGCGCGCCGCCCATATTTCCCGTTCCGATGAATCCGACAGTCGCCATTGCGATCCCTCCTTTTTTTCAGTATAGCACAGCATCCTCCAGCCCTCAAGACCGGTGCAAACGTTTTTTGCGCCGGGTGATTGTTGTCCTTCCGCTCGCATAGGCTAAGAACAACCATGATTGAAGGAGTGAATCACATGCTAGACTTCCGCACTTTTTTTCGCAAAAACAGGCGTTTTTTATCTGGCCTTGGCATGATTCTTGCAATTCTGCTGATTTTCTGGACCGTCACCAATCCTGCTGTCGTAGGGGTGTCCGCTTCCCAGCGAAGTCTGCCCGTATACTCCGTGGAGCGGGAGGACAAGGTTGTCGCCCTATCCTTTGACGCCGCCTGGGGGAACGAGGATACCCAGACGCTCATCGACATCCTGAACCGCTACGGTGTACACGCCACCTTCTTTGTGGTGGGCGATTGGGTGGATAAGTACCCCGAGTCGGTCAAGGCACTCTCCGACGCAGGCAATGAAGTCATGAACCATTCCTCCAACCACGCTCACTTCTCTTCCCTCTCCTCGGAACAGATCGCCGCCGATATCACCGCCTGTAACGAAAAAATTGCCGCCGTTACCGGCGTGACGCCCACGCTTTTCCGCTGCCCCTACGGGGAGTACGACGACCATGTGATCCAGGGCGTGGAGGCCCTCGGCATGACGGCAATTCAATGGGACGTGGACAGCCTGGATTGGAAGGGCATCTCGGCTCAGGAGATTCAGCAGCGGGTGCTGAAGAATGTGCGCTCCGGCAGCATCGTTCTCTTCCACAACGCCGCCGAGCACACGCCCGAGGCCCTGCCCGGGATTATTGAGTCCCTGCAGGCGGACGGCTACACCATTGTCCCCATCTCCCAAATCCTGCTCCAGGGCGAGACGCGCATCGACAACACCGGCCGCCAATGGGCGAAGTAATGATGCCCCAGCGGCGAAGTGCCATGCGCAATGAATGACACGACCGCAGGATGAAGAGTAAAAACAGAAGTTTTTTGCAATTTCGCGTACTACCGACAATGCCAATTTGTGCAATTCCGCTGCGAAAAGATGATTGCCCGCCCAAGGCATACGATGCCTTGGGCGGGCAATCTTATATTGAATGAGGAAAAACCCGTTGTTCCCTTCGGTTACGGCTCCTGCTCCAGCTTGGTCACGCCCTCGCCATAAATCGTCGTCCAGTCGTTTTTCATGGAGATGGGGACCCAGTTGAATTCCTCGCAGAGGCCATACATTTTGTCCGCCTTGGATTCGTTGCCGTTTTCCCGCACCGTGTCGTCGCAGCAGAGCATAAAGGCAAGGCTGCGATAGGGGTTATTGCTGGTGACATATTCGGCCATGCTGGCGTCTCCCGTGCTGTTGCCGAAGGAGAGCACCGGCTGCACGCCGATTTCCTGCATGATGACGGTGACCTTGTTCATCTTCAGGTTCTTGACCACGAACTCGCCGCCCAGGACCAGCTGATCATCGTCGTCATATACATACTGCAGCCCGTCGGTATCCCCCTGATCCGGGGCAACCAGCGTCTCGTCCGAGCCGATGATCTGCCGCGGCGGGATGTTCAGCGGGGAATGGTCCACGATGCCGCGGACGATGAAGCGGTCCGTGCCGCTGACGATGTAGACCGTGAAATCCTTGGCCTGGAGGTAATTCACCACCTCCAGCATGGGCTGATACCAGCCCTCGCCGCGCAGCATCCCCTCGTAGCTGGGCATAGGCTGCTTCTTGAACTCCTGGATGTAGGCGTTGAATTCCTCCACCGTCATGCCCGCGAAGGCGGAGGCGATGCACTTGCCGTGATCCACCTCCAGCCCTTCAAAGGAAGCGCCGGTCTTGTTCTGCTCCACGATCTTCAGGGCCGTCTCCCGCTCAAATTCGCTGGCCTTGTCTTTGTAGTCCGGGTCCTCCAGGACGCGGTAGACCAGCAGGGTGTAGTCAAAATAGTTCGGGTCGGTCTCGCAAAAGAGCGTTCCGTCCAGGTCGAACACCGCGATGCGGTTTTCCACAGGGATATAATCCGCGCTCCCCTCTTCCGTGACCGCCTCCACATAGGCGACCAGCTCCGCCCGAGCGACGGAATCCGCCGTCCAAAGGGTCAGGTACTCGTCCCCGGGAACAACGACCGGCTCCTCGATCTTCCTCGCGCCCATTCCCAGAACATACAGGATGCTCACCGCCAGCAGCAGGCAGATGGCCGCGATGGCGATGCCTCTCCAGGTTTTCATTTGCTTTGTCTGTTCCATGTTCCATTTCCTCGCTTTTGATTATCTCATTTATTTTGATAGGTTTCCAGATCCAGCAGGCCCTCGCTCCTTGCCACGATCAGGGACGTCGCCACATCTCCCGTGGTGTTGGACATGGTGCCGAACATGTCCAGGAAGGGGTTGATCGCCATGACAAGGCCGATCGCCTCGATCGGCACGCCAAGATTTGCAAGGACAACGCCCAGGCACACCAGAGCCGATCCGGGAACGCCCGGGGCGCCGAAGGAGAGCAGGATGATCGTGATTGCGAGAGACACCATGGTCGAGACCGGCACGGCAACGCCATAGGCTCTCGCCAGAAACAGACCGCTGATCGTCAGAAAAATGCAGGTGCCGTCCATGTTGACGGTTGCCCCCAGGGGGATGGAAAAGCTGCACACCTTTTGCGAGATACCGAGCTTGTCCGTACAGGTCCTCATGTTCGTGGGCATGGCGGCCGAACTGGAGGACAGCGCCATACTGGTGAGCATCCCTTCCCGATTCTTTTTGAAAAACGTGATGGGATTCAGGTGGCCCAGCAGCAGTACCAGCAGGCCATACACGTTCAGCATGCAGAAAAATCCGAGCAGGACCGTGCCGGCATAGCCGAGCACGGAAATCATGGACTCGCCGCTCATTTCAGCCGTCATCATGGCAACCGAGCAGAACACGACCAGCGGAATCAGGCGGGAAATCAAGGTCGTGATCGTCAGGAACAGCGAGTTGCAGGCCTCAAAGATTTCCTGCAAAATGGCGGAGTGCTCCCCGATCATCCCTACCGCAGCGCCGCAAAGCACGGCCAGGAAAATAATCTGCAACGTATCAGCTTCCAGAAACGGCTTGAACAGGTTGGAAGGAACGATATTGATGATCGTGTGGAGCAGCGAGGTGTCCACATCGGTATTGACGTTGAGCGCCGCTGCCTCCTCCGCCTGCGTCAGCGCGAAGCCCGGCGTACCGGGCTGGAGCAGAGTAAAAATCCCCAGCGCGAGAAAAACAGCAATCACCGTTGTCATCATATAGGTCCCCATCACCTTGGCGCCGATCCGCCCAAGCTCTGACAGATCCTTGAACTGGGAGATACAAGAGACGATGGAAAAGAAGATGACCGGGCCGATGACGATTTTCAGCGCGTTCATAAACATTGTTTTGATCGGGCCGAGCAGATAGGTTCCCAGCCCCTCTGAGAATGCAGCCGGGAAAACAAGCTTCATCAGCAGTCCCCAGAGCAGGCCCAACGCAAGGGCCGCCGCCGTCTTGACCAGCATCTGCTGGCTCGAGCGGTCGGCAAGGATCCGAATCTGATTGACCCCGTTTTTATACGAGATTTTTAGCTTGTCGCCCTGGGATTTGAGCAGGATCCCCCGGATCGCCTGTTCAAGCTCCTCGTCCTCCATCTCCCCGATCTTGGCAGGATCGTTTTTCGGGGCTGCAAAGGGATCCAAGCGTTCCCCCGCCGCGCGGATCGAAACGCTGATATCCCCGAGATACCGGCGCACCTGGACACGGAGGCAGGCCCCCTCCCCCGCATGGCGGATCAGCTGCGGAATCAGCTCCTCCGCCAGCAGAAGGGTCCGCATCACGAGCTTGTTCCCCAGGCCGCTTTCCCGCAAGCTGTCCTCGATAAAGCCAAGGCTTTCCGGAAGGGTCTTGTCCGCCTCAATTGGGAAGCTCTTCTTTTTGTTCAAAAAACGATGGTTCGGCATATGTTTGTTCTTCTCTTTCTTTTAGGGCTCACACTGTCTGTGTTCTTTCCGTCCCGCGGTACCGCTTCTCGATCCATTTCCACAGGAAATACAGACCGTGAAACAAGGCAATCACCAGCGTCATGGTTGCCAGATAGCGCGGAAGCTGCGCCTTTGGCATGAATGTGAGGGGATCGACGGTATATTCGCTGCCCGGGACATAATTGCCCAAATACATATAATTCGCGTTTGGTATGGTATGATTGGCGATCACGCTGGGGATCGACAGCAGCATCAGCAGCCCCACCGACAGCCACAGGTGCCAGTACCTTGGCTTCTTCCCGTGGACGGCCATCATATAGAACACCGCGATCACGGGGGCCCCATGCTCGATCCAAAACTGATAATAGCGGTAGTAGGTCGGTCCGGTGCGCACAATCACACTCGGCACAAACAGCGCCGCGCCGGTCAGCCCCAGCGTCACGAAGAAATTGATGCCCAGCAGCGTCTCGTTTTCGCTCATCATGGCGAAGGCGGCGCAGTATAGGCCCCACTGGCATACCTGAAACGGCAGCAGCGTCATCAGCGTGTGGGCCCCGTATTCGTTTCCGACGTACAAAAGGCGCCAGAAAAAGGACATTTCCACCACCAGCATGATAAACGCGAAGATAAAACGAAAGCGCCCATCGCCCTTCCAGTCCCGGAGCTTTTCCCGCTTACGGATAACCAGCACAATGCTCAACAAAAGCACCGCGAGAGGAAAAATGTGCCAGAAGGAATAGAACACAAAATCGCCCTTTTCCCCGTATCCAAAAAAGCCTTCGTTAAAGAATTCGTACATATTCTCTATTTTTCCCCCAGCCGTCTCAACCCGTATCAGGCCACATCCGTGAGCTTGAGGTACTTCACCTTTCGCAGCGCGATCATTAGGATGATGACGGCATAGGCCACCGTAATGAGCGCAGCCCAGAGCCAGGTTTCCCACTGGATGCCCCGCATGAAGCGGACGTTGGCGCCCTCCAGCAGCCGGATGACCCGGTATCCCAGCAGGGAGCCCGCTCCCAGGCCAATCGCAATTCCCAGCGCCGTGGACACAATCATCTCCCGCAGGACGTACAGATTGACTTCCCGCACGGTAAAGCCGTTCACCCGCATGATGGTGAGTTCTCTCTTCTTCTGGTTGATGTACATATTGACCAGGTTCAGTAAGATAAAGTAGGCCATCAGGCCTGCGATGCAGACCATCATCAGCGCGATCAGGTTCAGCACGGACGCGAAGCTCTGATACAGTGCCCGCGTCTCCGCGATGTCCACGATCTCTTCCACGCCCTCAATCCCCTGAACCGCCGTTTTCAGCGTCTCAGGATCCGCGCCGTTCAGATGAACGAAAAATGCATTGTCCTCCGGCTTTGCGCCAAAGATTCGCTCATACTGCACCGCAGAGAGGATCATTTCCTGCCCCGCGTAGAGGCGGAATACCCCCGCCACGGGTACCGTGTACGGCTTCATACCGCTGTCGTAGATCGTGATGGTGTCCCCGGTAGAAAGGCCGTTCATTTCCGCTGTGCGCTGATGGATCCAGACGCCCTCCCCATCCAGGGGAAGCGATTTGTCCTTTTCCGGGTCGAGGCGGGCATAGAAGCGGTCGAGTTCGGCCAGGTCCCCGCACAGCAGCTTCGCGCTCAGGAGTTTTCCCTGGGAGCTGAAGACCTGCGTAGCGGTATGCAGGCTCATCCAGTCCGTCCCCGCGTCTGCCAGGATGGTTTCCAGCCTCGCCTGGGCCTCCGGCGCCGCTTCAGGATCGAAGCGGATCTGCAGATCATAGCTCGACACCTCGTCAAATTGGGCGTTCAGCGCCTTGATCACGCTCTGCCGCATGGTAAAGCCCGCCACCAGCAGGGCGCAACAGCCCGCCACGCTGATCACCGTGACGGCCACACGCTTCTTATCCGAACGCATATTCCGCAGGATCAGCCGGCTGTACAGGGACAGCGTGCTGCGGTCTGCCTGCCTTTTTTTGTGTCGAATGTCCGGCGTCTTCTCCTGCATGAGCTGGGTTGCCGTGGAACGCAGGAGAGAAGAGGACGCGCTCCAAACCGCCACGGAAGAAAGAGCCGTTCCGATCAGAAGCACCAGGGCAGTCATGCCGACAAGAAATGCATTTTTGCCCGCGCCAAAAACATAGTAGCGCCCGTAGGCAAACAGGACGATCCGCTGGATGCCGAAGTAGCCGAAGGCAAGGCCCAGCAGCATGCCCAGGATGGTTGCGGAGAGGCCAAAGGCCAGATACTTGAAAAAGATTTCCCGGTTGTAAAGACCAAGCGCCTTTGTCGCGCCAACCAGGCGGCGCTGCTCTTCCACGATTCTGCCCACCGTGGCGTATATGACCAGGGCGCCCACCAGCACAAAGACCAGCGCGAAGGTCACGCCCATGTCCGCGATGTTGTCTACCCCATTGCGAACGATCAGATAACTGGGATTCCCTTCCGCATCCAGGATGACCCAGCGGCAGGAATCCATCCCTTCAAGCCGTGCCCGGGCAGTTTTCAGGCTTCCCGCGCCGTCCTCATATGCCGCAAGGCCCTCGGCGTACTGCCGCTCGCCTTCCTCCAGCTTTTTGCGGCTCTCTTCCAGTTCCTTTTTCCCGGCCTCCAGCGCGGCGACGCCCCGCTCATACTCTGCGGTCTTTTCCCTATACTGGCGCAAGCCGTCCTCATATGCCTTGCGGCCCTCCTGGACCTGTTTGACGCCGTTTTCATATTCCGCCAGTGCCGCGTTATACCGGGCAAGCCCGTCCCGGTAAGTGGAAAGCCCGCTCAGATATTCCGCATGGCCTTCGTCCCATTTCTGGCAGGCACTGACAAGGCTGTCAAAATCCCCTGTGTATGCCGCGATGTGGGCTACCGCATAATCCGCAAGCGCGGAGCGGACCTGGCTTATGTCATATTCCTCTTCCGAGGCGCCGGTGATCTGTTCATACGCCGCGATCAGCACCTCCTCCGGGATCTCCTCGGAGGAAAGCAGATCTTGCACGATCTGGGCAAGGTTGATCTTCGCCGCCACATACAGGTTCAGATCCAGCTTATAGTCTTCGGTGATCCAAAGGTCCATGGCCGTTTCGCCGCTGTTGTCCACATTGGCTGACCTGCCGGACGCCCAGGGAATCGAATCAGAAAGCTCCGGGCCCAGTGCCCCGGCCAGTCTTTCCCGGATCAAATCGCGCACAGACGCTTTCGCGCCCTCCAGCTGATTCCAGCTGTCCTCCAGCGCCGCCTTGCCCTCTTCCAGCTGCGCCTCGGCGCTCCGGATTTCACGCTCCCCCTCGTCCAGGGTGGCCTTGGCTGTTTTCAACTCGTTCTCTGCCGCCTCCAGCTGCTGCCTTGTGCTCTCCAGCTGCCCGGCGGCCTGGTCAAGCTGCGCTTTCCCCGCAGCAAGCTGTTTCTCGCTCTCGGCTATTTGCCGCTCGCCCGCCTCCAGCGCGCGCCAGCCCTCGTCCAGCTCGGCGCGAGCGCTTTCCAGTTCCGCAAGCCCTGCGTCCAGCTCCGCTCCGCCTTCGTCCAGCTGCGTCTGAACAGTTGCCCGAACCTGGTCACCCCGGATTTCCTCGCGGATGGGGCGCAATTCCTCCAGCCGCTCCGTCACCAGGGCGACGGCAGCTCGGTACGCTTTGTCGAAGCGATCCAATCCGGCGGTGTCTTCCACCCGGATCACGGCTTTCATGCAGCAGCCCTGCAGCGCTTCCCGGTCGAAGGCATCCGGCAGCACAAGCACATAGCGGTTTCCCGGCACCTGCAGGGGCCAGCAGGCGTGATCCCCATGATGGACGACGCCTGTGATGACAAATTCGCCCTGCAGCAGATACGCCGCCTTGTCTCCCTGTCCGTCCGTGATGCAAATCGTATCGCCCAGGGAAAGCTCCAGCGCCTCCAGCACGGGCTGCTCCACGGCGCACTCGCCGGCCTTCTCCGGCAGGCGTCCCTCCAGAAGCTTCGGGGTATTGATTCTCTCTGTCAGCGAGATCACATCTACGCTCTCCCGCAGGTTCCCGTTTTCGATTTTTCCGCCGGTCTGAAGCACGCCCTCCACGTCCTCAACACCGTCCACCGCAAGGATCGCGTCAAGATCCTCCGGCGTGAGCAGCAGCGTGGAGAGGATCTCCACATCGCGGAAACGGGTCTCGTCATAAAAAGCATTGCCGCTGCCGGCGATCCCGTGAGAGGCGAAGTTGATGCCCAAATAGGCCATGACCGACAGCATGGCGATTATCACAATGGCAAACCATGACACTCTCTGCTTCCAAGCGTTTCGCAGAGCGTCCTTAACCTGTGTGCGTTTCATCGGCAATCACCACACCAGCTCTTCCGCGTGCAGCGGATGCATATTTCTCTTGATGCTGGCGATTCTGCCGTTGCGAACCTTTACAACCCGGTCCGCCATTTTGGCGATCTCCGCGTTATGCGTCACCATCATCACCGTCGTGCCCTGGTTTTTCACAATGTCCTCGATCACCGCCAGCACCTCAATGCTGGTGGCGTAGTCCAGCGCAGCCGTCGGCTCGTCAGCCAAAATCAGCTTGGGGCGCTTGACGATGGCCCTGGCGATGGACACGCGCTGCTGCTGGCCGCCGGACATCTGCCCGGGGTAGTTATTGGCCCGCTCGCTCAGCTTTACCTTGGCGATGGCCTCTTCCGCGCGCATAGGCTCCTGCACCAGCTCCGCGATGAACTGCACATTCTCCAGCGCCGTCAGATTCGGCATCAAATTATACGCCTGGAAAATGAAGCCCACATATTCCCGCCGGAACTTGGTCAGCTCCGCGTCCGAGGGGTGAGAGAAATCCTTGCCCTCGATCAGCAGCTCGCCGTCGGTGAGGAAATCCATGCCGCCTACAATGTTCATCATGGTGGACTTGCCGCAGCCGGATTCGCCCAGCACCACCACAAATTCATTCTTGTAAATCTCCAAGTTCACGCCCTTCAGGACCTGCAGCACCCCTTCGCCGGAGGGATACTCCTTGGTCACGTCCTTCAGGACGGCCAATACCTCTTTCTTCTCGCTGAGGTCGACCAAAAGCCCCTTTTCATCGATGGTGATGGCGGCGAGAGACGCCATCCGCTCGCACAGCTGCAGCTCCTCCGCGTCATAGAGGCTGCCGTCCTTTTTGTTTACGATCTGTACGCAGCCGATCACATCGTGCAGGTTATTGAGCGGCACACAGATCATCGTCTTCGTTACAAGGCCGTTGTCGTCAAACACGGTGCCGTCAAAGCGCGGATCTGCCGCCGCATCTTCCACTATGACGGATTTCCCCGTCTTGGTGACAAGGCCCTCGATCCCCAGCCCGTTCTCCACAATGATGTTGGAGATGTCCGCCGGGCCGATATGGAACAGGGGGCTTAAGCGTTCTGTTTTGGGGTCCAAAAACCAGATCGCTCCGGCTTCACTGTTGAGCGTTTTCACAATGATCTCCAGGCTTCCGGCAAGGGCGTCCTCCAGATTATCGACCTCTAAAAGCTGCTCCATAATCTGCCAGGTTGCCTTCGCAAAGCGTTTTTCCTCCGCCATAAGCGTCCTCTCCCTCCGTAAAATCAGTACATGGATCAGGCTTTCTTTCCCATGATCCATGCGCCCAAAACCCAGGCGCGGTCTATTGATGTCTTATCTTATAGATTACCAAATCATGTCCAATAAATGTCCAATAAAACGACGTCTTTTTCGCAGCGCAGCACATTCTTTTCGGACGGGGCTCTCGCACTGGTCCTTTCCTTTTCATACCCGTTATCGGAAACGCCAAACACAGGCGGCGTGGGGATCCACTATTTGAAAAAAAGCCCTGTTCCAAGCGTTGCTCACGCTCCGAACAGGGTGTTTTCTAAATCGCCTTTCTGTGTAAAAACGGGCTCTCACAGGGTTTTCAGTTCCGGGTAAACCGTGCCGTTCTCCAGATTCAGCACCGCATAGGCTGGATGGGCGACGCGGCCGATCGTCCCGGGATTGAGCAGCAGCACGCTCTCCTCTTCGGCACAGAAGGGGCGGTGTGTATGCCCAAAGAGCGCGACCGACGCCCCGGCCTGCCGGGCGGCGGCCAGCAAGGTATCAAGACCCGGTTCGTATTTCACCTGCAACAGGTGTCCATGGCAGACGAGAAACCGGGCTCCGCCAATCGCGCAGACCAGCGAGCTGCTCAGGGAAGACCGCAGATCGCAGTTCCCGCGCACCGCATAGTACGGCAGCGCCGGAAAGCGTTCCCGTACCGCGGCAAGATCCCGCTCCCCGTCGCCGAGGAACAGGAACAGCGCAGGCGTCTCCCGCTCCAGCGCTGTGATCATATGCGCGGCACAGCCGTGAGAATCCGAAAAGACACAGAGCTTCATTTTTCCTTCAGAGATTGGAGCCGCCCGCAGGCGGGCGGCTCCGGATTCCTATCCTACACAATCAGATGGCGCTCTCTCCGCTGGCCAGATCGCCCAGCAGCTTCTCCCGTACCACGCCGACACGGGTCTCCCGCACCTTCTGGCGCAGAGGCAGCACGGCGCGCGGGGACACGGAAAGCTCGTCCAGGCCGATGGAAAGGAAGAGCTCCGTCAGCTCCAGGTCCGCGCCCAGCTCCCCGCAGATGCCGCACCAGATGCCCGCCTTATGGGCATTGTCGCAGGCCATCTTGATCAGCCGCAGCACGGCGGGATGGTGGGCGTCAAAGAAGCGGCCCAGGTCGTTGTTCTGCCGGTCGCAGGCCAGGGTGTACTGGGTCAGATCGTTGGTACCGATAGAGAAGAAGTCCACCTCTTTGGCAAGCCGGTCGCTGATCATGGCGGCGGCGGGCGTCTCGATCATGATGCCCACATCCACCTCGTCGGAGAAGGGAATGCCCTCGGCGGTCAGTTCCTTCTTCACCTGCTCGCACATCTTCTTGGCCTCCCGCACTTCCCAGACAGAGGCCACCATGGGGAACATGATGGAGAGGCGGCCGTAAGCGGAGGCGCGATACAGCGCGCGCAGCTGGGTGCGGAAGATTTCCGGACGGTTCAGGCAAATGCGCAGCGCGCGATTGCCCAGGGCCGGGTTCTCCTCATGGGGCAGATTGAAGTAGCCGATCATCTTGTCCGCGCCGATGTCCAGCGTGCGGATGACGACCTCCTTACCGCCCATGTCGGAAAGCACCTTCTTGTATGCCTCGAACTGGTACTCCTCGGTGGGATAATCGTCGCAGTTGAGATACAAAAACTCGCTGCGGAACAGGCCGATGCCGCCGCCGTCGTTCTCCAGTACGGCGTGCACATCGTCGGGGTTGCCGATGTTGCAGTAGACCCGCATATTCTGCCCGTCCAGCGTGACGTTGGGCTGGCCCTTGAGCTGGTTCAGAAGTTCCTGGCGCTTGAGAATCTCCGCCCGCTTCTTCATGAGGCGGGTGCGGGTGTCTTCATCCGCGTCCAGCACCACGGTGCCGGTGCCGCCATCCACAATGACCTCCCGTCCGGCATACTCTTCCTTCAGCTGATCGCCCACGCCGATGATGGCGGGAATGCCCATGGTGCGGGCCAGGATGGCGGTGTGGCTGGAGCCGGAACCGCCGGAGGTAACGAAGCCCAGGATCTTGGACTTGTCCAGCTGCACGGTCTCGCTGGGGGCCAGATCATCGGAGGCCAGGATCACGGGGACCTCAGAGTCGATACCGCCCTGCACCACGCCCATGAGAATGCCAACGATTCGGCCGGAGATGTCCTTCACGTCGGCGGCGCGAGCCTTAAAATAATCGTCCTCCATGGCAGCAAAAGCTTCGGCCTGGAAGGCGCCGGCGTCGGTCACCGCGGCCTCGGCGTTCATGCCCTGCTCCTTGATGAAGCCCTCAATGGCCTCCTCATAGTCCAGATCCTCGCACATCATCTGGTGGGTCTCGAAGAGCATGGCGGCCTCATCGCCGGCCTCGGCCCTTGCCTTCTCGGCCAGCACGCCCAGCTGCTCGATGGCCTTGGCCTGGGCCTCCTTGAAGCGGGCGAATTCCGCCTCCCGATCCTCCACCTCATAGCGGCGCAGCGTTCCCTTGGCTCTCTGGTAAAAATACAGCGGTCCCGCGGCAACGCCGGTAGAAACGCCCTTTCCCTGAATGGTGATCATAAGACAATTCTCCTTCCTGTGATGAAAATACGGCTGTCAAACGGCAGCCGTATTTTCCCGTGTGTTCTTACAGATTGGCCTTGAAGAAGTTCTCCAGCGCTGTGGCGACGGCTTCCTCATCGCCGCCTTCGACGGCGACCTTAACGGTGTCGCCCTGCTTGATGCCCATCTGCATCAGGGCCATCAGCTTCAGCGCGTTGACGCTCTTCTCACCCTTGGTGATGGTGACGGCGGAGCCGGCAAAGCCCTTGATCTCCTTGACCAGCAGGCCGGCGGGACGGGCGTGGATGCCCACAGGATCGGTAATGGTGTACTCAAAAGTCTTCATGATGGTTTCCTCCGTTTATATAATGATGGTTTGGATTACTTCAAGCCGCACTCGACGCCCTCCAGGTCGTCGGAGTTGGTCAGCAGCATAACGACGGTGTCATTGTAGCCGGCCTTGGCGATGGCGTCACGGTCAAAGCCCAGCAGCTTCTGCCCGGCCTTGACCTCCGCGCCCTCTTCCACGAAAGCGGTGAAGCCCTCGCCCTGCATGTTCACGGTGTTGACGCCGATGTGGATCAGCACCTCCATGCCGTCCTTCTCCAGGGTGATGGCATGCTTGGTGTCGAAAACAGAGGTCACGGTGCCGTCAAAGGGCGCCACAACGATCCCGTCCTCGGGGACGACGCCGATGCCGTCGCCCAGGATGCCGGCGGCAAAGGTTTCGTCGGGGATCTCTTCCCGGGAAATGACCTTGCCCTTGCAGGGCTGCAGCAGCTCGCCCGCAGCGCAGCGCACCACGGAAGGCATGGGCTCAGCCTCTTCCTCTGCGGGAGCGGCTTCCTTCTTGGCAGGGGCGTCTTCCTTCCAAATGACCCAGGTGATGGCAAAGGCCACGCCAGCCGCAATCAGCAGCTCGACCAGGTACATGGGGACATTGTTGACAGCGGGGATGCCGGGGATACCGGTGACGCCATAGGTGGTGGCGCCGAACGCGACCGTCTCCCCTGCCATGTTGGTGCCATGCATCCAGGAGGCGAAGAGAGAACCGGCGGCGCCGCCGATCATGCCGGCCACAAAGGGCTTCATGAAGCGGAAGTTGATACCGAAGATGGCGGGCTCGGTGATACCCAGGGACGCAGAGAGCGAGGAGGGCAGAGCCACGGACTTGGTCTTCTGGTTGTGCACCTTCAGCGCCACGGCAAGGCAGGCGCCGAACTGGGCAAAGTTGGCGGCGGAGGCAATGGGCATCCAGGAGTTGACGCCGGTGTTGGAAATCATGCCCGCCTCAATGACATTGTACATATGGTGCAGGCCCATGACAACCGTGAGCGGATAGATGGCGCCCATAATGGCCGCGCCGATACCGTAGCCCACCGTGATCAGCCACTTGGCGCCGGCCAGCACCCAGTTTTCAAACACGGAGAACACGGGTCCAATGATGGTGAAGGTGGCAAAAGCGGTGATGAGCACAGTGCACAGCGGGGTTACAAAC
This sequence comes from uncultured Oscillospiraceae bacterium, assembly GCA_964395795.1. Lineage (GTDB taxonomy): Bacteria > Bacillota > Clostridia > Oscillospirales > Oscillospiraceae > Limivicinus. The sequence continues at coordinate 91,329 of CAYNBS010000001.1, forward strand.
AGGTCGATCATTTCCGGCACATGCTTATGCAGCCATTTTTCTATGGTGCTCATCAGCAGTACCGCCAAAATGACCGGGATGACATGGCCTTGGTAGCCCACCTGCGAAATGGTGAAGAAGCCCATATCCCAGACAGGGGGCTGATTGGTGGGCGTGACAGTCCAGGCGTTCATCAGAGCCGGGTGCACCATCATCAGGCCGATGACAGCGCCGAGGAACACGTTGCCGCCGAAGACGCGGGCGGCGGAGATGGCCACCAGCACAGGCAGCAGCGCGAACGCGGTATTGGCAACCAGATCCAGGAAGCCAAACCAGCCGGTGTTTTCAAAGCCGTCCACAAACTTAGGAATGGCTTCCACCAGGCCCATCATCAGGCCGGAGGCCACGATGGCGGGCAGAATGGGCACGAACACGTCGCCCGGGGTCTTCAGGATCTTCTTCCACAGGGGCATGCGGGAGGCGGCGGCCGCCTTCACATCCGCCTTGGTTGCGGCGGTCAGGCCGGTGACGGCGAGGAACTCGTCATACACCTTGTTGACGGTACCGGTGCCGATAATGAGCTGGAGCTGGCCGTTGGAGTCAAACAGGCCCTTTACGCCTTCCACTTCCTCTAGAGCCTTGGTGTCGATCTTGCTGTTGTCCGCGATCACGAGGCGCAGACGGGTGGCACAATGTGCCGCGCTGATGATGTTCTCTTTTCCGCCCAGGTGGGAAAAGATCTCTTCCGCGCATTTCCGGTAGTCCAGTGCCATATCCTTTCTCCTTTTCCAATGAGCGGTCGCCGGAAGGACGACCGCTGTAATCTAATTTATCTTACAATAAACAAGGGGCAAAGTAAAGAAAATACAAAATTCTTGAAGTACAATTTTAGTCTTCGTTTTTGTGACTTTCCACCAAACCCAGCTCCCGGAAAGCCCAGGCCAGGCCGTCCTCCTCCACTGCGGGGCAGATCAGATCGCTGCGTTTTTTCAGATTGGGGCTGCCGTTTGCCATGCAGACGCCGGTGCCCACCGTCTCGATCATCTCCAGGTCGTTCATACTGTCGCCAATGCCGATGGTATCCGCAAGGGGCACGCCCAGCGCGTCCGCCACATGCCGGATCCCGGTTCCCTTATCAAACTTGCGGTTGATCAGTTCCCCGTTGAGGCAATTGGCTCCGGCCAGATCCTGTACCAGGAAGTAGAACTCCCCTTCCAGCTCCCGGATCGCCCCGGCCAGCTGTTCGGCCTTGGCGCACATGAAGACGACCTTGTAAATGGGCCGTCCGTCATATTCCGCCATGGGCCGGATGCCCAGATCCTTCTCCAGCGCCTCCCGCCAGCGCAGAAGCTCGCTGTTGCCGCCGGAGCACTGCTGCAAAAACTCGCCCATGCCCGCATCGCAATAGCTGGCGTCCCTGGCCTCGATGGTACGCAGGACGCCACCCTCGGCAAAAAGCCGCAGGGCGCGTTCCTTCTGCTCCTCGGTCATGGGGCAGTCGAACAAAACCCGGTCCCCCATGAACACATAGCCGCCACCGCTGGCAACCGCGCCGTCAAACCCGTAGGCAAGCAGCGGGCGGAGCATATCATAATTGCGGCCCGTGCAGAGGAACACCTTGTGCCCCAGCGCCTGGGCGGCACGGATAGCGTCCAGCGCGCTCTGCGGCGGGACGTTGCTGCCGGGCGCGGTCAGCGTTCCGTCAATATCCAGAAAAATGAGCTTATTCTTCACGGCTTCTCCTCCTCAAAATCGCAGATCAGCCAGACAAAGCCGCCGGACTGCAGGGCAATGCTGCGCTTGTCCGCAGGCTGTCCGGTCAGCGCGTCCCGGTATTCGCCCCATTCGTCCACGAAGACGCGCTTCTCCGTCTCCGCAAAATTGAACAGCGCCACCAGCTTTTCTCCCTGGTGATACCGGCCGATGCCAAGGACCCCGTCGTCCCCGGTGTTCACGATCCACACGTCTGCCGCGCCGTCAAAGACCCGGTGGGATGCGCGCAGCGCCTCCAGCTGCCGGATCCCGGCGAAGATCCTTCCCTCGGGCGTGGCAGGATCATGTCTGCATGCGGCGGCCTGCCAGTTCATATCGCCCCGGTGGAGATAGCGGCTGTCGGCAGCCTTCAGCGGGTCCTTGTGGTAGCCGTAGTCATTCTCCTGCCCGATCTCGTCTCCGCTGTAGAGAACCGGGATCCCGGAGAGGGTGAACATATAGGCATGAAGCATCAGGTCCAGGCGCAGCGCCCAGGCAAGCTTTTCTCCATCCCGCTCGTACCGGGCCGATTCCACGCCGCACAGAGAGGCCGTGGTGCCGCACAGGCGGGCGTCTCCCAGGCGGGGATCGTCGTTATACAGCTCTCCCCGGGCGGGGCTGCCGGGCCATTTGCCGGTGAGATAATCGTTGAGGAACTTCTTGTGCGCCACTTCTTCCATCCCGAACCAGCCCAGGAAGCCGTAATCCAGCCCCCAGCCGATGTCGTCATGGCAGCGCAGGTAGTTCAGGAAGCCGTAGTCCTTCGGCAGCGCGAAGACCTGGCCAAGCTGATGCCGCAGCAGGCGCACATCCTTCGTTGCAACGGTGTGCCAGGTGCTGGCCATGGTGGTCACGTTATACAACAGATGGCACTCCGGCTTGTCCACCGTGCCGAAATAGGGCACCACCTTGCTGGGTTCCATCACCACCTCGCCCAGCAGCAGCGTGCCGGGGCAGACGATCTCGCAGGCCAGGCGCATAAGGCGCACCAGGGTATGTACCTGGGGAAGATTGCGGCAGCTGGTGCCCAGCTCCTTCCAGATATAGGGCACCGCGTCCAGCCGGATAATGTCCACGCCCTGATTGCAGAGGTAGAGCATGTTCTCGGTCATGTCGTTGAAAACCGCGGGGTTTGCGTAGTTCAGATCCCACTGATAGGGGTAGAAGGTGGTCATAACCACCTTGCGGGCCTCTTCATTCCAGGTGAAGTTCCCCGGCGCGGTGGTGGGAAACACCTGAGGCACCGTTTGCTCGAATCGGGTGGGGATCTCCCAGTCGTCATAAAAGAAGTATCGCTCCTGGCAGGCCCGATCCCCGGCGCGGGCGCGGCGGGCCCATTCGTGATCCTCACTGGTATGGTTCATCACGAAGTCCAGGCACACGGAAATGCCGCGGCGGTGGCAATCATCCGCCAGGGCGGCCAGATCCGCCATCGTCCCCAGCTCCGGCTGCACCTTGCGAAAATCCGAAACGGCATAGCCGCCGTCGCTGCGCCCCTCAGGGCTCTCCAGCAGCGGCATGAGATGCAGGTAGTTGACGCCGCATTCCTCAATGTAGTCCAGCTTTTGCCGCACGCCACCCAGCGTTCCGGCAAAGGCCTTGACGTACATCAGCATGCCCACCAGGTCATGACCCTTGTACCAGTTGCTGTCGCGCTCTCGTTTCGCATCCAGAGCCTTCAGACTCTCGCTGCGCCCTTCCCACATCCGAAACAGCATATCGATGCAATACTGATACGCCTGCTCGTCGCCGGGATAGAGCGTTTGAAAGAGCTGTTTCAGCTCCTGCTCATGCCGCTGGAATCTGCGGCGGAAAACCTGGTTCCGGTCAAAATGCTCCATAGGATATCCCCTCCCGCTTGTCTGTTTGACGCCATCATATCATAGCTTTGCTGTTAAGAAAAGAGTCTGTTGCGCCCGGATCATTGGAAGCCCGGAAAAAGCGTTCGTACCCTGTCGGGATGCGGCAGGGTACGATTGAATCCTTGTTCCCCTGCGCTTTATCTGGCGATCAGGTAAACAACAACGGCTGCAACGGTGCTGGTGAGGCCGATCAGCGCCTCGAAGGGGATGAGCTTCATGCGCTTGGAGATGTTCATGCCCACGGAACCGCCGGTGGCGTGGAAGAAGGAGCCGTGGGGCAGGGAGTCCACGACGGTAGCGCCGGCGTGGATCATGGCGGCGGCAGCCAGAGCGGGCACGCCAGCTGCCAGGAGAGGCTCAGAGAAGGTCTGAGCAGCAACGGTAGCGCCGGCGGTGGTAGAGGCGGTAGCCCCGGCCATCAGCACGCCGGAGAGCGGCGCCAGAATGAAGGCGGGCATATGCATGGCCTCCAGCAGATTGGTCACGTCAACCTGCAGGGCGGAGGCCTTGATGATTCCGGCAATGGTGCCGGTGCCGATCAGCAGGATGGAGACGCCGATGACCTTGCTCAGGCCAAACTCCGTGTACTCCACCAGGTGCTTGGCATGCCCCGTCACCAGGACGCTGACCATGCCGCCCACGGGCAGGGCGATCAGCGGGTCGATGTTGATGTCAAAGAGAGGGCGCAGGGCCAGCAGGATGATAACCACCAGGGGTCCCAGAATGGCGCAGAAGAAGTTGGGCAGCTTCTGGCTGTCGTTCCCCTCCAGATCCTTGGCCGTGATGGGATCGTCCTTTTTTCGGGTCAGCAGGCTTGCCAGCACAATGGTCACCACCAGCGCCAGCAGGGCGGGGATCAGGTTCTTCATCATCACAGAGGTCAGGGGCTGCTCAAAGGCCTCGGAGACGGCGATGGTATTGGGGTTGGGGGATACGATGTTCCCCGCCTTGCCGCCGCCGATCATGGCCAGCAGCACGCCGCTCTTGGAGAGCTTGGCCTTTTCGCCGATGGCCAGGGCGATGGGGGCGACGGTAATGACGGAGATGTCAATGAAGACGCCAACCGCGCAAATGATCATCGTGGCAATGGCAATGGCGATCACGGCGCGCTTCTCGCCCAGCTTGTCCACGATGGTCTCCGCGATCTTCTGAGCGGAGCCGGTCTTGATGAGAGCGCCGGCCAGGATGCCGCTGGTCAGGATGCGGAGGACGGAGGACATCATGGAGCCTGCGCCGCTGACCATGGTGCTGACGGTGGTTTCCAGCCCGCCGCCGCCGATCAGGCCGCCGATCAGGGCGCCCAGGATCAGGCAGTAGGCAGGCGCGATTTTACGGATAATCAGGATGATTGCGATGGCAAGCCCGATCAGGGCGCCTAATGTAGAAAACTGTGCTTCCATTTGTTTTTCTCCCTTCTTTTAGCGAATCGCCAGCAGGCGGAAGACCTGCTCCACCGTATCGGCCATGTTTTTGTGGGCGTTTGCGGAGTCCATCGCCTCCTGCAGCGTTACAACGCCGCGCAGGATGGGGAAGAAGGCATCGATCCCATGCTCGTTGCAGGCAACCGCGTCGGGCGTCACGCAGCCGGCAAAGGCCACCACGGGCTTGCCGTGCTTCTTTGCGATCTGGGCCACGCCGATGGGAGCCTTGCCCATGACGGTCTGCCCGTCCAGGCGGCCTTCCCCGGTGATGACGATATCGGCATCCTTCACGAAGTCCTCCAGCCGGGTCTCCTCCAGCACGATTTTGATGCCGGATTCCAGCACCGCGTTGGTGAAGCTCAGGAAGGCAAAGCCAAGGCCGCCGGCGGCGCCGGTGCCGGGAACTCTGCGGTCCGCCTTGGGGTTGACCTGACGCGCCAACTCCGCATATGCTTTCAGCCATTTGTCCATCTGCAGGATCATGGAGGGAGTCGCGCCCTTCTGGGGGCCATAGATGGCGCTGGCGCCCTTTTCTCCGCAGAGGGGATTTCGCACATCGCAGGCAATGCGGAAGGCGCAGTCCTTGAGTTCGGGCAGCACGCCGTCCGTTGTGATGCGTTTCAGCTCCTCCAGTCCCTGGGCGCCGAAGGCGACCTGTTCGCCCGCTTCGTTCAGCATCCCGTAGCCCAGGGCCTGGAGCATGCCGATGCCGCCGTCGTTGGTGGCGCTGCCGCCGATGCCGACGATGAAATGCCGGCAGCCTTTCCGGATGGCGTCCCGGATCATTTCGCCTACGCCGTAGGTGGTGGTATAGAGGGGGTTGCGCTCCCCTTCCGGCACCAGGGTGATGCCCGCTGCGGCGGACATTTCCACAATGGCGGTGACGCCGTCGGCCAGAATGCCGTACTGCGCGTCCAGCTTCTCTCCCATCGGCCCGGTGACGGTAACGGTTTGAAGCTCGCCTCCCATGCCGATGGTCAGGGCCTCCACCGTGCCCTCACCGCCGTCCGCCAGGGGACGCACCTGCACCACCGCGTCCTTGTAAACCCGGAGAATGCCGGCACGGATGGCGTCGCCTGCCTGCAGAGAGCTGAGACTTCCTTTCAGGGAATCAATGGCAACAACTGCTTTCATGTCGATCGATCCTTTCCTCATATTTTACGGGGTTTCGACGCTGTTATTGTACCATAGCGACACAGAAAGCAACGTGTCCTGTGGGAATAAAGGGAGGGCGCATCTTTGTGTTGACAACACAAAGATGCGCCCTCCCTGTTTTTCTTTTTTCTGATCGCAATCACAAATGGCCGCCGCTTCGCGTCAGATAGGCATAAAAGGCTTCGAGAAATGCCCGATCCGCAGCAGAAGCCAGGGGATCCACAGCAAGATGTGCTTTCATCCCGTTGTATCGATAGACCAAGGTATTTTTGTGGACAAATAACAGCTCCGCTGCTTTCCCGAAATTGTAGTTTGTCCGGATCAGCGCGCCGATGATTTCGACATAGGAGCGCAGCTTCTCTGCCGGAATACGGCTGCGGTAGACATAGAAGGCCCGCTGCAGCTCGCCCTGGGGGATCGTGCTTCGCAGATATTCCCCCAGATAGTCATAGAAAAACACCGGCACGCCGCTCTCCGCCCTGGCGTTCTGCTCCAGCCACAGGCAGTGGCGATAGCCGTAGTAGTATAGAGGATAGGTATCCTGGAAGCTGCCGACATAGAGGAAGGCTTTTCCGCCCGTCTCCTTCCGCCAGATTTGAATGGGTTCCAGATACTCCCGGATCCGTGTCCGATAGTCGGAGAAGGCTTCCTGTTTGGGCGCGGAAACCGTCTTATATACCAGAATATGTCTATTGTCGAGCGCGAAGCTGAAATCCTTGTGGGTGTGCATCGCCCCGCCGCGCAGAAGCTCCAGCGCCCGGGCGGCTGTCCCCCCGTCCAGCTGCAGCAGGATGGGGATGCGCACCATCTCCTCCGGGTACCCCAGCTCAAGGGCGCAGCTTCTGAGCTCCTCCGGATCGGAGTGCTCCACCTGGGTCAGCAGGTAGATAAAACGCTCCTTTTTATTGGCCCGGATGCGCTGCTGCTCCTGCTGGCGCTCATATTTCAGCATGGTCTCGAAGGCCATTTTGACCATCAGGGCAACCGGGCGCACCTCCTCCGGCGCCCCTGTCACGCCGACTACGCCTTCCCGCTTGCCGCCGGTTGCGATGACCATGTTGATGCCCGGCAGCACATTGGGATAAGACATGCCTGTAGTATCGATCATCTCCTCCGTGCCGGTAATCAGGCGATAGGCGATCTCATGGTATTGCCCGATGCGTTTCCTGTCCCGGCTGGCGATGATGATCCCCTTTTCGTTCATGATGTTGACATTATAATCCGTGTATTGGGTAACCCGTTCAATAAACTTTTCTGCAAAGTCCTTGTCTATCATGCTGATCCTCTTGTGCGCTTTCTTCCCGGAGATCCGGGCTCAATTGAGGAGGCCGCCTTCCCGTTTTTTGTACAGGCAAGGCGCCTCGTTTTCTGCCGGAAGCGTGAAAAACCTTCGTTGTGTGCCGTTCATCGGACCAGGGGCCGGATCAGGCTTTCCCCATGACCTTCCAGTACATCATACTTTCGGTCATGCTGGCCCAGGAATAGGCGTTCATGTATTCCCCCCGGTAGGTGTTCACAGCCCGGGGGTCGCCGGCGCTGAAAAGATAGGCGTCGCAAGTAAAGGTCTCGGGGCGGACACGGATCATGCCCTTGTGCATTTCCAGCATCTCCTCCGCGCCATGCTCCCGCAGCGTCGCCCGAAGGGAGCGGATATACACATCCAGCTGTTTCTGCATTTTGCGGTCATAGACGCGTCCCTCCCACAGGGCCGCAAAAATCTCCGCCCGCGTCACGCCGCTGCCCTGCTTGTCCACCAGATAGGCCAGCAGTTCCTTGCATCTGGCCATTCGAAAGCCGATGGCTTTTCCCTCCACAAAAACGTCGAAGTTGCCAAAGGTCCGAACGACGATGCGGTCATCGGGCTGTCTGCGGCACCGGGAGGAGGCATAGGCCACATCTGCCGCCAGCTTCTCCTTTGTCACGGGCTTCAACAAATATCCGGTGGCCCGCACAGCAAAGGCCTCCACGGCGTATTGCGCATAGCCGGTCAGAAAAATGATCGCGGTATCGGGCCAGCGCTCCTTGATCCTTGAGGCAAGCTCAAGCCCGTTCATGCCAGGCATGTGGATATCCAGCAGCGCCAGGTCCACCCGGTTTCCCTCCATCCAGGCCAGGGCTTCTTCCGCCCGCCCGAAGCCTACCGCTTCATGAATCTCCGGCAGTTCCCGGCACATGGCCAGGGTATCCTCCAGGACGGTTCTCTCATCGTCCACGCAAATTGCTTTCATTTCGTTCCCTCGCGCAGAGGGAGGCGGATCGTTTCCGTTGTTCCCTCTCCCATCATGCTCTTCTCCCTCAGCGATGCGCCGCCCACGCGGCGGCACCTGGGCGCTCCGCGCGTTCCTTGATCCCCACGCTTTAGAGATACCGCCCTGTCACGCTCTGCGGGTTCTCCCGGATCTCCTCCGGCGTGCCGGCTGCCACGATCCTGCCGCCTTCCTTCCCGCCGCCGGGGCCCATATCTACAATATAATCCGCCGAGCGGATCACATCCAGGTCATGTTCAATGACAATGACCGTGGCCCCCAGGTCGATCAGATGCTGGAAGACGGCCATCAGGGTTTTTATATCCAGCGGGTGCAGGCCGATGGTCGGCTCGTCAAAGACAAAGACGGAGTCCTCCTGACCCTTCCCCATTTCGCTGGCCAGCTTCAGGCGCTGGGCCTCCCCGCCGGAAAGGCCCGGCGTCCCTTCGCCCAGGGTCAGATAGCCCAGCCCCAGATCCTGCAGGACCTGCAGTCGGGTCTGCACCGTTTTCAAATCGGCGCACTCCGCCAGCGCTTCCTCCACGCTGAAGGACATCAGCTGCGGCAGGGAGATCCCGCTCCCGTTCTTTTTGCCGCGCCGCACCGCCCAGGCCTCTTTCCCATAGCGGGAGCCGCCGCAGTCCGGGCAGGGGATGTCCACATCCGGCAGGAACTGCACATCCAGGCTGATGATACCGGTTCCGTCGCAGGTGGGGCAGCGCAGGCTCCCCGTGTTATAGGAAAAATCGTTTGCCTTGTAGCCCCGCGCCTTTGCCTCCCCTGTTCTGGCGTAGGCTTTTCGCAGCTCGTCATGGACGTTTGCGTAGGTGGCCACTGTGGAGCGCACGTTGACGCCGATGGGCGTGGCGTCGATCAGCTTCACCTGCGTGATCCCGTCGGCGTCGATGGTCCGGACATGGGCCGGCAGCTTCCTTCCTGCAATGCCGGCCTCCAGTCCTGGGATCAGGCTCTCCAGGATCAGGGTGGTTTTGCCGGAGCCGGAAACCCCGGTGACAACCGAGAGTCTCCCCTTGGGGAAGCTGACGGACAGGGGCTTCACCGTGTGGATCGCGTCGGTTTCCATATGGATCTGCCCATGGGAGAACAGCGCTCTCCCCTCCGTTCTTGTCCGCAGGACGCTCTTGTATTCCGGCGCGAGAAAGGGGCCGATTCGGGAGGCCGGGTTTTCTGCCAGCGCCTCCACGGTTCCCTCCGCGATGATGCTGCCGCCCCCTGCGCCTGCGTCTGGCCCAAGCTCCACCAGCCAGTCGGCATGGGAGAGCACCTGGGTGTCATGATCCACCAGTAAAACGGAATTGCCGTCCGCAACCAGGTCGTCCATGACCCCTTTCAAGCCCTCCAGATTGGAAGGATGCAGCCCGATGGAGGGCTCATCCAGTACATACAAGACCCCGGTGGTCCGATTCCGCACCGCGCGGGCAAGCTGGGTACGCTGCCGCTCCCCCGTGGAAAGCGTGGCTGCCGCCCGATCCAGGGAGAGATAGGAAAGCCCCAGGTCCACCAGCCGTCTCGCCGTGTGGTGAAAGGCTTCGCAGATACTCTCCGCCATGGGGCGCATCTCCTCCGGCAGAGAGGCCGGAACTCCCTTTACCCACTCGATCAGCTCGGAGAGTGTCAGCGTGCACACCTGATCCAGAGACGCGCCCCGCAGCCGCAGGGAGCGGGCACGCTCCGAGAGCCTGGTGCCGCCGCAATCGGGGCACAGATCCTCCTTGAGGAACTTCTCCACCCGCTTCATGCCCTTCTCATCCTTCACCTTATTCAGCGCGTTGAGAACGGTGGCGGTGGCGCTGTAATAGGTAAAGTCCATCTCCCCCGCTGTGACGTTCTCCGCGTTTTTGGGGCGATAGAAGATATGCTTTTTGACCATCGGCCCGTTGTAGACGATCTCCTTCTCCTCCGGGCTGAGTTCCCGGAAAGGCACGTCGGTGCGCACGCCCATGGCGCGGCAAACATCCGTCATCAGCGACCACATCAGACTGTTCCACGGCGCGACGGCGCCCTGGTCGATGCTGAGGCTCTCATCGGGGATCAGCGTGCTGCGGTCCACGGTCCGCACTGTGCCGGTGCCGCCGCAGCATTTGCAGGCGCCGCCGCTGTTGAAGGCCAGCTCCTCCGCGCCGATGGGCGGCACCAGGGCGCCGCAGGTCGGGCAGCGCAGCTCCTTCTCCGCGGCAATGTCCAGGCTGGGCGGCACATCGTGCCCCTTGGGGCAGCGATAGACGGAAAGACGCGAGAACATGAGCCGCAGGCTGTTGAGCAGCTCTGTCATCGTGCCGAAGGTGCTGCGGATGCCCGGTACCCCCGGCCGCTGATGCAGGGCCAGAGCCGCCGGCACATAGCGCAGCTCATCCACCTGCGGTCTGCTGGCCTGGGTCATTCTTCTGCGCGTATAGGTGGAAAGCGATTCCAGGTAGCGCCGGGAGCCCTCCGCATACAACACGCCCAGGGCCAGTGAGGATTTCCCCGAGCCGGAAACCCCCGCGATCCCAACGATCTGATGCAGGGGGATATCCACGTCTACATTTTTCAGATTATGCACCCTGGCGCCGCGGATCTCGATCCGCTCCGGGATGTTCTTTTTTGTCATACGATCCATCTTATCCGCCAATTCGTTTACTCCATTCCGCCTGTTCCGCAGCGGCTCGTTCAATGACCTTCCTGCTGATGCTCCGGGCTTCTGTCGCAGGCTTCTTTCCCATGCTTGATAGAATAAAGTGTAGCAGGGGCAACTGCTTCTGTCAAGGGAACGGGGTCCGAGGCGGCCTTCCTTTCCCCCAAGCTCCCGAACGCAGGGGCAAGAATCTTCCCCGAGGCACTGCGGCGGAAAGCTCCCCCCCAACGCGGCAGCCCGACAAGGCCTAGCATCAACAAGCATCTGTGTGCAGCTGTGCTTTCACAAATCATCGCGGATGGCAAAAAACGGGAACATCCGAAGAAGTTCCCGTTTTTTGCATTTCACGCTGCGGCCTCAGTCAAAATTGGCTGCGTCTCCCAGGCCCTCAAAGGTCACGGACTTGACCGTGAGAGGCTTCAGCGCTTCGGTGCCGTCCAGATCATCGCTCATCTCCAGAGCTCCGTCAAACACGACGATATAAGAGAAGTCGCCATGATACATATAGAATTCCATGGTATCCAAATTGAAGCCCCAGTTGCTCCAGCCGTCGTCCAGCAGCTCCTGGCCGGTCTTGCCAAGCAGCTTGTCCAGCTCCTCCTGGGAGGGGATCTGCTCGCTCAGGTTCTCGGCAGAGGTCACAGGCACAGGAGAGAGGATCTCCCGCATCTTCTCCTCATGATTCTCATCGGCGAAATCCAGTGCATCCAGAGCCGCGGAAACATCCTCCGGCAGATTCGCCCGCACGCGGTAATAGACGCCGTCCGCCTCATAGGCATAGATGATTTCCGTGTCGTTCCAGGCGGCCTGATTGGCTCCGGTGCTCATGGCATAGGCGTCACCCATGGTCTGGATCGTGGCGAGGTCCACGCCCGCGGCAGCGGGCTCTTCGTTTTTTGCGCTGCCGCAGCCCACCAGCAGGGTCAGCATCATCAGGCAGGCAAGGATGGATGCGATGGTCTTTTTCATCATGATATCCTCCAAAAAGCACTTTTTTATTGATAGGCCCAAAGGGTCAGGGCCACATAGGCCGCAAGCAGGCCGCCGAAGATCAGCCCCTGCTTGAGCCGGTGATCGGTGAGCAGGCCCACGAATTCCCGCACCGAGGCGTTGGGCCAGAAATACCACTTGGTTTTGGCACCCATGCCCACCGCCCGCATCTTCACCCGCCGGGCATATAGTCCGCTGCGGAAGACGTGATAATTGGTAGTGGAGAAGGCGATCTTTCCATCCGGATTCACGGCCCAGATCTTTTCCTTGGAAAAGCGCATGTTCTCCCGGGTGTCGGTGGACCGATCCTCCTCGATGATCCGCGATGCGGGGATTCCCTTTTCCAACAGGTATCCCTTCATGGACGCGCTCTCGGAGATAACCTCATCCGGCCCTTGGCCGCCGGAGGTCACAAAAATCGGCTCCTTCCCCGTGCGGGCCTTCTGCTGCTCCGCAAAGCGCAGCGCCCGGTCGATCCGCCCCCGCAGCAGCGGAGATGGGCTTCCGTCCTTCCGAATGCCGCAGCCCAGGATGATGATGAAATCCTTATCCGGCTCCGGCTCATACTTCGCCGCGATGCTGTCGGCCACGATGGCGCCGATGAGCATGCACTCGAAATACAGGTAAACCGCAGCAAACAGATTCACCAGCAGATCATGGAGCATGACCTGCCTCTGGCTGCCGGAAGTATAGGAATCAACCAGGAACAGGAAGGCCTCTCCCCCGACCAGCAGGAAAGACAGGATGATTCCCAGAACGTTCACAAGCCGCTTTCCCTCATGCCGGATCAGGGAGATGTTCGACACGCACAGCGCCACCGAGAAGGTCAAAATGAAGGGAAAGGACAGCAGCATATAGGTTTTGGCGGAGTTTAACAGGGTGTTCAGAATCTCACGGATCTGGAACTGGTCCGGATGGAAAAGCAGCTGCAGCGTAATGCGCAGCAGCATAATCCATACTGCCAGAAGAAACAGGGCAAAGCCCATGTAGTAGATGGTGTTGTACGAATAGGGGTTATATTGGATTTGCCTGAAAAACGCAAGCACCAGCTGGATCAGCGCCGCCAGAAGGAACACATCGATCAGGCCGCTGATGAGCAGCGCACGCCGATGGGCGTTGTCCAGGAGCATCAGCGCCAGGACTATTCCCACGAAAACCGCTTGGATCAGCAGGTTCCAGAGCTTGGGCTTTTTGTTTCGGGTGTCAAACTTCATGTTGATCCGTCCGCTTACAGCTTCTTCTTCAAGGTCAGGATGTTATGCCCGTCCCGGTACTCGTAGATCACATCGTCCATGAGCTTCTTGGTCATAAAGATGCCAAGGCCGCCGATCTCCCGCTCATCCGCAGGGCGCGTCACATCCGGATCCTCCTTCTTCAGAGGATCGTAGGGCACACCGTGATCCACGAAGGTGATCGTCACGGTCACTGGGTCATCGGACACTTCCACGCGCACCGTGGCGTTTCCGATTTCGGGAGCATAGGCATAGCTTGCGATGTTGACGAAGACCTCCTCCACTGCCACGCCGATCTGCATCTGCGCCTTCATCGGGCAGCCGGCATCCTCCAGGCGTTTCTCCACGAAGCTCTGCACCTCCGGCAGATTCTCCGCCCGGGCCTCCAGCTCCAGCTCGTTTGTCCGCATGCCTGTCCCTCCCATCAAAAATTCAAGGTGTCAACCTGCTCCAACAGGGACAGCAGTTCTCTGGTCCATAGCTCGCGGGTCGCCTGATCCTCAGCATTCCCCGGGTTCTTGTGCCGCCTGCTCCAATCCACCAGGCGCACATAGGCGATGCAGCGGATCTGCTTCTCCCGCTCGGTGAGAAGCTGCTCGTCCCCCGTCTCGAAGTAAGCGCGCAGGCTGCGCTTCCAGAATTCCCTGGAAGTCTCAAAGTCAAAGCCCTGGAAGCGTTTGACCGTATCATGATCGTACTCGGAAAAACCGATATAGGAATTGTACATCTGCGCCAGCTCAAAGATCGGGTGTCCCACAGACAGGGTATCCATGTCGATCAGCAGCACATCATCGCCCGCGAGGACGATATTTTTGGTGTGATAGTCGCCGTGGATCATGGTGTCCTGCTCCGGGATCTCATCGATCATGCGCTGGATTTTTTCCCCTGCCGGTGCGGGCAGCGCCTCCTTCATCCGCCCTACCCATTCCTGGGCCTTGGCCTTGATGGGCGGCAGCTTTCCGGCCGGCACCTGGGTGTCGTGGATCTTCTTCAGCATGTCCACATATTCCCGCACGCACCAATCCATCCGCTCCGGCTCCTCAACCAGGATTTTGGCAAAGGAACGGGAGTTGAGCAGTTCAAACACGGAGCCGTAGCTGTCCCCCACCTTCACCACGTCATAGGAGATGGCCGTGGGCACGCCCAGGATCAGCGCCAGCTTTGCCACTTCCCGCTCGTGCTGGATTTCCGAAAGGGCATCCGCATTCTTATAGGTTTTCACCACGCTGTCCTGGTCGATGCGGTAGACCTTTCCGTTCTGCCCCTCGCCGATGACCTCGCAGCCCTCCACGGAAATCACCTTGTAGGCCTTTTCCACCTGCATCATTTCCGTGAAGCCCGTCATGTCCAGGATCTCATATACCTCGGAGTTCACATTCGTGATGCGAAGCTCCGGAGTTCTTTTTTTCAGTCGCAGGATGACCCGAAGTCCTGCGCTGGAGATATAGCTCAGCTTTGCCGCGTCCAGCGTGATGGAGGCATCTGCCGTTCCGCCCAGCTGTGCCAGGATCTCCTTTTCCACGGAAGCGGCGTTATTGGAGTCGATCCGTCCGGAGAGTTCAATGTTCATGGTCTTGTCCTCCTATGTACTCCATGCACAGCACGGTAAGCTCGTCAAGCTGCTCCGCCGTGCTTTTACTCGCCCGTTTTCTGGGAGAGTGCCCCCAGATCCAGGGCAACCGTGTTCAAAATTTCCGTCTCTCCGTCCAGATTCTCATAGACGAAGCTCAGCGTCCAGCCCTTGCAGAGGACGCAATGATTCGTCCCGGAGACCACCTGGGAGGCCAGATGCAGCACCGCGCCTTCTACCTCCACGCTGCTCTCCCGATCCACCGTCCAGCCGCCCAGGCTCTGCCCCTCGGGCGCTTCGGCGTTTTCTACCGTGCCGGTCTCCTGAATCTGCCCCAGATCCAGCACGACGATATTGCGGATCTCCGCCTCGCCCTGGAGGTTTTCATAGACCGTGACGACAGCATAGTAGGGCTGGGCGTCAGGGTAGACCACCGCCGCCTCGCACAGGAGGCAATAGTTTGTTCCGGAGACAAGCTGGGTGCCCAGCAGGGCAACCGGCGTATAGTTCACGCCTGTCAGCCCTTCCAGGGCCTTGTCAAAGGCCGTCCGGGCTTCTTCCGTTACCGTGGCGTCCTCCGTCAGCGTCCAGCCGCCCACAGTTTCCGCAGTCTCCGGCTCCTCTGCCTGCTTCCCGCAGGCGCAAAGGGCCAGCAAGGCACAGCACAGCAGCATCACAGCAAGCATTTTTCTCATGATCTGGATCCTCCTTTATTCGATGGTCAAAATGTCAGAGAAACCTGTAACATCAAAGATTTCCCGAATGGTCTCATTGACATGGCAGAGCTTCATTTCCCCTTGCTTCGCCATGATTTTCTGGGTGCTCAGCAATACCCGCAGCCCGGCGGAGGAAACATACTCCAGCTTTTCAAAGTCCAGCACCAGCTCCTTCACACCGTCCAGCTCTGCTTTCAGCGCTTTCTCCAGCTCCGGCGCAGTCACCGTGTCCAGCCGGCCCGCCAGAGAAAAAATCGCCTTTCCGTTTTCAATGCTTTTCATAATATTCAGCATAGCTCTTCCCTTCCTTTTCACAGGATTCTTTCCGGGCGGCTGATCGTCTCCGCCACGTATTCCAAATGATTATACCATACCTCGCTTTGTCCAGCAAGTACGCATCCAAGATAGCTTTCTTTAAATTGAGAATTATTTTTTGAACAAAGCGAAAACCCCTGGCGGATGCGCGCATCCGCCAGGGGGCTCTTCAGCACTTCTATCAGAAGCCGGTGCCAAAGTCGGTAATGATGTAGGGCTTGGGTCCGTCCTCGTTGGGCCGCAGGACGCCCACGTTGTACTTCTCCTTGATCCAGCCGCTCTCCTCGTCAAAGACGCCGGTAGCCGCAGTCATCTCGTTGACGTCAACGCCCTCGGCGGGCAGCAGCTCATAGCGCACCTCAAAGGCATACTCATCGGGGCCCAGGGCCATCTGCTTGAGAGGTTCGAAGTTCTGCTCTTCTTCGGCGGTGTAGACCTTCTCCACATAGATCCGGGCGTCCACGACCTTGTCGCCATAAGTCTCCTCCAGCAGGGCCTGCATCGCGACCTCGATCTGATACGCGGCGTCCTCCTGGCTCATATTCTTCTGGACGATTTCCTCGGGCTCATCGGCTTTGGGCTCGCCGCTGCCGCCGCAGGCAGCCAGCGCGAACACCATGCTAAGGGCCAACAACAGGGTAATGAATCTTTTCATTTTGTGCTCCTTTGCCTTCATGATTCTGTCAGAGCGCGGCGTACCGCGCCTCTGCTCTTTTATTATATCATTGTTTAACGATCAAATGTCCATGCAAAAGAGGATCTTTCCCCTCTTATTCGTGAATATTTTGTAAATTTCGCTCTGCGGATTCATCCTTTTCCCGGCAAGAAGCGCCGCTCCTCCGACATTTTGGAATACAAGTCCCCTGTCATCCGACTGACGATTGCATGATCGGAACCCGCATGGCATCATGTCCACAGAACATGGACAATTGTCCGGAGGAGGGAAGCGAATGGTTGCCATATCCAAAAAAATCGTCCACGCCGCCTTGGAGCGCTTTCGAACCAGGGAGTATGCTTCCATCCATCTGGTTTACGGCATTCCGTCTGGGCACATCCGCCCGCAGCATTCCGTCGCAGTCGGCAATCAGCTCGCTTTTTTCCTCGCTGCACGGCGGAGCGCTTCCCTTGCGGAAGAAACCGTGGTACAATGGCGTGGAAAAGGATGGTGACGATGATGACTCAGGACGAAAGATTGTCCTTTCTGCTGGAACGCTTCAAGGCGGATTCCGGGCGCTTCCAGGATCTTCCGGTGGAGGGAAGCGCGCAGGCCCGGCGGGATGCGCTGCGTGCGCTGATGAACATCCGCATGCCCCGCCCCCTGGACCGGGAAACGCTGCTGGTCCAGGACGAGTACCTGCAGGCCCGAGCCGTGGAGAAGGGGCCGGTGCTGCCGCGGGATCTTCCCACCGTAGCAGAAGAATACGGCAGCACCCTTCCCGGCGCCGGGCAGCTCTGCCTCTGGCAGGGGGACATCACCCGTCTGGCGGCAGACGCCATTGTAAACGCCGCAAACTCCCAGATGCTGGGCTGCTTCCAGCCACTGCACAGCTGCATCGATAACTGCATCCACAGCTTTGCGGGCGTAGAGCTGCGGCTGGAATGTGCCCGGCAGATGGAAGCGCTGCGGGCCAGGTTTGGCCCGGATTACGAGCAGCCCACCGCCGTGCCCATGCTGACGCCGGGCTACAATCTTCCCGCCCGGCATGTGATCCACATCGTCGGCCCCATCGTGACCCACCGGCTGACCCCTGGGCTGGAACAGGAGCTGGCGGCCTGCTATCGAAATACGCTGGACCTCTGTGCAGAGAAGGATCTGCGCACCGTGGCCTTCTGCTGCATCTCCACGGGGGTATTCCGCTTCCCGGCGGAGCGCGCCGCGCAGATCGCCGTGGAGACGGTATCCGCCTGGCTCTCCGCCCACCCCGGGGCTCTGGACCGGGTGATCTTTGACGTGCATAGCGACAGGAGCCTGGCCCTCTACCGGGCCAGACTTGGATAAGAAAAGATGGATCCATGTGCTTTTGGCGCATGGATCCATCTTTTTTCAAGGAACTTACCGATCCGCGTAGGCGGCGAGAACGCCCTTGTAGGTCATGTAGCAGTCGAACTTGGCGACCACCTCGAAAGGCGCATGCATGCTGAGAACGGGTACGCCGGCGTCAATGGTGTCGATGTTCCGGTTGGCCATGTACTTGGCGATGGTGCCGCCGCCGCCCTGGTCCACCTTGCCCAGCTCCGCCATCTGCCAGACCACGCCTTCCCGCTCAAAGAGGCGGCGCAGATAGGCCACCACCTCGGCGGAAGCGTCGCTGGTGCCGCCCTTGCCCCGGGCGCCGGTGAATTTGCAGATGGACAGGCCGTAGTTCACCTTGGAATCGCTGCGCTTCTCGGAGACTTCGGGGTACAGGGGATCAAAGGCATTGGACACGTCGGCAGACAGGCAGAAGCTCTTCTCATAGCAGCGGCGCAGAGCCACGCCCTGGCTCTCGCACAGGTCCTTCATAAACACGTCAAAGCAGGCGGACTGCATGCCCGTGACGCCATCGGAGCCGGTCTCTTCCTTGTCGGCCAGGATGCAGACGCAGGTCTTCTCCGGATCCTTCACGTCAAAGATGGCCTTCAGCTCCGCATAGGCGCAAACCCGGTCGTCATGACCGTAGCCGCCGATGAGGGAGCGGTCCAGGCCCACCTCGCACACGTCAAAGCCCGGGACAGCCGCCAGCTCCGCAGACAGGAAGTCCTCTTCGGTGATGCCATACATGTCGTTCAGGATGCTCATGACCGCCAGCTTCACCCGGTCCTTGCCCTCGTCGGCATAGGGGGTAGAGCCGAGAAGGATGTTCAGCCCCTCGCCGGTGAAGCCCTCGGCCATGGTTTTCTTCATCTGATCCGCCGCCAGGTGAGGCAGCAGGTCGGTGATGACAAACTTGGGCTCGCCCTTCTCCCGGCCGATGACAACGTTGACCACCTCACCGCTCTTCAGCGCCACGGCGCCGTGGAGCTCCAGAGGAATGGTGACCCACTGATACTTCTTGATGCCGCCGTAGTAATGGGTCTTGAAGTAGGCCATCTCGTCCTGCTCATAGAGGGTGACCTGCTTGAGGTCGATGCGGGGGGAATCCACATGGGCCCCGGCGATGACCGCGCCTTCCGAGAGGGGCTTCTTGCCGATGACGGCCAGCATCAGAGCCTTGCCCCGGTTGTTCTTGTAGATCTTGTCGCCGGCCTTCAGCGCCATGCCGGGTTTGTATTCCACAAAGCCCTGCTCCTCAGCCAGCGCGATGGCGTTGGCCACCGCCTCCCGCTCCATGCGGGACTTGTCCAGATACTCCATGTAGCCCTTGCAGTAGTCCTCTACCTTGAGGCGTTCCTGGGTATCGATCAGGTCATAGCCGTTCTTCTGCTCGTAGAAAAGTTTGCTTCTCAGTTCATCCATGGTGCAGTCTCTCCTCCAATATTGTGTTGATATTTGAAATGAAACTTGCTTCATCGTCCTTGTTTTCCAGGACCACCGTGCAGTGCTCCCGGAAATAGCTGTCGGGCCGCTGGGCGCGGATGCGGAGCAGGGCGTAGTCCCGCGTCAGCCCGTCCCGGGCCATGATGCGCGCCGCGCGGGTCTCCTCGTCCGCGATCACGCCGATGGTCAATTTGCAGCGCTCCGCGAGGCCGCTGGAAAAAAGCTCAATGGCGTCGATCGCGGCAATGGTGCCGCCGTTCATGGCATGCTCGCGCAGCCGGCGCTGCACCTCCTGCCCGATATACCGGTGGGTGATGGCGTTGAGCCGCCGCAGAGCCGCTGCATCCTGAAACACGATGGCGCCAAGCTTCTTTCGCTGCAGCTTGCCCGCCTCCACCGTGCCGGGGAAGCTCTCCTCCAGCTCTGCCAGAAGCTCCGCGTTGTTTTCCAAAAGCGCATGGTACACCGCGTCACAGTCGATCACCAGGGCGCCGCGTGCTTCCAGCGCCTGCAGGGCGGTGGTCTTGCCGCTGCCCGTTCCGCCGGTGACGCCCACCAGCTCCATGGCGTCCACCAGGGCGTCGGCGATCTCCTCTGCGGGGAGGGCTCCCTGCCGCAGGATGCGGTATGGCGCGGCGCTCAGGTCAAGGAGGGTGGATTCCCGCCCCAGGCCGCAGGGGCCGCCATCCACAATGGCGGCGATCTGCCCGTCAAAGTAGGCTTGCACCTCTTGCGCGGTCTTGGGGCTGGGCGCGCCGGAGGGGTTGGCGGACGGGGCGGCGAAGGGAACGCCGGAAAGCCGCAGCAGCTCCAGGGTGCTGGGATGATCCGGGCAGCGCAGGCCCACGGTCTCTCCCCCGGCGCGGACGATCTCAGGAACCTGCTCCCGCGCCTTGAGCACGATGGTCAGCGGCCCCGGCCAGAAGCGCGCCGCCAGAGTATACGCCTGGGGCGGCACCGGCTCGCAGTAGAGGCTCATGGCCTTCTCCCCCGGCACCATCAGGGACAGGGGCTTTACCGCCGGGCGGCCCTTGACCTCGTAGATCTGCTCCACGGCCTGCCGGTCCAGCCCGTTTCCCGCAAGTCCGTACACCGTCTCTGTGGGCACGGCAACCAGCTCTCCTGCCTGTAAAAGGGCAGCTGCCTCGTTTAATTCGGTTGTGATCATGTGTGTTTCCATTGAAAAAGCAGTCCTGTCCATCTCTCTTCTGCCCGTAGGGACGACCATCGGTCGTCCGTGTTTTCTTCACTGCGGCAGGCGGACGAGCAATGCTCGTCCCTACGATTCGCCGTTTACCAGCTTCGCCGCCTGATCGGCGGTGACCAGCGCATCGATGAGCTCGTCCAGATCGCCGTTGATGATCCGATCGATGTTGAAATTCTTGTTGTCCCCGGTGAGGCGGTGATCCGTCACCCGGTTCTGGGGAAAATTGTAGGTACGCACCCGCTCACTCCGGTCGCCGGAGCCGATCTGGCTCTTGCGTTCGGCGGCAAGGCTGGCGTTCTGCTTTGCCAGCTCCTGCTCATAGAGCTTGGAGCGGAGGATCTGCATGGCCCGATCCTTGTTTTTATATTGGCTTCGCTCATCCTGGCATTCCACCACCAGCCCCGTGGGCAAATGGGTGATGCGGATGGCGCTCTCGGTCTTGTTGACGTGCTGGCCGCCCGCGCCGGAGGAACGGTAGGTGTCGATCTTCAGATCGTTGGGATCCAGCTTAAAGTCCAGCTCTTCGACCTCGGGCAGCACCGCCACCGTGGCAGCGGAGGTGTGGATCCGTCCACCGGACTCCGTCACCGGGATGCGCTGCACCCGGTGGCCGCCGGCCTCGAACTTCAGGCGGGACCAGGCGCCGGCGCCCTCGATGACAAAGCTGATCTCCTTGATTCCGCCCAGCTCCGTCTCGCTGACGTTGGCGACCTCCACCTTCCAGCCCTTGCGCTCGGCATACATGCTGTACATGCGGTAGAGGTCGGCTGCGAAGAGCATCCCCTCTTCCCCGCCGACGCCGCCGCGAATCTCCATGATGACATTCTTGCTGTCGTTGGGGTCCTTGGGCAGCAGCAAAATGCGGAGCTTCTGCTCCAGCTGCTCCCGCTCGGCCTTGGCCGCCTGATACTCCTCCTGGGCCAGCTCCCGCATTTCCGGGTCAGCCATCAGTTCCCGTGCGTCCTGCATGGCAGCCATCACGCGGGTATAGGCGGCATAAGTCTCCGCCAGAGGCTGCAGCTCCCTGCTCTCCCGCTCCAGCTTGGCATACAAGGCAGGGTCGGAATAGGTCTCGGGCAGCTCCAGCCGCTGCCGCAGCTCCTCATATTGATGAAAAATCGCTTTCAGTCTGTCAAACATGGCGCACTCCGAGAAATACCAATCTTTTATAGCAGTTTACCACACTTTCCCATCGGTGTAAAGGAAAAGGAAGGAAGCCTGCGCTTCCTTCCTTTTGGTTTCTGTTCTGCCGTTCTGTTCGCCTCAGCCCACGATGTCGCGGGTGTCACGGGCGATGACCAGCTCTTCGTTGGTGGGGATGACGAAGACTTTGACCTTGGAATCGGGAGTGGAGATCATGATATCTTCGCCCCGCTTGGCGTTGGCCTCGGGATCGATCTTCACGCCCAGGTAGCCGAAGTACTCGGCGATGGCGGCGCGAGTGGAGCTGCTGTTCTCGCCCACGCCCGCGGTGAAGACGATGGCGTCCACGCCGTTCATGGCGGCGACGTAAGAGCCCGCCACCTTGGCGACCCAGTAATGGAACATATCCAGGGCAAGCTGTGCCCGCTCGTTGCCCTCGGCGGCGGCCTTGTCCAGGTCGCGGAAGTCGGAGGAAACGCCGGAGACGCCCAGCATGCCGGACTTCTTGTTCAGGATGGTCAGCATCTCGTCAATGCTGTAGCCGTACTTGTTCATGAGGAACTGGATGACGCCCGCGTCCAGATCGCCGCAGCGGGTGCCCATGGGCAGGCCAACCAGCGGGGTGAAGCCCATGGAGGTGTCCACGCACTTGCCATGCTCGATGGCGGCGATGGAGGAGCCGTTGCCCATGTGGCAGGTGATGATCTTCAGCTCTTCGATGGGCTTGCCCATCATCTCGGCGCAGCGGGCAGAGACGTAGCGATGGCTGGTGCCGTGGAAGCCGTAACGGCGGATGCCGTTGGAGAGATAATACTGATAGGGCAGGGCGTACATGAAGGCCTTGCCGGGCATAGTCTGGTGGAAGGCGGTGTCAAACACGGCGACCATGGGCACATCGCCCATGACGGCCTTGCAGGCGTTGATGCCGGTGATGTTGGCGGGGTTGTGCAGCGGAGCAAAGGGGGTGCACTCCTCCAGAGCCTTCATGACCTCGCTGTCGATGCGGACGGAATTTGCAAACTTCTCGCCGCCGTGGACCACCCGGTGACCCACCGCGTCGATCTCCTTCATGGAGTTGACAACGCCGTACTGGGGGCTGGTCAGCTTGTCGATGACAGCGGCAATGGCCTCAGAATGGGTGGGCATGGCCACGTCCTCATTGAAGACTTCCTTCCCCTCGATGAGCGGGGTGTGCTTCAGGTGCCCGTCGATGCCGATGCGCTCGCAGAGGCCCTTGGCCAGGACGGTCTCGGTCTCCATGTCGATGAGCTGATACTTCAGAGAGGAGCTGCCGGCGTTGATCACAAGAATTTTCATAAATCGTTTTCCTTTCACTTGTAAACTTTGGGGAAATTCGATAGAATACACGCAAAGATTATTCTAATACAAATCCGAAAAAACGCAAGTCTTTTTCTTTTCAATTGCGAAACTCGTTTCGCAATTGAATTGTCTCGCGCTTATCGCAGCGGCTTGAGGCCGCTTTGGTCGGCGCGAGGCCTCGCATAGCTCGGCTTAGGGTGTTTTTGAGGCGGCAAAGCTGCCTCAAAAACGGATTTGTATTCCCTTCGGAGCAGAAAAACAACTATAGTCTTTTCGTAGGAGCGCCTTATGGCCGTCATCGGAATCGTCAGCGAGTATAATCCCTTTCATCTGGGGCACCAATTTCATATCCGGCAGAGTCGGGCTGCCCTGGGGGAGGACAGCTCAGTGGTCTGCGTCCTGTCCGGCGACTTTGTTCAGCGGGGCGAGGCGGCGGTGTACCCGAAATACGCCCGGGCAGAGGCCGCCTGCCGCTGTGGGGCGGACCTTGCCGTGGAGCTGCCGCTGCCCTGGTGCCTCTCCTCGGCGGAGGGCTTTGCCCGGGGCGCGGTGAGCCTGTTGGCAGCCCTCGGCGCCACCCATCTCTCCTTCGGCAGCGAGACGGGGGATCTCCTCCCGCTGGAGGCGCTGGCCCGGCTGCTGCTGGAAGAAGAGCTTGTGGAGGAAACGAAAGCCCTTCTGGCGCGGGACGCCTCCCTCTCCTTCGCTGCGGCGCGGGAGATAGCGGCTGCGGAAAGGCTTGGCGAGGAGACTGCCGCGCTGCTGCGCCAGCCCAACAACATTCTGGCCGTGGAGTACCTGAAAGCGATCCACGGGCTGAGCCTGCCCCTCACGCCGCTGGCGATTGCCCGGCAGGGAGCGGGGCACGACCAGCTTGCGGAGGACTGCAGTCCCCTTTCCGCCTCCCGGCTGCGGCAGCGCATCCGCGCCGGGGCGCCCCTTACCGGGCTGATTCCGGAGGCGGCGGAAGCCGTCTATGCCCGGGAGCGGGCGGCAGGCCGGGAGCTTGCCGATCCGGTCAGGCTGGAGCTTGCTCTGCTCTCCCGGCTGCGGATGCTGCCAGGCGAGGTATTCGACGGTCTGCCCGATGCAGGCGGCGGTCTGGGAAGGCGGCTCTGGCAGGCGGTATCGCAGGAGGTCTCCGTGTCCGCCATTCTGGAGCGCGCCAAAACCAAGCGCTATCCCCTCGCCCGCCTGCGGCGAATGCTGCTTTGCGCGGCGCTGGGCATCAAGGCCGGCATGGCCCAAGGGCAGCCGCCCTATGCCCGCGTTCTCGCGGCAACGGAGCGGGGCCGGGCACTGCTGCGGGAACGAAACGGAAGCATTCCGCTGCTGACAAAACCCGGCGCGGTGCGCGCCATGAGCCAAGATTGTCAGGCGCTCTTTACGCTCGGCGCGCAGGCCCATGATTTTTATACCCTGGGCTATCCCGTTCCGGCAAAGCCGGAGGAGGACTGGCGCACCGGCCCGGTGATTCTGTAAAAAAGGTCAGGAAAAGGCCACCTTGTTTTCAATGCGTGAAAACAAGGTGGCCTTTTTCCGTACGAAGCCTGTCCCTTACGGTACCGTCTCCTCCCCGGTATTCTGCTCCGGGGGCGTCTCTTCATAGTGAAGCGGACCGTCACAGGGCGGGTAGGACGAAATGTCCCAGCGATAGCGGCCCCACATGGTCTGATCCCGCAGCATGAAGCCCTGGGTCATCCCCTCGGTCATGCAGGCGGAAACGTCCACATGGTAATTGTCCCCGTCGATTTCGATGATGTTCCAGCAGCAGTTGTTCCAGTCCCGCTGGCCGTAGACGATCTGGCAGGGCACGCCCGCCTGGCGGCACAGCTCCACATAGGCCAGGGACAGGCCCTCGCTGTCGGCCTCCCCCAGCACCAGCGCGGAATAGATATCCCCCTGCCCGTTTTCGGAATAGCGGCATGTGTTCACCAAATAGCGGCACGCCATCAGTGCCCTTGCCATGGGCTCCTCCGGCAGGGCTCCGGGATTGGCAAAGGGTGTCACCGCCTGCAGCGCATCCCTTCGCTGCGCCAGCTCCTCCTGGGACAGGCTGTACTGGAAGTTGATCTCATACAGCCGCTGCTGGCCTGTGCCGCTGAGCATATTCACCGTGACCCGGGCTTCTCTCGGTTCCAGGGCGGGGTTTTCCCGATAGACCCGGCTGGCCAGGCTTTCCACCTCTTCGGCGCTGTAGGAGCTGCGGGCAATCAACACAACTAAGCGGCCATCGCCCCGCTGGATGGCGCCGATCAGCTGCTCCTCCAATTCATTGGTCAGCTGCAGGCGCACGATGCTGTCCCGATCCCGGCCTGCCGTATAGCGAATGGTGATCTTCGCCTCATAGCGGGCCACGATCTTGCTGACGTCATAGGAGATGTTCTCCACGCAGTAGGCATACAGCGCGTCCTGGGTGCGGACCTGCCAGCAAGCGCTGGCGATATCGGCGTTGATATCCCCGGAATAGGCCGCGTCAAAAATGATGCGCCCCTCCTCGGCCCACTCGTCCAGCATGGAGCGAAGGGCACGGCGCAGCTCCGCCTGATTGCGGACGACCACAGTGCCCTCTTCCTCCTCATCCGGCAGCTCCTGTGCCGGCGGCTCATAGTCGGTCACGGAGAGATATTCCCGGTCAAACAGACTTCCGCAGCCGCAAAGCAGCAGCATGCAAGCTGCCAGCAGCAGCGGCAGCAAACGGTGCTTCCGGACCTTTCCCTTCATCAGCCTTCCTCCATCAGGGTCATCTGCTCCTCGCCCCGGTCCTCCGGCTTCAGCAGCGCCCCGGCAGCGGGGATGGAGCGGACACGATAGCGCTTCACGTCCCGAATGGGCGTGTCGCCCAGGAAGGCGGCACGAGTCAGGACTTTCTTGGCCTTCAGGGCCATCACGCCCACCCCCTGGGTGCTGCGGCTGGTCTTGGGCTGGAGCAGAGACGAATGGAACACCAGGCAGCGTCCGTCGCTGGCTTCCACGGCAAGGTCCCCCTCCTCCCGCAGCAGCAGCACAGAGCGTACCGGGCTCTTGTCCGAATAGGCGCCCACCAGTTTGCGGCGGTTGGTCTTGGTCTCATAGGTGGAAAGCTCGATGCGGGCGGCCTTGCCGTTTTCAAAGAACAGCAGCAGGTGGGCCTTGTAATCCCCTGGGTCGAGCATGGCGATCACGCTCTCCCCCTCGTCCATCTGGAGCTTGGTGGGCAGATACACGCCCAGGACAGAGGCTTTTCCGTCCTCGAAATCGGAGACGCGGCACTTGTACATTTGCTGCCGATCGGTAAGGAACAGCAGCTCCCGCCGGTTGGAGGACTCGAAGGAGGCCATCAGCCCGTCGCCCTCTTTGAATTTCTGCTCTCCGCTCATCCGCAGGGATTGGGCGGTGATTTTTTTGAAGTAGCCCTCCCGGGAGAGGAAGAGGGTCACAGGATAATCCTCCACGGCATTATCCTCGTCAAACTCCTCGATCTCATCGGCATAGACGATCTGGCTTTTCCGGGGCGTTGGGTACTTTTTGTTGATCTGCTTGAGTTCGTCCACGATGATGCCGCGGAGCTTGCGGCGATTATTCAGGATGCTCTCCAGCTCCTCGATTTCCTTCTCCAGCTCCTCGGTCTCGGCGGTGCGCTTGAGGATATACTCGCGGTTGATGTTGCGCAGCTTGATCTCCGCCACATACTCCGCCTGGATCTGGTCGATGCCGAAGCCCATCATCAGGTTCGGCACCACATCCGATTCCATCTCCGTGTTGCGGATGACGGCGATTGCCTTGTCGATATCCAGCAGGATCTGCTCCAGGCCTTGGAGCAGGTGGAGCTTGTCCTTCTTCTTGGCCAGATCGAAGTACACCCGGCGGCGGACGCAGTCCATGCGCCAGGCCGTCCACTCTTCCAGGATCTCCCGCACCCCCAGCACCCGGGGGTTGCCGCCCACCAGAATGTTGAAGTTGCAGGCAAAGGCGTCCTGCAGGGTGGTGAGCTTGAAGAGCTTCTGCATCAGCTTCTCCGGATCCACACCCCGCTTCAGGTCGATGGCGAGGCGCAAGCCGCTCAGATCCGTCTCGTCCCGCATGTCGTTGATTTCCCGGATCTTCCCTGCCTTGATGAGCTCCGCCACCTTGTCGAGCACGGCCTCCGAGGTGGTGGTGTAGGGGATCTCGTAGATCTCGATAATATTTTCCTTGGGGAGATAGCGCCAGCGGGCCCGCAGCTTCACGCTGCCCCGGCCGGTGCGGTAGATCTTCTCCATCTCCGCCCGCTCATAGATGATCTCGCCCCCGGTGGGAAAGTCCGGCGCGGGGAGGGTAATAAGGATATCATGCTCCGGGTCCTTGAGGCAGGCGATGGCCGTGTCGCAGACCTCGTTCAGGTTAAAGCCGCAGATGGCGCTTGCCATGCCGGCGGCGATACCCGTGTTGGCCGAAACCAGGACATTGGGAAAGGCGCAGGGTAGCAGGTTAGGCTCCTGCATGCTGCCGTCATAGTTGTCCACAAAGTCCACGGTATCCTTGTCGATATCCCGGAAGAGCTCTGCGCAGATGGCGGAGAGCTTGGCCTCCGTATAGCGGGAGGCGGCGTAGGACATGTCCCGGGAATAGACCTTGCCGAAGTTGCCCTTGGAGTCCACGAAAGGCGTCAGAAGGGCCTCGTATCCCGCGGAGAGGCGCACCATGGTCTCGTAGATGGCGGCGTCGCCATGGGGATTCAGGCGCATGGTCTGGCCCACGATGTTGGCGCTCTTGGTACGCGCGCCGTTTAAGAGCCCCATCTTGAACATGGTGTACAGGAGCTTCCGGTGGGAAGGCTTGAAGCCGTCGATCTCCGGGATGGCGCGGGAGACGATCACCGACATGGCATAGGGCATGAAGTTCTGCTCCAGCGTTTCGGTAATGGGCTGCTCCAGCACCTGGTTGTGCAGGCCGACCACGTTGGGGTTCTCAAATTTTTTCTTTTCCGGTTCTTTCTTCTTAGGCATAGTTTACCTCTCAGGAAATAACAACTCTGCTCCCCAGGAAGCGCTGGAGGAGTTCAGAGGGGGCCTCCCCTCTGATTTCGCCTCGCAAGGCGAAATCAAATGAAATCTTTTTTCCGGGGGCGTGTACCTCGGAAAAAACTCTTCTCGCGAAGTGAGTGTGCGAGGCGTCCCCCGCAAGCCGAGTGCGCGAACGGAGTGCAGTCTCTTAACTGTCCAGCCCCGTCGGGGGCTGGGCAGTTAGCTTAAATCTGCCAGATCCAGATACTGGGCGCCGAATTCGGAGATGTGATTTTTGCGCCCCTCCAGATCGTCCCCCAGCAGCAGGTCGAAGACCTGGGCCATGCGCTCAGCGTCCTCGGGCATGACCTTGATGAGACGCCGGGTCTCCGGGTTCATGGTGGTCATCCACATCATATCCGGGTCGTTCTCGCCCAGGCCCTTGCTGCGGCTGATGGTGGCTTTTGCGCCCTTCAGGCTCTCCACGATCTCCGCCTTCTCCCGCTCGGAATAGGCAAACCAGGTTTTGCCCTTGCTGTTGATCTCGTACAGGGGCGACTCCGCGATGTACACATAGCCCTCCCGGATCAGGGTGGGCACAAGCCTATAGAGCATGGTGAGGATCAGGGTGCGGATATGATAACCGTCCACGTCCGCGTCGGTGCAGATGACGACTTTGTTCCAGCGGAGATTGTTCAGGTCAAAGCTCGCAAGCTCTTTGGTGTGCTTGTCCTTGACCTCCACCCCGCAGCCCAGCACCTTCATCAGGTCGGTAATGACGTCGCTCTTGAAAATGCGGACGTAGTCCGCCTTCAGGCAGTTAAGGATCTTGCCGCGGACGGGCATGATGCCCTGATACTCCGCGTCCCGCGAGAGTTTGACCGAGCCCAAAGCCGAGTCGCCCTCCACGATGTAGATCTCCCGCTTCTCCGGGTCCCGGCTGCGGCAGTCCACAAACTTCTGCACCCGGTTTGCAATGTCGATGGAGCCGGAGAGCTTCTTCTTCATGCCCTGGCGGGCCTTCTCGGCAGTCTCCCGGCTGCGCTTGTTGATGAGCACCTGGTCGGAAATGCGGGTGGCCTCGGGCTTGTTCTCGATAAAATAGACCTCCAGCTGGCTCTTGAAAAACTCCGTCATGGCCTGCTGGATGAAGCGGTTGTTGATGGCCTTCTTGGTCTGGTTCTCATAGGAGGTCTGGGTGGAGAAGCAGTTGGTGACCAGCACCAGACAGTCCTGAATGTCCTGGAATTTGATGGAACTCTCGTTTTTCTGGTACTTTCCCTGCTGCTTGAGATAGGCGTCGATGGCGGAAAGAAAGGCGCTTTTCACCGCCTTGTCCGGCGCGCCGCCGTTTTCCAGCCAGGAGGAGTTGTGGTAATATTCCAGCACGTTCACCTTATTGGAAAAGCAAAAGGCGGCGGAGATCTTCACCTTGTATTCCGGCTTGTCCTCCCGGTCCCGACCCTTCCGCTCGGTGGAAAGGAAGGTGGGCGCGGTCAGCGGCCCTTCCCCCGCAAGCTCGGTGACGTAATCCATGATGCCGTTGGGGTAGCAGTAGTCCCGCGTCTCAAACTTGCCGCCCTTTTGCAGCCGCAGCCGGAAGGTGACGCCCGCGTTTACCACCGCCTGGCGGTGGAGCACATCGTCAAAGTATTCCTCGGGGATGTTGATATCCGTGAAGACCTCCAGATCCGGCAGCCAGCGGATGGTGGTGCCGGTCTTCTTCCGGTCGGCCGGCTCAATCTTCAGCTCCTGGCCCTTTTTCCCGGTGACCTTGCCCTTCTTGAAATGGAGGCTGTACTTGTTCCCGTCCCGCCAGACAGTCACGTCCATATACTCCGAGGCGTACTGGGTGGCGCAGGAGCCCAGGCCGTTCAGGCCCAGGGAATACTCATAGTCTCCCCCGTCGGCATTCTGATACTTGCCGCCGGCATAGAGCTCGCAGAACACCAGCTCCCAGTTGAAGCGCTTCTCCGTGGGGTTCCAGTCCAGGGGACAGCCCCGGCCGAAGTCCTCCACCTCGATGGACTTATCCTCGTAATAGGTCAGGGTAATGAGATTTCCGTGCCCCTCCCGCGCCTCGTCGATGGAGTTGGAGAGGATCTCGAACACGGCGTGCTCGCAGCCGTCCAGCCCGTCGGAGCCAAAGATGACCCCGGGACGTTTGCGCACCCGATCCGCCCCCTTGAGCTGGGAGATGCTGTCGTTTCCGTATTGTTCCGTTGATTTCGCCATAAATCTGTTTCCTTTTGTATCCGTTTTCCCATGCCGGTTTTACCCGATTTTAACCAATATATTATACCACAGAGCCGATAAAAATTCAAGATATTGTGGTCGTCACAGAAAATAGCGCCGCCCCGGAGGACTCTTCCGGGGCGGCGCGTATATTTCTTTTCAGCGGTTGGCGTACATGCGCTGGTAATAGCTCTGGTATTCGCCGGAGAGGATTTCCTCCCACCAGGGCTTGTTGTCCAGATACCAGCGGATGGTCTGCACGATGCCGTCGGCAAACCTGGTCTCCGGCAGCCAGCCCAGATCCCGGTGGATCTTTGTGGGGTCGATGGCGTAACGCATATCGTGGCCCTTCCGGTCGGTGACGTAGGTAATGAGGCTCTCAGGCTTGTGAAGCTCCCGGCAGATCAGGCGCACGATGTCGATATTCTTCATCTCATTGTGCCCGCCGATGTTGTAGACCTCCCCTTCCTTGCCCTTGCGCATCACCAGATCCACCGCCTTGCAGTGGTCCTCCACATACAACCAGTCCCGCACGTTGAGGCCCTGCCCGTAGACCGGCAGGGGCTTATCGGAAAGGCAGTTTGCGATCATGAGCGGGATCAGCTTCTCCGGGAACTGATAGGGGCCGTAGTTATTCGAGCAGCGGCTGATGGAGACGGGCAGCCCGTAGGTGCGGTGGTAGGCCATGGTCAGCAGATCCGCCGCGGCCTTGGAGGAGGAATAGGGACTGGAGGTGTGAATGGGCGTCTCCTCGGTGAAGAAGAGGTCGGGCCGGTCCAGGGGCAGGTCCCCGTAGACCTCATCGGTGCTGACCTGGTGGTAGCGCCCCACGCCGAAGGTGCGGCAGGCGTCCATCAGGACGCTGGTGCCGATGATGTTGGTCTGCAGGAAGATCTCGGGATTCTCGATGCTGCGGTCCACATGGGACTCCGCCGCGAAGTTCACCACGATCTCCGGCTTCTCCTCCTCGAAGAGTTCGTATACCGCCTTTCGGTCGCAGATATCCATCTTGCAGAAGCGGAAGCGGGGGTGCTCCATGACGGGTGCCAGGGTGGATAGATTGCCGGCGTAGGTGAGCTTGTCCAGGCAGACGATCCGATCCTCGGGGTGCTCCCGCAGCTCATAGAAAATGAAGTTGGAGCCGATAAAGCCGGCGCCGCCGGTGACGAGAATGGTCATGTTACAGTTCCTCCTCTGCCAGTGAAATCAGGTACTGGCCGTAATCGGTCATGCGGAGCTCTTCGCCCAGCTTGCGCAGCTGTTCCCGGGAAATAAAGCCCCGGCGCCAGGCGATTTCCTCGATGCAGGAGACGTAGAAGCCCTGCCGGTCCTGCACGGCCTCCACAAATTCCGCCGCCTTCAGCATGCCCTCGGGCGTGCCGGTGTCAAGCCATGCCATCCCCCGGCCCAGCAGCTTCACCTTCAGCGCACCCATGCTCAGATAGGCGTTGTTCACCGCGGTGATCTCGATCTCTCCCCTTGCGGAGGGCTTTACCTGCTTGGCAATCTCCACCACCCGCTTGTCATAGAAATACAGGCCGGGCACGGCGAACTTGGACTTGGGCTTCTGCGGCTTTTCCTCAATGGAGACCACGTTCATCTCCCGGTCAAACTCCACCACGCCGAAGCTGCGGGGGTCCTTCACCGGATAGCCGAAGATGGTGGCCCCGGTGTTTTCCGCCATCGCCTCCCGCAGTGTGCGGGTCATGTCCAGACCGTAGAACACATTGTCCCCCAGGATGAGACAGACGCTGTCTTCCCCGATGAACTCCTCCCCCAGGATAAAGGCGTCCGCCAGGCCCCGGGGCTGCTCCTGCACCTTGTAGTGCAGGCTCAAGCCGATCCGTGTCCCGTCGCCCAGCAGTTTTTCATACACCGGCGTATCCTCCGGGGTAGAGATGATCAGGATCTCCTGGATGCCTGCCAGCATCAGCACCGACAAGGGGTAGTAGATCATGGGCTTATCGTATATGGGCAGAAGCTGCTTGGATACCGCCTTGGTCATGGGATAGAGCCGGGTGCCCTTCCCGCCTGCTAAGATGATGCCTTTCATGTGCAAGTCCTCCTGAAAGAGAATCGAGGTCTCGTATATGTGCAGTTTACCACAGATAAAGCCCTTTCGCAAGCCAAGTCTGGTGCAACTTTCCTGTTCTCCGTGCGTATAAGGCATGCTGCTTTTCCCGATTCCTCGTCGTTGAAAATGACATCATGCCCGTATCCTATCACGCAGACATTTCAGTCCGCCCACATTTCATGCTGCTTATTGACTGTAATGCCCGGATGTGGTATATTTATTATGTTTTGAGCGAACGATTATTTGCGTGGTATTGTCGCAAATTCTGACATTCCGTGTTTTTCATCATGGGAGGTAACACTGTGCGTACTCTTTCTCTTACGCTGCTTGCAGAAACCGTTGTCGCCAAGCGGAAGGCCCTTCGCCTGACCCAGGCCCAGTTGGCAAAGGCCACGGGGATCAGCCGCCCGATCCTCTCCAATCTGGAAAACGGGCTATACACGCCTTCCATCGCGCAGCTGGAGGCTCTGGCCGCTGCTTTGAACTTCGATTTTATGGAGATGTTCGTGGAGCAAAGCGGCGAACCCATCTCCGTAGAGCGGAGGTATCAAATCGCCGTGGCGGGCGTGGGATATGTGGGGCTCTCCCTTGCAGTCCTTCTGGCGCAGCACCATACGGTCACAGCAGTCTGCACCAAGCCGGAAAAGGCAGAGCTGATCAACCAGTACCGCTCCCCCATTCAGGATGCGTATATCGAAAAATTTCTGTCCGAAGCCAAGGCCGGGACCCGCAGCCTTCAGCTCACCGCTACCACCGACGGCGCCTCCGCCTATGCCAAGGCAGACTTCATCATTCTGGCCGTACCCACCAATTACGACCCAAAGACCAACTATTTTGACTGCTCCGCTGTGGAGACCGTGCTTCGCCTGATCCAGGAATGCACTGCCGGCAGAGAGAAGAAGCCTACCATTGTCATCAAATCCACCGTTCCCGTAGGTTATACCCGGCATATCCGCCAGCAGTTCCATGCCGACAATCTGATCTTCAGCCCGGAATTTCTGCGGGAATCCAAAGCCCTCTATGACAATCTCTACCCCAGCCGCATTATTGTTGGCTGCGACGAACAGACCGCTGCCGAAGCGCGCATTTTTGCCGCGCTGCTCCAGCAGGGAGCTTTGAAGAACCCTATCCCCACCCTGTTTATGGGCTACACCGAGGCCGAAGCCACCAAACTCTTCGTGAACACCTATCTTGCGCTCCGGGTCAGCTTTTTCAACGAACTGGACACCTATGCGGAGGTGAAGGGCCTGAACACTGCCCAGATCATCAAGGGCGTTTGCCTGGATCCTCGGGTTGGCGATTACTACAACAATCCTTCCTTCGGCTACGGCGGCTATTGCCTGCCCAAGGACACCAAGCAGCTTTTGGCCAATTACCGGGACGTGCCGGAGAATCTGATCCAGGCCATTGTGGACAGCAACCGCACCCGGAAGGACTTCATTGCCGAACGGGTTCTGGAGATTGCCGGCACCTACGGGAACAGCGATTCCTTCTCCGTGGACAAAGAGTCCCGGCAGAAGGACATCATTGTGGGCGTATATCGCCTCACCATGAAATCCAACTCGGATAATTTCCGCCAGTCCTCCATTCAGGGGGTCATGAAGCGCATCAAGGCGAAAGGCGCCACCGTAGTCATCTACGAGCCCACACTGGAAGACGGCTCCACCTTCTTTGGCAGCCGCATTGTCAACAATGTGGAGCAATTCAAGCAGATGTGCGGCTGCATCCTGGCAAACCGTTACGACTCGATTCTGGACGATGTGGAAGAAAAGGTCTACACCCGGGACCTGTTCCGCCGCGATTGAGGCTATGAAAAACATGCAGTGTGAAGAACGATTTTTTGAAACATACGGACGCTCGCCGGAAGGGATCGCCTTTTCTCCCTATCGAATCTGCCCCATCGGCGCCCACTCGGATCACAACTTAGGCAAAATCACCGGCTTTGCCATCGATAAGGGGATCCATTTTGCCTACGTCTCCAAGCAGAACGGCGTGGTGGAGATCAGCTCTCTCCAGTTTTCCAAGCGTGCTCAATGGCACATTGCTTCCGTTCCCCGGGCCGCCGGGAACGACTGGGCGGACTATTTGCGAGGCGCCTGCTGGGCGCTGATCAAACGCTACCCGCTCACCGTGGGCATGTGCGGCGTCATTGAGGGTTCGCTGCCCATCGGCGGTCTCTCCTCCTCCGCCGCGGTGATCCTGGCCTTTCTTACCGCTCTCTGCCGGGTCAACGGGATTCACCTCAGTGCCCAGGAGCTGATCGACATCGCTTTTGACGCGGAACGCAACTATGTGGGCGTCTCCGTGGGCAAGCTGGATCAGAGCTGCGAGGTGCTGGGGAAGAAAGATCATTTGCTGTACCTGGATACCTTGGACGGCAGTTACGAGCTTATTCCCACGAATCCCGCCATGAAGCCCTATAAAATTGCGATCTTTTTCAGCGGTCTGGAGCACAGTCTTGTCGGCTCCCAGTACAACACGCGCGTGGATGAGCTGCGTGCCGGCGTCTATGCGCTGCAGGCTTTTGCGGGGCTGGATTACGGGAAATTCAATCAGGCCAACGCCCGCTATGTGCCCTTTGCCATCTATCAGCGATATAAGGACAGGCTTCCCCTTCCCTGGGCCAAACGCTGTGAACACTGGTACACCGAATTTCAGCGCGTAGAGGCCGGAGCCGAAGCCTGGCGGCGCGGGGATCTGGAGGAGTTTGGCCGGCTCTCCTTTGCCTCCGGCTGGAGCAGCATCCACAACTGGGAATCCGGCGCGCCGGAGCAAATCCGCCTCTATGAGATCATGCGGGAGACCGAGGGCATCTACGGAGGCCGTTTTTCCGGAGCGGGCTTTAAAGGCTGCTGCATGGCGCTCATCGACCCGGCCTTTGAGGAGCGCATTACCCGCCAGGTCACCCGGGCGTATCTGAAGGATTTTCCTCGTTTGGAAGGAAAGTATTCCGTCCACATCTGTCATAGCGCCGACGGCGCCAAACCGTGAGGGCTGCCCATGAAGTGTTTGATTCTGGCCGCCGGCTATGCCACCCGGCTTTACCCCTTGACCGAAAACTTCCCCAAGCCCCTGCTGAAGGTGGGCGAAAAAACCATTCTGGACTGGCTGCTGGATGACATTCACAGCGCCGGTCTGGTGGACGAATATATTGTCATCACCAACCACAAGTTTGCCCCGCATTTCACGCGCTGGGCCGACGCCCATCCCCTGCCCATCACCGTGGTAGATGACGGTACCGGCAGCAACGAAACCCGTCTTGGCGCTGTTCGTGACATTCAGTTTGCCATAGACAGGCTGGGTCTGGATGAGGACCTGCTCATCCTCGCCGGGGACAATGTGCTGGACTTTTCCCTGACTGCCTTTTTGCGCTATGCCCGGGAAAAACAGAGCTCCTGTACCATGCGCTATTATGAAGCCGATGAAGCCCGGCTGCGCCGGTGCGGGATCGCCGAAATTGGCGAAGACGACCGGCTCCTCTCCCTGGAAGAGAAGCCTGCCGTGCCGAAATCCCACTGGTGCACCCCGCCCTTTTATTTCTACACGAAAGAGGACGCCGGAAAAATCAAGGCCGCCATTGCCGATGGCTGCGGTGTGGATGCGCCGGGAAGTCTGGTGGCCTGGATGTGCCGCAGCAGCGTCCTGCACAGCATGGAAATGCCCGGCAAGCGTTATGACATCGGCACACTGGAAACCTATCAGGCCGTTCAGAAAAGTTATCACGGAATAAAGGAAGGATAACATGAAAAAAGTACCTGTAGACTTTAACAACAAGACCGTATTGGTTACCGGCTCTCCCGGATTCATCGGGGCTTATCTGGTGATCCGGCTCCTGAAAGAGATGACGGGCGGCACCGTCATTTCCTTCGACAGCATGAATGACTATTATGAGGTCAGCTTGAAGGAGTGGCGCCTCCGCCAGATCGAAAAAGCGGCTGCTTCCTCCCCGGTAAAGCATGTTTTCATGCGGGGGAATTTGGCGGACAAGGATCTGGTCCGGCAGGTGTTCCGGACCTATCGCCCCGCTGTGGTGGTGAATCTGGCAGCGCAGGCGGGGGTACGATACAGCATCGAGCATCCCGACGCCTATATAGAAAGCAACATTATCGGGTTTTATAACATTCTGGAGGCCTGCCGCCATTTCCCGGTGGAGCATTTGGTGTATGCCTCCAGCAGCAGCGTTTACGGTGGAAACAAAAAGGTTCCCTTTTCTGTGGATGACATGGTAGATCACCCGGTAAGTCTCTATGCCGCCACCAAGAAGAGCGATGAGCTTCTGGCGCACAGCTATGCAAAGCTCTATAATATTCCCTCCACCGGTCTGCGCTTCTTTACGGTCTACGGCCCCGCAGGCCGTCCCGACATGTTTTATTACAGCGCCACAAAACGCCTCGTTGCCGGGGAGAAGATCCAGATC
This sequence comes from uncultured Oscillospiraceae bacterium, assembly GCA_964395795.1. GTDB lineage: Bacteria > Bacillota > Clostridia > Oscillospirales > Oscillospiraceae > Limivicinus. The sequence goes on from CAYNBS010000001.1 coordinate 128,019, forward strand.
TTCAATTACGGCAATATGCGCCGGGACTTCACCTACATCGACGATATCGTTGAGGGGATTCTTCGTGTCATGCACGGTGCGCCGGAGAAAGCCACCGGAGAGGACGGGCTTCCCCTCCCTCCCTATGCCGTGTACAACATCGGCGGCGGTCAGCCGGAGAATCTGCTGGACTATATCTCCACCCTGCAGGAGGAGCTGGTGCGCGCCGGCGTTCTGCCGGAGGATTATGATTTTGAGGGGCACCGGGAGCTGGTGGGCATGCAGCCAGGCGACGTACCCGTCACCTATGCGGACAGTTCCGCGTTGGAGCGGGACTACGGCTTCACGCCGAAAATCTCCATCCGGGAGGGACTCCGCAAATTCGCTGTCTGGTACAGCGAGTATTACGGAAAATAACGCAAGTGCAAAAAGCTGGGTGCGGCCAGACGTTTTCGTCTGTGCCGCACCCAGCTTTTTTTGCCCCATCTGGTCAGGAAAAGGCCCATAAAGGCCCGATATGCCTCCATCTTAGGGCTTATGTACAACGAATTTGCTTGGGATGGTCAATTCTCGTTCATTTCCAAAAATTGCTCTAAGCAGTACATCTGCCATTTTTGGTTGCCTGTGAATTTGCTCATATCAAGGTTCTTTCGGAACTCCGGCCTGGTCGGTCCTTCCCAAGTCTTAAAATATGCTTCCACCGGGCGAGGCATCGGGACCTTGTTGGGGACAGGGATTTCGGGATACTTCTTCGCCATAAGGGCACGAATCAGGTACTTCGGCTCGCCATGTCGCACGCGATACAGATCCAGCTCATCTGCCATCTTCAGTTTTGCATACGGATCGTAATAAGGCATTTCCGCCACCGCAAAGGCGTTCCAATACGAACTCGACAATTCGATGGAGAAAACGTCGTCCATAAACTTGCAGAAATCGATCTTATCTCCCTCTGCTCTATATCGCTCAAAGAGATATTGGACAGATACGGGCTCCGCCAGCACATCCTCCGGCTTTGTAAAAATATAGCGATCCATGAATTCGTCAAAAGTCCAATCCTTGGAAAGGAGTCCGTCCATTCCGCCAAAAACCAGGTCGCTGCTCTCGCCCACAAACAAAAGTTCAATCCCGTCGTTTTTTGCTTGAAGCGCCGCCTGGAGAATCTGAGGCTCAATGGAATGAACCGGGGCGGCCTTCGCCTTCATAACGGGCTCGAGATGCGATTTCACCGTGTCCCAGGTGATATCAACATAGTGCAAGTTCAAGCCATAGTATAGAAGCAGGGCAATATCAAAGTGAACGACTGTTTTTACAACTCGATTTTTGAAAAACCTTCTTTATTTCTTGCTTATATTGTTGCCTTGTGATATTATCAGCACAGAGGTGTATTGTAAGCTGGCGAAGACTAAGTATTATATTCAACTTTCGGAAGAAGAGCGAACACTGCTAACAAAGATTGTTTGCGAGCAAAGAGAGTCAGAGAGAACCGTAATGAGAGCAAAAATCTTGTTAATGTCCGATGTGACTCAGCCGGAAAAACTATCAATCAAGAAACTTGCCGATATACTTGGAACAACGGACACAACAATCAGTACAGTAAGAAATGAATATACCACAGGCTGTTGTGAAGCCGCTGTATATCGAAAGCCGAGAGTTGTTCCAAACAAATACGATCACAAACCATATAAACCGTATAAAAGGCGGATTGATGATAAAGCAGTTCGCCAGATCAGAGATCTTGCGGATAGCCAACCACCAGAAGGCCATAAGAAATGGAGTACAAGGCTGCTGTGCAAAATCGCGGTTGAGAAAGGCATTGTCTCACACATTGCGCCTGTTACAGCCGGGAAAATTCTTAATCACGAAGCCCCATACAATTAAAATGCCAATAAAACAGCGCAGACCATCTTACCAAAATGAGATGATCTGCGCTTTTCCACTTTTTATGATTCTGTCGGCAGGTATGCGGCCCATTTCACATAGCACCCATCTGGAATGACTATCAGCAAAATTCTTTAATGAAGACAGATTGAGCAGAAAGATGGTTTTAGCATTTATCGAGGCAGTATATGTTTTCGATCCCAACACGATTGAAGTCGTATTCCAGTATGAGGACGAAATCCGGAAACTGATGGGTAGTCTTGAAAGAGAAGAACAAATCGCATCAACCGTTTAATTTATTGCTTGTATATTTGCGTGGTACATGATACTATGAAGCCACTAAACACAAGGGGTGTAGTGTCATGGCTAGAACAAAGTATCATATCTCTCTGAGTGAAGAGGAGAGACATCGGCTCCAAATGATCGTTGACGATGATACAGCGGATACAAGGAGTGTTCTAAGAGCAAAAGTACTGCTCATGGGTGATACCAAAAGCTATACAGTCTTGGAGATGGCAGAGGCCCTTGGAACGACCCATACGACGGTTCAAAGTATTCGTACTGAATACGCCAAGAACGGCCTTGATGCTGTGCTTGATCGCAAAAAAAGAATAGTCAGTACCGAAACGAGAAGGATTAACGACGCTGTTATCGAGAGAATTTTGAAACTGTTGGAGGAAGCGCCGCCAAAGGGACGAAAACGATGGGGCCTAAGATCGCTCTGCGACGAAAGCGTGAAGAGAGGTTTGATCGGCCATATTTCTCCCGCAACGATGAGGACAGTACTGAAAAGATTTGAAGTAGAAATAAAATAAGCCTATTCAGCGAACATCGAAGACAAATTGCTGAATAGACTGTCAGAAATGGAGGAGCCTATGATAGTCCTGAAAGTGATTTGGAAGCGGGCTATGGAGCTTGTTCTTGCCATTTATAAATCCGCTGCGGAGCATCGCCCGGTAAAGCTTCCGCTGGAGAGCTGCTCTACGATGGATTTTGTCGGCAGGTTTGGAGAAAGGAAGAAGAGATGAGCGAGTATTTCGTACATCCGACAAGCATTGTGGATGACAATGTTGAGATCGGGGAAGGAACAAAAATATGGCATTTCTGCCATATTCAGTCCGGGGCGAGGATCGGAAAGAATTGTTCCTTCGGACAAAATGTGAATGTTTCCAACAATGTCAAAGTGGGAAACGGCGTTAAAGTTCAGAACAATGTATCCCTTTATGAAGGCGTTGAACTGGAGAACGATGTGTTCTGCGGCCCCTCCTGCGTTTTTACCAATGATCTGACACCGAGGGCAAAGTATCCGAAGGGACGCGCCGGATATAAAAAGGCTCTTGTAGAGGAAGGCGCAAGCATCGGGGCAAACGCAACCGTAGTTTGCGGTCATAAAATCGGAAAATGGGCGCTGATCGGCGCCGGCGCGGTTGTCACCTCCAATGTCCCTGCCCATGCGCTCATGCTTGGCGTTCCGGCCAGAAGAAAGGGCTGGGCATGCGAGTGCGGAGAGCTGTTGCCCGAGACTCTCGTCTGCGCAAAATGCAGCCGGAAGTATAGAGAGACAGACGATGGGCTGGAGGAGGTCAGGTAGATGCAATTCAGGGATTTGACAAAGCAGTATGCGGTTCTGAAGCCTCGGATAGACGAGGCGATGATGAGCGTCGCGGCCTCGGCCCATTTCATCTCCGGCCCGGAAGTGAAGGAACTTGAAAAGACACTGGCTGAATATGTGGGCGTGAAGCACTGTATTACCTGCGCCAACGGTACGGATGCCATCACCATCGCCATGAGAGCTTGGGGCGTAGGGAAGGGCGACGCGGTTTTTGTTCCTGACTTTACCTTCTTCTCCTCCGGGGAATGCCCGGCGGACGAAGGCGCAACGCCGATCTATGTGGATGTTGATCCGAGAACGTATAATATCGATCCGGTAAAACTGGAGGAAGCGGTTCGGAAAGTTATTGCGGAAGGGATCTATCATGCGAAAGCCGTAGTGGCGGTTGACCTTTTCGGTCTCCCGGCGGATTACCCGGCGATTCAAGCCATCTGCAGAAAATACGATCTTCTCCTCCTGGAGGACGGCGCACAGGGCTTCGGAGGGAGCATGGACGGGAAGCGTGCCTGCAGCTTTGGCGATATCTCGACCACATCCTTTTTCCCGGCGAAACCGCTTGGCTGCTATGGAGACGGCGGCGCTATCTTTACGGACAATGACGAGTGGGCCGATCTGATTCGGTCTATTTGCGTTCATGGGAAAGATACCAGCAAGCCAAACGATCCCAATGCGAAGTATAACAATATCCGCCTGGGAAAGAACAGCCGCCTGGATACCATCCAGGCTGCCATCCTGCTGCCGAAGTTCCATGCGTTTGTTGAGGATGAGCTTGCAGCGGTAAATCGGGTGGCCGCATGGTATACGGAAGGGTTAAAGGATACCGCGTTGATCCTTCCCGAAATCAAGGAGGGCTTCACCAGCTCCTGGGCGCAATATACGGTGCAGCTGCCCGCCGGAGTGGATCGGAAAGAGCTCCAGGCAAAGCTGAAGGCTGCGGGGATCCCGTCTATGGTCTATTATGCAAAACCGATGCATTGCCAGGGAGCCTTTGCCGGAACCGATAGTGCAAAGGCGGACTGCCCCATAACGGAAAAGCTTTGCGCGACAGTTCTCAGCCTCCCCTTAGATCCCTATAAGGACAAGGCTGAAGTGGAATTTGTTGTTTCCGAACTGAAAAAGGCGCTTTCCGATCTGACGCTCTGATCCGCTTCTGATTACCGGGTGGATGAGAGAATGTCATCGAGTATGAGGTCCTGGAGATTATCATGAACCGGCGGTATGGGACCGCAGAAGCAAAGCCCCTTCCCCCTGCAGCTTCGCTGGAAACAGCAATCATCTATGAATGAAAGGATTGCGATATAGGATGAGCTATTCTGATTTGTACGATCGCCTGATCAGAGGAGAGGAAAAACTGGCACTCGTCGGCCTTGGGTATGTGGGTATGCCCCTCGCAGTGGAGTTTGCCAAACATGTGAAGGTGATTGGCTTCAATCACCATGAGCATCGGATCCAACAGTATAAGAGCGGGATCGATCCGACAAATGAAGTTGGCAACAAAGTAATCAGCAAAACAACGGTGGACTTCACCAGCGACGAAACGAGACTGGCTGAGGCGAAGTTCATCATCGTCGCGGTGCCTACGCCGGTTAAGGATGACAACAATCCGGACCTCGGGCCGGTGGAGAACGCCTCCAGAATCGTGGGGCGCAACATGGTGCCGGGAACGATTGTTTGTTACGAGAGTACCGTTTATCCCGGCGTGACGGAGGATATCTGCATTCCTATTTTGGAAAAAGAGTCTGGCCTTACCTGCGGCGTGGACTTCAAGATCGGGTACAGCCCTGAACGAATCAATCCCGGCGATCGGGTACATACGCTGACCAATATCCGCAAGATCGTTTCCGGTATGGATGAGGAGTCCGCAGAGACGATCCAGAAGATCTACAATATTGTCATTAAGGCCGGCACTTTCCGCGTTTCCTCCATCAAGACAGCCGAGGCGGTAAAAGTGATCGAGAACAGTCAGCGCGATATCAACATTGCCTTCATGAACGAAATCGCCATGATTTGTGACCGTATGGGCATTGATACGGATGAAGTTCTGGCCGGCATGAACACCAAATGGAATGCGCTGGGCTTCAGGCCCGGCTTGGTAGGGGGTCATTGCATTGGGGTGGATCCGTATTACTTGACCAATGTTGCGGAGCGCCTGGGCTACCACAGCCAGATCATTCTGAACGGCCGGAAGATCAACGACTCGATGGGCGCCTTTGTAGCGGACTCCGCCATCAAGCAGATGATTGAAGCGGGACTGGCTCCCAAGAAGGCGAAAGTCGTCATCCTGGGGATTACCTTCAAAGAGAATTGCCCGGATACCAGAAACAGCAAAGTCAACGACATTATCAAGAGACTGGAAGAGTATGAAATCGTTCCTCTTGTGACCGATCCGTGGGCTGATCCGGAGATTGCGAAACGCGAATATGGCGTAGAGCTTATTCCGTTTGAGGATGTGAAGGATGCGGACTGCGTGATCGTAGCGGTGGGGCACAAAGAATTTAGATCTCTGTCCATGCTTCAGCTGAAGGAATTTTTCAAGAAGGAGCTGAAGGACGAAGAAAAAGTGCTGATCGACGTAAAGAGCCTGTATCGAATGGATGAATTGAAGGCATCCGGTATGCGGTTCTGGAGACTGTAAAAAAGGGATACACCGGAAAAGGAGAACAAGATGAGCAATCTGGTATTGATTACAAGCGAATTCCCCTTCTTTTCCGGCGAACCGTTTTTGCTGAATGAACTGCCCTATTTGAGTAAGAGCTTTGAAGAAATCTATATTTTTTCAATCTACGGCAGCGAAGGTGACAAAGCAACCCGAGCCATTCCGGACAATGCAAGGTGTTTCCCGCTGGGGAACACAAGGGCAAAGTCCAAATACATGCAATACGTAACAGCGGGACTCAATCGAGCGGACAGAGACCTGCGCATCAGGGAAAAAAGCCTAAAACGTATTGCCTCTTCCCTCTATACACGGGGAAGGGCAGAAGCAATTGCGGAGCAGATCTACAAAATTATAGAAAAAAACGGATTGCAAGTAGACGGTGCGGTCATTTACAGCTTCTGGTTTGCCTATCAGGCTGTTGCTGCGTGGCTGCTGTCAAAAAAGCTCAACAGCAGAGGGCATAAGACCTCTGCGATTTCGCGCGCGCATGGGTATGATTTATACTGGGAAAGAGCCACAGGAGGCTTCCTGCCGTTTCAGGATGTGTCTTTGAAAAATCTGAAATGGTGTTTCCCGTGTTCGGAATATGGCACAAAGTATCTTCTCAAGAAGTATCCCTGGGCAAATGAAAAGATCAAAACAGCGAGGCTTGGAACGCGGGATTATGGCATCAATCCATACAAGGGTGAAAAAACCTTTGTGACTTGCTGCAATCTGGAACCCTTAAAACGAATGCCCTTATTTGCGGAAGCCTTTTGCACACTCGCAAAGAGCGATAAGAGCCTGAAATGGATTTGTATCGGCTCGGGAGAAGACGAAGAGAAAATAAAGCGCATTGTCGACACCTTTGGCGTTTCCGACCAGGTCGTGATGACCGGCAGATTGAGCAATGAAGCTGTGATGGAGATCTATCAGCGGGAAGGCGTGCTGTACTTCTGCAATGTCAGTACGACGGAAGGCTTGCCGGTATCCATTATGGAGGCCATGTCGTTCGGCATACCCATATTGGCAACGGATGTGGGCGGAACAGCGGAATTGGTCGACGATGATAATGGATGTATCTTAGATGCCGATCTCGGCACAAATATGCTTGTACAAGTCTTGCGGAAATACTTGCGTCTTGACGATTCGGCCTATCAATGCATCCATGTATCAATATCGTGCATATTGTTTTTCTCCGTCAGCATGGAGATCAGCTCATAACACAAAACAAAGGTAATGATGATGCCCGCGATGGGCATGATTACCGAGTTGGATAAGTTCTGTATCATGCTGTAAATGCCGCTGTTCCAGCCCTGCGGTGTCTGTCCAACCTGTGACGCGATCTGTCCCGTTTTCTCATGGACCGTCACTCGCTGTCGGTTGTTCTGCCAGTTCTCATCGAAGGACACAACAGGCGTATTCTGATCTCGGTAGCTCAGATCGACATAGCGAAGCTCCTGATCCAGAACATAGCCGTGCGCTGTGCTGACCTCCTTCACATAGTATTTGCCTACGGGGAGATTGGACAGAGTGGCCACGCCGGTACTATCCGTCGTGATCGTTCCGACAAGCTCATCCTTCTTGTAGTGGTTGATACTCACACCGTCCGCAGCCTTGATGTCCTCGGCGGCGTAGACCTCGAATGTCACTTCGGTCAGGCTCCCCGTCACATACTCAAAGACATGCTCCATTTAGCCCTTGGCCGTGGTGCCAACCGTAACTTTATCCAGGAACTCGCCCCTTTTGGTCACGATCAGCAGCGCCGTGGGAACTTCGTCCTTCATCTCGACCTTCTGGATTTCAGCAGTGTCCTGTACCGTAAAGGTCACGTCCGTTGCCTTCAGATACCCATACGGGGCGTATTCCTCCCGCAGCGTATAGGTCTCTCCGACAGTCAGATACTGGATGATATGTGGCTTGTTTCGCTCGGAGGTCCACCTCTCGACCACATGGCTATTCTTATCCAGAATGGTCAGCGTAGCGCCATCCAGATCCACGCCCGTGGTAATGTCCGACTTCGTGACAGAGACCCTGATAGGCTCATTTTTCTTTACCGCCGTCAGCGTAACAACAGGAATATTCTGTCCCTGATACTCAGGGGCAAACTCCAGCACTTCATCGGACGAGACAAAGCCGGCAGGCGCTTTGAGCTCCTTTACATAGAACTGGTAGCCCAGCGGGAGATCCACATGGAAGATCGCCAGTCCCTGCGCATCGCTTGTGGCCTCCTGCAGCAGCTTGTCCGCTGCCACGATCACTTTCCCGTTGACGGAGATTACCTCCTTGGTATAAAGGCCGAATACCGCGCCGGACACCTTGTTCCCGTTCTGCGCGTCCTGCTTTTCAACGGAGATACTGACCTTCTGTCGGTCATTGACGAACTCCATGCTGCGCTCGATCACAGGCATCTTCTGATCCTTATAGGTAAATGTGATCGTCTGCACCTGATTACTCAGCACGAAACCCACCGGCGCTTTCATTTCCTTCACATAATAGGAACCAAGGGGCAGGTTCTCGACCACCGCCATTCCGTTTTCATCCGTAGTAACCGTAGCAACAAGGGAATCCTTCGCGTAGATTACGATGCGATTGCCATTGGCGTCCGTCTGATGATCGGGCGTATAGATGTCCTCAGAGGCGTAAACTGCAAACTCCGCGCCAGCCAGCGGCTGGAGCTCATAGAGAAAGTCCTTGCCGTAGCCTTTCAGCGCCTCGCCCTGCTTGCTGATCTCCAGTCTGCCCTTCACGGGATGGTTCTCCAGCTCCACCGTGATGATTGCGTCGCCGGATACGTTGTCCATCTCATAGGCCGCGTCACAGTCGATAATGACCTCGACGCCCGCCGTGTTCAGCGTATAGCCCTCCGGGGCATTGACCTCCTCGATCCGATAGTGTCCGGGCAGAAGATTGTTCGGGAGGATCAGATAACCGTTAGCATCGGTAAAATAGGATTTGTGGACTACCGTTTCAGGATAGGTCGTCACCTGTTCCACATACTTCTTGTTATTCAGGTCGTAGATTTTGAACTCGGTATCCGCGATCAGAACAGGCTTTTTGCTCTCATCGTCTTTCTTGACAATTTTGAGCTTCGCCGAGAACTCTTCGTCCAGCAGCACACGCCAGACCTGCGGCTCAGTCGGGTTGTTTTCGCTGATCGTCACGATGAAGTCATCCACCGGTGAGAAATTGTGCGGAGTCGTGGTCTCGCGCACGAGATACTTTCCATAGGGCATGGGGATTGTCAGCGCGTACCCGCGCTCATCGGTAAAGATTTCCGTTTTCCCATCCTCTGCGATCACAACAGGCTCCGCGTGAGAACAGTCATAGCTGCCGTCAGCGTTTTGCGTCAGGGAACTGATGAGATAGGCGGTGAAGCCCACGCCGCTCAGCAGATCAGCGTCCGTTTTACCGTTGTTTGCCGCCTTGATGATCTGGAATGGCTGTTTGATTACCTGCTCCTTTGATGTAACAGACCGCTTGACCGTCTGAACTAGATCACCCTCATCTGAGCAATCCAGGTTATACTCTGTGGCATCCAGCAGATAGCCCTCCGAAGGGACAAGCTCCTTGATGTAGTACTTTCCAAGATACAGATTTTCGATAAATGCCTTGCCGTTCTTATCTGTGGTCAGCGTGGCGATCTGAGAATCCTTCTCGTAGATCACGCCGGTCTTTCCGTCCGGGTGAACAATGTCGTCTCTATCATATAGGCCGTAGGTCGCACCCTCCAGCGAGGAATCGCCCTGCGTCTTTTCGCTGGTCTCCAAATCCACCTTCACCAGATCAATGTGGGCATTGACGCGCTCATTTTCAAAGGTATAGGAGAACTTGATCCCCGGCTCCGTATCCTCCGAGTAAGCGGCGGTGAATTTGAAAACGTCAGTCTCGTTGCGGACATATTTCTTCGGCGCCTTCAGCTCCTTGACGTAGTAGCTGGCATTCAGCGGCAGATCCGCCTTGAAGGCAGCAGTGCCATCTGCATCCGTCGTCGCTTTCTCGATCAGTGCATCCTTCTGGACGAGAGCATCTCCATCTGCGCTGTTAATGGTTTCAGCAGCATACAGGCCATAGACGCCTCCGGGCAGAGGATTCTTCGTCGAATCATCCACCTTGTTGATGACAACGGACACCTTCTGCCGATCATTGCGGAAGGTCACACTCCCCATGACCGCTTCGCCGGACGCAGCTTCCAGAGTCAGGGTAATATTCTTGCTTTCGCCCGTAGTCACAAAGTTGCGCGGTGCGCCGGTCTCAACGACGGTATAGGTTCCCAGGAACAGATCATTCAGCGTGACGCTGCCATCCGCGCCGGTTACAAGGTTTTCAGCTACAAGATCGCCCTTGTGATAGATCACCTTGCCGCCAGAGGATTTGATTTCCGCTCCGGCATAGACACTGAAAGTTGCCCCCAGCTGTCTGCGCACCTCATACTGGAAGGTTACGCCGTTTTCAGACGTGTTCACACCAGTAAGGACTTCGCCTTCCTTGTAGATCGTCAGACTGCCGCGGATTTCCTCATTCGTGAAAATGTGAGAAAAGCTGATCGTCTCTTCTTTTTCATTGGTGTAGGAGGTCGTGAAAGAGTAGGTATCGCTGCTGTTCAGCTTGTAGCCAGTCGGTGCGGTCAGTTCCTTCACATAGAAGCTATAATTCAGCGGGAGATCGGTACGGAAGCTGCACGTGCCATCGTTTCCGGTGGTAGCTGCGGCAATCAAGGTATCCGGTTTAACCAGCAGCTCCCCGGTATAGCTCAGAATCTCCTCACCGGCAAAAAGGCCAAAGGTAGCGCCGGGGATGACCGTATCGGTCAGCTTATCCTTTTTCTCAGCCGTCACGATGACACGCTGCCGCTCGTTCTCAAAGGTCACAGTATCCATGACGATTTCCTGCGAGGGATCAGTGGAAGTACTGTAGATCGATACCGGAAGTGCTGTTTTTACTGCCGGGATTACATTATTGCACGACATGAATCCGCTGGCCGTCCATCTGACAACACGATTCTTCGGGAAACAAAGAATCTGGCTGATTTCCCCTGTTCCAAATGTCCCTACCACCCAGACGTGAAGTCGGGTGCTCACGCCAAACATGGCATCATTCCTGCTGCGACATGTCGACGGAAATCTACCCACATGATTGTGCCGCAGACCCGCGACACAGTCAATACCATTACCAATCGTATACCGGAGCAGGAAACATATATGGCCTGGGCAGGAGTCCGTGCGTGGATGTCCAAGTGCCAGCACACGATCCCTCGAATTAAACCAGAAACAGTAAACTTCTGTTGGTTCGCGGATCACACAATTCTGGACATACAGGTCAAAACAAAAACCTACAAGGACGGGCACTTCGACTGTGGCCGTGTCTGGCTGACTGGCATCATGGATATCGCCAGTAATGTCCTCGTGGGGTATGTTCTTTCCACAAACCCGAATTCAGAACTTATCGCCCATGCCTTTGCTACTGCTGCCGCCTTTAAGCCGGATTCCCCGATAAATGGGATATGCCAATATTGGTATTCTGACAACGGTAAAGATTTCCGGTCCCTACTGCTAAAAGGCCATCCTCATAACGGAACTGAACCACCACTCTATCTGAACAAAGAGTTCAGTGAATCAGGCTTTCTGGAGTGGCTTGGAATCACATCAGTCCAGGCTCGTGTATTCAACGGCCGTGCCAAACCCATCGAACGTATCTGGCGCATTATTGAGGACGAATTCATCTGCAAAATGCAGGGATACTGCGGAAACAGGCCGTCCGCTCGTCCGGAATCACTTGCACAGGATATGAGAAGCGGCAACCTCTACACTTTCGAACAGTTCGCTGATATCTTTGCAGATGTGATTTATCCTGGTTATAATAATTTCAAAGCATCCGGGGAGAGCGAATCTCCCATGGAGCGTTATCTCCGGCTCCCCAAGGCAAAGACCATTGTCCCGTCGTGGCGTACTCTCGCCGTTCTGAAGCGGAAGAAAAAATCCTGCGCAGTTCATCCGGACGGTATCCATTACGGGACGCATGACGGCAAGCCAATCGTTTACTGGCATCCGGGCCTGGCACAGTTTATCAGGCCGCAAAAGCCTTATGAAAAAGTCCAAGTCTACGCCTTTGACGAACCGTTCAACCGTTCTCTTGCCATCGTCTACGGTCAAGTCTACATCGGTGAAGCGCACCCTGTTCAGGGGTTAAATCTGATAGAAGAACGGCGTTACCTTGTCATTCAGCACCTGCAGGAACAGGCGGCGCAGCTCAGAACCTATTCCTCACACATTCGGCAAATGCACAACATCGTGCTGCAGAACAATCTGGTTGAACTTGGCACAGGCATCCCGGCAATCGATAATGTCGCATACGGTCAGGCGATTGATGAGGCTGCCGCAGGCGCAACTGATGATAAACGCATACCCGAGGAATTAAAGGAGCTTACCTCCAAGTATCAGGATCTCGCCATTGAAGCAGAAGTCCCTGACGTCATTGGTGATTTTCTCGCCCGCCTTGGCAGAAGGGAGTAATCAATGCTCAGAAGAACAATCCTTCCCACCAAGGAAACAAAATCCTACGCAGAAGTTATGGGCACAATCAAAATGGGCATCAAGCAGAAAAAACTGACTGCCGTATTCGGTACGCCCGGTTCCGGCAAAAGCTCGCTGCTTAATGATATTGAAATCGAGTTCCCATATGCCCACAGGATTCTCTGCGCCCCTACTATGACCATGAAAAATCTTCTGGTGCAAATCGCCAACAACATTAATACTCATGTTAAGGGCGATACTTATACCGTTCAGCAGCAGTTGACGGAAGCTCTGGTTGCCGATCCCAAGCACATCCTGCTCTTCGACGAGTGCGAGAATCTTCATCGCGGAAATGTCAGCAAGATCGATGTCCTCAGGCAGATCTACGACGAGTCAAACATTCCGATGGTACTCTGCGGTACTTATCAACTCCAGGCGCTTCTCTCCGGAGCTAATGACCACAACCAACCGCAGATTTTTCGCAGGCTCTTCAAGGCGGAGTTCAAGCTTATCACCAAAGAGGAATTCACAAAATACATTGAACTGTTGGAAAGCCTTCTTGTTCTTCGCTTTACACCCGAAGTCCGCAATGAACTGTTCGCTCTCTGCACCGATGTAGAGAACGGTGGTCTTGGCATCTTCATTTATCTTCTCGAAAACACGCTGCCCTTTGTCCGACCCGAGTGGGAAGAAATGTGTATCGCTCATAAGAAGAACGAGACAGTTGATACTTCAAATATGACCACTGGGATCATTGACCGGGATATGCTCCGACAAAGCAGCAGATTTCAGATGAAGAAATAGCTCATCAATGTTGTCACCGATAGTACTGGGAAAGTAGCCCGCTGGCGCATCAGTGGCCGATGACGGCTCCGTCGTCTCCGACGAAAAAGCAGAAGAATGATGAATCCTTCGCCTCCGGAAAATACCCGGAGGTTTTCTTTACCCGCTCCGCAGCGGGTTCAAGTTGTAGTTTTCTGCCAGCCAGGCACCGCGAGTATCCCGGGAAGCTGCTGCTTCGGTGGGGGCAGGCACAGTGTGGCAATGAAATTGCAAAGGCGGTTATCTGTAAAACGGCGGTTTCAAGCTACTTCTTTATGCCACCATGAGGCTGCTGGTACAATCAACCTCAAATCGCTCAAGCTGTCACAGTTGCCGTTTTCGATCTTGCTCATCTTCGATTGGCTAAAGCCGACCATCGCGCCGAGCTGCTCTTGTGATAAGCCGCGCTGTCGGCGTAACGCACGGATTCGATTCCAGATCAACTACATCACCTCCTCCGGTCTAACCTCTGGGTCAAGTCTACTGCCGAACTGACCCAGAGTCTATAGCCTATTCGGAATATCCTCGCCTGGAGGCGTGGACGGGTTGGACCTAACGAAGGAAGGTGTCACCGGGTACAGTTCGTAGAAACACTTCTCACACAGTTGGCCGGAACCTTCGACATAATACCGTCTCACCGTTACGGGAGTAGAAACCTCGTATTCAGTTTCCCTCCCGCAACGGATACATGTTTCTTTCATTATGGTTCCCAGGGCGTATACTCCTTGCCCTCCAGAATATCCGCTATTCTCTCACAGGCATGACCATCGCCATAGGGATTCACTGCGTGGGCCATTGCATCATAGGCTTCTTTATTGGTCAGCAACTCAGTAAAGGTTTTGTATATCGTCTCCTCATCCGTACCGACTAACTTCAACGTTCCTGCGTCTACACCTTCTGGCCTCTCAGTCGTATCTCGCATGACAAGAACCGGTACGCCATAGGATGGGCACTCTTCCTGGATTCCACCGGAATCGGTGAGGCAAAGGAAGCTGCGGGCTTCAAAGTTATGGCAGTCGAACACCTCTATCGGCTCGATGATGTGAATACGGTCGCAGTCTCCGAGCTCCTCATCAGCGGCCTGTCTCACCACCGGGTTCATATGAATCGGATACACAGCCTTGCAATCCGGATGCTCGTCAAGAACACGACGTATAGCCCGGAACATATGGTGCATAGGTTCACCGAGGTTTTCCCGACGATGGGCTGTGATGAATATGAGCTTGTCATCTCCAACCCAATCAAGCTCTGGATGGGTATAATCCTCTTTCACCGTATGCTGCATTGCATCAATAACCGTGTTGCCCGTAACATAGATATTATCTAAGTTGCGCCCTTCACGGAGTAGGTTATCACGGCTCAAGGGAGTCGGTGCAAAATTATATTGGCTGATGATAGAAACAGCTTCTCGGTTAAACTCCTCTGGGTAAGGAGAATAGATATTATAGGTACGCAGACCAGCCTCAACATGACCAACCGGTATTTGAAGATAGAAGCATGCCAGAGCCGTCACGAAAGTGGTGGATGTATCGCCATGAACAAGAACCACATCCGGACGTTCTTTCTCCAACACTTCCTTGATACCGTTAAGGATGTTCGTGGTGATGTCGAAAAGCGTCTGTCTGTCCTTCATAATGTTGAGATCATATTCCGGGACAACACCAAAGGTAGCAAGCACCTGATCGAGCATCTGTCTGTGTTGCGCTGTAACACAGACAATGACTTCAAGCCCCTTTCTCTTCTTCATCTCGTTGACCAGTGGGCAAATCTTAATTGCTTCCGGCCTTGTTCCGAATACAGTCATCACTTTTTTCATATGTTATATACTCCTTGGTGCTACGTTAACTATCTAAAAAAGATGATAGTTCTCCATTGGGCCCAATGTAATAGATTACAATATTAGAAGACATTCGCAATCTTGGATCTGCCAATAAAAAACTATTAACTATTTGTTACATTGCTCTTTTTTACAACTACTACCGTTTTATTACAATTCTCAAATTCAGATTCTTTTAGATATTCTCTACCTTTAATCATGCCGCTCTTTTCCAATAGAAGAATCACTAACAACCTGATATTTCTTGGTAATTTATAGAACAAACCAATTTTAGAGCGATTATTACATGCGTCAATTGACTTTGTCCATTTAACAATTGCACCGGTATGGTTTTCTTTATAGTCATTAAAGAAAGCATCTCTGTTTTGAGCTGAAATCGTATTCCTATAGAATAAGGGATTATACTGTTTTATTATCCCAATATCTACTTCTCTTAGAATCATTTTACTATTTAGAGCATCCATTATATCTTTGCCCTGTGCAGTATTGAAAACTATTGTCGAATAATTCTTGTCGCAACTAACAAACTCTTTTGATATTTTTTCAATGTGCTTGAAATCAGCAATCGTAATATCTCCCTGTCTGTTTTCATTTCTAAAAATACAATTCTCACCACAAGATTTCCTAACACATAACTGATTAATGAATAATTGAAAATACGGATCATTTTTCAGGAAAATCAACTCTTGATCTTCCCTATTCATAAGCAGTTTATTTTCATTTATAGATTGTTTTGGTCTAAAGCCATATCGATTTATTGTTTTCCCAATTCTTTTTTCTATTAAACTAATTGCGTCTTGAAACACATCAATACTACCAGCTCCATGGCAGATTAAATCAATCGTTAATAGATTAGGATATTTCCTCCCTAGAAATGACTTTAGGCCTGCAACTTGACAAGGCACGCCACTAAAAATAACTTTGGTATTATTCTTTAGTGCATGTTCAACTTCAATGAATACGTCTTCCATTCTGCTCTGAATGTATTTCGACTTATGGAATGGCAATATATTATCAATTCCCTTTATGCATGTATGATGAACCGAAAATGCATCATCCCATGCAGCACCTACGACAATAGTATCCTTATCTCCCCAGCAACGGCATATCTCACCAAACGCTCCACCAGATGAGCTCAAGCTCCATAATGCTTCATCCTTTGACACCCCTGCGAAAGCAATGGGCTTCTCCTTTCGCTGTGGAATAAGATTATTGTGTATGGGGCAAATGCGCTCGCACTTTTTACAATGAACGCACTTATCATTTGCAACAGGATAATAGAAACCTTCTTCATCCTTTTGCATCTCTATACAATGAACAGGACATGTCGCATAACAAGCACTGCATCCAGTGCAGTCTTTTTTGTCATTTAGAAATTCTAACATAGTTTCTCTCCCTAAAGGGCTTCACCTGCAAAATGGATACGTACATATAGTCGTTGATTTCCAACCTTTTAGCCAGCACCGATTCCAATTAAGGAATCATATGTCAAGATAACTCTATTTTCTTATTTTGGAAGAAATTAAGGCGAAAAAGTACTCAAACTCCTTGGCATGTGTGGTTTTACATAACAAAATATATATTGAAGCGCCAAAGATAACCTGAAGTACTAATGATACAGTAAGATTAAATCTTTGCAGCAATAGTTGGAGAGCATAAACAGCAATAACCATTACTGCACTTCTACCAATCGTTGGAAGGATGTCGGCCATCTGTTCTTTTAACGAGTAATTGAGTAGCTTTGTATTCGGAAAAGCATTCACAAACGTATAACATGTTGTAAGAATAGCCATACCTAAAACAATAGCTTCAACACTAAATCTAACTGTTATAAAAAGAACAATTAATTCTATGCTCTTTTTAATGATCTCCAGTTGTAAATAAACATCACTTCTGCCCAAAGCTTTTATAGCCTGCATATTGGCAGTATGAATAGGTTGGAATAAGTACACAATGCAGAACAACTGAAGTAAAGGAACACAAGGCAACCATTTTTCAGTTAACACCAAAGTGACAAGCGGTCGCGCAACTACTGCCAATCCTAGCATCATTGGACACATAATAAAAGCGCTATACCTAATCGAGTAACGCGTGGTCTGCTTAACTTGACTTAAATTGTCCTGCTCATTTGACATCTTTGGGAATAGCACAGCACCTATAGATGTATCTATATTGGTAACAAGAAGATTCGGAAATTGTTTACCTCTATCATAATATGCCAGATCAGACGATGAATAGACTTTACCGATTATTAATGCCCTGATCTCCATAAAACCAGTAATCAGCAGTTTTGTTCCAAGTATTTTTACACCATATTTAAATAAGCCTTTAAGACGCTCAATAGAAAAACTTTTAACGTATTTTATTCTAACTGTCAGCGCTAAAACAATTGTATCAATGCTGGTGTTTGTAAGATATTGAGCCACTAGAGCCCACACCCCAAATCCATTTAACGCCATCACGATTCCAACAACTGCAGAAATCACAGTACCAAATAAAGTAGCCCAAAAAAAGCGTTGGAAAATCATATGACGTGATACATATGCTTGTTGTACAGAGTTGATCCCAGAGACTATAATTCTTACGCCTAAAACTCTTAGTACCGGTGTTAACAACTCATAACCATCACCATAAAAGTCTGTGATAACAGGAGCTAAAAAAAACAAAACGATATATACTAATATCGAAAAAGCGATATTAAAGTACAATACGGTGGAGAAATCCAAAATATCAGCATCTTTCTTTTGGATCAAAGCACTGCCAAATCCATCGCTAACAAAAACATTTGCGAGAGTAATAAAAATTGTTACTATTGAGATAAGTCCGTAATGCGAAGGATCTAATACTCTTGCAAGAATAATAGAGACTACGAAAGTAACTAATTGAGCTGTAATCCGCTCGGCAAACTTCCAAGACAAATTACTAATTAGTCCATTTCCATTTTTCATCAATAATCGCCTTTCAAAGAAATACGTAAAACACTCAAGAGTACTTCGCAATGCCTCACGGCCTACCTTTGCGATACGAAAAAGGCTAATGTGTGGTCCGAAGTTCAAACAGCTAAATTTCACTCGGCTAGTATCTACCAGAGATTATCAGTTTATTTATTGCAAATACTTATGCAACGTCTGTGTATACTCTCAGGTAAATCTAGGATTGCTTTCAGGCACGTTGTTCACTTTTTGAACACCATACTGAATTTTCACCGAAAGCACACATGGCCACTTTCATTCTCATAATGTTTCGAAGAACAACATTATAAGGCAATTGTTATCCTAACGCCTTTTTCAAATAAGTAAATGATTTTTTTCTTTCTGTCTCATGAATCTCATCAAACATCGAATAGTCGATCTTTGAGAAGTTTTCTAGTTCCTCATTATTTGATTTATTTATAAATCTTGTTGAGATTCCAAATAGTTTATCCAGTTGATATATGCGCGAATTCTGGTTTATAGGGTCATCCTCTGAGAAACGTTCGAATGTAAAGAAATTCTTATGAAAAATAAGAGAAAAAATTGTACCATGATACGAATCAGTAAATATAAATGCAGCATTTTTTACTAACCATAGGAATTCACTGGGGCCAACACCTTCTAGGACATTCATCCATTCATTATCTTTTGGGTTATTAGAAACACCAAAAACAGTCAACTTATTCCTGTTAGCATATTTTAGGATCGTATCCTTATAATACCCCTGGGAACTTAACAGATAGCAAAAAACATAGTCTTTAGGAAATTTTTTCATGGGGTTTGTCATTTTCATATAATGGCTTTGATCGAGAAGCAGCGTTGGATCAAGAACCACTTCAACATTATTAATACCAATTTGTGATAGTATGTTCTTCCCTGTGGATTCACGAACAGAGATTGTAGAAAAGTCCGAAAGTAGTTCTACATATTGTGGCACAAGATGCTTTGGGATCTCATTTAGTCCAATACTGGCAGCATAGGAAACTTTTTTTACCATATTCCCTTCTATAAAATCTCCCAAATAAACTGTATCCAAAACATTTGGAGCCCAAATTTGATCGCTGCCAAATAGAATAGCATCAAAAGTAGAAGCTAAATCTCTGAGTTCGTTTCTATTAACCATTTTTGTTTCTGGGATATATTTCTCTTGAAATCTCAAATAAGAATACCTTTTTGTGGGCATAAAGGAATATGGAAACAAATCCATGACAGTTCCAATACTCCTTCTTATTATTTTTCCGCATTTACTGTAGTCATTTATCTTACGATAATTAATGATCTTTACATCATAACCTAATTCGGAAACAGCCTCAGCCAAAGCAGCAGCTTGAAGTCTACTTCCGAAATTGTCGTATTGATGCCATGTTAGTATTCCAATCTTTTTATTACCCATTTGAATTACACTCACTCTTTGCATCTAGTAGTACTTTTTTCCATCTATTACTCCATACCTCATGAGAAAAGGCCTGTTTTACAGTCTCATATCCTCTATCAGCTAGCTTATTTCTTTTTTCTACATTTATAATCAAATCTTCGATCGCATACACCAAATCTGCCTCGGTTGGTTTAATCATTAGGCCATTATATTGATCAATAACTATATTAGTCATCCCACCAACATTGGTACATATAACTGCGCAGTGAGCTGCCATTGCCTCCAACAACGATAAGGAAGTCCCTTCAGACCCAATTGTTGGCACAACAGCAATATCCATCACACTATGCATTTTAACAGCTTCTACGCTGTCATAAGTCAAATATGAAACGTTTCCATAGCCCTTTAGTATGTCTTTTATTTTATCTTTATCCGGACCTTCACCTGCAAAAAATACTTTAACATTATTATATTTATCAAGAATCTTTTTTACTGCCCTGGCAAATAACAATGATCCTCTGTAACTTACAAATCTTCTTGCGAATATAATCCTTACTGGGTTTGATTCTTTGATGCACATATTTTCGGGCACAACAGAAAAATTGGGAATGCACTCATAAGAAAGTGTATTGTACCTTGCTTGAGTCCTAAACCAATTAATATAGTTATAATCAACACACACCATTTTATCTATAATTCTACTCTTACAGATCTCCCTATACGAAAAAAGGCACTGGTCGATTATTCTCTTTACAGTTTTTATCGCACTATATTTCTCTTCCTGGATAATATCCCAATAGATGCCATGCTGAATTACAATTGTATATCCTTTGCCTTTCTTTTCGACGAAATTATCTTGTGCATAAATCAAGATATCCTCTTTTTTGGAAAGCTCGTTGTATTTATTGTATACTGCCTTTCTTACATCCTTATCCTTCATATTCTTGGCGATAATACCGCATACAGTTATGTCGCCATACATAACAGTTTTATCCTCTCCAAGATTTTGAATTATGACTGGTTCAATCTCTAAAGACCTAATGATCGGTATAAGGTTAAGAATATATGTCTGCACTCCGCCTACAACGACTTTTGAGTAATCAGATCGATCTAAAAACTGTCTACACAGTATATAAGCTTTCATATATTATTTCCCCCGTGATGTATTTAGACTGCACGAGTCACTATGCAAAAATGTACCATTGCAAAGGCAACTATTAGTTGGTATTTCTACGATTTTTAAATCTATACAATATGTTAATAATGTAAAGATAACTGTAATTGTCCTTATTAAAAGCTTTCATTATACTTCTTTTAATCCCACTGATCAAAGACACGTCTATTTTTGAGATATAATTCTTATAATAATCGCTCTTCTTGAGTTTTTTGAATAGACTGAGCAATTCTTCTCTCTTTGCTCTAAACTTCAATATAGTCTTTACCTGATCGGCAAATACAGCTAAAGCATATGCGGAGTATTTTTCCCATTGGTCAGAGCTGAATACGTCTTCAGTTTTTAATAAATTGATCACTTGCTCTCTAACCGTGAAATCGACCTTATAGTTTCCTAATTCTATTGTATTTGTCATACTTTGATCATTAAGACGATAATTATATAATGACTCATCAGTGAATAAGAACTTACTCCCTTTTTTATAGATTTCAATACTTTGTAGCAAGTCTTCCGCTAAAGAAATACCATAGAATTCCGAGTAATCGTCAGTCATTAATTCAGCCCGAACTGCTTTTCTGCAGAGCGAATTTAATGTGCTATGTGTGAAAACTAATAAATATAGTTCACTCTTTTCAGAAATGACTTTTAATCTACCAGTTTCAGGTTCAAATGCTTTTAAAACCTCACCATCTTTTAAACGATCCAGCCCATAAACAATGCAATCAACGTCGTAATTAGTAATGCATTTTTCTATTCTTTCTATAGCATTCGGCTTTAAGGAATCATCCGAGTCCATGAAAACATACCAGTTTCCCTTTGCTTTAGATATTGCATAGCGCCTTGCAGAAAGAAGTCCTCGGTTTTCTTTGTGAAATACTTTTATAAATGAATACTTTTCTGCATATCTATCACAAATATCTCCACTTTTATCAGTAGAGCCATCATCAACCACGATGACTTCATAGGCAAGAGATGTCTGATTAACCGTGGAAAGAAGGCATTCCTCTATATAATCCTCTACATTATAAACAGGGATGAGTATGCTGATTTTATTCTCTGCGATATCTGCTTTTTCCATTTTCCCCACCATATGATGAATCATTATTAATAATGCATTCGTGCAAACTCTTATAAAAGGCTTTCTTCTTCGCTGTTGTTTTTCCAGGAGAGTCTGCCATTGTTACTAACCTTTCTTGCTGGCACTCCTGCGATAGCTATATTTGCTTCTTCAAATGATTTTGTAACAACCGCGCCAGCACCAATTGCTATATAATCAGCGATGTAAACTTCGCCAACTATACTTGCACCGACTCCTATTACAACACCATTTCCTATATGTGGTGCTTTATTGTTCTTTCCTTTTGCCACAATCGCGGTATTTATATGTATTGAGCAGTCTTCTCCGATTACTGTGTTTCCATTAAGTAAAACAGGTCCCACATGCATAATCTTTAGACCTTTCCCACACGTATTAATTGGTATGTGAAGACAGTAGCGATTTTGGAACTTGGATAACCGCATTTTATACCACATGCTTCTTATTGTTTTCCCGGTATTTGTGTAGTACTCAGCCTTTCTAAGAAGCTTTACATGTCTAATCAAAACAGCAGATTCTCCAATCTGCAGATAGTACTTTACTCTACTCGAATCATATTTTGATGTTTCATATTTAATCCATTCATTTAACTCTGCTTTCGTTTTAATCATCAATTATCACCAAATACTTCTATTCTTAATACTTCCAAAGTCAATTCTCTCCAAGCTTCGCATTCAATTCTATCTATAAGCTTAAGCAACTCTTTGCTGGAGTATCTTTTACGAATAAGCAAATTCCATAACGCATTTCCAAGCATCTTATTTACCACTCTAAACAAGAAACTATTTCTCCCGCTTAGTGTTTGATATGCATCAGAGGTCATTGAAATCGCAAATTCTCTGTAGTTCTTTTGAATAAATCCTTCCTTCTTAATTTGATCACTTCGTTTATAGAAATCTTCAAGAATCTGCTTTCTTTCCTCTTGATCAGCAAGTTTCACCACATTGCCAGTTTTAATAATTGGAATATACTGAACCTGTAAATGATCATCTATATTTAGAAGTAACCCTGTTTTCCAACACTCGTCATCATTATGATCAAATATAAAATTACCCTGACCATATAATATCAATCCTGACTCATATGCTTCTTCACATCCGATACAGTGACTATGCTGGCACAAAACAAGATCTGCACCACATTCAATTATTCTGTGACATACTTTTTGTAAATACGGTGAAGGGTATCTGTAGTGTTCCTTCCCGCCATGATATAAAACAATTAAGTAATCACTCTTTTCCTTCGCTGAACGAATGTGATCCAAGGAATAAAGAGGATCAAATGGATTAGCTCCTGGCTTATTCAAATCTGAAACAGAAAACTCATGCTCTGTGCATGCATAAACACCGATAGTGTATTTACTGTATTGAAAGAAGAATGGTCTTGCCGCGTCTTCTATACATCTGCCTGCTCCAACGTGATTGATATTGTTATCGTCAAGCACATTAATTGTACTATTTAGTCCATTTAATCCTTGATCTAAAATATGATTATTCGCTAGGGTTACAAGATCTACATTACTTTTTACATAAGCACGTATTCCTTTAGGAGAAGCCATAAGATTAGGGCCGCACTTTTTAATAGGATCTGCGACTTCAGTCAACGGTATTTCAAGGTTAAAGATTCTATAGTCAGATTCCTTCAATATTTGGGCTAGCTCATTTCCAAATAGACGGGTAATATTACCCGCCTCAAACAGATCTTCGTTAGTATCTGTTGGTACAAAATCAGCTCCAATAATTATTCCCATATTAACCTCTCTTGTTATTTGGAAGCACCAGCAATTTTCCAATAGTTAGATCCCATTCCTCAGGTGCAAACTTACCAAATCCCGATGCCGGAAAGAAAGTTAATTCGCCGAAGTATATATGATTGCTAACGTTGTAAAAATCGACACGTAAGAAAGGAACTCCACTAGATAATCTTTCTGCAAGCCCTATCATATCTTTATAGTTTTCTGGTATTTCTATGTTTTCTTCTGGTTTGGGTGGATATTTTGCTTCTCCAAAAGGAAGAAGCAGTCCATTTACGTCGTAATAATTTGCTCGATGACCTTGGAATCTATTAAAGTCAACTTTAAAGAATTTTACATCTCCATTAAAGCAGAAGAATTTATAATCCTTAAGCTCTCCATTCGTATTAGCAGTAGTATTTTGATTTATATCAACTAGCAAATAACATTCATTATGACTTACAATGTACCCCCCCCCGGGCAATTTTATCCACTCGCCAAATTTATAGTCATACTCTTCTGGGCAAAAAGCGGTAAAACCACTTGAAGGATAAAAAGTCACTTCTCCAAAGTACAATTTATTATTAATAGAATAAAAATCTGTTCTGGCGAAAGGAATATCGGCAGTTATCTTTTTCGTCAGAGCTATCATTTCCTCTAGAGATGTCGGCCTTTCAACGTTATTAATTGAATTACTGTGATTCGGACGAGACACATCTAAATGCTCCCAGGTCTCAGAGAAAAAGTCCTCTGTCATTCCTGAATTCTTGAATCTGTCTCTACATACCAAGATGACTTTCGGTGTCCCGTTGAATGAATGGACCTTATAGTCTGGCAAATCGCCGGTATTGGAGTCCTCCATATATTGTTCACATATAATACGCCGTGGAACATTCTTATAAGGCCATTCTCTATTTTCCGCAAAATAATCGTGTTTTAAGCTTTTTGATAATTTCTTTTTTGCAGATTTCCAATCAAATTCAGATTTATCTTTGCATATAACAATTCCGCCAGAATCATGAGTGGTTTTTAATACAAACTGTCTTGGTAGTTTTTTAATATCTATTTCTTCTACTGTATTCCAAACTCCCAAAGTTGGAATCACATGCTCTTCGCCTATAATCTTTGCGACATATTGCTTGACCGCAAACTTATCAACCAACGTTGTATATAGCAGCTGTCTATCATATAGTTTCAACCATTGCAGCTTTTCATTAAAAGTCCTAGGATTCTCCAAATTCAGCTCATAACCCAATTGAGCTTTAAATTTTTTCTTTAAGAACTCCTCATCTGAAAGCCCATTATAGAATCCTTTATTCATCAATAATATCTCACGATAATCGGGATCATATATTAGCTTTCTTATTTTCTTAAACAAACCGCTCAATTTGATCACCTTAATCCTTAATTTAACACTTCTCTGCCCTTGCTTTCATAGATATTGAGCTTCTTTTTCTTTAAAAACTCGATATACAAAAAAGCAATCATGAAATAGAAATATGTGTTTTTTGAATAATACGAAACAGAGCCATAATCCAACAATAATTGCAAAATAACGATTGTCAATACTATTGCTGTGGAGTTATCCCAATACTTTTTTAAAGAAAAAAGTTTTGTTAATATATATGCGTAAATGGAATAATACACTATAAAGCCAACTAATCCGCCGCAAGCTAGAAGTTCAACAAAATTATTGTGTAAATAGGTCCTTCTACCAAAATAGTTACTTACTATAACCCATGAATTTCCAATGCCTATCCCCGTGATAGGTGTTTGTTTGAACTGATTTAGTCCCGCCTGAATATATAGCCCTCTTAGAATTGGTGTTTCTGATGTTGCATCTGCATCTGAAACGAGGGCTAGAAGGCCTTTCATTCTAGCGTTAATTCCTGAGAAAAGAGGTAGTTTTGATAGAAAATAAATTATTAATGCTAAAAGTATTATAGCAACTACAGCTCTAATTAATATTTTTGTGAAATGCTTATTTCCTAAATTCTTTAAGGAATAGATGAGAAATATTCCTATTATTACCATTACAAGGGCTTTTCTACTTGCAGTGGCAATCATTAATATAAACGGAAAGAGAATAATGGCATCAATCCACTTTAGCTTTCTCTCAAAAATATAATAGACGTTAATAATAATCGACATGCTTGCAAGCATTCCAAGTGCATTTACATTATTAAATGCATTGCTTAATCTTCCTCCACCTGCTACCATTGCCAATACGTCTTTTCCATAATAGAAAAGCGAATATATTGATACAAGATGTCCCGCCCACATTACCGCTTTTAGTAGAGGGTCTATTGTTCCATTATCATAATAATATGGATACACTAAAGCCATACATATCAATATTTCTATTATTGTTACTCCCATGGATCTGGAGCTTTGAGGATGCAACGCCCAAAGTGAACTTGCAAAACAGAACATTGCAAACATCAGCACATATAAATGATATTTTCCAAAGTAAATATGTACAGTTTTCCTATCTCCTCCCGCAGCCAATGCGATTAGGATCGAAATAGCAGCCATTATAAGACTACCTGATGAAGATTCAAAGAAAATGTATATGGATGCAAATAACGCAACCGTTAGTACCCATATTATTTGCTCTCTCCGAATAAGAAGTTTCATTTGAAATCATTCTCCAAATACAATGGAAGTAAATTGCTTAACAACGCCCTCGATATTGTACCCTTTTTGGGTAAAATCATATCTGATTTCATCATCATGGCAATATCTCCCAGGTTTCTGTGTAATTGCATCTGCCCAATACTCAGGAGAAGAACTCAGGGACAAAAAGTCAACAAGTCCAGTCAGATTACATTCCCGCGTTATAGTGTCTGAAATAATACAGTTTAAGCCGTTCGCTTGAGCCTCGATAATTGTATTTGGCATTCCTTCATAAAAAGAAGGAAAGCAAAATACATCCATTGCCGACAATAATGCTGGAATATCTGACCTTACACCAGTAAAAAAAATCTTATTATCTATTCCATTTTCTTTGACTATATCTATAATGTGATCTTTCAATTCACCATCGCCAACAAGCATTAGCACGGCATCATCTCTTTTTTTAAGAATTTCAGAAAATATCTTTATTAAATATTCATGGTTCTTTTGTCTTGAAAAACGACCAACATGGCCTATAACTATTTCATTATTGATACCAAATTCTTTTCGGATTGCTTGTCGTTGCTGCTCATCAAACGCATATTCTTTTAAATTAATCGCATTATGAACATAATACACATTTTTTGACGCTTCTTTCTGTCCAAAAGTGTATTCAGCCGCCAGCTTTGAAGGTGCTATCTTGTAATCGCATAGCCTATTAAATAATGGACGTATTATTTCCATGGCGATTTCCTTGGCTTTGCTGGAGTTCGATCCTGCATTACAGGAACGAACTCCAACTCGTGTTGCTCCGCCCATTTTTGCAGCCGCCAAATCTGTAATACCAATGGGAGTATCGCATAGTTTCAAAACGTATCTATAATTATTTCTTTTTATAACTAATTGAAGGGCTTTAAATGAGGAAAAGGGATGCTGCGTCCTAAGGGGAATTGAAAAAATTCTGCCACCGCGATTAGTTACTTCTTCATCGTATACTCCTGGCTCATTTACCACAAAATCCATCTGATACTTGTTCGTATCAAATGTCCTGTATAATTTCATTAAGAAAGTCTCTGCCCCACCCGTATTCAATGAACTCACAATACATAGTAGTCTTTTCATTCAATTCTGCCCTTTATTAGTTCTATGTTTTTTTCCGGCTGATACTTTTTTGCCTCTGCCAGACAACGAATTCTTATCGATTCATATCTATCCGCATCATTTATCAAATAGAGTATCGCATCTACCAAATTATTCGCATAGATACTCGGATAGATTATTCCTGTGATTCCATTTTCAATTATCTCAGCATTAGAACTCCAATCACTTGCAACTACAGGTAATCCAGAAGAAAAAGCATCTATAATTGTCCCAGGAAAGCCTTCTCCCATCCAAAATGTCGGAAATAACAAAGCGTGATAATCCTTAAGTATTTCTGAACTCTTATCATATGGAACAACCCCTCTATACTTTACAGCTTCTGTTGACTTACATAGCAATGCATCAAATGCTTCCTTGTAATTGTCATCAATCAGTCCGTAAATATCAAGAGTACAGAATTGATCACCATGCTCTAAATTCAGCTTTTCAACAGCTGATACAGCATCTTCGATACCTTTTTCCTTCATTACTCTAGAAAAAGTGCAAAACCTATACGGTTTTTCTAATTTTTTTAGCCTCTCTATTTGAACGATATTTAATCTTTTAAAATTTGGCAATACTTCGCAGTTACTTACGCCAGCATTTTCAAGACGTTTCTTCATTCCCTTCGTTTCTACCCAGTTTACTTGAAAAGAATTCAAATATTTACGAAAAGAAGGTATTTGTTCAACATAATTGTCTAGGTTTCCACCTATCACATCATGATATATACGCTTATTAAAAAATTGCGAAAAACACCACAGCACAGGAAAATAAAACTTCATCCCATTACCAGAAAGAAGAACGATAATATCTCTAGTCGTTATCAGACATTTAATACTGTTCCAAGCCAGTTTTATTGGATTTTTCTTTTTATAATATGTATCAATCGTTATTATTTTCCAATCAGTGGCTTGTAACAATTCGTTATACAATATTTTTGTTTTTACTGTCTGACCATCCGTAATATTCTCAGGTCCCCCAAAATGCCCGATGATTCCTACCTTACGCTTAGCCATATTTCATCATTTCCCTACTTATATCTAAATGCTGTCCCCACTCAAGATCATACTTATCGGGATTAAATGGCATCATCCCTGCGCTTGGTGTAAATGTCAGTTCCGCAAAGTAATATGTATTGTTTGCCAAGAAAAAATCCACCCTAACAAAAGGAAAATCTTGACAAAGAACGTCTGCATTCTTTTTCATTTCATCAAAGAACGGTGGTAATTCATCAATGTCCATTGGTGCGTAGTCGTCTCTGATTAAAGGCATCTTTTTTCCGTCGAGATAGAAGAATCCTATGTGTGCCTGCCTGTCATGCACTAAGTCGCTTGATACATATATGTATTTGGGCTCTCCATTAAAGCAGAAGAACTTATAATCAATAATCATTTCCCCAAGATATTCTTCGCAAGTAATCATATGGGGTTTGATTTGTGAGTAATGAAGCTCAATGTTATAAGCGCCAAAGTCCTCTTTCATCCATTTGTTTAGTTGTTTAATTGCTGCCTCTTTGTCAAACGAATTTTTATCTGGGCAAAGAATATTATATGCACAGCCATGATTACACTTCAAAACAAACTTTTCAGGAAGCTTATCCCAGTCAATGTCTTCGGCTCGTTCCCATGCGCCAATCAAGGGGACTAAGGTTTTTCCTAACCCTTTTTTCTGTATATAGCTCCTGACAGCATATTTATCTGCACCTTGGATGACTAAAGGATTCTTCGGATAATCATGAATTTTTAGCCATTGAATTTTTTCGTTAAAAGTCTGAGGGTTTTTTAAGTCGATTTTCTTCTTTAATATCACGCGCGAATATAACTTTGCCATTGTTTCATCAGGCAAAATATGATGAGCTATTATCTGTCCTCTTCTCCTGATTTTGTACAGTAAAGAATCTCTTTCCATCCTCTTATATCCTCTCAGACATTATTGTCAACGACAGCTATAATTTGTCCGTCTTTCTTATAAACCCTTGGTACACGTTCACCGATAGCACATATGATTTCGTAGTTAATGGTATGATTAGCATCCGCTACGCGATCAACAGAAGTCTCTCCACTGGTACCATATACCGTAACCTTACTATTCACTGATGCCTCTGGTATATCGCTCACATCAATCATGCGTTGGTCCATACAGACTCGACCGATGATCGGAGCATATTTCCCTTCGACCTCAACAATCATATGATTTGGGTAATTCGATCTCCACAAGCCGTCTGCATAGCCTATAGGTATTGTGGCAACTCTTATTTCATGATCTGCTTTGAATTCTCTTCCATAGCTTATGCAATCACCTGGATGTGCTATTTTTATATGATCTATGATTGTTCTAAGAGATAGAACTGGTTGAAGATCCCCCGGATTGTATAGGACACTTGACGGCTGAAGTCCATAAAGAACTATTCCCGCTCGAACCATATCCAGATGCATCTCTGGATAATCAAATATCCCAGCGCTATTGGCGCAGTGACGGATGTCAAATCTAATTCCTTTGGTTTCTAAATAGCTAATGGCACCTATAAACTTATTAAACTGGCTTAAAGTTTATTCTTTTCCGTCATTCCCCTCGTCAGCTGACGCAAAATGAGTGAATATACCTTCTACCTTTAAACCGGGTAGAACACACACTTCGGATGCCTTTTGAAAATCATCTTCTGTACACTGGAACCCGATACGACCCATTCCGGAGTCGATCTTAATGTGGGTTTTAACGATAACCCCTTGCTTTACAGCATTTTCTGATAGCGTCATTCCATATTCATTAGAAAAAACGCATTGAGTAATTTTCTGATCAGCAAGTTGTGAAGCACAACGGGGATCTGTGTAACCGAGGATAAGAATGGGCAGAAATACTTCTGCATTTCTCAGCTGGATAGCTTCTTCAATATTGGATACCGCAAGGTAGTCAGCACCGAGCCTCTCATAGAGTTTAGAAAGCTGCACTGCCCCATGACCATAGCCATTCGCTTTTACTACGCAGCAAAGCTTAGCTTCTGGATTGATTTGCTTGCGGATCACTTGGTAATTATGCTCCGCCGCATCTAAATCAATATTCGCCCATGTTCGTTTTTGAAACGGCTGAAGTTTCAATGCGGCCACCTCTTAAATAGTCTTCTCGTAATTACGCTTTTTCTGCAACCCATACCACATATTCCAGCAGGCGAACCAGAGCGCGACCGGAGCAGGCTTCTCATCACACATATGGAAGAGATCATAGTGACTCTTTAGCTTCTTGCTGATTTTATCATGACTAATGCTCTTCTTCCGAATCCTGTACTTAGCAAGGTTCTCTTTCAGAAGATGTGCCTCTGTTCCAGGTTTCTTGTAAAGCTGTAATCGTATTGCATAGTCATTATTCTTCTTTATGTCTTTAATCTGAATCAACCCGAAGTGTTTGGCACTGTACATCATGGTCAACTGTCCAATGTAATCATAATTGTACATCTTCCGTTTGTTGACAACATCAGGCCCTGTCACATAGATGTTAAGTGGTTTGTCATCTTCATCAATCTTTTCGTATTCTGTATAAGAGAGGACGTATCCATGCTCTTTCATGAAGTTGAGCTGCTTCTCCAGCTTATCCGGTGTCCACAGATCATCTGAGTCAAGGAAAGCAACCCACTCTCCTTGAGCTTCACGCATAGCTTTATTACGAGTCAGAGCAGCACCACTGTTCTTTTCATTGTGAAAATATTTAACTCGTTTATCAGCCAGGAATGATGCCACAACCTCGTCCGTATTGTCAGTAGAACAGTCATCCACAATGAGAAGTTCCCAGTTTTTATAAGTCTGATCAATCACACATTGAATAGATTCAGCTATAAACTTCGCCGTATTCCATGACGGCATAATAATAGATACCAGCCCTTCTACCATGTAGATCTCCTCTCAGTTATAGTCTTTTCCAAGAACAGCAAATACCGTGCGGAACATCGTCAGGATTTCTCTCAGAAAGCGGAATCTCCTGACGCTCTCCAAATTCCAGACCATTTTCGCTGGTAACACTTGTTCCATATACACCTTATCAACGTCTGTTGCCGCATCCAGTAGTTTTGCCTCGTCCTTATATCTAATACTGGCTTCAGATGTAATACCCGCTGGCATTAACAGCGTGGCATTGTACTCGGGTTTATATTGCTCAACATATTTGACTGCTTCTGGTCTTGTACCCACGAAGCTCATGTCACCTGAAATAACGTCAAGCACCTGGGGAAGTTCATCAAGCCTTAGACTTCTGAGTTTCTTACCCACTTTCGTGATTCGAGGATCTTCACCAACCGTAACTGCCGTTCCAATCTTGTCAGCATTCACTACCATGGTACGGAATTTATGAATTCTAAAATGTTTACCATATGTAGTTACACGCTCTTGGCGATAGAATACTGGACCAGGATCTTCTTTTTTGATGAGTAAAGCTATAATCACCATCGGTATCGCTAAAAAAATGAGAAGAACGAGGGCAACAACAAAGTCAAATATGCGTTTTAGAACCAACTGTCCGCGCTTTCTCCATAACCCTTCCCAATAAGGACGAACTGCGTCCACCCGCATAAATACAGGCAAATCTTCCCATCTTTTAAGCACTGCTCGTTATTCCTCCCGATAAATCACAGGTCGAGCAGCGTATTCTCCCTCTGCTCCCGGATAAATCCCAATCAAAGCTCTAATCTTCGTATTCTCGATCAATTCAAACGCTGCATTCTCTATACTTCCCACATCCGGCGTCAGTCTCAGGAATTTTCCTTGATCCATGTCCTTGTATTCCAGTTCCATTGCCACTGTCTTTTCTGGAACACCGCTTCGCCCTGAGAAGGAATACCTCCCAGCTTCTAAGGTGACTTTCCCAATCTCAATCCATGCTCTAGTATCGGATGATCCTTCGATCAGTACACTACCGTCAGAGTTATAAGAAACGCTGAAATCCGTCTCTCCGATATACACAGGATCAGGACTTAAGATCAGGAGATTTTTTCCTCCATTTTCACCGTTATTTATGGCCGCCAACCTCTTCATTTCCTGCCACTTGAGTCCTTGATACCCAAATCCCATGGCAATGATGAGAGCTGTAACAGCAACAAAGGCTAGAAAGCTTTTCTTTTTATCTACAATCTGCTCTTTTAATCGCTTTCCTAAAAACGTCCTTTGAACAATGACCGCTCCTATTCCAGCACCGATTGTGTTGTGTAGCAGATCGTCAAATTCAAACGAGCCAAGCCAGAAGAACCACTGGCAGCATTCAATGAGCGTGGAAAACAGCAGTCCAACAAATATCGCATGCCGCGTTTTCAACCCAAAGAACAGACCAACTACCAAGCCGACGGGAATAAAAAGGATGATATTCCCAACATCCTCTATCAGGGCTTTTCCGCTCCCATTAAGAATCGCTTTATACGACCAAAACGGCGGATAAAAATGCCTGGACTCTCTACCTAATCTCGAAAAGACTGTAAGCCACAAAATGAGGACAAGCATTCCAGCCAGCGCGAGGATTATCACAACATGAAGGACCTTTTTGTGAGGCTGATTCGTCATCAAAGGTATTCTTTCAATACTTCCTTCAATGTCTCGCACACATAATCTACGTCTTCGTCGCTTAACAGCGTATGGAACGGAAGCGTGATCAAGTTGTGATAATAGTCATAACTATTCGGGTATGCAGAGCAGTCCTTACCATAAGCAGTCATCATGGGGAGTGGCTTATAATGGACATTTGTTGCCACACCACGCTCTGCCATCTTCTCGATGATCTCGTTTCTCTGCTCTACTGTTATCCCTGGAACACGGATCAGATAAAGATGATTCGAGCTATCCATAAACTCCGTATGATGCACCATGTGGCTGATACCCAGTTCAGCACAAACTGCATCGTACTTCTTCATCATCTCAACCCGGCGCTCAAGCAGCCCAAGATAGCGATCCAACTGACGCAGACCGATGGCAGCCATGATATCCGTCATGTTGCACTTGTACCAAGGCCCGATGATGTCATACTCCCAGGCACCGATCTTGGTCTTTGCAAGAGCATCCTTATTCTGACCATGCAGGGAAAGAAGCTGGAACATCTTATAGATTTCAGCGTTCTCGATACCGGGCAACGGAAGCCAAGTCGATGCTCCCCCCTCGGCGGTAGTCAGATTTTTTACAGCATGGAATGAATAGCTTGTCGCATCAGCTATCGCTCCGCAGTACTTTTTCTCAGGTTTTTCGAGCTTTCCGGCACCGGTTCTGCTCACAATGCGACTTGCCCCGAGGCTATGAGCACAGTCAGCCACGACAGCTACACGACCGATAGCGTGCTGAATTCTGCTGCTCAGATCGGCGAGAGGATTCGAGTGATCGTCCATGGGCTGGAAGATGGAGCGTTTCCTCTCCACGATTTCAAAGATCCGATCGTAGTCACACACGATGCCGCCGAGATCCACAGTAATGATCGCTTTAGTCTTTTCCGTGATGGCAGCTTCGAGAGCGTCATAGTCCATCTCCGGCATGTGAGTGATAGGATCGCCGTCTTTCTGGATGTCCACAAATATCACAGTCGCTCCACAATGGATCGCTGCACTTGCACTCGCTGTGTATGTATAGGCGGGAACGATGACTTCATCACCCTCATGGACACCAAGGATGCGGAGGTTCAGTTCTTCCGCTGCCGTTGCGCTGTTCAAACACACAACCCTCTGGCTGTACTTTTTGATAGCTTCATTTGTGGTGCAGTCAACATCCGTTTTTCCAGTTTCAACATATGCAGCCAAACGGCACTCCAGCATTTTTGTGCGCGGGCCGGTGGTAATCCATCCAGAGCGAAGTGCTTCAGTCACTTCAGCAATTTCAAGCTCAGAAATATCAGGCGGGCTAAAAGAAATGGTACGCTTCGCAGTAACTTCACTCATTTTGATTGGTCTCCCCATTTAACAATTATCTTTTCACGCGAGAATCATCTATTTCACACACGGTTGGAACCGCGCAGTTAGAACCGTGCAGTTACATTCAAAAGAAACTCGGCTCTGTGCCGAACTGCTCTATATACTCCTTAACCCATTCTTCCGTCTCATCGTATTGAGCAGGAGGGATGGGGAACTCTTTCTGGTTCATAGCTTTTTCCGTGTTAAGGCATCCACAGTTTCAATGCTTCCACAATTGATCTGTTCAATCGCCTCGCATAATATCTGGCATGCTTCCTCTGGAGTTTTTCTGGCAAGCCGCTTCTTTGTTTCATTCGATAAGACATGAGGCACTTGACTTATTGCCGCATCAGGCAAAATATGCAATTTCTCAATCTCTACCCAAAGTTCATCAAAGGTCATTTTCCACGCCTCATAGTCACAAATATGTACGCCTTAACCAGAGAGAGGTAGGCTCATATCAGCGGCTCATCAAATTGCCGCTCATATCAACCTGCCATGACGCTGTCAGGCGCTTCATTAAGTGCCGTTTTTTCTCTCTCAACCCATACTCGGCTCTTTATAAGTGTCCTGATTTTCTTCTAGACCTAACCTTCTCTTGAATACGCTTCATGAGGTTTTTGATTCTCCAATAGCGGAACCCCCTCATAACTTCTGCTCATTTTGATCTCACCAAGACCGCTTCTTCGATACATTCCATGATGCTATTGAGACCTTTCGATGATCTCTCTCAATGGCAGTCAGCTCTTCCATGTACTTTTACATTCCTTTTAGACCTAACAAACTCTTCGAGACGGATTTCATCTCCTTCAACGCATACTGTCATAGCAGGTTCCTCAGGCGGTATGTAGTTTTCATTCGTTTTTCGCCTGATTATGAAATGTACATTATTTTTCAAGAGAGCAAGGATTTTGTGCAATCCGCACTAAAAAGTGCCGTTTTTCGGGCTTTTTGAGCGGCCATTTATTGCAGTTATTATAATCAGGCAGCCTCCCTAACCGGCTGAAAGACGTTGACCGCATGGAAGCTGAAGCTGGTAAAGTCAGCGATCGCGCCGCAGTATTTCTTCTTTCCTCCGACCACGCGGCTTGCGCCCAAGCTATGCGCGCAGTCTGCTACCACAGCCACCCGGCCGATCGTATGCTGAATCCTGCTTGCCAAATCGCCAAGCGGCGTTCCATCGCTCTCCACCGGTGTGAACAGCGCCTTTTTACGCTCTACGATCTCAAAGACTCGGTCATAGTCGCAAACGATACCGCCCAAGCCCACGGTAATGATGGCTTTGGTCTTCGGCGTGATAGCCGCTTCCATCGCTGCGTAGTCCATCTCCGGCATGTGCGTGACAGGATCTCCATCCTTCTGGATATCAACAAACTTCACCGTCGCGCCGCAATGAACCGCGGCCGAGGCAGAGGCCGTATAGGTATAGGCAGGAACGAGAACCTCATCTCCCTCTCCGACGCCCAGAATACGCAGGTTCAATTCTTCCGCCGCAGTTGCCGAGTTCAGGCATACCACGCGGTTGCTCCAGCGGGCAAGCTCCTGCTCCGTATCAACATCTGTTCTGCCGCTCTCGATGTATGCTGCCAGTCTTCTCTCCAGCAGCTTTGTCCGAGGGCCGGTGGTGATCCAGCCGGATTTCAGAGTCTCCGCAACTTCTGCTATTTCAAGTTCGCCGATATCCGGCGGGCTAAATGAAATCTTTCTGGGTTCCATGAGAGCTGATCTCCTTCACTGTATATAAAATGCTTATTTTTTTTGGAATAAATGCAATTCCGAATAGAGGGCTTTCCGCTCTTTTGCGCCATGTAATACATCCTTCTGAAGCAAATGCACGCCCTGTCCGGTCAGCACATGATAAAGATGCTGCAACACCGCCCCAGCCCAAAACAGGGGACGCAGGATCGGGTGTCTCTCACAGATCGGATGCACGCTTCTTGCTTTATGGTCAATATTGGAAAAAGCCACCCGGAAGAGAGAATCTTTCTCGATCTCCCTTGACGCAGTATCCCGGATCATTGTCGCCTGGACTCCTCGCGTCTTATCTTTCCTGCCAAAATTACCGCCGTCAAGAATATCATTTATGAGCTTATCGGAGATCTGCCTGTCGACCTCCCTGCACCACTGTCTTTCCTCGCAGCCCAGGTAGCGGATTCCGATATCCGTCAAGACGCCTGCAAAGGTCCACAGGCCCATCTCCCGCAGGGGCTTTTCAAAGAGGGCCAGGAACCGATCCTCCGGCAGGCTGTTCTCAAACACCAACCAGTCGCATAAATGGCGAAGGCCAACTCCACCCGAGGTCAAGTGTCCGGCCGTATGCAGCAGCAGCACCAAGCCGTGATGGAACGGAGAAGGCGCCATGAATTCCGTCTCACTCGCCGTACATAGACACGCTTTTCCCACGATATCCTGCAGCGCAGTCGAAAAGCGCTCAGGATCCTCCGTGGGCACACCGGGTGCTTGCCAGTGCAATTCGGCAATTTCTTTTCCCCTGCGATACTCCCAGTGAAAGATATGCTTTTCTGCGCCCTCGTCCTTTTCGTAGCCATTGTTCCGAAGCAAAGCGTCAACCGCTTCGACCTGGTCCGGTGCCACGAGGAAGTCCACATCTCCCATGGCCCGGAGCAAGGGCTCCGGGTAATACGCGGCAGAAGCCATGCCCTTGAGAATCACATACGGGATCCGGTTCTCGGTCAGCAGCTTATGAAGCTCCCCATGCTGGGCGGCATTTCTCATGCTCGACACCAGGCACTGCATATCCCATATGGCATACGAATCTCTCTGCTCGGCAGGGATTGCGTCCTGAAGATCGTTCTCAACGCCGTGATACACCAAAGAAAAAACCGCTTGCTGTCTTGCCTCTTTCAAGAGGGCCTGCCAATCCGTATCCTGTTCTTCCCGCCTGGGCTTCCCAAAAAGCTGGCAGGCAAGGATGTCCAGCAACTGTCTCTGTACTTCAGAAATCATGATTTCCTTCCTCCGATGCGAAAAGGCCGCCGATGTTCGCAGCGGGAGCAGTCTTTCGACTTTTGCTGTTCTCTTCCGGAGAAGGCTTTCCCTCGCAGCTTCACCCTATCAACAGTCGGTTTTTCTGATTCTTTACGGCAAAAGAAAAGATTATTATCCGATTAATTATAGCATTTGACCATGATGCTGTCAACACGACGATGTGCCGCAAAAGCGCTTATACACGCATTTTTTATCAAAAATGGGAAAGTCCTTCGACTTTCCCATTTTTCCTATCTGGAGCTGGTCAATACCGCCTCGCCGGCAAGCTTCTCATAGGTTTCGTCCTTTTGGACTTGCCCATTCTTTCCGACCGGATGATAGGTTGAGACAATCCCCTCCACAACCCTGCGGATATCCTTCTCCCGGTTGGCATAAGCCGTTTCCATCAGCGGATTCATCTGTTCGATAAAGCTATCCGTATCAAAGGGGATCGGCCTGCCGATATGGATCAGCTTGTTCGGCGTCTTCCGCAGGCCCTCCTCCGCCATCAGCTTTTCCTCATACAGCTTTTCGCCGGGCCGCAGGCCGGTGTACTCGATTTTGATATCCACGTCCGGCTTGAAGCCGGAAAGCCGAATCAGGTTGCGGGCCAATGTATCGATCTTTACGGGGCTTCCCATGTCCAGCACGAAAATTTCCCCGCCTTTGGCGTAGGTTCCCGCCAGCAGCACCAGGCTCACCGCCTCGCGCACCGTCATGAAGTAGCGGATGATGTCCGGGTGGGTCACCGTGACGGGACCGCCTTTTTCGATTTGGCGTTTGAAGATGGGTACCACAGAGCCATTGCTGCCCAGGACATTGCCAAAGCGCACAGCTACAAATTCCGTGCAGGCATGCCGGAGGTCCGGTCTCGGATCGAACACCGCATCTGTCTCCTCGCCGCCGTGGGTGTAGAGCGGCGGCAGATCCTGCGGACGCCCATCCCGTATCTTGCGGTCAAAGGTCTGGACCACCATTTCACACAGGCGCTTGGACGCGCCCATAATGTTGGTGGGATTCACGGCCTTATCGGTGCTGATCAGGACAAAGCGCTTGCAGCCATACATCATGGCGGCATAGGCCGTCTTATATGTACCGATGACATTGTTCTTGATGGCCTCGCAGGGGCTGTCCTCCATCAAGGGGACATGCTTGTGAGCCGCCGCGTGATACACCACGTCGGGCCGATATTCGGAGAAAACCTGCTGCAGGCGGCGGCTGTCCCGCACGGATCCGATCAGCGTGGCCAGGTTCAGATCCGGATACTGATCCCGCAGCTCCAATTGGATGTCATAGGCGTTGTTCTCGTAAATATCGAAGATGATGAGCTGTTTGGGATTGTGGGACGCAATCTGGCGGCAGAGCTCGCTGCCGATAGAGCCGCCTCCTCCGGTGACCAGGATGGTCTTTCCCACCAGGAAGTTGAACACGTCGGTCATATCCGTCTGGATGGGCTCCCGTCCGAGCAGATCCTCGATGGCCACGTCCTTCATGGCCCCCACGCCCACATTCTCCTCAACCAGCTGATAAATACCGGGAAGGATCTTCATCTCGCATCCGGTTTCCTTACAGACGTCCAGAATATCCCGCTTGGCTTCCGCCGACGCAGAGGGGATGGCCAGATAGATCCGATCGATCTTGTATTTTTCGCAGGCAAGGAGGATATCCTCCCGGCCGCCCACCACGGGCACACCATCCACATAGCGGTTCCACTTGTTGGGATTGTCGTCGATGATGCAGCAGACCTTGTCCTGGGTGCTGTTGGACTTCATCAGATCCCGCAGGATCATCTGCCCGGCTGCGCCGGCGCCGATCAGCATGACCTGGTGCAGCGCAGGGCCGCGCTTATCCCGCCCGCTGCGCAGCAGCAGCACGAAACGGTAAGTAAAGCGGATCGCCGTAATCAAAATCGTCTGCAGCACGATCCCCACCACGAAATAGGAGATCGGCATCTGCTGGAAGAGCAGGGTGATCCCCGCAATGTGCGCCACCCCTGTGATAAGGTTCGCCGCCAAGCTCCGCTCCAGCTCATGAAAGCTGGCAAAGCGCCAGATGCTTTGATACAGCTTCGTCAGCCAGAACACCAGCAGGGCAAACACGGTATAAATGGGCGCAAAATGCAGCCACGCCTGCATGTACTTCTCCGGAATGGCGGAAAACTGACTGTCGAAGCGCAGCCACAGCGCCGCAAGGTACGCCAAATTCACCGCGGCTGCGTCAAACAAGAGCAGCAGCACGGAAATTACCTTCCAGTGGGCAATCCGAGGCTTGCGGATAAAATTGTTCGGAACTTTCTTCTCCATGGGATCTTCTCCCTAACCGATTCTTTCATTCCCGCGGTTATCATAGCACAAGGATAAAAAGAATTCAACCGATTCCACGTATTTTTGTGCGGATTTTGTAACCAATTTTGCGACATTTTGCCTTTCTTTTCATGGAAAATCGACAAGAATCGAGCTTTCCATTCGTGCACTCCGCAAAAAATCAGCGGAAATTGGCCTCATAGATATGCTGGGCCAGCGGGGCGGAGGCAAAATCCACCACGATCCAGCCGGCAAGCTCCTGCCGCTCCAGCAGCCGCTGGTTGAGCTCCTTGGCGTACTTGTAGGGGTGACCGAATTTGGCCGTGCCCTTGGTGGAGAGGAAGTGGATGGCCAGGTCATTCTCCCCTGTCCCGGCGCCGTCCATCCCGGCGGTGAAGGCGGACCACTTGTCCTCCGCGCCGTACTCATAGCGATCCTGCACCCAAAGGGTGTAGCTGCCGTTGTCCTCGGCCACGGTGTTCAGGCTCGTGTCGTCATAGCCGTTCTGGTTCTTCCACAGAAGGGGGATGCCCGCAGCGCTGCCAAGGCCCGCCTCGTCCTCATACCGGCGCATCAGCACAATTTTTCCCCGGGCCTCGCCCACAGTCGGAATGGTATCGGTCAGCAGCCAAAACTCCGGTTCCTTCTGAACATAGGAATTCAGCAGCAGCTCAAAGGCCTCCACAGTCTCGTTTCCATGCTCCTGCTTGACGGCAAAAACGATGGTTTCCGTGGGATGCTCGGCCAGGAACACATAGCAGTCCTCCAGCACCTCGTCCAGGCTGAGAGCCGCGTTCCAGGGCATGGCGCCGGAACGGCAGTTGGTAAAGCCGTGCATCAGCTTCAGCCCGTCCCCGTCCACAGCCAGGCGGATATCCAGATAGCGGTAGCCTGCCTCCAGCTGCCCGCCGATCCCCTTGGACTGGCACTTGGAGAAAAAGCCCAGCTGCACATAGCGGGTGCCGCTGTCATGGGTGCCGGGCAGCACGACCTGATTCAGCGGCGTATCGTCACTCAGCCGCGCCATCCAGTC
The DNA here is from genome assembly GCA_964395795.1 of uncultured Oscillospiraceae bacterium. Lineage (GTDB taxonomy): Bacteria > Bacillota > Clostridia > Oscillospirales > Oscillospiraceae > Limivicinus. The sequence goes on from CAYNBS010000001.1 coordinate 168,630, forward strand.
CGCGCTGCCCTCCACCGTGGTCTGATCCCCGGTCTCGGTCAGGGGGATGATGAACATCACCAGCATAAACAGCAGCAGTGCCGCCAGGATGCCGCACAAAACCCGCAGGATCTTTCTCCCGGGGCCGGCCTTTTTCTTTTCCGCAGTTTTTTTCCCGCTCATATGGAATCCTCCCTCTTTCGTTTTGTTCAGTATAGCATCCATCTATGGAAAAAGGAAGAGCAGCCGGGTGGTTTTTTCCGCAGCTTCCTCCGCCCCGCCGGGAACACGCTGGACAAACGGGCCGGATTGTGGCATAATGCCCGGTGCAAAACTGAGAAAGGACCTATCTGCCATGAACCAAAAAGAACTGCGGGAGATCCGCCGGCGCATCCGCCCGGAGCACAACAGCATCACCCATCTCTACGGCTGCTATGTGAACGGCGCGAAGGAGATCGTCACCACCCTGGAGGAGTCTCTGGGTCTGCTGACGGCGGAGGAGCAGGAAAAATATCTGGCGCTGCTGAAGAAGACTCTCTCCGGCGCCCTGGGCAAGAACCTGCTGGATATCTCTTTTGCCACCAAGCAGGTGATGGACAGTGAGGAGCACCGGCTGCTCTCCGCCCTGCGCAAAAGCGAGGGGAAGGACAGCGTTCTGCGGGAGCAGTTTTACCGCACGGTGATGGAAAAGCTGGACATGGACGGAGAAAACTACCTGATCCTGCTGGCCTTTGATACCTACGACGTGCCCCGCTACGGCAAGGACGGCAATCTTGATGACGCCGGTGTGGTGTACAAATACATGCTCTGCGCGGTATGCCCAGTGAAGGGCGGCAAGAGCGAGCTGGGCTATGCCCCGGAGGAAAAGCGCTTCCACAGCGCCACCGCCGGGCAGATCATCGCCCCGCCGGAGCTGGGCTTCCTCTTCCCCGCCTTTGACGACCGGGCCGCGAACCTGTATAACGCCCTGTTCTACACCCGGGACTGCAAGGCCGGACACGAGGACTTCATCGACGCGGTGTTCCGCACCGAGGTGCCCATGCCCGCCGGGCAGCAGCGGGAGCGCTTCGAGGATGTGCTCTGCGACGCGCTGGAGAAGGATTGCCGCTTTGACCTGGTGCAGGCCGTGCATGAGCAGCTCACCGAGCGCATCGCCCTGCATAAGGAGAGCAAGGACCCCGAGCCGCTGACCGTGTCGGTGCAGGAAATGGGCGATATTCTGGAAAACAGCGGCGCCACGCCGGAGGAGACCGAGGCCTTCTGCCGCAAGTGTGAGGACGCCTTCGGCCCGGACGCGGCTCTGGTGCCGGGCAATCTCTCCAACCCCCGGAAGATGGAGATCCAGACGCCGGAGGTAAAGATCCAGGTGGCGCCGGAGCATAGCGAGCTGGTGCAGGCCCGGATCCTGGATGGGAAAAAGGTGCTCGTCATCGACGCCTCCAACGGTGTGGAGCTCAACGGCGTGCCCGTGCGGATCGGAGAACCGGTAGAGGCTGTGGCCGTTTCATAAAGCAAGACCGCGGCAGGCGGAACATTCCGTCTGCCGCGGTCTCTTTTTATCTCTCCTCCAGCTTCTATCTCTCCTCCAGCTTCACGCGGAAGGAGATGCGTCTTGTCGTTTTCATGGAATCAAACTGGATGACGTAGGCGGCCTTGTCCCCGTCCAGCTCCAGTACGGTCCCCTCCCCCAGGATCTCATGCCGCACCCGCTGCCCCACGGCAAAGGCCCCAGTGGGCGCCGATTCCGGCAGGCGCAGATCGGACGCCGCGATATACTCCCTTGCGTCCCGGATCAGGCTCTCCTTGGGTGGGGCGGTGTAATCCAGCAGCGCCGGGTCGATATCCAGCAGGAAGCGGGAGGGATAGCGGGGCGAGCCGTCCAGATTCCGGCCCTCCCCCTCCGAGAGGTACAGGGCCTTCTCCGCCCGCGTCACCGCCACGAAGGCCAGGCGCCGCTCCTCCTCCATGCCGGGGAGGGTGTTGGTGCGGCCCGAGGGAAAGACCCCCTCGTTCAGCCCGCAGAGGAACACATAGGGAAACTCCAAACCCTTGGCGGCGTGGACGGTCATGAGCTTGACCTTGTCGCCCCCATCCTCCGCGTCGGCATTGGTGAAGAGGGCCACATGGCTGAGGTAGTGCTCCAGCGCGGCCTCCTCGCCGCAGCTTGTCTCATACTCATACACCGACTGCTTCAGCTCCGCCAGGTTATCCAGTCTTTCCTGGCTGCCCTCGGTGCGCAGCATCCGCTCATAGCCGCTCTGATCCAGCAGATCGCTGAGCAGCTCCGAGATGGGCCGCCCGGCAGCTTCGGCGGCGAAGCTCTCGATGAGATTGATAAATGAGGCCGCCTTGGTGCCCTTGAAGATCTCGTCCTCCAGGCTTCGGCGCAGGGCGTCGTACAGGGAACAATTGTTTGCCGCGGCGTATTCCCGCAGGAAGGCCATGCGCCGCTGCCCCAGGTTCCGCTTGGGGACGTTTGCGATCCGGGCGAAGGACAGATCGTCCTTGTAGGCCACCATGCGCAGATAGCTCAGGGCGTCCTTGATCTCCCGGCGGCCGAAGAAGGGCACGCCGCTGTAGAGAGCGTAGGGGATCTTCCGCTTGCGGAAGACCTCCTCCAGTTTATTGGTGAGATAGTGAGCCCGGTAGAGCACCGCCATCTCCCGGAAGGGCACGCCCTGGTCATGAAGCTCCCACATCTGAAAGGCAATCTGCTCCGCCTCTGCTTCCCCGTTGGGCGCGTGGTGGCAGAGAGGCAGCGGCCCCGCCGACAGGGTGGGAATCAGATCCTTTTTGATGCGGGTGCGGTTTTTTGCAATGAGGGAGTTGGCCGCCGCCAGGATCTGGGGTGTGGATCGGTAGTTTTCCATCATCATGATGGTCTTGGTGCCGGGGAACTTCCGGTCAAACTCCAGCAGAAAGCGCACGTCCGCCCCCCGCCAGGTGTAGATGGTCTGGTCCGGGTCGCCCACGATGAAGAGGTTCTTGTGGTAGCCGCAGAGGACCTCCATCAGCCGGTACTGGGGCGGGTCGATATCCTGAAACTCGTCGATCATGATATACTCCAGCCGCTGCTGCCATTTGAGGCGGATCTCCTCGTTCTGCTCGAAGATATAGAGCGTGACGAAGATCAGGTCGTTATAGTCCAGGCCGAAGCACTTCTTTTCCTGATAGAGATAGCCGTAGAAGATGATATCGTCCACCGCGGTGGCCTGCTCGTACTTCTCCCGCAGGGCCTCCAGCGACATCCCCACCAGATCCAGATAATAGTCCGGCCGCTTGATGCCCTTCTGGATTTCGATCATGTCCCGCGCCTGGGCGAAGGTCTTGTCCCGCAGGGTCAGGCCCCGCTCCTCATAAATGATCTGGAGCATGGCGTCGATATCCGAATTGTCCAGCACCAGGAAGCTCCGGGGATACTGGACGGCGAAGCTCTCCTCCTGCAGGACGGAGACACAGAAGCCGTGGAAAGTATTGATATAGCCGGTGTCGTTATCCCCGGTCAGGTTATGGATCCGCTGGCGCATCTCGTTGGCGGCCTTGTTGGTGAAGGTGACGCAGAGGATATTCCCCGGCAGGATGCCCATATCGTTCACCAGATAGGCAAAGCGATGGCTCAGCGCCCTGGTCTTGCCGGAGCCCGCCCCGGCGATGACGCGCACAAAGCCCTCCGTGCTGGTAACCGCCTCCCGCTGGGCGGCGTTCAATTGGCTCAAGTCCATAGCATTATCCTCACAAGAGAATTTATGGCTTTATATTATCACAGATGCCCCTTCTCCGCAAGAGAGAAGGGGCATATCTTTTGTGCTTGTTCTTTACTCCTCCGAGAAGCCGCCGGCCAGGAGCTTGGCCGCCATCTTCCGGGTGCCCAGCACCCAGACCAGATCGTCCGTCTGGATGGTCATGTTTACATCCGGCTGGAGGATGGGCAGCTTGTTTCGCTGCAGACCCAGGATCATGCAGTCGTACTTCTCCCTGAGGCCGCTGGTGCGGATGCTCTTGCCCTGCAGCTCCGAGGCTTTTTCCACCGGAATGACCGTAGCGTAAAGATGGGCAGAGTCTCCCTCCTGGCTCTCGGTGAAGGCCCGGAGGGTGGGCGGCTCCGTCTCCGCAGGCAGGTCCAGGCTCAGGCGCAGCGCACGCAGATCCTCCTGCCGCCCGATGACCAGAAGCCGGTCCCCCGCCTTCAGTTCCACATTGCCGGAGGGCATGTTCAGATGCTTCTTGCCCCGCAGGATGCGGATCACGTTCACGGTGAAGCGCCTACCCCAGTCCAGCTGCTTCAGGCTCTTGCCGGAGAGCGCCTCGCCGCACTCCAGCTGATCCACCAGCAGCTTTTCATCCAGCCACTCGGTGTTCTTATCGTCTCGCTGAAGGTTGCGTTCATTGAAATTCACCATGAACTGGGCCTCGGCGGAAATATAGGCCGAGGAGAGCCAGCCCGTGCGGGCGATCAGCGCCACCGCCGCTGCGATCAGCGGTGCCAGCCAGATCCCGCTGACGCCAAGCAGAGACTGCAGCGGGAAGAAGGCGATGAGCACAATGATGAGATAGCGCAGCGCCGTCAGCGTGATGAGCGGCAGGCGGTTATAGCGCTTTTTCACCCAGAGCGTGGTGTACTCCGTGGAGTGGAGATCCAGCATGGGCCGCACAAAGAGCGCGATGCCCAGCACGCAGAAGGCAACACAGGCGGCACTGGCGATTCGGGGATCCAGCGGCGTTCGCTGCAGCAGCGGGGCCAGCGCAAACTTGCCCAGCAGCGTCACGCCCATCATCAGCACCCCGTAGATCGCCGTGACCTTCACATAGCGGCGCAGGAAGCGGCCCCAGTCGCTGTCCTGCTCTTTGCTGCCGTCGTCCTCCTCCGTATAACGCTCCAGCTTGTCCGCGAGCTTTTTCGGCAGGGCCTTGGACACCAGGCGGTACAGCCCCTCGGAGTTCTTGATGAAGAAGGGCGTTGTCAGCGTGGTGATCACGGAAACCGCCACCACGATGGGATACACATAGTCCGCGATCACCCCAAGGCTCATGCCCAGGGACGCGATAATGAAGGCAAACTCGCCGATCTGGGCCAGGGAGCTGCCGCAGCGGATGGCCTTGTGCAGACTCTGGCCGGAAAGCAGCACCCCCAGGGAGGAGATGGTGAGCTTGCCGATGATGGTGACCACAGTGATAATGAGGATCGGCACGATATATTGCAGGATCATAGCCGGGTCGATGAGCATGCCGACCGACAGGAAGAAGATGGAGCCGAAGAGATCCTTGACCCCGGCGGAGAGATGCTCCACCCGCTCGGCATGGACGGTGCCCGCCAGCAGGGATCCCGCCAGGAACGCGCCCAGGGCCGAGGAGAAGCCCAGCGCCTCCGCCAGCAGCACCATGCCGAAGCAGACGCCCAGGGAGGCCAGCAGCAGGGTCTCATCGTTCATGAACTGCTCCGCCTTCCGCAGAAGCGTGGGCAGGATATAGATGCCCAGGATCAGCCACAGGGCCAGGTACAGCACCAGCATGCCCAGCTGCAGCGCCAGCGCCGTGCCGGAGATGTTCTTGCTGACGGAGACCGTGGACAAAATGATCATCATAAAGATCCCGGCGATATCCTCGATCACCAGGGTGCCGAAAACCAGTTGGGCAAAGGGCTCCTGCCGCACGCCCAGCTCATCAAAGGCCTTGATGATGATGGTGGTGGAGCTCATGGAGAGCATGCCGCCCAGGAAGATGCTGTCCATCATGCCCCAGCCCAGGGCCTGCCCCACCAGGTAGCCGATCACCAGCATGCCGAAGACCTCGGTCAGCGCGGTGATGATGGCGGCGCCGCCCACGGAGGCCAGCTTGTGCAGATTAAACTCCAGCCCCAGACCGAACATCAGCACGATGATGCCGATCTCGCTCCAGGTCTCGATGGACGCCTTGTCCCCCACGGTGAAGAACCAGGGCATGTACGGTCCCACCAGAAAGCCCGCCAGGATATAGCCCAGCACCAACGGCAGCTTGAAGCGCTTGAACAGCACTGCGACTACGCCCGCCGTTAACAGCATGATGGCAAGGTCCGAAATCAGTTTCGGCATACGGTTCTCCCCTTTCGCGCAGTTTCTTTCTTGTTTATCATACCAGTCTTTTCCCGCTTTGGAAAGAGTTTTCCGGCCTAATTCACGCAAAGTTTGCAAATCCTGCAGCTTTTCCTTGTAGGTTTGTCAATGATGTGTTACAACGTTAGGAAAAGAAGAAAGGGCCAGTTT
>CAYNBS010000002.1:0-170120 GCA_964395795.1 uncultured Oscillospiraceae bacterium
TTTCAAGGTACACTTCGCGTCCGCCTCATCGGCGTCAGCCTGATTATATTAGCACGTGGTTTTCCGTTTGTCAACACTTTTTTTGATTTTTTTCAAAAAACTTTTGACCGGAGAACTCGTATCTTTACCGCTTCGTTCGCGGTGATTGATAATATAGCACTTGACCTATGTATTTGTCAACACCTTTTTTCATTTTTTTGCAAAAAAGATGGATGACGCAACATTTGGTGTTTTTGGCTCCTGCCTGCCCCAAAATCAGGATTTACTTCAGCTTGAGATCTCCGATAATGGGCAAAGGCTCTTTCTTTCCGGACAGGGCATTGCTGATTCCGCAGATGATGAAATAAACGTGGAGCAGTGTCAGGATCCAGCCGTAGGCTGTAAAATACTTCAGGATCCTGGTGGCCAGCGTAAAGAGGAAGAGGCGTAAGCCCTGCTTGGCGTGAAACCTGGCGAACGCATCCTGCGGTGCGAAGAAGTACGGGATCGCAAAGAGCACGTCCAGATAGCTGAGTGCGGCCAGGGCGGTATTACCGGAGGTCGAAGCAGAGGAATGCTTTCGGTCCTGTTCCCGTTGCCGCTTTTCCTCCGTCTGCCTCTGCTCCGCCTCCGCTTCCCGCTTGGCCTGGCGTTTGGCATACTCCTCCCGTGCCCAGCGGCGGTTCTCTTCCTGCTGGGCTCTGCGAGCCTTTTCTTGTTCCGCCCACTGCTTGCTCTTTTCCTGCTGGAGTTTCCGGTGGCGTTCCATCACGTCCCGCAAATCATCCGCGCGGCTGTCATCGGGCTGTTTTGCCTGTTGGGCGGCAGCTTGCCCCTGCGCCCCATTTTCTTCATACCCGCAGGCAAGGCAAGCGGACACGCCATCGGGAATATAAGCGCCGCAGCTCTTACAGTATGCCATAGCCATCCCCCTTTCGTTGTTTTTTTATTATATCCCCCGCATCGTCACTTTTCAAGCCATTATGAGCAGAAGCGATGGCTGCCGATCTCCACGATCAGGGGGCGCGACCAGATCCAGCGGCTGGTTGCGGTGGCCGGGTTAAAGTAGTAGATGGCGCCGTAACTGGGATCATAACCGTTCAGCGCCTCCTGGGCAGCACGGTAGGCGCTCTCCGCCACCGGCTCGTCAAACTGTCCATCGTCCAGGCAGGAAAAAGCGCCGGGCTGATAGATCACGCCGGAGAGGCTGTTGGGAAAGGACGGATGCCGCACCCGGTTGAGTACGACCGCTCCAACTGCCACCTGGCCCACATAAGGCTCGCCCCTGGCTTCGGCGGAAATGAGCCGGGCCAGCAAATACACATCGCCGGACTGTTTGTCAGACGCCGCAGCTCCTCCCCCGCTGGGGCTGATGCCCAAGGCCGCCAGAGTCTGATCCCCCGCCTGTCCGTCTGCGGACAAGCCGTTTTTCTGCTGAAACCAGCGCACGGCCGCCTCCGTGCGGCTGCCGTAAATGCCGTCCACCGCGCCGTCATAATAGCCCCAGTTTTTCAGCCGGGTCTGGATTTCCGAGACCACGTCCCCGCTGGTTCCCCTCTTATATAAATCAGCCGAAGCACTCTGGGCCAGGGCGATGATGAAAATATTCAGCGCGAAGATCACCGCCAGGGCCAGCACCAGCCGTTTCCGTTGAGCAGACATAAAGAATCCCCCTCACATGCTTTTTCCTTAGTATGTGAGGGGGATGCGATATTATACTATTGTAAGACCATTACTTTGCCTTCGTGCGGATCTCCTCCAGAACCTTGGCGGTGAAGTCGCCGAGGTTCATGGCGCCCAGATCCTCACCGGAGCGGGTACGGACGGAGATGTTGCCGGCCTCCGCCTCCTTGGCGCCGATGATGAGCATGTAGGGCACCCGATCCTCCTGCTGGGCCAGGCGGATCTTGTAGCCGATCTTCTCGTTGGATTCGTCCAGCTGCACGCGGATCCCGGCGTCGGCCAGGGTGTTGTAAACCTCCCGGGCGTAGTCCAGCGTCTTTTCGCTGACGGGCAGGACCTTGACCTGCAGCGGCGCCAGCCACACCGGGAAGCGGCCCTTGGTCTCCTCGATCAGGTAGGCCATGAAGCGATCCAGGGAGCCCAGGATGGCGCGGTGAATGACCACGGGGCACTTTTCGGTGCCGTCAGAGTCGATATAGCGCAGGTCGAACTTGGCAGGCAGGCAGAAGTCCAGCTGGCAGGTGGAGAGGGTATACTCCGCACCCACGGCAGGCTTCACGTTCACGTCCAGCTTGGGGCCATAGAAAGCGGCCTCGCCGATCTCCTCGGTGAAGTGGATGCCAAGCTCCGTGAGCACCTGGCGCAGCGCGCTCTCGGCCGTGTTCCACATGGCATCGTCGTCATGGTACTTCTTCTTGTCGGCGGGGTCGCGCAGGGAAAGCACGCAGCGGTAGTCGGTGATGCCAAAGTCCTTATACGCGTCAAAGATCAGGTCGCAGACCTTGGCGACCTCGTCCTTGATCTGGTCGGGGGTGCAGAAGAGGTGGGCGTCGTTCTGGCAGAAGTGGCGGCCGCGCTCGATGCCCTTCAGGGTGCCGGAGGCCTCGTAGCGGAAGTCATGGGCGATCTCGCCAATGCGCAGGGGCAGGTTCCGGTAGGACCGGGGACGACTGGCGTAAATGCGCATGTGGTGGGGGCAGTTCATGGGCCGCAGCACATAGGCCTCATTATCTACCTCCATGGCGGGGAACATGTTATCCTTGTAGTGATCCCAGTGGCCGGAGGTCTTGTAGAGCTCCACGGTACCTATGCAGGGGGTCATCACATGCTGATAGCCCAGGCGGCGCTCCTTCTGGACGATATAGTTCTGCAGCTCCTCCCAGATGATGGCGCCGTTGGGCAGGAACATGGGCAGGCCGCGGCCCACCAGATCGTCGGTCATAAAGAGCTGCATCTCTTTGCCGATCTTGCGGTGGTCCCGCTCCCGGGCCTCCTGCTGCTGCTTCTCCCACTCGGCCAGCTCCTCGGCATTGCGGAAGGCCACGCCGTTGATACGCGTAAGCATCTGGCGGGAGGAATCGTTCTTCCAGTAAGCGCCGGACTGCTGGGTGACCTTGAAGGCCTTCAGGGCTTTGGTATAGGTCAGGTGGGGTCCCAGGCACATGTCGATATAATCGCCCTGCTGGAAGAAGCTGAACTCGGTCTCATTGCTGAGATCGTCCATGTGCTCCAGCTTGAACTTCTCGCCCCGCTCGGCCATGAGCTTCTTGGAGTCCTCCCGGTTGAGAACGAAGGACTTGATGGGAAGATTCTGCTTGACGATCTTCTTCATTTCCTTTTCGATGGCCTCCAGGTCCTCCTGGGTCAGCTTGCGGTCACCCAGATCCACGTCATAGTAAAAGCCGTTCTGGGTTGCAGGGCCGTAAGCAAAGTCGGCCTCCGGGAACAGGTGCTTGATGGCCTGAGCCATGATGTGCGCGGCGGTATGACGGATCACATGCAGCTCTTCCTCCTGGGGGCACTCGGCCACGGTTCCGTCCTTGTAAATGATCTTCATGTTTATCCTCCCTATAAAACAAAACACCCCTGGCATCTGCCAAGGGTGCATAAAATACACGGTTCCACCTTGTTGTTTCACTCATTGCGATCTGCTAACGGGATCACCCGGGGCGGCATTTCCTCCGTCCGGCTCGGGAGCGGTCAACTCGCATGTTCCCCGGGGCGGCTTGCAGCCTGCGGCCTGCCCTCTCTGCGCGGGACCCCATGCGCGGTTCTCCTTCAACGCCTTTGTTCGCGGGTATCTTAACACCGGAAGCCGCATCTGTCAACCGGAAAAATCGGCCTGCTTACATGAATGCATCCTCAATGTGCCGGATTTTCACCGGCCCGTTTTCACCCTTTGGGGCGTAGACCTCGATCACGTCGAAGCGAGGCTGCAGCGCCGTCTCGTGCTGGCTCAGCCACTGCTCCGCCGCGGCGATCACCCGCTGCTGCTTCCGGGCCGTGACGAACTCCCGCGCCTCGCCATGGGTATCATCCTTGCGAAGTTTCACCTCCACGAAGGCCAGGATCCCGCCGCGGCGGACGATCAGGTCGATCTCCCCCAAACGGCAGCGGTAGTTCCGCTCCACAATGCTGTAAAAACGGCGGCGGAGATACCGCGCCGCCTGTTCTTCCCCAAATTGTCCCAATGACCGTTTATCCATCAGTGCATCTTCTTCAGAAAGCTGGGCCGGTGAACGGGACTGGGTCCATGCTCCCGCAAAGCGGCATAGTGCAGCGCCGTTCCGTAGCCCTTGTGCTGCTCAAAATGATATTCCGGGTACTGCTTTGCCAGTTCCAGCATCACCCGGTCCCGGCTGACCTTGGCCAGGATCGAGGCCGCGGCAATATCCGCGCAGCGGGCGTCCCCCTTCACGATGCAGCGGGATGGGAACTCGATCCCCGCGTTTCGGTTGCCGTCGATGAGCGCCAGGTCCGGCTTCACGGAAAGACCCGCGATGGCCCGGTTCATGGCCAGCATGGTGGCGCCGAGGATGTTCCGCTCCTCGATCTCCTCCACCGTGGCAAAGGCAATGCTGGTCGCCAGGGCCTTCTCGCAGATTTCGTCAAACAGCTCTTCTCGCTTTTTCTCCGAGAGCTTCTTGGAGTCGTTGAGCCCCGGGATCCGGAGTCCTCGCGGCAGGATCACCGCGGCAGCATACACCGGCCCCGCCAGGGGGCCGCGGCCCGCCTCATCCACCCCGCAGAGGGTTTCAAAGCCTTCGGCGGCTATTTCATTCTCCAATTCCCACAAGTCCGTCATCCGGCTGCTCCAAACTCAGGCGGCCCAGCTTGCCGTCGTGATACTCCCCCAAAAGGGTATTTGCCATGCGCTCGATATCATATTCTCCCCGGGAAACCAGGAAGCCCCGCTTCTTCGCCGCCGCCTCCAGCAGCTCAAAGCCGTTGGCATCCGGGTCGGGGCTGAACTTATATCGCTCGGTCAGCGCCTGGGGATAATACTGCCGCAGGCGCAGCATGAAGTTTGCGCCAAGGGTCTCCTTGTCCAGCACATCCGCCTTGATGGCGTTGGTGATGGCCAGCATTTCCCCCACCTCCTGGCTGTCAAACTTGGGCCAGAGGATGCCCGGCGTGTCCAGCAGATCCAGGCCCTTGTCGATGTTGATCCACTGCTTGCCCCGGGTGACGCCGGGCTTGTCCCCGGCGATGGCCGCCTTGCGGCCGGCTACCTTATTGATAAAGGTAGACTTGCCCACATTGGGGATACCCAGGATCATGACCCGAAGCGGCCGGCCCACCTGGCCTTTTGCCTCATACTCTGTGAGCTTATCCTTCAGCAGCCGCCGCACAGCGGGGGCAAAGTCCTTGACCCCCTTGCCGCTTTTCGCGTCCGTCTCCAGCACGGAATAGCCCTGCGCCTCGAAGCTTTTGCGCCATCGAGCCGTCACGGCGGGGTCGGCCAGGTCGATCCGGTTCAGGATCAGCAGGCGGGGCTTGTCGCCCGCAAGCCTGTCGATATCCGGGTTCCGGCTGGCGCGGGGAATCCTGGCGTCCAGGATCTCGCACACCGCGTCCACCAGCTTCAGATTCTCCTCGATCATCCGCTGGGCCTTGGTCATGTGCCCCGGAAACCACTGGATGTTCATTTTTTCATAGGGATTGTCTGCCATCAGCGCACCCACTTGATTTCCCCGAAGGGATAGATCACCGCGTACACTCTGCCCAGGATCAGCCGCTCGTCCACCATGCCGATGCTGCGGGCGCGGCTGTCCCGCGAGGAGTTGCGGTTATCGCCCAGCACAAAGATGCAGCCCTCCGGCACGGTCTTGGGCCCGATAAAATCCTGCTTGGAGTGGATCGGCTCCGCCACATAGGGCTCATCCAGCGGCTCGCCGTCCACATAGACGATGCCGTTTTCGAAGTCAATGTTGATCTCCTGCCCCGCCACGGCGACCACGCGCTTGACCAGCGCCTTTTCTTCGCCGTTCTCATCCACGTTGCGGAAGATCACCACGTCCCCCGCCTTGGGCTTATAGAACACATCCGACACCAGCAGCTTGTTGCCGTCATAGAGCGTGGGCATCATGGAAGGTCCGTTCACGTCAATGAGGCGGACTACAAAGGAGAACAGCAGCACGCAGAAGATCAGCGCCGCCATCAGGCTCTGGATCCAGTCGTAAGCCTCCCGTCTGGCCCGCTCTCCTCGCGTCATCTTCTCCCGCTCTTCTTTTTCTTCGGTTCTTTTCTTTTTCCGTTCGTTCATATCCGGCTCCCGAAAACAGATTTCCACAAAATACATGATCCATACGGAATCAAAGTTTATTATAACCCATATTTCCCCCGGGAGCAAGCCTTTTTCTGCGCTTGCGGGCGAGGTCCGGCTATGGTATACTGGAAAAGAAAGCTATGGAGGTGCGCCGTCATGTACAAGCTGAGCATTGTGATCCCCATTTATCGGGTGGAGCAGTATCTCCCCGCCTGCCTGGATTCCGTACTTCTTCCCGGGCGGGAGGATTATGAGATCATCGCCGTGGACGACGGCTCGCCCGACCGTTCCGGTCAGATTGCCGAGGACTATGCCCGCCGCTATCCCGGGCTGATCCGCGTGATCCATCAGGAAAACGGCGGCCTTGGCGCGGCGCGCAACACCGGCATCGACGCCGCCCGGGGGGACTTTCTCCTCTTTCTGGACAGTGACGACACCCTGGCCCCCGGCGCCGTGGAGGAGATGCTGGACGCCCTGCAGGATGCTGACGGGATCGACGCCTTGATTTTTGATATCCGCTCCGTGGATGAAACCGGACGGGAGCTTGCCTATAAAACCGGCGCCTGCATGGAGGGCGATTTCACGCTGGCGGAGCACCCGGAGCAGCTGATGATGCCCCCCAGCGCCTGGAACAAGCTGTGGCGCCGCTCTCTCTTTACGCGAAGCGGCATCCGCTATCCCGCGCGGCTGTGGTATGAGGATCTGGCCACTTCCCCGGGGCTTTATCTCCATGCGCGGGCACTGCGCGGCGTTTTCCGCCCCTGGATCCGCTATCTGCAGCGCAGCGGCTCCATCACCAATTCCAAAAATCTTGCCCGCAACGCCGAGATCATGGAGGCAGTCAACATGAGTCTGGACGCTTACCGGGCCGCCGGTCAGTTTGACCGCTTTGCCCCGGCACTGGAAGCCATGACCCTTCAGCACCAGCTTGTGGCCGCCACGGTACGGGTCAATCTCATCGACCCCAAGTCCCCCCTGCAGGGAGAGCTGCTGGCGGATCTGGAGCAAAAATTCCCCCGCTGGCGGGAAAATCCCTATCTGTCCCGGTTCCCCGGGCAGCATCGGCTGCTGATCCGGCTGATGGACAAGGGGCATTACGGCGCCGTCCACGCCCTGATGACGGTAAACAACAAGCTGAAACGGAAAAAGACCTGATGAAACGCTTCCTCTTGGCAAAACAGACTTCCTATGATAGACTGATTGTATAAAATCTTTTAGGCGGTGAAGATATGGAAAAGAAAGCAAAGAAAAAGCTCCATCTGGGCTTTTGGATCCCCACGGTGCTGGTCGCCCTGCTCTGGTTCTTCTTCCTGGAGATCAACAAGAACACCCTCTCCGGCTGGATCCAAAGTCTCGTGGTTTTTCTGGTTTACATAACGATCAGTATCAAGCTCCTGAGGGGCAAGAAATGGTACCTGCGGCTGGGCTGCTTTGTCCTGCTGCTGGTGCTGCTGGCTGCCATCGGTCACGGCACCCAGGGGCCGTACCGGGCACACCCTGCGGTTGCGGCGAAGGATCCCCAGGTCACCGATATCGTCACGGTGCGGGACGGGCAGCTCACCGGCGTCTATACCGAGGACGGCGCTGTGGAGGTCTATGCGGGCATCCCCTATGCCAAGCCCCCTGTGGGCGACCTGCGCTGGCGAGAGCCCCAGGATCCGGAGCCCTGGGAGGGCGTGCTGGCGGCGGACCACTTTGCCCCCATGTCCATGCAGCCGGTGAAGCCTAACTGGTACAGCTCCCTGGCCCAGATCATCGGCTACCACGATTATGAGATTTCGCTGGACGATAATACCACCGACATGGTCAGCGAGGACGCGCTGTACCTGAACATCTGGAAGCCAGCGGGCCAGCAGGAGAACCTGCCGGTTCTGGTATACATTCACGGCGGCTCCCTCCAGACCGGGCAGCCCTGGTATGCAGATTATCGCGGCGAGGGTCTGGCCCGCAAGGGCGTGATCGTGGTGAACATGGGCTACCGCCTGGGCGTCTTCGGCTTTTTGGCCGATGAGGAGCTGATGGCCGAGTCCCCCAACGGCACCACCGGCAACTACGGTCTGCTGGATCAGATCAAGGCCCTCCAGTGGGTGCACGACAATATCGCGGCCTTCGGCGGCGACCCGAACAATGTGACCATAGCCGGCGAATCCGCAGGCGCCGCCTGCGTCAGCGCCCTGTGCACCTCTCCCCTGGCCAAGGGGCTGTTCCGCCGGGCCATTGCGGAGAGCTCCACCGTCACCGCTCCCCAGCCGGCTCACTCCTTCCGCAGCCTGGACGACGCGCTGGAGACCGGTCACAAAACCAAGGAACGCTTTGGCTGCAGCAGCATCGACGAGCTGCGCCAGGTGGACGCGGCCACCCTCGTTGCCGCTGCGGACACGAACCACCACATGACCGTGGACGGATATGTGCTGACCGAGACGCCCTATGAGAGCTATCAGAAGGGCATCCACAACGAGGAGGCCCTGCTCCACGGCTTCAACGCCTATGAGGGCACCGCCTTCATCCTCTTCGACAACGCCAACCTGAAAAACTATGAGGACAAGGTTGGCTCCATGTTCGGGGACTATACCCAGGAGGCGCTGGCCCTGTATACGGTCTCTACCGACACCGAGGCCAAGGAGGCTTGGATCAACCTCTACTCGGCCTACTTCTTCTCCTACGGTCACTACTGCTGGACCCGTCAGGAGGCAGCGCTGGGCGTGCCCACCTATGAATACTATTTCACCCGTGACAACGGGCGCATCGGCGCCTGGCACAGCGGCGAGGAGGTCTACTGCTACGGCAATATTCCCGCCGACTCCAAGCTGTATAACGACGCTGACCGGGCCCTGAGCGAAGTTTTCTGCTCGTATTTTGCCAATTTCTGCAAGACCGGCGACCCCAACGGGCCCGGTCTGCCCCGCTGGGAGCCTGCCACGGACGGGAAAACCGTGCTGGAGCTGAACGAAACGGTACAGCCGGTTTCCGACCCCTATCTGGCAATTTATGAACTTTTTGATAAAATGTACCAGTACGGGAACTAATTTCTTGATAAAACGTCCAAGTGCGTGTACAATATAAAACACACTGGAATGTTCCCTCAGTGGAACGGAAAGGAGTACAACATGGATACCAAGAATGTGATGGACAAGATCAAGGAGCTGATCCAGAAGGGCAACGTCTCCAAGATTCAGATCCGCCGCAACGGAGAGACGCTGTTGAGCATCCCCGTGAACGTAGGCGTTGTGGGCGTGGTCGTGGGTCTGACCGCTGCCAAGTGGGCCGTTCTGGCCGCCGCGCTGGCCACCGTCGGCTTCGGCTGCTCCGTGGAAATCATCAAGGATGACGGCGAAGTCGTGAACGTCGTCACCGAGGAAGACAGCCAGAAGGTCAAGGACACCGCCGTGAACATCGCAAACGACGTGAAGGACGCCGCCGTGAACCTGGTCAACCAGGTGAAGGAGACCGGCGAGCCCCCTGTTCAGGACGCGGACTTCGAGCAGGTCGTGGACGATTCCGAGCCGAAAGAGTAAAACCCCAGCGGGAGAGAAGAGCAAGCTCTTCTCTCCCGCATTTTTGTTGTCTCTGCATCCGTGATAATTGTTGACAAGGTCTCCCGTCAAGGAAAGGAGATCATCCTCGAATCAGGAAGCCTCGCAGAGTTCGCGCCCGCAGGCGCGAATCAAATTCAAATCCGTCTTTTGCCGGGGCGTGTACCTGGCAAAAGACACTTCTCAGCCTGCAAGTGCGCGAGTCTCCCCCGCAAGCGAGTGCGCGCAGCAGGCTGCACCCCCTCTGTCGGCAAAGTCGGTTATCTGTCATTCCGAACCAGTGACCGATGTCACTGGTGTGGGAATCCGTATTCTAAAATCCCTGATATTACAGTATTATCGAAAAAACGGATTGCCACGCCAGTGTGCGCACTGGCTCGCAATGACATGCTTTGGGGTTTGTCTACACATTAAACTGCCCTCCCGGAATGGGAGGGCGATTTGTTTATGCTCCGTTTTTCAATTTCAGCAGTGTGCCGGAGAGGCAGCTCAGTCCGTGGTAATTCAGCCACATGACGATCCGGCGGTTTCGGCTCTCCGCCCGAAAGGCGGGGCAAGACAGGAGCTGCGGAACCTGTTGGTTAACATAACCTCTTATTTCTTTTATTACCGTTACCTTATCTTCTCCGGTCTGACGCTGCACGCGGTTAATGGCGTCCAACAGTGCATGGTTCAGCACCAGCGACTCAAATTCCTCTCGGCGGCCGGCCTGCTCCATCGGACCGCGCAGCAGTTCCAGGATCTTCAGCAGATCCAAGTTGCGGCGGGCATTGTTGTTGTTCATGGTGGAGGTATGTCCGCAACGATACCGGTACAGCGGCTCGGCCACGGTACAGATTCGGTCGGTTCGCAGCAGCAGCTCCGCTACAAAAGCCAGATCCTCATACCACAGTCCCTCAGCAAAACGTACGTTGCCCAGGGCGCTGCGGCGCACCAGTTTGCTCCATACCTCGGTAGACATTTTGATGGGCCGCTCAAAGCTTGTCAGAGGCAGAAGCGCGCGCCTTCCGTCGGGCCAGCACTCCTCCGCGTCACACACGACCACATCTGCGTCATTCTCCTCCGCTGCGCGGATGAGCTTCTCGAACATCTCTGGCGCGACCCAATCATCGCTGTCGGCAAAGCCGAGAAATTCCCCCTGTGCCACATCCAGTGCCAGGTTTCTTGCCCGGCCCTGACCGCCGTTTTCCACGGTGATCACCCGGATCCGATCCGGGTTCTGCTTCCGGTACTCCTCCAGAATGGCGGCGGAGCCATCCCGGGAGCCGTCGTTCACCAGAATGATCTCATAGTCTTCCACGCTCTGGGCCAGCAGGGAATCCAGGCAGGGGCGCAGGAACTTCTCCGCATTGTAGACCGGGACAATGATACTCAGCTTCATGCCGTCCTCTCCTTTTTCCGGGTCTGAAACCAGATCAGCGCCAGCACCAGCGCCAGATAGATGGACACATTGGGCCGCCGCACCAGCGCGCCGGAAAACTGGGCCAGCCCCAGCTGCAGCGCCAGGCACAGAGCCAGGGCAAAATTCTCCGCCGTCAGGCTGCCCTTGAAGTCCGCCCGCAGCGTTTTCAGAATCCGCAGCACGAAGTACAGGATAAAGCCTGCATACAGCGCAAAGCCCAGGTAGCCTCCGTAATAGAACAGCGCGGGCCAGTCGTTTTCCATGTCATAGCGCCCGTCGGTGCCCACCAGGCTCGTCTCAAAGCCCACCAGCTTGGTCAGGGTATCGGTCTCCTCGCTCCAGATCAGATGGGCATAGCTGCGCTCCATGACCCGGGTATCGATCAGCCTGCCCACATCGGTGGTCATCTGATAATGCTCCAGCACCCGATCCATGCCAAAGCGGTCGATCAGATCCGGCAAGGCGCCCAGATACTGCCAATAATAATAAACGAAAACCTCTTTGACCACGGGGTTGGAGAAGCGCTCCTCGAAGCTCATGTCCGTGATGTCGATCCCCTTTTCCAGCAGGGTCGCCTCGATTTCGCCGTAGCTGGTCTTTTCCGCCATGTCCTGGCTGACGCGATACCGCGGCGTATAGGGATAGATGACCACCGCAAACACCATCAGCAGCACCAGCACACACAGCAGGAGCTTGTTGAGCTTCTCCTTCCCCAGAAGCGCCGCGAGAATCATATACCCGGAGAAGGCGGCAAAAAGAACGAACAGTGAGAAATAGCATGCCTTGGTTCCGTTGGTGAGAAACAGCGCCGTGATCGCCCCCGGGATCAGCACGGAAAGCCACCTGCGCCTGGACTTCAGGGCATACCAAACGCCGAAAGTGGCAAGCGTTACCAGCAGGATGCTGTTGGCGCAGCGGTTATCATCGATGACCCAGCCGCTGTAGCCAAGGCCCTCGCCATAGGTCACGTTGCCCGTGCCGGTGATCCAGGCCAAAGGCACCGAGACCGCCATGATGAGGCCCGCCGCCAAAATCCCGCGGAAGGCCTGCTGCCTGGTCTGCTCCTCCCCCATCAGCCAAATGAGGCAGAGGCAGAGCACCGGCGCATAGGCCATCCGGGCCAGGTAGGCAAGATCATATTTCGGGTTCAGATAACCCACCCGGACGCAGTTGAGCGCGTGGAGCGCGCAGAAGGCGCCGATGACCGCAAGGCCCAGGAAAAAGGGCTTTTTCCGCTCTGTTGTCAGCAGAACGTAGACCGGCAGCGCCACCATCAGCGCCAGGCGGATATAACCTGCGGCGGTGGCAACCTTGTTCTGGGTGAAATAGGCCAGCGTGTCCAGCAGCGGCTGTGCCGCCAGCAGCAGGATCAGCCAATGCTCCCCCAGCCAGGTTTTGGATTGCTTGTTCATCATTTTCCCCCATAAGTTTTATGGCGCCTCCCATCGGAAGACGCCACAAAACACGAGCAATAATTACAGTCTCTCCTTGACCTTTGCCTTCTTGCCCACGCGGTCGCGCAGGTAGTACAGCTTTGCTCTGCGGACCTTGCCCTTGCGGACGGTGGTGACAGAGACGATGGAGGGAGAATGCACCGGGAAGACCTTCTCGCAGCCGACGCCGTAGGAAATGCGGCGGACGGTGATGGTCTCGTTGATGCCGCCATGCTTCTTGGCAATGATGGTGCCTTCGAAAGCCTGGGTGCGCTCACGGTTGCCTTCCTTCACGCGGACGAGGACACGCACGGTGTCGCCCACGTTCATCTCGGGAAGTTCCTGCTTCATGTAACGCTCGCTGAGAATTTTGACCAGATCCATTTTTCGATCCTCTTTCTTATAGACGTTCAATACCGGAGGCGCAGGGTCTCACCCCTGGCGCGGCAGCGGACCGCCTTTCTATGCCGGCGAATACGCGATTCGCACAAGCTATGGTATTGTAGCACAGCTTCTCCCACAATGCAAGAGTTTCTTTGCATTTTTTCCGCTGTTTTTCAAGGCTCCAGCACAGATTTCCAGATCGCGGCAACCTTTTCCCGGGAAAACTCCCGGGCGTGTGCCTGGGCGCGGAGCGCCATTTCTTTGCGCAGAGGCTCCCGGTCGATCAGCTCCAGCACCCGCGCCTCAAAGGCCGCCTGATCCCCGTCCGGCACCAAAAACCCGTCCCGTCCGGAGTGGATCACGGCGGCAGGGCCGACGCGCACGTCATAGGCCACTGTGGGCAAGGCGCAGCTCTGGGCCTCCAGCAGCACAAAGGGGAAACCTTCCGAGAGAGAGGTCATGGCATAGATCGACGCCCGCTTCATCTCTTCCTCCACGCCGGCAGCATCCAGCCGCCCGGTGAGTGTAACGGCGTTCTCCAGCCCCAGCTCGCGGATCAGCCCTTCCAGCCGTCCCCGCTCGGACCCCTCGCCTGCGATCCGCAGCGTCCAGTCCGGGCGCTGGCGGTGGATGGCGGCAAAGCAGCGGATCAGCCGGTCAAAGCCCTTGACCGGCTCCAGCCGTCCCGCGGCGAAAATCCGCTTCTCCTTCTCCTCCAGGGAAAAGGGCGCGGGAAAATGCTCCAGGAAGTTTGGTACATAAACGAGCCTGGGCTTGCTCCCCGCCGGCATGATCCGCCGTACCTCCTCCACCAGTCCCGGCGTCAGCAGTGCGAACACGTCAAGGCCGCCGTAGCCCCGGCGGAAGCCCCGCAGGTATTTCTTCTGAAAGCCGTGGTCATGGTGGAGCTGCGCGATCTTCCACACGCTCTCGTCGCCCAGGCGGGAGAGCACCAGATTATCCTCGTGCCGGGTGGTGATCAGCACCCCGTCATGAATGGAACGGATCGTGTCCCGCACCGCGCGCTTTTTCGCCCGCAGGATGCGCAGCGCCCGCAGGCTCTCCCGCAGGATGGCAAGGGGGCGGCGGCTGCGCAGCGCCTCATGCCACTCCCTCCGGTTGGGGCAATCGGACAGCAGATAGCGCACCCGCACCCGCTCGTCCAGCGGAAACGCGGGCGAATCCGGCATCCGGTATACGCTGATGATCTCCACCGGATAGCGCTCCACAAACAGGTTTGCCATGCTGATGATGGCCTTTTCCACCCCGCCATAGGCCAGGTGCAGCGCCAGAATTCGGATCGTTTTCATCGGCGTACCTCAGCGGTAGACCTGCATTTGGGCGTCATAAGTCTCAATGCGGGTGAACTTGGCAAAGTCCGGGGCCAGCTCCGGCCGGAGCTGGCGCAGAGCCTCCGCCAGCAGTTCCGGGTTGATGGTGGGCTCCTGGGCGGAGAGAACTGTAGTTATGTTAACCGCTTTCTCCCCTGTTGTAAACCGGATTTCCCGGATGCCGGGGCGGATATTCGTCTCGCCCATGCCACGCTTGGTCTTCTTGGTGATGACGATGCTCTCCTGCCGGTAGAATTCCTCCAGGGCCGCCGCCATTTCGGCAGGGTCCCGCTCATCGTATTCGAACACGCCCTCTACCTGCAGCCATTTGAGCTCCGCCACCTTGCGGGTGAATTCATAGGCTTCGGTGACCACGATGCCTTCCGGCATCACGGCGGTGAGGCGGGCAGGCAGCGCCGAAAGCTCCGGCTCCTCCTTCAGCTTGAAGTCCATGATTTCGCACAGGCTCCCTGTTCCCACAGAAAGGGGCAGGGCAATGGCGATCTGGGGATGGGGATTGAAGCCCTCGGAATACTTGAGGGCGTAGCCCGCCCGGTTGAAGGCCCGCTGCATGGTGTGCATCAGATCCAGGTGGGAGATATACACCGCCCGTCCCGTCTTCTGAAAACGCAGTCTCAGTTTATCGTTCATCGCACTTGATCCCTCCCGTCAGGAGTTTGGCCGCGCCGCAGGCGGCGCACTGATGCCGGCAGTCCGGCGAGAGCTGGGACTTGTAGCACATCTCCCGCTCATGCCAGAGGTGGGCCTTCCGCACGCCCACGTCGATGTGATCCCAGGGCAGGATCTCGTCCTTCCCCGCTTCCCGGTGGGCATAGAAATCCACGTCCACCCCGCAGGCGGCAAAGGCGTCCATCCAGCGTTGGAAGGAGAAGTAATCCGTCCAGGCGTCCAGCCTTCCGCCCTGGCGCCAGACCTCCTCAATGGCGTCGGCCACCCGCCGATCGCCCTTGGAGAGCACCGCCTCGATGAGGCTGGTCTCCGCGTCGTGCCAGTTATAGGTCACGTTTTTGGCGGTGATGGCAGAGCGCAGGAGATTGACCCGGCGCAGGTATTCCTCCAGCGTGATTTGCGCTTCCCACTGGAAGGGGCTCTGGGGCTTGGGGATGAAGCAGGAGGTGGAGACGGTGATCTTCACGCCCCGATTCTTGTTCTTGGCATTGACCCGCCAGCAGTGCAGGATCTGGTTTGCCATCTCGGCAATGCCCAGAATATCCTCGTCCGTTTCGGTGGGCAGGCCCAGCATGTAATAGAGCTTTACCGTGTTCCAGCCGCCGGCGAAGGCGATGGAGCAGGTGTGCAGCACGTCCTCCTCGGTGACGTTTTTGTTCACCGCGTCCCGCAGGCGCTGGCTGCCGCCCTCCACGGCAAAGGTCAGGCCGCTCTTGCGCACCTTCTGGAGTCTCTCCATGATTTCCATGGAGAAGTTGTCCGCCCGCAGGGAGGGCAGGGACAGGCCAATGCTGCGGGGCTCGCAGTATTCCAGCAGCCCGTCGCACAGGGCGGGAAGCTGGCGGTAATCGCTGGTGGAAAGGCTCAGGAGCGTCACGTCCTCATGGCCGGTGTTCTCCAGGGCCTGGATGCCCTGGCGGATCAGGGTCTCCGGCTTTTTTGCCCGGAGCGGACGGTACACATGCCCCGCCTGGCAGAAACGGCAGCCTCGGGGGCAGCCCCGGAACAGCTCCAGGCTCACCCGGTCATGCACCACCTCGGTGGAGGGCACAATGGGCTTTGCCGGAAATGGCGCCGCGTCAAAGTCCGAAAGGATGCGCTTCGTCACCCGGGCGGGGGCGCCGTCCTTCGGCGTCACAGCCGCCACGGTGCCGTCCTCGTGATATGTCACGTCATAGAGCGAGGGGACATAGACCCCGCCGATCTGCGCGGCCTTGACCAGGAACTCGTGCTTCGACCAGCCGCCCAGCTTTGCCTCCCGCAGAAGGGTCAGCACTTCGTTGTCGGCCTCTTCCCCTTCCCCGACCACGAACAGGTCGATAAAGGGCGCCATGGGTTCGGCGTTCACGGCGGCGGTGCCGCCGGCCCAAACCAGGGGCAGCAGCTCGGGCCGGTCCGCCGTCCGCAGGGGAAGCCCCGCCATGTCCAGCATGTCCAGCACCGTGGTATAGGCCATCTCATAGCCGATGGAGAAGGCGATGGAATCGAACTCCCCTACCGGGTCGCCGCTTTCCAGGGCGTAGAGGGGGATGCCCGCCTTCTTCATTTCCTCGTACATATCGCCCCAGGGGGCGTACACCCGCTCGCACCAGACAAAGGGCAGGCTGTTCATGGTGTCGTACAGGATACTCATGCCCAGGTTGGACATGCCGATCTCATAGGTATCCGGGAAGCAGAAGGCCGTGCGGATATCCACCTTGGTCTTGTCCTTCAGGATCTGGTTGTATTCGCCGCCGGTATAGCGGGCAGGCTTTTGCACCCGGGGCAGGATTCGCTCCAGTCGTTTATCCATAGCGCACTCCCATACATGTAGTATCATGATATTTTACCTTATTTTCCCCGGTTTTACAAGACCCCGGCGGCACTGCCGGCAGATTCTCTCCGGGCGCCGCCCTTGCAACTTTGCTTCAACTGTGCTATGCTGTTGCCAAAGACAAGGAAAGTGAGGGATCGCCATGATCCAGCCCCGCGATGTGGACAAAGCCTTTATGGGTGACGAGTGGGAAGAGTTCAAGAAGCGCGCCGCAAAGGACGAGCTGTTCTATACCGGCCCCGGCGATATGATGGACAGCCCCGAAGGTCGGTCCAAGTTCTGCCGCCTGAACGAAAGCGGCCTGTTTAACAAGCCCGACCCCGATTTCCCGGGCTATATGATCTGGGTCTTCAACAACAAGGGAGAGGGCCTGGTGGTCAAAAAACGCAGCCGGGTGGATTTGGCGCTGATGGAGAACATCGAGTATGACGCTGACGGCAACGAGATGAGCCGCAGCTACGAGCCCGCCTGAAGCACAGCGCCCGTCTCGCTCAGCGCCGTTCGCAGCAGGATCAGTCCAGCCGTGAGCACCGCCGCTCCCCTGCCCCGCAGCAGAAGAATCGCGCCCGCCCCGCTCAGCAAGACAGCGCTGATAAGCTGTACCGTCTGAGCAAGGCGGGCGCCTTTCTGCGGCCCCAATAGGGCAGAGCCAAGGGTGCGCAATAGATGTCCCCCGTCCAGGGGCAGCGCCGGCAGGAGATTGAACAGGCTCAGCAGCAGGCTGATTCCCGCCGAAAGGCAGAGCCAATTCCAACCCGTATGCGTCCCCAGGCGGGACGCCGCCCAGGCAAACACAAGTCCGGCTGCCGGACCGGCCGCCGCGATCAGGGCGTGCCCTGCCGCTCCGCTCTCCCCTTCATAGGTGATCAGCAGGCCCTCCGGCCCGGCGCGAAAGGCCGTGGGCCGCAGCCCCAGCAGCAGGATCGCCGCCAGATGCCCCAGCTCATGGGCCAAGACAGCAAGGAGCAGCGCGCCCAGCTCCTCCCAGCTCAGCAGCAGCACCCCCGCCGCTGCCAGGAAGGCCGCCCCGGCGCTGATCTGGATTTCCGGCTGCTTCAAGGCTGTTCACCCTGTCGCAGCGCCGGGACCCGTTCTCCCTCGCCGCCCAGGGCCCGGCCCCAGGCCTCCACCGTCTCCCGTCCCTCCGGGAAGAACAGCGTCTCTGCCCAGGCGCGGAGCGCGGTTTCCCCCTCCGGGCAGCACAGCTTCCACAGCGCAGCCAGGAGCAGCAGCTCCGCCAGCAGCAGCGCGGTATGTCTTCGCATGTTCATCCCCCCTTCGATCAGCCTATGCGCCCTCCGCCGGGTCTATGCTCTCCACCGCGATCCCGCGGGCTTCTTTTTCCCCTTCCCGCCGCCGCAACTTTTCTCTTGACATTTGTCGGGACAATCATTATAATGAATAGGCTTTACGGGGTGTAGCGCAGCTGGTAGCGCGCATGGTTCGGGACCATGAGGCCGCGAGTTCAAGTCTCGCCACTCCGACCAAAGAACTCCAGTCCACTTTTGTGGGCTGGAGTTCTTTCTTCTGTGGTGAGACTTGAATTTGTAATCGCACATGCCGGCGGCATGTGCATGAACCAGTGTGCACACTGGTGAATTCTTTGATTTTTCGCGTCTCCCGCAAGCGAAAAATGCACGCAAGTCTCGCCACTCCGACCAACGTCAGAAGAAGCCTGCTCCATTCCGTTTCCGCGGTTTGCGTAAGAGCCGCGAAAACTGCATATCCGCAGTCTCCTTCTTCCTTCTCAAAAACGGACCCGCTTTGCTGGGCTCCGATTTTGTTTTTTGGGGTATTTCTTCAGGTCCTATAATTACACTCCGACCAAAGAACTCCAGTCCACTTTTGTGGGCTGGAGTTCTTTCTTTGCTGCTGTCTCTGTTTTCAAATGTCCCACTCATGTTTTCCTTCTTTTCGCATATCCTTTCTGTGGGAGATGAGAACATGAAGCAAACCTGGAAACCCTATCTTTTTTGGATCCTGTTCACCGAAGCGGTCGGCGGTCTTGCCGGCCTTCTGACCCGGAACGCCGTCGAAATCTACAACAGCACCATCGTAAAGCCTCCGCTGTCCCCGCCGGCGCTGGTTTTCCCCATTGTCTGGACGATTCTGTACGCCCTGATGGGGATCGGCGCTGCGAGGATCTGGATGCGTCCCGAGGGGCCGGAGCGCACCAGAAGCCTGCGACTGTTCTTTCTGCAGTTGGGCTTCAACTTTGTCTGGCCCTTTTTGTTTTTCAGCTTTCAAGCCTTCGGGCTGGCCTTCTTCTGGCTGGCAGTCCTCTGGATCCTGATCGTGCGGATGATGCTCTCCTTCTACGATCAGGACGCCCTTGCCGCCTGGCTCCAGCTGCCTTATCTGATTTGGGTGCTGTTTGCCGCCTATTTGAACCTGGGCGTCTGGAAGCTGAACTAAAAACCTGCGTCTTCCCATCCGGGAGGACGCAGGTTTTTTCTTCAGCCGCTTTTGCGCGCTGCCTTATCCTTTCCGATGCCGCAGCCGGGGTTGGAGAGCAGGCAGTTGTGCCCGCAGCCGCCGCAGTGCAGATCCCGCCCGGTCAGCAGGATCCTCTCCCAAGGGCGGTAGCGGAAGATCCCCGTCCGGGCATGGGTGTAGCCCCGAACCCGGGCCCGATCCAGAAGCTGTTCTGCCAGCAGGCAATCCGCGATCAGGACGCAGTCCTTCCCTTCCCGCTCCAGTCGGGCAAACAGCGTCTCCGCCCGTTGGTTCAGCTGCTTGCGGCTCTCAGGCTGGCGTTTGTTGCCCAGTTTCCGCTGGAGCCGCGCCATCTGCAGCCAATGCCGGGGCGACGCGCTCCCGCCCTCCCGGGAAGCGCGCTGTATCACCGGGGCCAGCAGCGGCTCCTCCCGGCGCACGCCGCCTTCAACGCAGATTTCTGCCGTTTTTGCAGCGGCGGCACAGGGGGCGTGAAGCACAAGGCCGCCCCACTTGAGTTTCTTTTCCGGCCGCTCCTCCGGCTCCCGCTGGGAAGCCATGCGGGCAAGCGTTTCAAATTCAGCGGCGCTGCAGCGTTTGGGCCAAAGTCCTTCCGCCTCGCCGGTACAAATGATCCAGATCTTCATGATCTCTCCTCTATGGAAAAAGCGGCCCAAGGGCCGCTTTTTCAGATGGTTCAGAATTTCCCGCTGCGGCCGGAAAAGCCGCCGCCGGAGTGAAAGCTGCTTCCTCCGCCGCCGCCCCGGCTGCCGGAGCCGGAATCGCTCTGGATCCGCACGCGGGACTCGGTACGGTTGAGGAAGTGATCCTGTTTGGTGCGCAGCACGGCGCTGCCGGGAACCACATAATCCTCCGCTGTGGTGCGAAGCCGCGCAGTCTTCATCTGGGCCTTGAAGGTGGAGCAGACGATCAGCGCGATCAGGCAGGGCACGCCGATGCCGATGATCAGCTTGAGCCCGATGGGCATGCTCTGCTTCTCCCCGGGGGCGTTATAGCTGTGATACTCCTGTCCGTCAGAGCCGGTGATGATATCAGCGCCTTCGGTGATATCCTCGCCGTTTTCCTGTTTGGTCAGCTGCTTCCCGCAGGCATTGAGATAATCGGTAAACCCGCCGTACCAGTCGTTCTGGCGGAAGTTATCCAGAAACTCGTCCTCAATGATCCAGCTGCTCTCATAGCCGCAGATCGTCTCGCCCAGGGGGCCGTGGCCGACAACAGCGTAATCCCGCTCCTTCATGCTCAGCAGGAGAAGAACGCCGTCTCGCCCGTCGCCATAGCCCAGGTCGTAATACTCAAAGATTCCTTTGGCCGCTTCATACACGTCCGGGTTATACTGGGTGTGATCCTCCACCGTGACAATGTAGAGGCTGCAGCCATGCGCCTCGCTCAGCTCCGCCGCCAGGCTTTCCAGCGTGCTGCGCTGACCGTCGCTCAAAAGTCCCGCGTTATCCAGCACATAAGGGAAGTCGTCGCCCGTCTCTTCGGCCAATGCCGCCGCCGGGAACGAGGCCAGCAGCAGGAGAACGATCAGAAGGGAAAAAAGCTTTTTCATTCTCTCCGCCCTCCTTAAAACAGAAACAGCAGCGCAGCTGTCAAAACCGCCGCCAGGGGCGCCGCGATGGCACCGAACCAGCCCCAGTACCGGCCTTTGGACACCGGCAGGTCTCCTATCAGCTTTCCGGTCTGGCCGTTCATGGCAAAGAGGAAGCTCTGCCCGTTCCAGCGGGTGGAGAGCAGCCACACCGGAAGCAGCACATATTTCACCGCGCCGCGCCGGAGGAAGATGTTCTTCCCCACCGGCGTGCAGGTGGAATAGCCCTTGGCGGTGGCCGTGATGATCTGTTCGGTGGTATTGGTGGCCCGGGTCCTTGCGCGCTTCTCGCATTCATCCGCATCCACGTCATAGCGCTCCGCCAGGAAGCCGGGCATGTAGGCTGTGGAAAAGGGCTTCAAATCCGCGTAGTCAAAGGGCTCGATGGCGTCCATATGAGCGTCCGGCATTTTGCGGGAGCCATCCACCGGAATGCGGGAAAAATTCACCGTTCCCGCCCGGCGCACGTCAAAGTGGTCGGTGATGGTCACCTGATAGTCCCCTTGCCGGTGACTCTGCACTCTGGTAGCGTTAAAGCGGATATCCGCATCCCCCTGCCCGTCAAACAGCCAGAAGGGTACGTAAACCCCCTTGATTTCTTCAATATGATTCTCGTTGGAAAAGGCCTTTGGCAGCAGTCTTTTCCCTTTGTAATAGTTCCGCAGGGCAGTCTTTGCAGCCTCCTTATCCAGCTTGAAGGGCAGGATATAGTCCGGCTTCAGCATCCCGTGAAACTGCCCGGGCACCACGGTAGGATTGCCGCAGTAGGGGCAGCTTGTGGCGGCGGTGGTGGCGTCGCAGATCAGCTCCGCGCCGCAGGACGGGCAGTTGTAGACCTTCATGCCCTGCTGCTCCTGCTCCCAGGCCGGGTCCGCGTCCGCCCCATATTCCTGTTCCGGCGCGGTTTGCTGGGCGGCTTGCTGCTGCGCCTGCTGGGCAGAAGCTGCCGTCGCCTGTTCGATTTTATCCTCATACAGCGCCTCGATCTCCTGCACGGTGAACACGCTGCCGCAGTAGTCGCACTGGAGCTTCCCGGTGCTCCCCTGGAAATGCAGCGGCCCCGTACAGGCCGGGCACTGATAGTTTGTAATCTGTGTGGGCATAGCTGTCCTCTCTCCTTGAAAGATAGATCTGCCGCGGGGTACTTTCTCAGCCGATCCGGTCAGGCATGGCGGAACCCTTCTCCAACAGCGGAAGATACCAGGCCCGATAATACAGCGGCAGGCGAAGCTCCTCCTCGCCCCAAGCTGCCCCCCAGGGGAGCAGATGGATGCGGAAGGAAAAGCTCTCTCCCTCGCCCGTGTAAAAGCCCTCCAGGTTCACACTCTCGCCGGGTGTCAGGCGCCAGCTTCCTTCCCCGATGCCGCCCAGCAAGAACCAGCCGGATTCGGAGGATGCTTCCCCGTTTTCCCAGCGCATCTGCACCCGGGCCAGGGGCTCGTCAAAAGAGGTGGTCTCATCCCAAAGCGTCAGCACCGGGCCGTAATCCCCGTCCTCCAGACGGGCGCAGCAATCCGCCCAGGTGTCGGGCATCTGACCGGTGGAGCCTTCCGTGCTCCACCAGCCGTACCATTCCCAGACGCCTGGTTCGTCCGGCGCTTCTGCGGCCTCGTCCGCCCGGGCAAAGCGCAGGATGAGGCCAGGCTCCAGCTCCAGGTCGATCCCGTCCTCCCGGAGCACGGCGGTGTATTCCACCCCGTCGGCCGTCAGGCTCAGGCTCTCCCCTGTCCTCGTCCAGGTCAGGCTTCCCTCGACGCCGCCCCAGGTCAGCGTGCCTCTTCCGTCCGGCGCAAGGTTCAGCTCCGCCGGTTTTTCTCCCAGACTATGGGCCGGGACAAAGAGTTCCTCCGTCTCCACGCCGAGGCAGCGGTAGCGTCCGCACACCGGATCCCCGCTCCCGCAGGCGGAGAGGCACAGCAGCGCCGCCAGCACTGTCGCCAGTACCGCCAGGCGAAGACTGTGCCTCCCCTCTATGCGCTTAGCCAACAATATCGTTGTTGTCAAAGGGATCGCCGCACTCCGGGCAGAACTTGGGCGGCTTGGTCTTGTCCGCCGGCTCCCAGCCGCACTTGTCGCAGCGGTACTGCACAGCGGCGGCGGGCTTCTTGGCGCCGCACTCGGCGCAGAACTTGCCCTTGTTCACGGTGCCGCAGCTGGGGCAGGTCCAGCCCACCGCGGCCACGGGCTCGGGCTTCTTGGTGCCGCACTCCGGGCAGAACTTGCCGCTGGCGGCAGCGCCGCAGCTGGGGCAGGTCCAGGTGTTGGCAGCGGGGGCAGCCTGCGGGGCAGGCTGCTGGGGCTGCTGGCCCATCTGGTACAGGCTCTGGGCGTTGACGCCGCCGGCCTGGCCGGCCATGTTCATGCCCATGAAGGCCATGGCGGGGCCGGCAGCCTGGTTGGAGGCGGCAGCCTGCATGGCAGCGGCCTGGGCGCCCACCAGGTGAGCGGCGGCCATGTTGGGATTGCGGAAGGTGGCGTTGCGCTGCAGCTCCTTGATCATGGCCTCGTCTTCCTCGCTGGCCTTGACGCTGGAGACGCCCACGGAGGCGATCTCAATGCCGCGCAGGTCACGCCACTTGCCGGAGAGCTCCTCGTTGAGGGCCTTGGCAAGCTCGGTGGTGTGGCCGGGCAGGGCGGAGTAACGGATGCCCATCTCGGAGATGCGGGCAAAGGCCGGCTGCAGGGCAGTCAGCAGCTCGCTCTTCATCTGGCCGTCCAGCCGCTCGCGGGTATAATCCTCCGTCACATTGCCGCAGACGTTGGTGTAGAACAGGAGGGGGTTGGAGAGCACATAGCTGTACTCGCCGAAGCAGCGGATGGAGATGTCGATATCCAGGCCGATGTTGTTGTCCACCACCCGGAAGGGGACGGGAGAAGGCGTGCCGTACTTGTTGCCGGTCACTTCCTTGGTGTTGAAATAATACACGCGCTGGTCCTTGGGAGGCTCGCCGCCGAAGGTGAAGCGCTTGCCGATCTGCTTGAAGACGTTGAGGATGCCCTCGCCCAGCTTGCCGGAGAAGATGGACGGCTCGGTGGAGGAATCATAGACGTACTCGCCCGGCTCGGCGCAGACGTCCACGATCTTGCCCTGCTCCACGATCAGCATGCACTGACCGTCAGCCACGGCAATGACAGACCCGCTGGAGATAATGTTGTCGCTGCCTCTGGTATTGGCGGAGCGACCGGAATTGCGCTTTCTGCCCTTAACAGCCAGAACATTGTTGGGCAGCGCCTCACAATAGAAATACTCCTTCCACTGGTCGGCCAAAACGCCGCCGGCGGCGCCCAATGCTGCAGAAATAAGACCCATGATGAATTCTCCTTTCAAAGCGGTTCGGTAAAAATGGTGTCGGAGCCGAATCGACTCCAATACTCTCCTATGCTTTAATATAGTGGAACGGGGCCGAAAAATCAAGGCCCATTTGGCCTTTTTCGCCACATCCCGGCGAAGCCCGGCGGAGGCTGGCAGGAAGGATCGGGGCGTCCGGCGGGCCTCGTGCGCCTCTCAGCCCGCCATCCGCCCGTCCGCATGCAGATTCAGAATAAGCGCTTCGGCCCGGAAAAGAGGTCGAAAAAATTTGCGGGAAAAGGGATTGATTATTTTTTCAAGCCGTGGTATACTCCTTTCACATGCGGATGTAGTTCATCGGTAGAACTCCGGCTTCCCAAGCCGATAAGGTGGGTTCGACTCCCATCATCCGCTCCAAGAAATCAGGGGGCAGCAGCGCTGCCCCTTGATTCTTTTGGTGGATCATACGCATATTTGCACCAACCTTTTCCAGCGGCGCTGCTTGTTTTGCTCCGCAGATTATGCTCTTCCAGGAGAAGCTGCCATGACAATCGTCCCCTCTTCCTGCCCGGCGGATCGGCTGCCGCCTGCGGTGTATGCCGACGTGGAGCTCTATCTCTCCCGGGGCTGGCGCAAGGATCTGATCCAAACGCTGATCTTTTCCCGCCACGGCTGTCAGATCCCCCCTGTCTGCATCGCCGCCGTACGGGA
The DNA here is from genome assembly GCA_964395795.1 of uncultured Oscillospiraceae bacterium. Taxonomy (GTDB): domain Bacteria; phylum Bacillota; class Clostridia; order Oscillospirales; family Oscillospiraceae; genus Limivicinus. The sequence continues at coordinate 24,846 of CAYNBS010000002.1, forward strand.
CGGGCGCAAATGCGCCAGGGCCTGTGGAGATGCCTGCTCGGTGCTCGCCACCATGCCTGACAGCCAACCGCCCTGGAAATAAGGCTTCCCGTCTAGCCTTTCACGGCTTGCGGATCATTTCCCATTCTGCTATAATGATTATATGATGGCGAAAAGCGAAAAAGCTTTTCGCCGCGCAGCTTTGCTGCGCAGCAAAACAGCATGGCTGTTTTGCCATATACTCATTGCAATGAGCATCGGGCGAATGATTCAAAGAATCATTCGCTGCCAAACCTGTCGTTTGGCAGCGAAATCAATCGTATTCTCGATTGATTTCGCCATCCGATGATCATTATAGTTGATGAGATGAAGCGCAAAGGAGCTATGCCATGTCCCGTTCCTGCCTGATTATCTCCGGGGGGCAGTTTTCCCCTTTTCCGCCGCCTGCGGCGGATGAATATATCATCGCCTGCGACCGTGGCTACGACTATGCCTGCCGCTGCGGCATCACCCCCGATCTGGTGGTGGGCGACTTCGATTCCTGTGACAGCGCCGTTGCCGAGGGTATCCCGGTTCGGCGCCTCCCCGTGGAAAAGGACGACACCGACACCCTGAGCGCGCTGCGCTATGCCCTGGAGCAAGGCTTTCGGGACATTCGCCTGGTCTGCGCCCTGGGCGGGCGGCTGGACCACCTGATCGCAAACCTCCAGGCGGCGGTATTTGTCGCTGTCCGCGGCGCGCAGGTCCGCATCCAGGCGGAGGACACCGAGCTCATCACCCTGCGAAACGGAAGCCTGCGCCTTCCCCGACGGGAAGGCTATTCTCTCTCGGTCTTCGCGGCGGAGGGGATCTGCCGGGGCGTCTCGATCCGCGGGGCCAAGTACCCCCTGGAAAACGCCGAGCTGAGCCCCTCTTTTCCCTTGGGCGTCAGCAACGAGTGGGCGGGAGCGGAAGCGGAGGTGCAGGTGGAAGAGGGCCTCCTGCTGATCGTGCTCTCCCGGCTGTAACAAAAAGCCTGTCATCCTGACGGAAGCAATCGGCTTCCCTCGGAATGACAGGCTTTTTCTGTTCTGTACCGCTTTATTCGCTGAGCAGCTCCACGATCTTCTGGTAATAGCCCTCCGCGTCCTTGCGGAAGCGCTTTTCCATGGCCCGGGCCTGATCCTCCCCGGCGCAGAGCAGCTGGAGATGGATCATCTCCCCCTTGCCGTCTGCCACGGCCAGCTCCACCATGCAGCCGTTCTCCCCCACGCTGTGGCGGGCGGTGATCATGGCCATGCGGCGCATCCGCTCCTCCACTGGGGCGATGCGCTTGAGCGCCCTGGCGCGGACGGAATAGGGCAGGCTGCTCTCCACCGCGTCCACATTCCGGGCGCCGCGCTCCGTAATCTGGAAGCCATCCTCGCTCTCGGTCATGTGCCCGGACTTCAGCAGATCGCTGATGCAATCGGAATAGTCAAAATAGCCCATCCCATCGTCCACCTGGCACAGATCCAGCAGCGTCTGCGGATCCACCGGGGAAGGCAGCCGCCGCAGCACGAACAGGATCAGCATCTTAATATCCAGCTTGTCATGAATGAACCCGAACTGATCCATTTTCTCCCTCCTCGGCCCTTTCGTTTTCTTTATTATACTGCAATCCCACCGTTTTTCAAGGGAAAATTCACACATGCCCCCTGCCGCGCATAGACTGTATCGAAATCCGAAAGACAGGAGGGTTCTCTATGGCAGAGCGAGTCGTTCCCGGGCCGGTGAGCAACGAAGCCGTGATCCGGGAAGCCGTATCCATCAACACCCGAAAAATTTTTGACAGCTGCCGCGATAAGGACTGCATCGACGACCTGCGGGTCTTCCCCACCGTTACGTCTCAGTCCTACATAGAAAACGCGCTGAGCATCCGTCCCCGCAGCGCAGAGCTGCTGTACTGCGCCGTCAATGTGGAGCCCATCAGCTTCAACCGGGGCTATTACACCGTGGATTGCAGCTACTTCTACCGCATCACAGGCGAGACCTTCCCCAGCGGGCAGAGCGTGCAGGGGCTGGCGGTATTCGATAAACGGGCCATGCTCTTCGGCAGCGAGGGCAGCGCCATGACCTTCTCCTCCGAAGATCCCACGCCTCCCGTGGAGGCGGACGATCTGCCCATCGCGGTGGTGAACTCCGTGGACCCCATCGCCCTGCACATGAAGCTGGTGGACGCCGACTGCCTCTGTCCCACGGAGATGGAGCAGCGGGCCATCCCCGGCTTTATTGCCGACGCCTTCCCGGAGCCCCTGATCCTCACGGACACCGCCCGGCGCTGGTACGCCACGGTGGGCCAGTTCAGCATCATCCGCCTGGAGCGGGACACCCAGCTGCTGATCCCGGCCTACGAGTACAGTCTGCCCGACAAGGAATGCCCCGGTGCCTCCGAGGACGATCCCTGCGAGCTGTTCAGCCGGATCCGCTTCCCGGTGGAGGAGTTCTTCCCGCCCAACTCCGTGGAAAACGCGGAAGATTACCGCAGCATGGTATGACGAAAGCCCCCTGTGGGATGCGTTTGGCATCTCACAGGGGGCAATTTTGCGTTTCCTGGGGCAGGGTTCAAATCTTTTCCTTGATGATGATATGTTCCTTGTCCTTGTAAATGCTGTCCGGCGGGATGACGCCGCGAACGCAGGAGGTGGGATAAATGTTGCTGCGGCGGCCCACCACGGTGCCCGGGTTCAGCACGCTGTTGCAGCCGACCTCCACCTGGTCCCCCAGAATGGCGCCGAACTTTTTCCGCCCGGTCTCATGGGGCTCGCCCGGCTCCTTGACCACCACCAGGGTCTTGTCGCTCTTCACGTTGGAGGTAATGGAGCCTGCGCCCATGTGGGACTTGTAGCCCAGCACAGAGTCGCCCACATAGTTATAATGGGGGGTCTGCACCTTGTCGAAAAGCACCACGTTCTTAAGTTCCACCGAATTGCCCACCACGGCACCCTTGCCCACGATGGCGCTGCCGCGGATGAAGGCGCAGTGCCGCACCTCGGCCTCATGGTCGATGATGCAGGGGGCGCCGATGTAGGCCGTGGGGAACACCTTGGCATCCTTGGCGATCCACACGCCCTCCTGAGGATGGTCAAACTCCGCCGGGTCCAGGGTCTCCCCAAGCTCCAGGATGAAGCTCTTGATGCCGTCCAGCACCTCCCAGGGGTAGGTCTTGCCCGCGAAAAGGGGCGCCGCGATGGTATGGCTCAGATCCAGCAGTTCTTCAATGGTAATCATGTCACTTCACCTTGATCAGCTTTCCGGCCCGGCGCATGGCCTCGATGATCTCGTCGCACTTGGCCTCGCACAGTTCCTGGGTGGTGGCTTCCACCATCACGCGCAGGAGAGGCTCGGTGCCGCTCTTGCGAAGGACGACCCGGCCGTTCTCGCCCAGGGATTCCTCCACGGCCCGCTCCGCCGCCTTCACCTCAGGGCAGTTCAGCGTCTCATCCTTATCGGTGACCACCACGTTCTTGAGCCGCTGGGGATAGGTCTTCATGCCGGAGGCCAGATCGGACAGGCTCATCTTGGACTCGATCACCGCCTCCATCACCTTGATGGCGGTAAGGATGCCGTCGCCGGTGGTGGCGTAGCGGCCGAAGATGATATGGCCGGACTGCTCGCCGCCCAGGAGGTGGCCGTATTTCCGCATATTTTCCGCCACGTACTTATCGCCCACGGCGGTTTTCTCGTAGCCGATGCCCAGCTCCTCCAGTGCCTTGTACAGGCCCATGTTGGACATGATGGTGGTGACCACCTTGCTGTCCCCCAGTTTGCCGTGCTCCTGCATATATTTGGCGCAGACGTACATGATCTTGTCTCCGTTGACCACCTCGCCCTTATCATCCACCGCCAGGCAGCGGTCCGCGTCCCCATCAAAGGCAAAGCCGATGTCCAGATGGTTCTCCTTCACCAGCTTCTGCAGGTTGTCCAGGTGGGTGGAGCCGCAGTCCACATTGATGTTCAGCCCATCGGGTCGGTTGGAGATCACATAGGTGTCGGCGCCCAGGGCGTCAAATACGCTCTTGGCCATCATCCAGGTGCTGCCGTTGGCGCAGTCCAGGCCCACCCGAAAGCCCTTGTAGGAGCGGGTGGCCAGAGAGATCAGATAGCCGATGTAGCGGTTGCGCCCGGCGGCGTAATCCACCGTCTGGCCGATGTCGGCCCCGGTGGCGTAGGGCAGCTGCTCATCGGAGTCCAGGTATGCCTCGATCCCGTCCAGCACCGCCTCCTCCATCTTCTCGCCGGAGGCGTTGATGAGCTTGATGCCGTTGTCGTAATAGGGGTTATGGCTGGCGGAAATCATGATGCCGCAGTCAAAATCGTCCGACCGGGCGATGTAGGACACGCTGGGAGTGCTGGTGACATGCAGCAGATAGGCGTCCGCCCCGGAGGCGGTAAGCCCGGCGCAGAGCGCATTTTCAAACATATAGCTGGAGCGGCGGGTGTCCTTGCCGATGACCACCTTGGCCTTGTGGTCCCGGCCATAGTACCAGCCCAGATACCGCCCGATGCGGAAAGCATGATCGACGGTCAGGCTCTTGTTGGCCTCTCCGCGGAAGCCGTCGGTCCCGAAATATTTACCCATTTTCCTGTTCCTCCTCTAATGTTGCGGTAAAAATCATCAAATCTTCGCGGCGGCGGCCTCATCCAGATACACCGTCACCTCAAGGGGCAGCTGCAGAAAGGCCGCGGGGACAAAGCTGTCATCCCGGGCATAAAGCATCTGAAAAGCGGGCTTTGCCTTCTCCTCCCCGAAGGCCAGCACCAGGATCTGCCGGGCCTCCACCAGGGTCTTGACGCCCATGGTCCAGGCATATTGGGGGGTCTGCTCCTCGCCGCCGAACTGTTCGGCAAGCTGCCGGCGGGTGACGTCGGTGAGCTTCTGGCGATGGGTGCGGGAGTCATAGGGCGTGGCAGGCTCGTTATAGCCCACATGGGCGTTGTCCCCCAGGCCCAGCACCGCCAGATCCAGCCCGCCAGCGGCCTGAATGGCCGCTTCATAGCCCTCCGCCGTCTCCGCGGAGAGGAAGCGGCACTTTGCCGGATCTAGGTCCGTTTTCGAAAGCAGCGCCTGCTCCAGCATATGGCGGCAGCTTTGCTCCGGCGCCGTGTCCTCATACTCGGTAACGGCAAAAACGCTGGCTCCCTTCAGGCTCAGTTCCCCCGCGGCGCATAGCCGCGCAAGCTCCTCATAGAGCGGCGCCATCGTGCGCCCCGCGGCCAGGGCCAACACGGCCTCCGGCTTCTTTTCCAGCAGCTCCCGGATCTGCTGCGCGGCCTCCCGGCAGCAGGCCTGTTCGCTGCGAACGATTGTTTTCATGTCAACACCTCTATAAAAATTCCCTCCTTGGGGCATACTCCTGATAAAAGAAGGAGGGATTCCTTTGGCGATTGTTCTGGTACGTACCCTGATTATCTACTTTGCGCTGCTGCTCACCATGCGGCTGCTGGGCAAGCGGCAGCTGGGAGAGATGGAGCTTTCCGAATTTGTGGTAGCGGCGCTGATCGCGGACCTGGCAGCCGACCCGCTGCAGGACATGGGCATTCCGCTGATGAACGGGCTGATCCCGATCCTGGTGCTGTTCTGCTGCGAGATCCTCATCGCCGGGCTCAGCCTGCGGCATATCCGCCTGCGGGATCTGATCTTCGGCAAGCCCAGCCTGCTGATCGTCCGGGGCCAAATCCTCCAGCGGGAAATGTTCAAAAACCGCTTCACGGTGGATGAGCTGATGCAGGAGCTGCGCTCCCAGGGCGTCACCGATCTGAGCCAGATCGAATATGGCGTGCTGGAGACCAACGGGCGGCTCAACGTGATCCTCTTCCCCGCGGAGCGCCCTGTCACCGCAGCCCAGATGAACCTGGACGCAGGCGAGGGCGGCTACCCCAGCATCGTCATCAGCGACGGGAGGGTGCTGGAGGCAAACCTGAAGCACCTGGGCTTTGACCTCAACTGGCTGAAGGGCCAGCTGGAGGCGCAGGGCGCCCAAAGCCCCGATCAGGTCTTTCTCATGACCGCCACCCAATCCGGTCAGATCTACTACGCGGCAAAGGAGGGGCAGGCATGAAGCGGGAATGGATCGCTCTGTCGCTGCTGCTGCTTCTGTTTTTGGGCGCAGCCTGGCACCTGGCCGCAGCGGACAGCTTGATGGAAGCCGTGGAACACAGCATTCACCGGGCGGAGCTGGCCGCCCGGCAGGGGGATTATGACGCCGCCTTGCTGGCGCTGGAAAACGGGCGGGAGGTCTGGAACAGGCACCGCACCTACACCGACATCTTCTTCCGGCATCCGGATCTGGACACGCTGCAGGACGCTTTTTCCTCCCTGGAGCAGCTGCTGCGGCAGGAGGACCCGGCCTGGCCCGCCGCCCTTGCGCTGCTGCGCTATCATCTGGAAGCGCTCAACCGCATGGAGCATATCTCCATGGGCACTGTCTTCTGATTACTTCTTCTCTGTCAGCAGCTTGGAGAGCTCTTCCATGAAGGTGTTGATATCCTTAAAGCTGCGGTACACGGAGGCGAAGCGGACGTAGGCGACCTCGTCCACATCCTTCAGCCGGGCCATCACCATCTCCCCGATGGCAACGGTGCTGATCTCCCGTTCCAGACCGCTCTGCAGCTCCTGCTCGATGTCATCGGCAATCTGCTCCAGGGTCTGAAGGGACACGGGGCGCTTCTCGCAGGCGCGAACCATGCCGTTGATGAGCTTGACCTTGTCGAAGGACTGGCGGCTGCCGTCCCGCTTCACGACTACCAGCGGCAGCCGCTCAATGATCTCATAGGTGGTAAAGCGCTTCTGGCAGGCCAGGCACTCCCGACGGCGGCGGATGGTCGCCCCCTCTTCGGCAGGACGGGAGTCGATGACCTTACTCTCTGTATAGGCGCAAAACGGGCACTTCATGTTTGATCTCTCCTATTTCAATCTGTTAGAACGCGGAAATTATAATCAGTATAGCATAATCCCTTTGGCTTTTCCATCTCTTATTTCAGAAAAAGCCCTATTTCTTGTACCCGGTTTCAAAATCCACCACATTCCGCAGGGGGCGGCCCTCCAGATAGGCGCTGATATTCTCGGCGGCGATGTTCACCACCTGCTCCAGAATATCCGGCAGATGGAAGTTGCCAGCCACATGGGAAGTGATCAGCAGGTTCTCCTGCTCCCAGAGGGGGCTGTCCGCCGGCAGCGGCTCCACCTCCGCCACGTCAATGCCCGCGGCGGCGATCTGGCCCTGCCGCAGGGCGTCCAGCAACACAGAAGTCTCCACGGCGCTGCCGCGGCCGCAGTTGACAAACACGGCGGTAGGCTTCATAAGCGCGAAGCGCTCGCTGGTGTAGAAATGATAGGTATCCGCCGTTCCGGGCAGGATGGAGAAGATCACATCCGCCTCCGGCAGCACCCGATCCACCTCAGCGGTCAGGCAAAGCTCATCCACCCCCTCGGGGCAGGGACCGGGGCGGCGCTTCACGCCGATGACCCGGGGCGCTCCCAGGGCCTTGGCCATCCGGGCAAAGCACAGGCCAATGTCCCCCAGGCCCACCACCAGCACGGTGGCGTCCGTCAGCGAGGTGACAGGGCCGGCATCCTTCCACTGGTGCTGCTGCTGGAAATCCCGGTAGCGGTGCAGCTTTTTCATCAGCGTCAGCGCCATGACCAGCCCGTGCTCGGATACGGCCTTGCCGTAAGCGCCGGTGGCGTTGGTGAGTCGGGTGCCGGGCGCCAGCACGCCGGGCTTCACATAGCGGTCAGCCCCGGCGGAATAGAGCTGCAGCAGCTCCAACTTCTCGGAGCCGGCGATCCATTCTGCGGGCGGAAAGCCAACGATGATCTCCGCCTCTCGGGCCATCGCCTCGGTCATCACGCCGTCCGGCGCATAGACGAAACGGCAGCCGGGGGCTGCCGCCTCCAGCTTCTGTTTATGGCGCTCCTCCAGCAACAGGTTGACCAAGACAGTTTTCATCCTTATGGCTCCTTCCGTCTTTTTTATTTATTTTATTGTAATGCATCCCTTCTGGGAAATCAAGCAGAGCTACGCACTTTTTCCCGCGAGCATATATCGATTTCAGCAACAAAAAAACCGCCCCTGGGCGGTTTTTCTTGATTTCGTTTCAGTCGGAATCAGGGCGTAACAATAGGCAACTCGTTCTCATCCAACTCCAGCCCGGTCTCGGGATCCACATTGGGCGATGGCTCCGCCGCAGGGCTAGACGCTTGATTTCCATCCTCGGAGAGTGCAGATACCTCACCGCTGGTTTCTTCGGCAGGGGCCGTTTCCTCAGCCGTGTCGGTTTCGTCGTCCAGTGCGAAACCGCTCACGCCAAGGGACAGAACCATGGCGAAGACCAACAGCAAGGACAGGAAGTTTTTCCAGGTCCTTCTCATTCTTCTTTCCTCCTTCAAAAAATTTATATAAGGTGTTTCCACTTTATATACCGCATTTACCATGTGCGAAACGATCCCGCCGTGCCCGGGATCACTTATCTGCTCTCCTGCTGTCTGCGGGGCGTCGGCGGAAGCTCCGCCCGCTTCTCCTCCGCAGCACTGCGGATTCCCCGAAGGCAACGGACCTGCTCCAGCTCCTGCCGGGTCAGCAGCACAGACAGGATCGGAACGCTTCGCAGCCGCTGCAGCGGCTTGACCGGATGGCCCAGAGCCTCTTCCATCGCGGCCAGCACTTCCTTCGCATCCGCGTTCTCCTCCAGCCTCAGGCTCACGCGCAGGGTCTTGGGAAGCATCTTTCTCTCCTCTCTCAATAGCGGGAACTGAGTCAATTCTTTTCTCTACATCGTTAAAGCAACGAGGAAACAGTATCCCTTTCCTGTCATTATACAAAAACGCAATTTCAATTGCAAGGGCCGCTTTCCCTTTCGGCAGGCTTCCCCACAAAATCTTGTGTTCTTCCCTTATCAAATACCTGCGCAGCAACAAGAGCCGATCAATCGCTCTCTTCCGGGGCCGCCAGGGAACCCGCGGTCACCGCCGGCCAGTAGACCTCGGTCACCAGGGCGGCGCGGAGCTCCTGCTCCCGTTCCAGCTCCAGGGGAGCAATATAATTCTGGCAAAAATAGAACTGGGCGTTCAGGGCCCCTTCCTCGGTATTCTCCGCGCCCAGGAGCACATAGCTCAGCAGGTCGGCATAATGCTCCTCCAGCTCCTGGCGGAAGAAGGCCAGCTGCCCCTCCGTGCTGAAACGGTCCAGCCCGTTTTCCCGGCAGAAGAAATAGCACGCGATCCAGCGGGAGCGGCTCCATTGAAACAGGCCGAAGAATTGCCGGTCATCATCCATGGCGCAGGGGTCGAACCCGCTCTCCCGGTCCATGTTGGCGAGGATGGCGGCAACGGCGTCGTCGTTCAGGCCCATCTCATGGCGCAAATAGGCCGTCACAGCCAGGAGATTCTCTTCCCGCTCCTCCTCGGTCAAGGCCGCCCGTTCCTCCTTGGTATCCATAAATTCCCGGATATAGAGGGCGTAGGCACGGGGTGGCGCAAAGCAAAACAGGAGGGCCAGCGCCAGCAGCAGGCTTGCTGCCATCTGCAAGCTTTTCCCTCGCTTCACTCGCGCTCCCTCCTTTTTTTGGGCGGGGATAACACTCCCCATTATATCAAGCTTATTCAATGTTTAGTATACTTTCATTTGCACCGTTTGTCAACGCAAATGCACCCCGAAAAAGAGAGAATGCACCCCGAAAAAGAGAGAACCCAGGGCAGGCAAGCCCCGGGTCCCCTTGTGAAAAGTGTCCAGTTTTTGGTTCATAGCAGGAATTATTCTACTATTATCAGAGGCACCGATCGGTTCTCAGAATTCAAGCTTCTCCAGCTCGATCAGCGCCAGGATATACACCTTCAGCGCCTCCAGCAGGAATTCCTTGCTTGCCGCCTCGTCCACCCCGTGAATGGGGCCGGCAAAAACGGGTGCCGGGCGCTCCGGATGCTCCGGGCCGAAGGACACAGCGTTGGGGAAATCCCGGGCGTAGGTGCCGCCGCCGATGGTGTAGGGCTTGGCATTCTCCCCGGTGATATCGTTATAGGCATTGATGCAAACCTTGACCGCAGGGTTCTCCAGGCTCATGTAGAAGGGCTCCGCGTCCCGCTCCACCGTAACTTCCGCCATCTCCCCTGCCAGCGTCTGGATCGTCGCGGCGATCTTCGCGCCGCTGGTGTTGGTGGGGTAGCGGCTGTCCAGCGTCTGCACGATCCGCCCATCCTCCAGGCCGATCACGCCGCCGATGATGGTCAGCGGCTCGAAGAGTCCATCGTCCGCCTGGACGCCCAGGCCGCTGCCGTCCCAAGCGCTGTGCAGCCGGTGCAGCAGCTCCAGCATGCGCCGTTCCTGCTCATCGCCCACGCCCTTTGCCAGCAGATAATCCACCAGCACGCCGATGGCGTTGACGGTTCCCTCGGGCAAAGAGGCGTGGCCGCCGATGCCGCTGGTGCGCACATGCCAGAGGCCGGGCTCCAGCTCCTCCACCTCTACTCGCTCCGCAGGCTCCAGATGGGCCGCCTTCACCGTGGCCTCCGCCTTGTCGGGAATGGCGTTGGCAACGATGCCGCCGCGGATGTCTACGATATGATGAAGAGGCAGCTTGAAGCGGATACAGCCGTGGTAAATGCCCTTCTCCCCGTTGCAGAGGGGGAAGTTGGCGTCCGGGCTGAAGCAGAAGAGCGGCGCGGGGTAGTTTGCCAGGTAGTATTCCACATCCCCCATCCCGGTCTCCTCATTGGCGCCCAGCAGGGCGCGGACGGGGTACTTCAGCGGGATGTTCCGCTCCTTCAGATATTTCAGCGCGTACAGACAGAGGACGCTGGGGCCCTTGTCGTCCATGACGCCGCGGCCGATGATCCAGCCCTCCCGCTCCCGCATGGTGAAGGGATCGTGCTCCCAGCCGTCCCCGGTGGGCACCACGTCCAAATGGGTGATGGTTGCCAGGTACCGATCCTCCGGTCCCTGCCCAAGCTGAGCGTAGCCGATCTTGTCCGCGCAGTTCACGGCCTCCAGCCCCAGCTCCCGGGCAATTTCCAGTCCCAGCTCCAGGGCGGCCTTGGGTCCCGGCCCGAAGGGCGCGCCGGGCTCCGCCTTCCCTTCCACGCTGTTGATAGAAACCAGACGGGCGATATCCCGGAAAATGCCCGCTTCATTCTCTTCCACAAACCGCTCCAGATCGCGGCGCAAGGCTTCGTTCATGCGATCACTCCTTTATTAAATGGATTGCGCCATATGGCATTGGATGGAAATGCTTATCATTTATATTATAAAGCTCCCCCGTTCCATTTGCAAGGCAAAAGCAGAGCACCGGTATTGTTCACACATTTCAACGGCAGAAATTGTAAAAATTATACAAAGAATTGCTTGAAAGGCTAAATTGTGTTGCGTTGCCCTTCATAAAGCATTAATATCGGAATGGTACCTTGGGAGTATGACTAAATGAAATATGGAGGTATCAGGAGGCAAGAGATGAAAAAAGCAGTAAAAGTGTTGAGCGCGATTCTGATTGCAGCTTCCCTGTTCGGCCTTGTGGGCGGCGGTTTGGCCCTCAAGGACGCGCTGGGCAGCAAGGCTTACTGGGAAGCCGCCTCTGGCGGAGGCGACAGTATCGGGATGCTGGAAGACGGTCTGAATCAGCTCAAGGACAACGAGCAGGCCTATTTGGACGGGCGTGTGGCTCTGGAAGAGGGTCGGATCGCTTATGCCGAGGGGCAGGCCAAGTTGGAGGAAGGCGCGAAAGCTCTGGATGAGGGTCAGAAGGCCTATGACGCAGGCGTGAAGACTCTGCAGGACGGGCAGAAGGCCTATAACGAGGGCGCCGCGACCCTGGCGCAGAAGACCGCCGAGTACGACGCCGGCGTCAAGCGGCTGGAGGCCGCTGCCAAGCAGCTGGAGGAAGGCAAGAAGACGCTGGATGAGAAGGAAGCCGAGTACAGCGCGGGCCTTGCGAATCTGCAGCAGGCCAGTGCTCTGCTGAATGGCCTTGACCAGATCCAGAGCGGATTCACCACCTGGGAGCAGGGCTACAACGGACTGCAGCAGTTCCAGCAGGCCGCCGCCGCTCAGGGTGTCACCCTGCCGGCTCCCGCCGCGAGCAATGCGGATGCCTATGACACCGCCATCGCCAAGATGAAGGCTCAGGTGCAGCAGGGGCTGGACGGCTTTGCTCAGCTGGAGCAGCTGCAGGCGCAGAAAGCCGGTCTGGAGGCCAAGATCCAAGAGATGAAGGCCGCCGGGCAGGACACCACCGAGCTGGAGGCACAGCTGGCCCAGATCAACGCCGGCATCGCCCAGCTGGAGGCTGCGCTGAGCGGTCAGGATAAGGCCGCGCTGACCCAGCAGAAGGCTATGCTGGATCAGCTCACCGGTGTGCCCCAGGCAGTTGCTCAGGGGCAGCAGCAGCTCTCTTCCGGCACCCAGACCGCCGTCAACGGAATCCTCGGCAACGAGGAAATGGCGTCGAAGCTGGTGGGCGCCAGCGGCATGAGCGCAGGCGAGCTGCAGGCTACGGTGAACGCGATGCCCAATATGGACTACGCCACCTTTGATGCGACCATGAACAAGCTTCTGCCTGTGGCCAATCAGCTCTGCTACAGCGAAGGTGGTCTGGCCGACCAGATCGCCGCCGGTCAGCAGCAGCTGGACGAGGGCCGGAAGCAGCTGGATGAAGGCTGGGAGACCTACAACAAGGGCCTGGCCGAGTATGAAGCCGGCAAGAAGCTGCTGGATGATGGCAAGAAGCAGCTGGATGAAGGCCGCGCCAAGCTGGCTGCCGCCTACCAGCAGCTGCAGGACGGCAAGAAGAAGCTGGATGATGCCGCCAAGCAGCTGGAAGAGGGCCGCGCCGCTCTGGACGAGGGGCAGAAGGCTCTGGACGAAGCCGCGCAGCAGCTGGCCGATGGCGAAGCCATGCTCAAGCAGTATGAGGATGGCCGCGACCAGGTGATCGACGGTCTGGGTCAGGCCATGGCCATGGAAACTTATCCCGGCATCCCCAGCATCTCCGAGCGTCTGGGCGATGACTTCACTTATATGAAGAACGATACGGATCTGGACATTGACAAGGGTCTCGAGGTTGTCAAGGCCGCCCGCGACTTTGCCGCGGACACCACCGCCGCTGTGACCAAGGAGATCACCAACAAGGCTGTCGGCGCCATTCTGACGCTGGTCGGCTCCCTCGTTGCCGCTGTGGCAGGCGTAATGGGCCTGGTCGGAAAGAAGACCAAGGGCTCCGGCGTGCTTGCTCTGGTCGGCGCGGCTGCCGCCGCTGTTGGCGTTATCCTGTCCCTGTCCTCCGGTATGACCTTCTCTGAGATTGCCGGAGCCGCCGCACCCACCCTGCTCACCGCCGGTGGAGCATCCACGGCCGTAGCCGGAGTCGCGCAGTCTATTCCCGCGATGATGGCGAAGCCCGCCGTGCCCAAGGCCTAAAGCAGCAACATAGGCGAAAAAAGAACCCACCCTTCGGGGCACCTTCCGTAAGGAAGATCTTTTGAGATAGTCATTACCCGCTAAAAAAGATGTGAAACAGGCGTGGCCATGCTGTTCAGCTGACCACGCCTGCTTTGTCTCTCTGTTCCGGATTTTGGGGGCAAAATCCGATGCTCGCTAAATCTGTGAACAATAGAAGACCTGTTTGACGAAACTGGAATTAATCTAACTGTTTCTCTTTCAGCGACTTCCCATAAAAATATCTTCCAGTCAAAAATACGCACAGCCCAAAAACAGAGGACAGCACCATAACTACATATCCTGTTTTTGTTATTACGCCTTCTTCAGTCCGTAAATCATTATTCTTCCCAAAGAATTTAATCATAATTCAAGCTCCAACTCCCGATTTGTTTTGGTCATTATACCATTGCTGACTGGCATGGTCAATTACCTCATGTTTAAATGGGAAGGGAGGCAACTTCCTTACGAAGTGCCTCCCTTCGGTGGGTTCTTTTTTTATGCACTCAGCCGGAGCATCCGGGGTGCAGCAGTCAGCCCTTTTCCTCCGCCGCTTCCCGGAAGAGCTCCGCGTATTGACCGTCCTTCCGGTAGAACACGGGGATCTGTCCCAGAGGCGCGGCAACCGTGTGCTTCTTTCCGCCCTTGTAGGTTTTTCCCGTCCAGAAATGGACCCACTTGCCCCGAGGCAGATAGACCTTGCGTTTGTCCGCGCCCTTTTTGATCACCGGGCAGACGAACAGCTCGTCCCCGAAGAAGTAGGCATAGGGATCCCGGCTGTCCTCTCCGTCCATATCCTCCCAGAAATCCGGGCGCAGGGCGGGCAGCCCCTCCGACGCCTGCTGCACGCAGCGGGCGATATAGGGCTTGAGGGCCGCGTGAATCTTCGTGAGGCGAACGGTGTAATCCCGCACCTCCGGGTCATAAGGCTGGGCATTGGCCTGGGGACGGATGGATTCATGGCTGCGCATCAGCAGGGAGAAGGTGCACATCTCCATCCAGCGGGTGAAAAGCTCGGCGTCCCGCTTCAGCTTCAGGAAGGAGAAGAAGCCGCCCGCGTCGCAGTGCACCATGGTGACCCCGGAAAAGCCCAGGGAAAAGCTGGCCGGCATCACGCAGGGCATGCCGTAGTCCCTGGTGGTATCCGTGTGCTGGTCGCCGTTCCAGAGGGCGGGAGCGTAGGTCTGAATGCCCGCATAGCCGGAACGGGTGAAGAAGAAGGCGTCCTTCGCGCCGTATTCCTCGATGGCCTCCCGGTTGACCCTTGCCCAGAGCACCGGCCACAGGTTATGGAGCCTGGCCGGATCCCCGTCATGCAGCACGCAGTCCACCGGCAGATATTCCCCGAAGTCCGCCATCCAGCCGGAAACGCCCAGGTCCAGCATGTTCTTCTGGATCAGCTCTTCCTTGATGAAGCGCACCGCGGCGGGGTTGGTCAGATCCAGCATGCCCGCGTCAAAGGTGGTGGATTTGATGTGATAGATGCTGCCGTCCCGCCGGGTGATCAGGTAGCCCTTGTCCTTGCAATAGGTGTAGAGGCGGCTGTCCTTCACCAGGTAGGGGTTGATATAGGCCAGGAACTTTACGCCCCGGTCGTTGAGCTTGCGGATCATGCCCCGGATATCGGGATAGAGCTGCTCGTCCGCCTCCCAGTTCCACCAGACCTGATAGCCCATCATGGTCTTGTTGCAGCCGGACCAGTCCTGACTCCATACGCCGCAGATCTTCGCCCCCGCGTCCAGCAGAGAGAAGGTCTTCTCCAGCACCGCCTCGGTGCCGCCCTGGGCGGACAGGATCATGCCATCCAGGCACCAGTCGGGCAGATACTGCCGGTTGGGGATCTGGGTGGAGAGCAGCGCCGCCAGCTCCTGAAAGCTGCCGCCCTTCTGCAGCGTCAGCGAGGCGGGGCAGGAATCATACTGGAACTGGTAGAAGTCCTTGCCGAAATCGGCCCAGCCGTCCGAGGCCGTGTCAAAGCGAATGAGCCGCCCCGTATCCGTCACAAAAATGGGCATCGGGGCATAGCTGCCGATGCTGCTGTGCTTTTTCTCCCGGTACAGGGCCCGGGGGATCAGCGCCTTCTCCAGGATCGTGGTGGCCTTGATATGCTCCGAAACAAAGTTCTTCACCCGTTCGCCCCGGAGATTCACCTGACGGTACTGCTCGCCGCCGCCGAAGACGCACTCGTCCTCCTCCGCAGGCAGCACGAACTCATAGGCCCAGCCGTCCTCCCCGGTAAAGCGCAGCTCTGCGCCCCGGGGCCGGCTCTCCACCTGCACGCGCAGGCTGTGCCCCTCATCGGAGAATACGATCTCCTCCCCCTCCCGCTTCACCTTGGTCAGCGGGATGCGGGCAGTCTCCCGCACGATTTCCTTGTAGGTACCCCGGTTTTCCTGGTAGCTTTTCTCCCGCTTCACCGCGGTGACAAAGGGGCGGTCAACGGTGTGGCTGGCCAGCAGGACGCCGTCCTGTTCCAGCATCCAGGATCCGGCGCGAACTTGAGATTGCAGCATACGATATCCTCCCGTTCTATTTTTGTCCTTTTCTATTGTATCGGGTTTTTCTCCGTCCGTCCAGAGGCCGGAGGATTTTTTTCATTTTTTCTTTCCCTAAGGCTGCTCTAAGCTTGATCCGCTATGATAAAGCCACAACGAAGGAAGGGAGGCCGCAGGATGGCGAACAATACGTTTCAGCGGCGCGAGATCAAATATCTGCTTGACGCCCGGCAGCGCGCCATGCTGGAGCAGGCGTTCCGGGGCAGGATGGCGCCGGATCCCCACGGGGAGAGCACCATCTGCAACATTTATTACGACACGCCGGACTTCCGGCTGGTGCGGGCGTCCCTGGAAAAGCCGGTGTACAAGGAAAAGCTGCGGATGCGCAGCTATGGCCGGGCACAAGAAGAGGACGCGGTGTTCCTGGAGCTGAAGAAGAAGTACGACGGGATCGTCTACAAGCGCCGCATCTCCCTCCCCCAGCGCGCTGCCGCCCGATATATGGCGGGCCTGGCCCCGCTCCCGGAGGAAAGCCAGGTTGGCCGGGAGCTGGACTACTTCCGCCGCTTCTACGGGAGCCTTGTCCCGGCGGTGTACCTCTGCTATGACCGCAGCCCCTTTTTTGCCGTGGATGACCCGGATTTCCGCGCCACCTTTGACCGGAACATCCGGTTTCGGCAGGAGGAGCTGAGCCTGACCGCCGCCCCGGGCGGGGCGGCGCTGCTGCTGCCGGGCCAATCCCTGTTCGAGGTGAAGGTTGCCGAAGCCATTCCCCTGTGGCTGGCGGAGGCGCTGGACCGGGCAGGGATTCGGCAGGCCAGCTTCTCCAAATACGGGGAAGCCTACAAGACCATTTACGCAGAAAGGAAAGGTGTTATCTGTGCTTGATTCTGTTTTTTCCACCCTCTACCAGAGCGGCGAGGCCGTGACGGTCTCCGCGTTCCTGCTGATTTTGGCTGCAGCCCTGGTGCTGGGCGGCTTGTATGCCCTGGTTTATCACCGCTTCAACCGCTGCAGCCGCAGCTTTGCCGTGACCCTGGCCACGCTCCCCGCCGTGGTGGCGGTGGTGATCCTGATGGTGAACGGCAGCATCGGCGCAGGTGTAGCCGTGGCGAGCGCCTTTTCGCTGGTGCGCTTCCGCTCCGCCCCCGGCACCGGCAAGGAGATCGCGGCGGTGTTCACCGACATGGCCATCGGCCTTGCCTGCGGGATGGGCAGCCCAGCCCTCGCGGCGCTGTTCACCCTGATCCTCGGCCTGGTCTGCGCCGTCTATGCCCGGGTGGGCTTCGGGGAAAAGGGCGAGGGGCGGCTGCTGCATATCACCGTGCCGGAGGGTCTGGAGTATGCGGAAATGTTTGACGATCTGTTTCAGGAATATACCAGCGAGGCCAAGCTCCTGAAGGTGAAAACCGCCAATTTGGGCAGCCTGAACCGCCTGACCTATGAAATCACGCTGCGGAAAGCCGGCAGCGAAAAGGCGCTGATCGACGCTCTGCGCTGCCGCAACGGCAACCTGGAAATCTCCCTCTCCGTCCAGGCCGATGACCCGGCGGAGCTATAAGACCAGAGCTTAACCAAAGTTGCGGAAGCCGCCCGAAAAACGATGTACATCCGGCCGGAATTCTGGTATAGTAGCTTCTGGGAGCAAGCTCCCGCCCGCTGCGCCTTGCGGCAGGCATCAACCGTCTGCCATCCGGCAGAGAAGAGAGGAACGCTATGGCTAGAACCGCGCAAGACATCATGCAGATGATTCGGGAACAGGGCATTGAAATGGTGGACTTCAAGGTTGTGGATATTGACGGGCAATTCCGCCATGTAACCATCCCCGCCGCCCACTTCAATGAGGAAACCATGATCAACGGTATCGGCTTCGACGCCTCCAACTACGGCTATGCGGTGGTGGAGAAAAGCGACATGGTCTATATCCCGGATCTGGACAGTGCCATGATCGAACCCTTCAGCAGCATCAAAACGCTCTCTATGATCGGCAACGCCATGATCATCGACTATCCCAACAATCGCCCCCTGCGGCAGTACCCCCGCAACGTGGTGCTGGCCGCCCGCCAGTATATGCGGGACACCGGCATCGCAGATACCATGCTGATCCTGCCGGAGTTTGAATTCTACCTCTTCGACCAGGTGGGCTGGCAGGTGCAGCCCAACGCCATCGGCATGCGGCTGGACACCCGGCAGGCCCATTGGAACAGCGCCACCGAGGGCACCGGCTGCGTCGTCCCCTTCCAGAAGAACTACCACATTGCCCAGCCCCTGGATCCCACCTATGAATGCCGCAGCGACATGTGCCTGGAAATTGAGAAAGCGGGCATTCCCGTCAAGTACCACCATCCGGAAGTGGGCGGCGCAGGCCAGTTTGAGATCGAGCCGCTGCTGGGCGAGATGGTCAAGATGGCGGACGGCAGCATGTATATCAAATACATCATCCACAACATGGCTCGGAAATACGGCCTGAGCGCCACCTTGATGCCAAAGCCCGTGTATGGTGAGGCCGGCAGCGGCATGCATGTGCATATGCTGCTGCTTAAGGACGGGGAGCCGGTATTCTCCGACGATGCAGGCTATGCCCATCTGAGCAAGGAGGCCCACTGGTTCATGGGCGGACTGCTGAAGCATATCGCCTCCCTCTGCGCCATCACCAACCCCTCCACCAACTCCTTTAAGCGCCTGGTGCCGGGCTTCGAGGCGCCGGTGACCGTGGGCTACGCCACCTCCAACCGCAGCGCGGTGATCCGCATCCCGGCCTATGCCAAGAGCCCCAAGCTGCGCCGCTTTGAGCTGCGCAATCCGGACGCCACCTGCAATCCCTATTTCTGCTACGCCGCCATCCTGATGGCCGGTTTGGACGGCATCCAGAAGCAGATCGACCCCCACTTGAACGGCTGGGGTCCCTATGATGTCAATCTGTTCGAGCTGCCCGAGGAGGAGAAGGCCAAGCTGCACCAGCTGCCCACCTCTCTGGAGCAGGCGCTGGACGCGCTGGAGCAGGATCACGATTACCTGACCGCCGGCGGCGTGTTCCCGGAGGAGCTGCTGCAGAGCTTCATCAAGCGCAAACGGGCCGAATGCCTGGAGCTCAGCAAGATCCCCCACCCGGCAGAGTTCGAGAAATATTACAATCTCTAAACGCGCAGCCAAACGCAGGACCCCCCGGACGCTTTTGCGTCCGGGGGGTCCTGCGTTTTCTTTGGCTCTCGTCTATGCAAAACGAAAAAGCTCGGATCTCTAAACTACTCCCCTGCCAGGTCAATGCGCTTGTCGCAGAGCTCCAGGGCGGCGGGGCGGTGGGTGACGATGACCACAGTTTTGTCGGTCATGGCCCGCAGGTTTTCCAGCACCTGCTTCTCCGTCTGGGCGTCCAGGGAGCTGGTCGCCTCGTCCAGCAGCAGGATAGGCCGGTCGGAGAAGACCGCCCGGGCAATGGCAATGCGCTGCATCTGCCCCTCGGAGAGGCCGGCGCCTCCTTCGCCCAGCGGGCTGTCCAGCCCCTTTTCCAGTGCGTCCACAAATTCCCGGGCGCAGGCAATGTCCAGCGCGCGGCGAAGGGCGTCGTCATTCTGCATGGCAGCGGCGTCCCCAAAGGCAACGATCTCCCGGATGGTGCCGCTGAGCAGCTGGTTCCCCTGGGGCACATAGGCAAACAGCCCCCGCCAGGAGGCGTCCAGCCTTTCCTCGCCCGCCTCCGTTTGCAGATAGCGTGCGCCGCTGTCCAACGGGTAGAGGCTCATCAGCAGCTTCAGAACTGTGCTCTTGCCGCTGCCGGAGTGGCCGGTGAAGGCCGTGAACTCGCCCTTTCGCAGCTCCAGGGACAAATGCTCCAGCACCACGGGCATCGGGGTCTCCCCCTCCTCCCGGACGGGGGGCTGATATGTAAAGCAGGCATCCCGCAGCCCCACGGCGCGGAAGGCTCCGCCATAGAACCGGCGGATTTCTTCTGCCGGGCGGGGAGACGCCCCGTCATCCGGGAACGCTTCCGCCTCCATCAGACGCTCGGCGCTGGCGATCATCCCGTAATACTGGGGCACCAAGCCGGAAAGATTGGCGAAGGGCGACTGAATCTGCCCCACCAGCTGCAGCAGGCCCATCAGGGTGCCGTAGCTCAAGGTGTTATGCAGCAGGCCGATGGCGCAGTAGATGGCAGTGCCAACATAGGCGCCGTGAATGATCAGGCCGAAGCCCAGGTTGCAGGCGTTGGACATGTGATTGCGGCGCATGCGGGCGCCTCGGTGGGCCTTCATGCGTTCCTCCGCCTGCTCGCCGCATACCGCCTCGGCCCCGAAGCTGCGCACCACCAGCAGGCTCCCAAGCCTCTCCTGCAGGAAGACCCGCAAGGCGCCGTCTGTCTCCTGAATCCGCTTATGCAGCGCCTTGAGCACCTTCCGAAAGGCATAGGTCAGCAGGATCAGCAGCAGGCCGCCCGGAAGCAGGATCGCGGCAAAGCGCGGCTCCAGCACGATGATGGCGATGATGGCGCCGGTGAGGCGCACCACCATGCCGATAAGGTTTGGCGCCAGATCCGTCATGGCCCGGGCCACCACCGCGGTGTCGCTGGTCAGGCGGTTCATCCACTCGCCGGAATGCACCGCCGTAACAGAGGCATAGTCCTTCCGCAGCAGGCAGTTGAAGAGCCGCTTCTTGAAGCGGTTTTCCAGCCCGGAGGCGCAATACTCCCGCAAAAAGCGGTTCAGTGCCCGGAGCGCCAGCTGACCCAGCACCACCAGCACCAGCTGCACTGCGCTGCGCCGCAGGCCCGGCTGATTGCCGGCCACTGCCGCGTCGATCAGGCCCCGCAGCAGCACCGCGAAAAGCACCCCACTGCCGCCCAGCGCCGCCTGGGACAGGGCTAACACCGCGATATACTTTTTGTCTTTCCCCGCCGTTGCGCTGAGCCAGCGCAGGGCAGTCTGTCGCTTTTTCATAGGCGCTTGAGTAAACCTTTCACCTTCCGGCCCACACGCCATACTCCGTCCCGCACATACAGCAGCCCTGCGCGCACGGGAAAGAAGTCGCACCAGAGGTGCACATAGCGCTGATAGCTCGGGTCCTCGGACGTAATGGTCTTCCCGTCCCGCACCACTTGGGTCAGGACGCCCAGGATCTGCTCGTCCTTCACATACTCGCCCTTGCGGCAGTTGTCGCCGACAATGTAGTAGTCCTGCTCCCGTACCTTCAGGATCCGGTGCAGCACATACTGCTTGCCCCGCTTAAACAGCACCGCGTCATACTTCTTGCAGCGACCCGGGCCTTTCTTCTCAATGACCATCAGATCCCGATCCTGCCGCAGCAGGGGCATCATGCTCACGCCCTTGTTGGTGAAGACAAGGACGCCGTTTTTCTCCAGTTCTTCCTCGAAGCTCGTCATGCCAGAGCACCGATCTCCCGCAACTGCTCCACCACCCGGTGCACATCCTGCGCGATAGTCTCCCGCGGAGCCTCATACTGGGCCAGCATGGCGTCCACAATGGCCTCCTCCGTGGTCTCGTTCTTCAGGCAGTTGATGATGAAGGCCGCCGTCTCATTGGAGCGGACCAGGCCGTGAAAAACCTTGGCTGCGGGGCCGGCCGCCACCATCATCTGCTCATTGCCCACATTGTGGGTGATAAATCCGGGTTTCAGTTTCATCTTTCTTCCTCCTGCATTCCTTGATAGGATACGGTTGCCGCCTCTGGGTCCATGTTGCAGCCCAGGCGGTAGAGTCTGACCTTTCTGCTCAGCCGCTCCAGCAGCTCCAGCACCCGGGGCATACGCTCCAGCGCCTGGGGATGATAGCACTGCTGAAACAGAACGGGGAAAGCGTCCCCCGCGCTGATGGCTTCGATGTGGTTGGTTTCATCTCGGGTCAGCACGCACAGCGCCTTCAGCGGCGCGGAAAGATTGCCGCCCAGGTGGTGCTTGCCGTTCCAGGGGGTCCCGAAGGCGGTGACCCCCGCCTCCGTCACACGCAGCAGCGGCTTATCGTCGTTGATCATCACGGCCCGCTCCCCGAATGCCTCCCGCCAAAGGCGGGTGTGGGTGCTCTTGCCGGTGCCGCTTCTGGCGGTGAAGAGATAGGCTTCTCCGTCCACGGCAATGACCGAGCCGTGAAACAGCAGCACATCCCACTCGATCATTCGCTCTGCCAGCTTCCGGTAGAGCGCCAGCGTCTCCACATATTGGTCGGAGGTCTTCAAAGGCGGCAGTCCTTCTGCCGCCCGATTCTCCGCGTCTATCACCCGCTCCCGCTCCAGATCCGAGCGGTCCATCTCCAGGGTGAAGACCGGAGCCTCATCGCTCCTGTATTGTCGCAGAAAGTTGGCCATTTCCGGATGGACCGGCCGGATCCGTACCGGCAGATCCGCCAGCTTTACGGTAAACTCTGTCATATTACTCTCCATCCCATTGGGAATAAATCCTCTGGATCTCCTCATTCAGTCGGCGGATTTCCTCTTTCAGCGCCGCATCCTGCCGCTGCCATTCCTCCCAGACCGCTCTGTAGCCGTTCTTGGAGGGATCATGCCTGTCCCGTGCGGTCATCAGTCCCGTCACCTGCAGCTTTCCCTCCTGCTGGAAGGGGTCAATAAACTCCAGCATGGTCACAAAGCCGTTGGAGCTGTACTCCTCCCGGCCTTCGGTAAAACGCACCGTAAAGCAGTGCTGCCCGCCCAGGCGCACCACTTCCTTGATCTCATCCCGCACGCCCACATAGTTCCAGGGATGGGCGCCGGTGAGCCACAGCTCCTCGTCGGCATCGCCGGCAATCAGCTCCTGCCTGTCTTCCCCGTGGTGGATCGCCACGGTATACCCACAGGCGAGCAGATCCTCCTGCAGGGCGATCCGAAAGGCGTCCTCCGGGAAATAGACCGCCTTTGGCTTGGCAATGCCGGCCTGCGCAAGCAGCTCCGTCATCTCCCGATCCCATTGGAGGAAGGATTCCGTGCCGTCACAGTACAGGCACAGCTCCCATCCGGCAGCCGTCAGCTCGTTAAAGGCGTCCCGGCTCAGGCAGCCGGGATCTCCGGGCATATTTCCCGGGTAAAGCGCCAGAACGCCGGGGATGTCCCGCTCCCGCAGAAGGGGAAAAACCTCTGTATAAATCAGCGGATCCATTTCCAGAAAAATGAGTTGCTCGGTAGCCGGGACAGACGTGTTCTCCCGGAACTCCCGCTCCAGCAGGTCACGCTGGGTAACCAGTGCGTCCCGCTCCTTTTCCAGCGGGGCAGCCTGCTCCATCAGTTCCTCCTGTTTCTTTGTTGCTGCCCGGTCATGGAGCTCTACCGCCAGCAGCGTTCCCAAAGCCACTGCCGCTACCAGCAAGAGCAGCGGAACTCGCCACCCGCCTCTTTTCCTCATACAGCAATCCCCCGCTTTTCCGTTTTCATTTTACTTCTATTATATTTAAGGTATTATATCAGATAAGCGATCTTTGGTCAATCATTCCCCCGCTGTTTTTCGCGCTTCCCCGTTGACCCGGGCGGTGTTTTGTGGTATTTTCTATTCGGTATTTTTGAGATTCTTGGAGGATCTGTTATGTACGAATCGCTCAAGCAGCAGTTTCGCGGGACCTTTGGCCGCGAAGCGCGCTTTGTTTTCTCCGCCCCCGGGCGCACGGAGATCGGCGGCAATCACACCGACCATCAGCTGGGCCGGGTGCTGGCCGGCGCCGTCAGTGTGGACACGCTGGCTGCCGTGACCCCCAATGGGGAGCGGGTCATCCGTGTCCAGTCCGAGGGCTATCCCCTTTGCACCGTCTCCCTGGACGAGCTGGACGTTCGCCCGGCGGAATTCGGCAGCACCCTGAGCCTGATTCGCGGCGTGGCCGCGGGGATCGCCCAACGGGGCTTCTCTGTCTCCGGCTTTGACGCCTTTGTCACCTCCCGGGTCCTCCCCGGCAGCGGCCTTTCCTCTTCCGCCGCCTTTGAGGTGCTGATGGGCACCGTCATCAATCACCTGGACGGCTGCGGCCTGAACGCCATCCAGATCGCCCAGATCGGGCAGTACGCCGAAAACGTGTTCTTCGGCAAGCCCTGCGGCCTGATGGATCAGATGGCCTCCTCCGTAGGCGGCATCGTGACCATCGATTTCGCCGACGTCCGGAACCCGGTGGTGGAGCCGCTGAAATTTGACTTTGCCGCCTGCGGGCACGCCCTCTGCATCGTGAATTCCGGCGCGGATCACGCCGATCTCACCGATGAATATGCCGCCATTCCCCGGGAAATGGCGGAGGTCAGCCGCGTCTTCGGCAAGAGCCACCTGCGCCAGGTGGACGAGGCGGCGTTCTACGCCCGTCTGCCCGAGGTTCGCGCTGCCGCCGGCGACCGTGCCGCCCTGCGGGCCATGCATATTTTTGACGAAAACCGCCGGGTCGGGCAGGAGGTGGAGGCGCTGCAGCAGGGCGACTTCGCCCGCTTCCTGGAGGTCGTAAACGAATCCGGCCGCTCCTCCTGGCTGTATCTGCAGAACGTGGTTCCCATCGGGAGCACCCGGCACCAGGAGCTGGCGCTGAGCCTGGCCCTGGCCGCCCGCCTGCTGAACGGGCAGGGCGCCGTTCGCGTCCACGGCGGCGGCTTTGCCGGCACCATCCAGGCCTTCGTGCCGCTTCAGCTGCTGGATTCCTTCAAGGCCGGCATGGAAGCCGTGCTGGGTGAGGGAAGCTGCCAGGTCCTTTCCATCCGCCCGGAGGGCGGTATCCTGCTGGAGGAGGTACAGGCATGAAAGGATATCTTGACGCGCTGGTAGCCTATGCGCTGGAGCGTGGCCTCATCCAGGAGGGGGACGAGATCTGGGCTTACAACCGCCTGCTGGAGGTCATGGGGCTGGACGAGGCCGAGGGCGAGCCGGTAGCGGCGGAGCTGCCCGAGATTCTGGAGAAGCTCACCGACGACGCGGTGCGCCGCGGCCTTGTGGAGGACAATATCACCGCCCGGGATCTCTTTGACACCAAGCTGATGGGCGCCATTCTGCCCCCGCCCCACGAGGTGCGGGCCATCTTCAACGCCCTCTTCGCCCAGTTTCCGGAGGCCGCTACCAACTGGTACTACGAATTCAGCTGCGACTCCAACTACATCCGCCGGGACCGGATCCAAAAGGACCGCAAGTGGGTCTATGACTGCGAATACGGCCCCCTTGACATCACCATCAACCTCTCCAAGCCGGAGAAGGACCCCCGGGCCATCGCCGCGGCGCGGCTCGCGCCCCAGTCCGGCTACCCCAAGTGCCAGCTCTGCGCGGAGAACGAGGGCTACGCCGGGCGCATGAACCACCCGGCCCGGCAGAACCACCGGATCATCCCCCTCACCATCAACGGCTCCCCCTGGTACTGGCAGTATTCCCCCTATGTGTACTACAACGAGCATTGCATCGTCTTCAATGCCCAGCACACCCCCATGAAGATCGACAAGGCCGCCTTCCTGAAGCTGTTCGATTTCGTCACCCAGGTGCCCCACTACTTTGTGGGCTCCAACGCGGACCTGCCCATCGTGGGCGGCTCCATCCTGAGCCATGACCACTTCCAGGGCGGGCACTATGAATTCGCCATGGCCAAGGCCCCGGTGGAGACGGCGCTGCACTTTGAAGGCTTCGACGACGTGGACGCGGGCATCGTCAAATGGCCCATGTCCGTCATCCGCCTCACCGGGCCGGACCGCTTCCGTCTGGCGGAGCTGGCAGACAAGATCCTGGGCTGCTGGCGCGGCTACACCGACGAGGACGCCATGATCTTTGCGGAGACCGAAGGCGTCCCCCACAACACCATCACCCCCATCGTCCGGCGGCGGGGCGAGAACTACCAGATCGACCTGGTGCTCCGCAACAACCTGACCACCGAGGAGTATCCCCTGGGCCTGTACCATCCCCACCAGAACCTGCACCACATCAAGAAGGAGAACATCGGCCTGATCGAGGTCATGGGTCTGGCCGTGCTGCCCAGCCGCCTGAAAACCGAGCTGGAGGAGCTGCGCCGCGCGATCCTGGCCGGCGAAGATCTGCGGCAGAATCCCCTGACCGCCGCCCACGCCGATTGGGCCGAGGAGCTGAAGACCCGCCATACCTTCACCGAGGAGAACGCCCAGAGCATCCTGGAGCAGGAGGTCGGCGCGGTGTTCCTGCAGGTGCTGTGCGACGCCGGCGTGTACAAGCGGAACGATTCCGGCAAGGCCGCCTTCCTGCGTTTTGTAGATACTGTAAACCGATAAGTGGTTTACAGTTATGTAAACCAATCGTTTTCAAATAAGGGCGCGCTGCAAAATGCGCTGTCATTGCGAGCCAGTGCTCACACTGGCGTGGCAATCCGCTTCCTTTGCGTAAAGATACGGATTCCCACACCAGTGACGTCGGTCACTGGTTCGGAATGACATGGCTTCGCATTTTGCAGCGCGTCCTTGCTTTTATTCCTCTCCCATCTCGATCTCTGTCTGAAAACACTGCTCCTGGAAATGCACCGCGGCGGCAATCTCCTCTCGGGTGAAGCGCCAGCCCTCCGGGGCGACGACCCACTTGTCCTCCACATCGTCCATGCGGTGGATCACCGCGATCACGACGCCGGTGAACTGCGTAAGCGGCCGGTCAACGCCCAGCACATAGGCATCCTGCTCCTCCCCATCCGGGGCGAGAACGCCCGGCACATAACCATAGTTTACAGGGTAAATCAGATCGGGATAGCGTGGGTGCGCACTTCCAAGCGGGCGATCCATCACCACCGTGACACGATCCCCGATCACGCCTTCTCCTCCAGCAGCGCCGCGGCCTCCCGGAGCGAGATCCCCCGCGCCCGGGCGACCCGGGCCAGGTCCTCATACTCCGGCTTTTCTCGGCGGACGCCATAACCCTCGGCAATTTTCACCCGAACCGGCCCCTCCTCGGTCTCCACCGTGCGAAAGCTCCGGCGCAGGGTGTAACGGGGGCACAGAGACTCTCTCACCCCCAGGGTCGTGGTGTGGCGAAACAGGTAGCGGAGGATTGCTTCCCGTTTTTCAGGTTTACATAAAACTGTTAACATAACTGCAGGTCGATTTTTCTTCATGCCGATGGGAGTGGTGAAGGCGTCCAGAGCGCCGGCCTCGAAGAGCCGCTCCAGGGCAAAGCCCAGCTCTTCGCCGCTCATATCGTCCAGATTGCACTTCAGCTCCAGGACCGTCTCCTGTTCCCCGGCAGTCTCCCCCAGCAGAACCCGCAGCACATTGGGCGTTTCAAAGTTCTTATGCCCGGTGCCGATGCCGCTTTTTTCCAGGGTCATGGCAGGCAAGGGGCCGAATTCCCGCACAAAATGTGCCAGCAGCGCCGCGCCCGTGGGGGTGCAGAGCTCCCCTTTTTCCACTCCCGCCCAGATGGGCAGGCCCCGCAGCAGCCGCTCGGTGGCCGGGGCGGGCACGGGCAGGATCCCGTGGGCGCACCTGACGGTTCCGCTGCCCACCGCGATGGGCGCGCAGACGATCTTTTCCGGCGCAAGCTCCTCCAGCAGCCAGCACACGCCCAGCACATCCGCCAAGGCGTCCAAGGATCCCACCTCGTGGAGATGAATGTTCTCCACCGGTTTCCCGTGGACGGCGCTCTCCGCCTCCGCGATGCGGCGGTAGACGGCGGCGGCATTCTCCTTCACCTGCTCCGGCCCGTTCAGCGCCCCGATCCGCTCCAGGATCTCCGCCACGGCGGTGTGGGGGTGGTGGTGACGATGCTCCTCGCCCTCTTCCTCCCCGTGGATGTCCACATGGACGTGGGTCCCGCAGATACCCCGCTTTTCATCCGGCGCCGCCGATACGGTGACGCCATCGGGCAGCGCGCCGTTCAGCCTTGCCAGAAAGTCCTCCCGATCCGGGTGCAGCTCCAGCAGGGCCGCCAGCAGCATATCCCCCGCCGCGCCCATGGCGCAGTCGATATACAAGGTTCTCATAAGCCTGTTCTCCTCCCCTTTGGGTCAAGGGTGACCGAATCAAAATGCAGCGCCAGCCGCTCCCGGATTTGGGGCAGCAGCTCCCCCGCGCGGGCAAGCTGCTCTGCCGGAACCTGCAGCAGCGCGGCTTTTCCCTCGGTACGGACCCGAAAATCCGTAAAGCCCAGGGAGAAGAGATACTCCTCGCTCTCTTCAATGGCCTGCAGCCGCTCCTCTGTAATGGTCTCCCCGGTCTTTACCCGGGTAGCCAGGCAGGCGTAGGCGGGCTTCGACCAGGTGAACAGTCCCGCCTCCCGGGAAAGGCGGCGGATTTCAGGCTTCGTAAGCCCGCAAAGCCGCAGGGGCGAGAGGATCTTCAGCTCCCGCAGCGCCCGCATACCGGGCCGGTCCTCCGCCTCGTCGGAAGCGTTGGTGCCGTCCAGCAGCACCGGGTATCCGTCCCGGGCGGCGGCAGCCAAAATGCTTGCCATAATATTTCTTTTGCAGTGGTAGCAGCGATCCGGGCCGTTGCGTGCCACCTCGGGACTGCACAGAGCGTCCGCCCGCAGGACATGGGGCTCCGCTCCCAGTTCCCGGCAGAGGCGCAGGGCGTCCTCCAATTCAAACCGGGGCTGGAACTGGGTCTTGACGTAGTAGGGCCGCAGGTCGCACCCGGCGGCAAGGCCCGCGTATAGCAGATAGGCCGAATCCACACCTCCGGAGAAGGCCAGCGCGGCCTTGGGGTGCAGGGCAAAAAAGTCTTGTAACGTCATCATTCTGTCAGCTCAACTGATTCCTTGGGGAACGGATTGCCACACCAGTGACTTCGGTCACTGGTTCGCAATGACGTCTCTCCCCTCTCCTGAAGCGCAAACTCAATCCAAATGATTGATCATGCTGGCCATATAGCCCGCGCCGAAGCCGTTGTCGATATTGACCACCGAGACGCCGCTGGCGCAGGAATTGAGCATGCTCAGGAGTGCCGCGATCCCGCCCAGAGAGGCGCCGTAGCCCACGCTGGTGGGCACGGCAATCACCGGGCAATCGGCCAGGCCCCCGATGACAGAAGGCAGCGCCCCCTCCATCCCGGCCACGGCCACGATGACCCGGGCGCTCATGATCTCCTCCATATGACTCAGCAGCCTGTGAATGCCGGAGACGCCCACATCGTACAGCCGCACCACCCGGTTGCCCAGGGCCTCTGCGGTGACGGCGGCCTCCTCCGCCACGGGCATATCGCTGGTGCCGCCGGTGGCGACCACCACAGTTCCCTTCCCCGTGGGCTCCGGCAGCACGCCCACGATGCCGGTCTTGGACAGGGGGTCATAGCGCAGGGGCAGCTCTGCCCCCACCAGCGCGGCGGCCTCCGCCGTCATCCGGGTGACCAGCACCGTCTCCTGCCCTGCCTCCCGCATGGCGCGGGCGATGCCCAGAATATGCTCCGGCGTTTTCCCGGCGCCGTAAATCACCTCCGGCACGCCCTGGCGCAAGCCCCGGTGCAGATCCACCTTGGCGTATTCTCCGATCTCCCGGATGGGAGCGGTCTTCAACTTCAGCACCGCCTCCTCCACCCTGGTGGTCCCGGCGGCAACGCCCTCTAACAGAGCGGTGATTTCCTGTTTATTCATGGACTTCTTCCCCTCTTTGATAGTCCCCGTGGACTCCACCGGTCTTCTCCAGCAGGCGGATGTCCTCGATGACCATATCCTTCTGCACAGCCTTGCACATATCGTATACCGTCAGCGCCGCCGTGCTCACGGCGGTGAGCGCCTCCATCTCCACGCCGGTGCGCCCGTCGCAGGACACGGTGGCCTGGATCTCCACGCTCTGTCGCTTCTCGTCCAGCCAGAGGCGCAGGTCGATGCCGCTGACGGGCACCGGATGGCACATGGGGATCAGCTCCGGCGTGCGCTTGGCGCCCATGATCCCGGCCACCTGGGCTACGGTCAGCACGTCCCCCTTCTTCATGCCGCCGCTGCGGATCAGGGTAAAGGTCTCCCGATTCACCAGCACCCGGCCTGCGGCAATTGCCGTCCGGGTGGTGACAGGCTTCTCGCCCACGTCTACCATTTTGGCCCGGCCCTGCTCGTTAAAATGGGTAAAATCCTTCATGGCGTCAGTTCTCCTTCCCGGGAAAATGCGCTTTATTTTGTGATTGGAGCTTATCTCCCCGCGGTTTCACAGGCTGTTTGGTAATAGTAATTCACCAGCAGATCCACACAGGCGCCGTAGCTCTTCAGCCCCAACTCCTGATCATAGCTCTGCAAAAAGCCCTCGTACACCGTGTTGGACACCTGCTGCACCGGCGTTTCAAACTGCTGCCAGTAGGCGCGGTTCGCGGCAAAGTCCCGGCGCACCGGCTCGCTCAGGCCGCTGTAGATCTCTTCCCAGGCGGCGTAGTCCGCATTGTGGAGGGCGTTGCCCAGGTAAGTATAGGCCATCAGCGCCGCCGAATAGACAAACTGCGGGTCGCCGTACTGCAGGCAGGCCAGCACCGCCACGAAATTGGCCTCCTGCTCCTTGGCCACCCCCCGCTGGTGGGCCAGCTCATGGGCCACCGTGGCCGGGAACAGGCTGGTGGGAAAGTCCATGTTCACGTTGGCCTCCCCGGTAAAGGGGAAGAAAAAGCCGGTGAAATCAATATAACTCATGACCCGGGAGCAGAGCACGCCCTTGGCCCGAACCTCCGGTCCCTCCAGGCAGGGAAAGTCCTGCT
Organism: uncultured Oscillospiraceae bacterium; assembly: GCA_964395795.1. Lineage (GTDB taxonomy): Bacteria > Bacillota > Clostridia > Oscillospirales > Oscillospiraceae > Limivicinus. The sequence continues at coordinate 55,335 of CAYNBS010000002.1, forward strand.
CCAGCTCCGTGTATAGCTCCGGTGAGCGGTTCAGGATCGCCCCCCGGTCCAGATCGCAGACGCCCTCCTCGTCCCGGGCCACCTGGGGTGCGTACTCGTTTGCGAGGTCGGCAAAATAGGCCGTCACCACCCGCAGCTGCTCCACGGAAATCTTTTCATGGGCCAGTCCGCTCTGGGCCATAAAATCGTCCCCGTAATAGAACACGCCCCACAGCAGGCAGAAGCCCCCATAAAATACCGAAGCTGCAGTCAGCAGGGACACGAGAATTATGTAAACCTGTTTTGCCCACTCTTTGCGCCGGATCATGCGGACAATTCTGAAAATTATGTAAACCAGTCCGCCCAGGATCACCACCGCGTAGAAAAGCTCCGCCAGGGAAAAGGGCAGCACATTGGTCACCCGGGCGAGGAAGCGGTGCACCGGGCGCACGAAGCTCCGGGACAGGCTGCGGTTCAGGGCATAGTTCCCCCTTGTTGCCAGGTGCAGCGTGATGATGAGGGCGCTCAGCGCCAGCAGCACATGCCGAACCGGACACAGCCTCCCTATAGCGGCAAGGCCGCGTTTTTTCGTCGTCTTGTTCTCCATGGGCGTATTGTACACCCATTCTATTCCCCTGCGCAAGAAGGAAAAAATGGAGCTGCTTTTTGAAATGGAAAACCCGCCGCCCGAGAGGGCAGCGGGTTTCAGCCATATTCTGTTTGCCGAAGCACACACTTACTTGGCGGCGTTCTTGGCCAAGTCGCACAGAGCGGTGAAAGCGGCGGGATCGTGGATCGCAGTCTCGGAGAGCATCTTGCGGTTCATCTCGATGCCGGCCAGCTTCAGACCGTGCATGAACTTGGAGTAGTTCAGGCCGTTCATCTTGCAGCCTGCGCTGATACGGGTAATCCAGAGCTGACGGAAGTCTCTCTTCTTCTGCTTGCGGCCAACGTAAGCATAGCGGCCGGACTTCATCATCTGCTCCTGAGCCATCTTATAGTGACGGGACTTGTTGCCCCAGTAACCCTTCGCCAGACCAAGCACCTTATTTCTGTGCTTGCGGGTCATCATTGCGCCTTTAACTCTTGCCATTTGTCAAATCCTCCTATTTCGCGTCTGCCCTTATTTGTAAGGGATCATTTTCTTGATGGTGGCTGCGTTGGTCTCGTCGGCAAAAGCCTCGGAACGCAGGCGGCGGCAGCGCTTGGTGTCCTTCTTGGTGAGGATATGGCTCTTGAACGCGTGGGCGCGCTTCACTTTACCGGTCTTGGTGAGATTGAATCTCTTCTTGGCACCGCTGTGGGTCTTCAGTTTGGGCATGACTATTTTCTCCTTCCGTGTGTTAGCCCTCGACCGTCTCGGTCTTGGGCGCTTTGGGTTTGGCCGGCTTCTTCGCCGGGGTAACGGGCTTGGGGGACAGGAACATGGACATATTCCGGCCCTCCAGCTTGGGGGCTTTGTCCATATTGGCGACCTCCGCGCACTGCGCCGCAAAGTCCTTCAGCAGCGTCGCGCCGATGTCGGTATGCGCCATCTCGCGGCCGCGAAAACGCACGGAGACCTTCACCCGGTCGCCGTCGGACAGGAACTTCTGGGCGTTTTTCAGCTTGGTGTTGAAGTCGTTGGTGTCAATGCCGGGAGACATCCGGATTTCCTTGACCTCCACGATGCGCTGATTCTTCTTGGCCTCTTTTTCCTTCTTGGTCTGCTCGAAGCGGAACTTGCCGTAATCCATGATCTTGCAGACGGGAGGATTGGAGCCCGGAGCGATCTTGACCAGGTCCAGCTCTTTCTCTTCCGCGATCCTGAGCGCTTCTGCAGCGGACATAATCCCCAGCTGCTCGCCCTGATCTCCAATCAGGCGGACTTCCTTGTCATTGATCTCTTCGTTGATTTGATGAACCGCGTTTGCGATGGGAAACACCTCCGAAAAAAATAAGCGCGGACGCACAGCATCCGCGCATAAAAACACCGTCATTCCCCAAACCGGGGAAGTGCTTCTATTGACCTCGGCTGGCCTGATTGCCGCCGGGTGAGGCCGGGGATGCCGTACCTGCTTTGTTTTAGCTCTGATAATATATCAGGCGACAAACCCTTTGTCAAGAGCTTTCTGCACATTTTATGCGGATTTTTTCCGGAATATGCACGCTGCTCCTGACAAGGTCACTTGTTCTGCTCATTCCGGATATATTCCAGGAAATACCCGATACTTCCCGTCTTCAGCTCCACATCCGGTGCCGTTCCTTCGATGTTCATACCGCCTCCCGGACTCTCCCCGGCAACGATGCTGAAGCGAACCAGCAGACCGGAATTCGGCAGCAACAGCAGCGCAGGGTCGAAGCCCACGCCGTCTCCGGCTGTCTGTGTTCCGATCACGGTAGCCCAGCCGGTGGACTTGCAGAAGCAGACAAAGGCCTCCGCAGATGAATAAACATTCCCGTTGACAATGACCCAGCGTTTCGCGTTGCTTTGGATCTTGGGAGTACCCTTGATCTGCAACTCACCAACAATCACGCTGTCCAGGCCAAGCTCCTCCGCCCAGGCCGCCGGGGCTTCCACCTCCTCTAACGGCAGGCTCTCAGCAAAGAATGCATCGACGATCGCATCCACATAAAGCCGATTTCGCGGTGAATCCCGGTAATACATGCGCAGGCCGACCGCCTGATCCTCTCCGAAGGGCGCAACGATGTTTGCCATCCAATAGCCGGTGTCACCGCCGGAGTTATTGGAAATATCGAACACAATGTTCTCCGCGTCCGGGTATTGCGCAATGGCCTGCCAGATCACATCACGATCCCGTTCAACGGCTTCATGCGCAAAGGTCCTGACGGTGATACAGAGGGTACTGCAGTCGGCATACCAGGTGACCTTAACAGGGGGCAGATAACCCAGGCCGTTGCCATCTGGGCTGCCGGACTCTGTCGAGAGGCTGTAATATCCGGCGTGCGCCGCCGCTTCCACGGTCTCTCGCCAAGGGTCTATATATTCCATATAAGCACTGTAAAAATACGGAAAGTCTTCCCGGGAGACCACCCAGAGATGCGCGGTGTTCTGCATTGCCAGGAACATTCTTCCCAGGATCGCGGCAAATTCATCCGCATCCTGCGCCTGCCGCACCTGCTCGGCATAGCTCTCGCGGATCCGATCCACATCCACGCCCTTGCTGCGGAGATAGTCAAGATAGGGATAGTCTGTCTCCAGCGCCTCCCACAAAAGCTCATAATCGGCGGAATAGGGCCCCTGTTCCTCTGCGGGAGCGTTTGAGGGCTCAGCGGGCTCCAGCTCGGCAGCCTCCTGCCCGGTGACAGGCGCTTCGCTCTCCTTCGCATCAGAAGGCGCGGTTGCTCCGCATCCGGTCAAGAGCAGGATGGCGCAAAGAAACGCAAGGATTCTCGTCAGCTCTGCTCTTTTCATCGATACGGTTCCCCTTTTAATACTTCTCGTCCGGCGCGCCCTCGGCCTTCTCCAGCTCCATGGCCAGCTTCACGATCCGGCTGGTGCCCAGGCGCTCGGCGCCCAGATTGATGAAGTCCTCCGCGTCCTGCAGGGAGGAGATGCCGCCGGCGGCCTTCACCTTCACCTGGGGGGCCACATTGGCCCGCAGCAGAGCCACGTCCTCCCGGGTGGCGCCGCCCTTGGAGAAGCCGGTGGAGGTCTTGATGTACTCGCAGCCGCAGTCGGACACGATGTGGCACAGGCGGACCTTCTCCTCATCGGTCAGCAGGCAGCACTCGATGATGACCTTCAGGAGCTTGCCGCGGGTGGCCTCGCGCACAGCGGCGATGTCCTTCTGCACACCGTCCCAGCAGCCGTCCTTCACCATGGAGAGGTTGATGACCATATCCACCTCGTCCGCGCCGTTTTCAACGGCGTCGCGGGCCTCGAAGGCCTTGGCGGCGGTGCTCATATAGCCGTTGGGGAAGCCGATGACGGTGCAGATCTTCAGCCGGTCGCCCACATAGCGCTTGGCGCCGGGGACGTGGCAGGGCGGGATGCAAACGCTGGCGCAGTTGTATTTGATGGCCTGGTCGCAGAGCTTGCGAATCTCTTCCGAGGTGCAGTCCACCCGCAGAAGGGTGTGGTCGCATTTTTCCAGGATTTCTTTCAGTTCCATAATATGACTCCTTTACACATAGGTTGGCAGTATTATACCCTCTTTTGCCCGCATATTCAAGTCCCAAGGCCGCATACAGTGGGATGAATCACGAATTGGAAAGGGACAATCTGCCCATGGAACACTTTTGCGAGACCAACGACATCCGGCTTTGCGGCTCCCCCGCCGGCAGGCCGGTCTATTCCCACAGCAGCCGGGGCCAGGACTTCTACCTTCTTCCGCTCCGGGTGGAGCGCCTCTCCGGCACGGAGGATCTGCTGAACCTGACGCTCCGACAGGAGCTTTTGGAGCGTGCCGACATCTCCGCGGGCCAGCGGCTCTGGGTCGCGGGAGAGCTGCGGAGCTTCAACAATCACCGGGACAACGGCCCCCGCCTGGTGCTGACCGTATTTGTCCGGGATCTGAGCTTCTGCGATTTGCCGGATGAAAACCGGGCGCGCCTGCGGGGCACCGTCTGCAAGCCGCCCACGCTGCGCCGGACCCCTCTGGGCCGGGAGATCTGCGACCTGATGCTGGCCGTCAACCGGCATTACGGCCGCTCGGACTACCTGCCCTGCATCTGCTGGGGCTCGCTGGCCCGCCAGGCGGCTCTCTTTCCGGTGGGCCAGCGCATCCGGCTGGAGGGGCGGCTGCAGAGCCGGGAGTACCGGAAGCTCACCGAGGACGGCCCCCAGACCCGCACCGCCTACGAGGTCTCCGCCATGGAGCTGGAGGCAGAGGACGAGGCGGAATAAGCAGGCTTCTCACTACTTTTGTCGAAGCCCTTGACGGCGAGGCCGCCTTGGATTATGTTAACCGCGGAGGTGGTCTTTTGAAGAAACGCGAGACGCCGCAGGGACAGGAAAGCCTTCGGCGCGCGCTGCTGGCGGGACTGATGCTGCTTTTGCTGGCGGCCGCCCATCTGCGCCCGGTATACCGGGTGACGGTGGCAGGCGAAACGCTGCCGGGCCGCTACAGTCTGCGGCAAACGGAGCAGTACGCCGCCCTGGCCCGGGCGACGGCGGAGGAGATTTTGGAGGGAGACGCCGCGCTGCCTGCCATGCGGCGCAGTCTGCGGCTCAGCTTCCGCGCGCCGGACGGGGATGGCGCGCTGCTGGCAGACGCGCTGCTGCGTTCTGCCCCGGGCGTGGAGATCGCCGATGAAGTGCGCATCAACGGGGTGCGTCTCGGCACGGTGGAGGACGGCTTCTCCCTCTGCGAGGGGCTGAACCGCTGCATCCGCTGGCAAATGCCCACGGCGGCCGTATCCGGTCACATCAGCGGCAAGCTGGAGATTCACCGGGTCTACACCCGGGCGGGGCAGAACACCCCGGAGGACGACATGATCCTTCTGATCACCGGCATGGCGCCCGTGATCTATGTGGACGCCCAGGGGAAGCTGGCCTGAGCCGATATGGAAGGGATTGCCCTCCCTCGATTCTTGTGCTATAGTAGTGCTGCACAAATCGAGGGAGGGGTTTTTATGCATTGTACCCAGACGCTGCCGGAGGGCTACCGGGAGTTGCTGTCTATCGACCTGCAGAAGGACAAGAGAACGGCCCTGCTGGTAAACGGTGCCGCCGTGGGCGCTATGGCGGTTCTGGCCCTGATCGGGCATCTTGTGGTCCCTATCCAAACGCTGTTTGATTTTTCTCTGGACTTCGGCCCGTGTTTTCTCCGACTGGGCGTGCTGCTGCTTGGGATGATCGTCTATGTTGTCCTCCATGAACTGACTCACGCCGCTGTTATGAAGGCTTACGGCGCAAAGAAGCTCCGCTTCGGCTTCACCGGCATGTACGCCTACGCAGGCAGCGAGGGGGACTATTTTGCAAAGCGTCCCTACCGGCACATCGCCCTGGCGCCGCTGGTGCTGTGGGCGCTGATCTTCGGCCTGCTCAGCATCGTGGTGCCCCGGGATTGGTTCTGGGTGGTCTGGATGCTGCAGATCGCCAATGTCTCCGGCGCTGCAGGAGATGTGTATGTGACCCTGCGGCTGCGCCGCCTGCCCCGGGATCTTCTGGTGCGGGACACCGGCGTTGCCATGACGGTCTATTCCGCGGAATAAAATGGGAAAAAGGCATCGGTTTTCCGATGCCTTTTTCAAAACGCAAATTCGGTCTCGCCGAAAACGGCGAGGCCCTTTTCTTTCAGCAGCTCTGCCGTGACGCCGTTGCCGGGGATCACCGTTCCGGTGAAGCTGCCGTCATAGATCCTCCCGCTGCCGCAGGAGGGGCTGCGCTCCTTCAGGAGCGCCATGTGGCAGTGATTGACACGGGCCGTCTCCAGCGCCCGGGCAGCACCCCGGCGGAAGGCTTCGGTCACGTCCTCCCCCGCCCGGTTCACCACCTGGTCTCCCCGGCGCTCGCTGGGCGTTCGGGGTGTGGGCAGGCCGCCGTCCCGCTCCGGGCAGATGGGCACCAGGCGGTACCGCGCCTCCAGGGCCTCCAGCTGTTCATCCGGCAAGGCGTTATTCCCGCCGCTGTACTTGCAGTTGACCCCCAGGAGACAGGCGCTGATGAGCAGCGGCTCCTTCATGCAAGCGTCTCCAGCGCCCGGTCGTAGAAGGCCTTGGTGCGCTCATCGAAGCAGACCATCCGCACCCGGCGGATCTCCGGGTGGGCAGCCAGGTATTCCGCGATGGCGCCGATGGCGATGTCCGCGGCCTTCTCCAAGGGGAAGTGATAGACGCCGGTGCTGATGGAGGGGAAATCTACCGTCTCGCAGCCGTTTTCCGAGGCCAGCGTCAGGCAGGAGAGGTAGCAGGAGCGCAGCAGCGCCGCCTCCCCGTGACCGCCGCCGTGCCAGACGGGGCCGGGGGTGTGGATGACGAACTTGGCGGGCAGGCGGTAGCCCTTGGTGATCTTGGCTTTGCCGGTCTCGCAGCCGTGGAGCGTGCGGCACTCCGCCAGCAGCTCCGGCCCTGCGGCCCGGTGGATGGCTCCGTCCACCCCGCCGCCGCCCAGCAGGGAGCAGTTGGCGGCGTTCACAATGGCGTCCACAGACTGCTTGGTGATATCGCCCAGGATGATCTCAATGTTCGGCATGAGAAGTCCCCCTTACGCAGTTTCGATTTTGACGCCGGCCTCTTCGGCGCTCAGGCGGATCTCCTTTACGCCCTGGCCGCGGTTTTCGATGAGTTTGGCGGCGATGGTGTCCTCGATCTCCTTCTGGATGAGGCGGCGCAGATTCCGGGCGCCGTAGGTCACGGAATAGCCCTTGCGCACCAGGTAATCCGTGAGGCTCTCGTCCCAGGCGAGAGAGAGGCCGCGCTCGGCCATCACGTCCCGCAGCTCTTGGAGCATCAGGCCGGCGATGCCGCGGAAGTTCTCCTCCGTGAGCTGGTTGAAGCAGATGACCTCGTCCACCCGGTTGATAAACTCGGGCCGGAGGAATTCGTTCAGGGCCTTCATGGCCCGCTCCCGGCTCATGTCCGAGAGGCTGCCGCCGAAGCCCACGCTGCCGGTCTTGGTGTTGGAGCCGGCGTTGGTGGTCATGACGATGATGGTATTCTCAAAGTTCACCGTGCGGCCCTGGGCGTCGGTGATGCGTCCATCGTCCAGGATCTGGAGGAGGATGTTCATCACGTCCGGGTGGGCCTTTTCGATCTCATCGAAAAGCACCACGGAATAGGGCTTGCGGCGGATCTTCTCGGTGAGCTGGCCTGCCTCGTCATAGCCCACATAGCCCGGGGGCGAGCCGATGATGCGGGAGACGGAGAACTTCTCCATAAACTCGGACATATCCAGGCGGATGAGGGATTCGGGGCTCGAGAACATATCGGCGGCCAGGCGCTTGACCAGCTCCGTCTTGCCCACGCCCGTGGGGCCGACGAAGATGAAGCTCACCGGCTTGCGCTTGACCTTCAGGCCCACCCGGCTGCGGCGGATGGCGGCGCAGACCGCGTCCACCGCCTGATCCTGGCCCACGATATGGGCCTTCAGGCGCCCGTCCAGATTGGCAAGGCGCTCCAGCTCATCCTCCTTGATGCTGGAGGCGGGGATCTTGGTCCAGAGCTCGATGATCCGGGCCAGGTTATCCACCGTGAGCTGGGGGCGGCCCTGGGCGTCCAAGTCCTTCAGCTCCTGCTCCAGCTGCATCTCCTTGCTGCGGAGCTGGGCGATGCGGGCATAGCGCTGATCCAGCTTCTCCGGATCGCTCTCGCTGCTGTCGCTGGCCAGGGCGTCCCGTTCAAAGCGGACATTCTCCAGATCCCGCTGGGCCAGCATCCGGCGCTTGATGCTCTCGTCCTTCAAATTCACGTCCGAGCAGGCCTCGTCAATGAGGTCGATGGCCTTGTCGGGCAGGAAGCGGTCGGTGATATACCGCTCGGAGAGCAGCACGGCCTGGCGGCACATTTCATCGGAAATGGTGACGCCGTGGTAGTCCTCATAATAATGGGCGATGCCCTTGAGGATCTCCACGCTGTCCTCCAGGGAGGGCTCCGCCACGGTGACGGGCTGGAAGCGCCGCTCCAGGGCGGAATCCTTTTCGATGTGCTTGCGGTATTCGGTAAAGGTGGTGGCGCCGATGACCTGGATCTCACCCCGGGAGAGGGCGGGCTTGAGGATGTTGGCGGCGTTCATGCTGCCCTCGGCGTCCCCGGCGCCGACGATGTTGTGCACCTCGTCGATGACCAGGATGATGTTGCCCTCCTTGCGGATCTCCTCGATGAGGCCCTTCATGCGGCTCTCAAACTGGCCGCGGAACTGGGTGCCCGCCACCAGGGCGGTCAGGTCCAGCAGATAGACCTTTTTGTCCTTCAGCTTGTAGGGCACGTTCCCCATGGCGATGCGCTGGGCCAGGCCCTCGGCGATGGCGGTCTTGCCCACGCCGGGCTCGCCGATCAGGCAGGGATTATTCTTCTGGCGGCGGTTCAGGATCTGGATCACCCGCTCCAGCTCCTCCTCCCGGCCGATCATGGCGTCCAGCTTTCGCTCCTGGGCACGCCGGGTCAGGTCGATGCAGTAGTTATCCAGGAACTTGTGCTTGGCCTGCCGGGGCTGCTGGGGCTGCCCATTCTGCCTGGGCTGCTCCTCCCGGGGGGCGGGATTGTTGTTCTGGGGCGCCTGGCCGCCGAAGAGCCGGCTCAGGAAGGGGAAGGTGGCGGTCTTGCCGTCATCGTCCTCGCCGCCGTCCTGCCCGTCCATGTTCAGCAGCTCCTCCGCGCCGTTCAGGGCGGAGGTCATCTCGCCGGAGAGACCCTCCAGCTCATCGTCGGAGATGCCCATTTTGTTGATGATATCGTCCACGGGCTTGATGTGCAGCTCCCGGGCGCACTTCAGGCACAGGCCCTCGTTCTTGGCCTGCCCGTTTTCCAGCTTGGTAATAAAGATCACCGCCACGTTTTTGCCGCAGCGGGTGCAGAGCGTCGTTTGCATAAAGATTCCTCCTTTGGGGATAGGGGTAAACAGTCAATTGCGAAACTCGTTTCGCAATCGGCCAGGATTGGGTAAAGGAAAAGATGGCCGGCGTCCGGCCGGCCATCCGTGTTGTCTCGATTACAGCAGGCCGCTGGTCAAAAACCTGATCTGCAGGAAGAACTGGGCGAGCATGGTGCTGCCCAGGGTCTCGCTGCCGATGACCAGGCCCAGGAAGCTCAGCACCCAGCACAGCAGCACGCAATACAGGAAGCCCTTGAGGAAGCCCAGCACCGCGCCGCCGATTTCATCCAGCATTTCCAGATTGGGCAGCCGGAAGGACAGATTGCCGATGTTGCCGATGGCCACCAGCAGGATCAAAATCATCAGGAAGGCAACGGTGAGTCCGCCTACAAAGCTGATGCTGTCGCACAGCACGGTGACCACCGCGTCCGTCATATTGGCGCCGTTGCGGTCCGCGTAATCCACCGCCTTGCGGGCCAGCTCTTCCGCCCGGTCCTGATAGATACCGACCTTTTTCATGCACTCCACCGCGTAATCATAGCGCAGGGAGCTGTCCCTGGCCAGCACATCCTCCAGCGACAGGTCGGTGTTCCCGTACCCCATTGTATCCAGCACCTCGTCCCGGATATTCTGGGAGTCGATATAGCCGTCCACAAAAGGCTCCAGCACGGGAACCACCTCGTGGGAGTAGGCAGAGGAGAGAAGGCTGCCGCCGAAGAGGGCGACCACCACCGCCAGGATGCCGGCAATGCCGCTGATCAGGCCCTTGCGGTACCCCGTCCAGGTGCTCAGCGCCACGATTACCAGCAGAACAATATCCAAAATCAGTCGTATCATAGCTACTCTTCCTTTGTATCGTTTCCGTTTCGCTTCCGATTATCCGACATCGATTATAACATGCAAATATGAATAAATAAACCCAAGAATTCTGAAGATCGTCTGGAAGAATCCGGCGCTTGAAGGCCGCAAGGCTTCATTTCGCCATCATGTCTCCCACCGGTCCGTCGTACCAGATGCGATTGAGGTACAAGCCCTGGGGCGGCATGGTCGGCCCGGTGAGGCGCCGATCCCCCTTCTCCAGCAGGGCGGGGATCTCTTCGGGCAGAAGCTTCCCATAGGAGGCGTAGACCATGGTGCCCACCATGGCCCGGCACATGTTGTACAAAAACCCGTCCGCGCAGATGGAAACCGTGATCAGGTCCCCCTCCTTTTCCGCCCGGCACCAGTGCACCGTGCGGACGGTGGTCTTCGTCTCGGTACCAACGCTGCGCACCGCCCGGAAATCATGGGTGCCCTCAAAGGCCCGGGCCGCCGCCTGCATCAGCTCCAGGTCCAGCCGCTGGGGGTAAAAGCAGGCCCGCTTCTCCAGGAAGGGATCGGGAATGGGGCTGTTCCAGATCCGGTAAATGTATTCTTTTTTGATGCAGGAGCCGATGGCGTTGAAGCTCTCCTCCGCCTCCACCGCGTCCGACACGGCGATATCCCCGGGCAGCCGGGAATTCACCGCCAGAGGAAAGCGGTCGATGGGGATGCGGCAGTCGGTGCGGAAATTGGCGCAATAGCGCAGGGCGTGCACTCCCGCGTCCGTCCGCCCGCAGCCCACGGTCTTCACCGGGTGGCCGCAGATTTTGGTGAGAGCCGTCTCCAGGGTCTCCGCCACGGTCACGTCGTTTTTCTGCACCTGCCAGCCGTGGTAGGCGCTGCCGTCATACATCAGGCGCAAGGCAATGTTTCTCATAAGCCAAAATGCCTCAACACAATGATCCCGGCCAGCACCGCCGCGCCAAACAGCAGGGCCAGCAGGTCCCGCAGGGCGAAACGAAGCTGCTTCATGCGGGTGCGTCCCCCGCCGCCATGATAGCAGCGGCTCTCCATGGCCACCGCCAGCTCATCCGCCCGGCGGAAGGACGAGACAAACAGCGGCACCAGAATGGGGATCAGCGCCTTGGCCCGGCGGAGCAGGCTGCCCGTCTCAAAATCCGCGCCGCGCGCCTTCTGGGCGGACATGATCTTGTCCGTCTCCTCGATCAGCGTGGGGATAAAGCGCAGCGCCATGGACATCATCATGGTCATCTCATGCACCGGCAGGCCGATCTTTTTCAGCGGGTTCAGCAGCCGCTCCATCCCGTCGGTGAGGGCCATGGGGCTGGTGGTGTAGGTCAGCAGGAAGGTGCCCGTGATGAGCAGCAGGATCCGCAGGATCATCTTTCCCGCCCGGTCCAGGCCCTCCCAGGTAATGGGCCAGCCCTCGCGGATGGGCGTGCCGGCGGTGTAAAACAGGTTCAGCGCGGCGGTCAGCACGATCAGGAACAGCATGGGCTTGAGGCCCTTGAAGATGTTCTTCGGCTTGATGTGGGAGACGATCATCCCCAGCACCGTGAGCACCACCATCACGCCGTTGCCGACCCAGCCGCCCGCCTCAAACAGCGCCACGATATACAGGATCAGCAGCAGGATCTTGGTGCGGGGATCCAGCCGGTGGGCGATGGTATCGCCGGGGAAAAACTGGCCCAGGGTGATATCCTTCAGCATACGCCCACCCCCTTCAGGGCAGCCATCAGCTGGCTGTGGGTATACACCGCGCCCTCCAGAGGCACGCCCCGCTCTCGCAGGGCCATGGCCAGGCGCGTGGCCTGGGGCACGGCAAGGCCGATCTTCACCAGCTCCTCCGGCGCGGAGAACACCTGCTCGGGCGTGCCGTCCATGGCCACACGGCCGTGGTCGAAGACGATCAGCCGCTCGGTCAGGCGGGCGGCGTCATCCATATTGTGGCTGACGATGATCACCGTGGCGCCAGTCTCCTGCCGGTAGCGGCAGATGTTGTCCATGATCTGGCGGCAGCCGGCCGGGTCAAGCCCGGCGGTGGGCTCGTCCAGCACCAGCACCTGGGGGCGCATGGCGATGACGCCCGCAATGGCGATGCGGCGCTTCTGCCCGCCGGAGAGCTCCAGGGGCGAGCGCTCCAGCAGCGCCTCCTCGATGCCCACGAAGCCCGCAGCCTCCCGGACGCGCTGCTGGATCTCCTCCTTCCCCAGGCCCATATTCTTGGGGCCGAAGGCGATATCGGCGGCGACCGTCTCCTCGAAAAGCTGGTACTCCGGGTACTGGAACACCAGGCCCACCTTGCTTTTGACGGCCTTGCGGCTTTTCTTGTCCCGGTTGATATCCTCCCCGTCCAGCAGCACCTTGCCGCTTGTGGGAGTCAGCAGGGCGTTCAGATGCTGGATGAAGGTGGACTTGCCGGAGCCGGTATGCCCCAACAGGCCCACAAACTGGCCCGCCGGAATGGTCAGGCTCACGTTGTCAATGGCGGTTTTCTGAAAGGGGGTCCCTGCGCTGTAGGTATGCGTCAGGGCCTCCACACGGATTTCAGACATATTCTATCTCCAATGCTTCGGAAGATTCAGGCTTTCAGGATGGCGGCGATACGCGCGGCGCAGGCGTCCGCCTCCAGGGCGTCAGGCTTCAGCCCCAGCTCGTGGAGCACGCGGGTGGTCTCCGGCACGTCCAGGCCCTCCCGCTCCATCAGCTCCACCTGGGAAAAGACCTCCAGGGGGCTGCCGTCGGCAACGATGCGGCCGTTGGACATGACCACCAGCCGGTCGGCCCCGACGCACTCCTCCATGTGGTGGGTGATGAGCACCACGGTCATCCCCTGCTCCCGGCAGAGGGCCGTGACGGTGCGGATGACCTCCTGCCGGCCCTGGGGGTCCAGCATGGCGGTGGGCTCGTCCAGCACCAGCACCCGGGGGCGCATGGCGATGACGCCCGCGATGGCTACCCGCTGCTTCTGCCCGCCGGAGAGGAGATGGGGCGCGTGCAGGCGGAATTCATACATGCCCACCTGCCGCAGCGCCGCGTCCACCCGCTCTCGGATCTCCTGAGGCGGAACGCCCAGATTCTCCGGCGCGAAGGCCACGTCGTCCTCCACCACGTTGGCGACGATCTGGTTGTCCGGATTCTGGAACACCATGCCCACGGTGCGCCGCACGTCCAGCAGCTTTTCCTCGTCAGAGGTGTCCAGCCCCGCCACCCAGACCTTGCCCTCCGTGGGGGTCAGGATGGCGTTCATATGCTTGGCCAGGGTGGACTTGCCGGAGCCGTTATGCCCCAGCACCGCCACAAAGCTCCCCTCCCGAATGGCGAGATCCACGCCGCAGAGGATCTCCCGCTCTCCCTCGGGATAGGTAAAATGCACGTTTTCAAAACGGATGATCGGTTCTTCCATATCTTAGTCCTTACAAACGGTTGTAGGGGCGGCTGTCAGCCGCCCGAAGATAGCGCAGCCATGCGGGCGGCTAATAGCCGCCCCTACGCGCCCAAAAGGGCAGCGGAACAGGCTGACCGCCTTGCGGAAGTCAGCTTTCCCAGCGGCACGTCGCCCCGCAGGGCAGATAGAGGCCGCTGTCGGTCACGGGCAGGGCCAGCTCCCGGCTTTCGGAGCGGCCGCCGAATTTCTTGGTAAAGATGCTCTCGGTCACATAGCTGAGCACCGAAGGGGAAAGCCCCGTGGTGTAGGAATTGATGAGCACGAAGAGCGGATCGTCCGAAAGCACCCCGGCGCAGAGCGACACAAAGGGCCACAGGTTCTGCTCCAGCTTCCACACCTCGCCCCCCGGGCCCCGGCCGTAGGAGGGCGGATCCATGATGATGGCGTCATAGCGCTTGCCCCGGCGGATCTCCCGCTCCACAAACTTGGCGCAGTCATCCACGATCCAGCGGATGGGCGCGTCAGAAAGGCCGGAGGCCACAGCATTCTCCTTGCCCCAGGCCACCATGCCCTTGGCCGCGTCCACATGGCAGACCTCCGCCCCCGCCTTGGCGCAGGCCACGGTGGCCCCGCCGGTGTAGGCAAACAGGTTCAGCACCCGGATGGGACGGCCTGCCGAACGGATCTTGGCCATGGCCCAGTCCCAGTTGGCGGCCTGCTCGGGGAAGAGGCCCGTGTGCTTGAAGTTCATGGGCTTGACATGAAAGCGCAGCTCCTTATACCGGATCGTCCATTCGGTGGGGAGGCTGCCCTTGTCCCAACTGCCGCCCCCGCTTTCGCTGCGGCGGTAGCGAGCGTCCCGGTCGTTCCAATGGGGGTTTTTCCGGGGCGTGTCCCAAATCGCCTGGGGGTCCGGACGGACCAGATAGAAATCCCCCCAGCGTTCCAGCTTTTCTCCTTTTGAGCAATCCAGCAGTTCAAAGTCCTGCCAAGCATCCGCGATCCACATAGGCTTCTCCAGTCTACACAATAATTCATGGTATTGTACCATCAAAACGCCCGCAGGTCAACTGCTTTCCCGCACTTGTTCCGCCCGGGTCGAGAAGGGATTGCCACCCTTGGGAAAAGGGTGTACAATCAAAAGGCCTCCCGCGGCGGAGGCAGAGGGGGCGTTTTGGGATGCAGCAGCTTTCGTATATCGACATGAGCACCACGGATGCGGCCTGGAATCTGGCGGCGGAGCAGTATGTGTTTGACGCGCTGCCCCGGGATCGGAGCTACTTCCTGCTCTGGCAAAACCGCAGCGCCGTGATCATCGGCAAGCATCAGGATGCCCTCGCGGAAATCAACCGCCCCTTCGTGGAGGAGCATGGCATCCAGGTGATCCGGCGGCCCTCCGGCGGCGGCGCGGTGTACCACGACCTGGGGAATCTGAATTACACCGTCATCACGGATTCAGATGGCGCCACCGCCCTGGATATGAGCCGGTTTTGCCAGCCGGTGCTCCGGGTTTTGCAGAGCCTGGGCGTTCCCGCGGAGCTGACCGGCCGCAACGACATGACCGTGGAGGGAAAGAAGTTTTCCGGCAGCGCCCAGGTCCTCCGGCAGGGGCGGGTGCAGCACCACGGCACCTTGCTGTTCGACTCCGATCTTGACGCGGTGCAGCAGGCGCTGCGGGTGGATCCGGAGAAGATCCGCTCCAAGGGCCTGGCCTCGGTGCGCAGCCGGGTGACCAATCTGCGGCCTTATCTGCCGGAGGGCTATACCCTGCCCCTGTTCCGCCAGACTCTGCTGCGGGAATTTCTGCGGCAGAACCCCGGGGAGCCCTATTCCTTCTCCCCTGCGGATCTGACCGGGATCGAGGCGCTGGCCAATACCCGCTACCGCAGCTGGGAATGGAACTACGGCGCGTCCCCCGCCGGCTCGCGGATCCTGCGGCGGCGCTTTCCGGGCTGCGGCACGGTGGAAGCGCGCCTGCGCCTGACCCATGGGCGGATCGCGGCGCTCCAATTCGTGGGGGATTTCTTCAGCGTCAGGGAGCCGGAGGAGCTGGCGGCCCATCTTCTGGGCCAGCCCCTGGAGCGGGCAGCTCTGGCGGCGGCCCTCAAGGGGCTGGACGTCTCCCGCTATTTTCTGGGGCTGGAGACGGAGCAGCTTCTGCAGCTGCTGTGTGAGGGATAACGAAAGGGCCGGGAGGGACTTGTTCCCTCCCGGCCCTTTCGTTTGCAGGCTGCCTTTATCCTATTTTCTTTCTCTCTTGCCGCCGGCGGCCTTGAAATCCGGCTCCGTCCCCTGGATCAGGCGCTGGATGTTGCCCCGGTGCTGGAAGATGGCAAGGCACATGGCGCAGATGGCCAGGATCAGCTTGGGGGTGCCGACGCCGAAGACCACAGAGAACACCGTGATCCCCAGGGATGCGAAGACCGAGCCCAGGGATACCTTCCTGCTCAAAAACGCAACGATCAGGAAGGTGGCGATGATGCAGACGAAGACGCGCCAGTCGATCATCAGGCCCAGGGCCGCGCCCACGGAAATGCCCTTGCCGCCCTTGAACTCATGAAACACGGGAAAGCAGTGGCCGATCATGCAGCAGATGCCGCCCAACGAAAGCCCGATATCGCTGTAGCTGATGCCGCCGGCGGTGAGCCCGGCATCTTTGAAGAGAAGGCTGCCCAGCAGGCAGGCCAGCACCGCCTTCAGCATATCGCAGCCAAGGGTCAGGAATCCGGCGCCCAGGCCGAAGACGCGGGCCATATTGGTGGCGCCGGCGTTGCCGCTGCCCTTCTTCCGCACGTCGCTGCCCCAGGCCGTTCTGGACAGGACGATCGACGCGCTGAACGATCCCAGCAGATAGCCTGCCACCGCAATGGCGGCGTATTTCAACACTTCCATGAAAAACCTCGCCTTAAAACGCAAAAAATTTGAAGTAAATCAAGTATGCCGTCATTATACCCTTCCCTTCCGGGCTTTTCAAGGGCGAGACCTGTCTATTTTCAGATTATTCAAAAACTTCTGCTCCGCCAAAAAAGCACCAGGGCTCCCCATCCGGCGGCGGCAGCCGAAAGTCCACCGTCTCTCCCGTGGAAGGGTGGCGAAAGCAGAGCCGTGCCGACCAAAGGGCAAGGGGCCAGGGGTCCTCCCGGGTGTCATACTTCCGCTCGCCGGCCAGAGGCCAGCCGTGGGAGGCAAACTGGCAGCGGATCTGATGGGTGCGCCCGGTGTGCAGCCGGATCCGCACCAGGCTCAGCCCCCGTGCCTGCCCAAGGGTCCGGTAATCCAGCAGCGCCTCCTGCACGCCTTTGCCCGGCGTCTCGGTCACGAAGGTCATCTTCCGTGCCTTGTCCCGGTAAAGCAGATCCCGCAGGCTGCCCTGCTCCGGCGTCTCGCCATGGACAACCGCCAGGTATTCCTTCTCAAATTCCCCGTCCCGGATCTGCCGGGACAGCTCGGACGCCGCCTCCGCTGTGCGGGCCAGCGCCATCAGGCCGCCCACCACCCGGTCCAGCCGGTGGACGGTGCGGATCTCCGCCCGCTCATCGCCCAGCGCCCGGCGGGCAAGCTCCGGCACGCCGCCCGGCTCGTCGGTAGACAGGGCCCCGGCGGGCTTCCGGCAAAGCAAAAGCTGCGCATCCTGATACAGGATCTCCATTCGATCACCTCTTGATTTCCATTTTATCACAGTCGGCATACTATGCAAACAGGAAAAATCGTGATAAGATGGAAAAAGAAAAACGATCGGTCGGAGGTGCCGTATATGGAACTTGCTTACACGCCCCCCTGCCCCTACTACAAAAAGTGCGGCGGCTGCCAGCTCCAGAAGCTGCCCTATGGCGAACAGCTCCGGAGGAAGATGGGCCGCTGCATCGCCCTGCTGGGCGAGTTTGGCCATGTGGAGCCCATCCTCGGCATGGAGCATCCGGAGCGCTACCGCAACAAGGTCCACGCCGCCTTCGCCCTGGACGGGCGGCGCCGCGTCATTTCCGGCATCTACCAGCCGGGAAGCCACGCCATCGTGCCTGTGGACGACTGCATGATCGAGGACGCCGCGGCGGACGCGGTGATCCGGGATATCCGGGAAATGCTGCCCGCGTTCAAGATCAAGGTCTTCGATGAGCGCAGCGGCACCGGCTGGCTGCGCCATGTGCTGATCCGCCGGGGCTTTGCCACGGGGGAGCTGCTGGTGGTGCTGGTGGCGGTGTCCCCCATCTTCCAGCTCCAGAAGCCCTTTGTGAAGAAGTTGACCGAGCTGCACCCGGAAATCACCAGCATCGTGCTGAATCTGAACGATCGCTTCGGCCCTGTGGTGCTGGGCATCCGGGAAAAGGTGCTCTACGGGCCGGGATATATCGAAGATGAGCTGTGCGGGCATCGCTTCCGCATCTCTCCCCGCTCCTTTTATCAGGTCAATCCCGTGCAGACCGAGATCCTCTACCGCAAGGCGGTGGAATATGCCGCCCTCACCGGGAAGGAGACCGTGCTGGACGCCTATTGCGGCATCGGCACCATCGGCATCACCGCGTCAGGCAAGGCCAAGCAGGTCATCGGTGTGGAGCTGAACCGGGACGCGGTGCACGACGCCATCACCAACGCCCGGCTGAACGGGCTGAAAAACTGCTGGTTCACCGCCGGGGACGCCGGAGAATACATGGAGCAGACCGCCCACAGCGGCCTCAGGCCGGAGGTGGTCTTTCTGGATCCGCCCCGGGCCGGCAGCGACGAACGCTTTCTCCGCTCCCTGCTCACCTGCGCTCCCGCCCGGGTGGTCTATGTCTCCTGCGACCCGAAGACGCTGGCCAGGGATCTGAAAATCCTCACCGCCGGCGGCTATCGGGCGGAGAAGATCCAGCCGGTGGACATGTTCCCGTATACGGAGCATGTGGAGACAGTATGCTGCTTGTACCACCAAAAGAAAGAGTTTATCTCAGTGCCCTATGAGCCGAAGGGTAACGTGTAATCGAAACATGAAATTTGACCAGTAAAGCGAAGCTTGCGAGGATTCATGCAGAATGATGATAGGTAGCTCAAATGATGTTGAAGCCGTTAGAACACAATATTCTTCATCGAATGGATTAAATGTCAGGATCGCTTTCCATGATATGTATTCCACCAACAAATACGGATATGGCAATTGGATTCTTTCTAACTATGAGATTTCTGAAGGAGCCAAGGCGTTGGAAGTGGGCTGCGGCACTGCGAGCATGTGGGTGGGACATGATGATTTGATCGCCAGATGCGGGATCCTGATGCTTACTGATATGTCAGAAGGAATGCTTTCAACAGCACGAGAAAATATTGGGGAAAGAAAAAACGTAGCATATACTTTGGCTGATATTCAAGATATCCCCTTTGAGGATGATTCATTTGATGTAGTCATTGCCAATTCGATTCTATATCACGTTCCAAAGATAGAATGCGGAATCCGTGAAGTCAGAAGAGTTCTTAAGAATGACGGGATATTTTATTGCGCAACTTACGGAGAGCATAACTTTACTGACGTTCTTGCAGACTGGTTTAAGCTTGATGGTGAATCATTCAGGCCTAACCATCATTTCACCATGCAAAACGGAGAGCAGATACTTAAGGCGGCATTTACGAACGTAGAAGCCAAATACTATGAGGATTCTCTGCATATAACCAACATAGACGATTTGGTCGATTATCTCCGAAGCCTTGTGTCTTTGAAAGCAATCATCGATTTGCCTTCTGACAGAATCTATGAAATTCTATTGCGGCATTCATGTGATGGGACAATAGAGTTGCCCAAAGAATATGGTATGTTCGTATGCAGATGACAAATCCCTGGCGATCTGTTCCTCAATTAGCCGCTAATTGAAACGGTATGCTGCTTGTACCACCAAAAGAAGGACTTCATCTCAGTACCGTATGAGCCGAAGAATGTGGAGTAAGACATGAGATTTGACAACGCGTATTTTATTACTGGTACGGCCTATGCAGGCAAATCAACGATGATAAAACTGCTTGCAAAGAAATATGATGGCATCCTGTGTGAAGAAAACTATCACGATCAGCTATTGCCAGAGTTGGACAGTGCAGAGTTCCCTTTTCTGACATACACTCGTGATCTAAGGGATTGGCATGACTTCATCAGGAGAAGTCCAGAGGAATACAAGGCGTGGATGGACGGCGTGTCTCATGAATGTGAGATATTGGAGCTCAGGATCCTTGACGGGCTCAAGGAGCAGAGAAAGCCTGTGTTTGTAGATACCAATATTTCAATAGAGACATTGAAAAGGATAACTCCCTCAAATCATGTACTGGTCATGCTGGCGGATCCTCAAATATCTGTGAGGCGCTTCTTTGAAAGACCAGATCGCGAGAAGCAGTTCTTATATCAGTTGATTATGGATGAACCCGATCCTGAGAAGGCAATGGAGAATTATCGGAAAGGGCTCATGCTGATCAATTCACAGGAAAACTATGAACACTACTTACACTCAGGGTTTCATGTGATTATCAGGGATGAGAGCCGAACCATACTGCAAACATTGGAACTGGTTGAAAAGGCATTCGGTCTGGATTGATGTGAAGGAAAAACTTGAACATTTATCTGTCGCAAAATATTCGACAGTTGAGGTAGTACAATCAAAATCCAGTTGAGACCGTCGTTGCCTTGACCCGAGCCGGGTTGTGACAGCGAGAGGATCGATCGATCGTGGTGAAAGGCTTCGGAATTTGCCCGGCAGGCCGGGCTGCGATGCCCCAGATCACCTGCGGCGATTCGCCGAAAACACAGCGGCGAGCGCCATCGGAATCAAATTCCGATGGCGCTCGCCCTTTGCTTTCCTTTTTTTCTTCGATCAATACTGGTCAAAATAGCTCTCGTCCCGCATCCAGTAGGCGTACAGCACAAGGCCTTCCTCGGTGCCCACGCTGCCGCAGGGCGTTCCGTCAGCATCGATGCATTTCTCCCCGGTGCCCTGGAAGCCCGTGTAATAGCCCATGAACCGGAAGCCCTCCAGGACGGGCGGCTGCACCTTCTCCTGCAGCTGGCCGTTCACCGCCGTTACCGTGGTGGGCGGCAGCAGATCCGGCCCCTTTTCCACCTCGCCGCTGCCCTCGCTGTAGTACATTCTGCCTTCCGTCAGGTCATACATGCCCGCCCGACCGGTGCTGAGGCAGTAGCAGGGCATATAGTCCCGCACCACGGCGTCATCCTGCCAGATCCGGCAGCCGAAAACCCGCAGGTCATAGCTCCCGGGCGCGTCATGGGTCCCGGCGATTTCCATGTCCATGTGCTGGCGGGAGAAAATAAAGAGATGCTGGGGGCAGGGCTCGTCGAATGCGTGGAGCACCACCCCGTGGCGAACATCCGGATAGACATAGTTCCCCGGGTGCAGGTAGGCCACTGTCCGCGCGGCGGAATCCTCCGACTGGGAATACTGGATCCCGGTGACAGTATAGAAATTCGCCGGGTTCCCCTGGCTCATATGATAGCCCACTTCCATAAACATGTGCTGATCCCGGTCGAAGCAGCCGAAGAACCAGGTGTCCTTCACCTGGAAGCCGGAGGTGCACTGGAAGTCAAAAACAAAGCGGGTGGTGTTGGTAGGGCTGATGCCGGTGTCCAGATAGGTTTGCGCCTCCGTATTGGTATTGGTGCAGGCGGCATATTCCGTAAGCTGATAGTCCTCCGGCAAATTATCGTTCTTCAGGACGACTTCCGTCACCACCTCCGGCTCCGGGCCGGGATCCTGGGTCTCGGCGGGGGCAGCAGTCTCCTGCCCTGCGGCGCCGCAGGCGCACAGCGGCAGGATCCAAAGAAGAAGCAGGATGCTCGCAAGAACTTTTTTCATGATTACGCCCTCATTTCTTCTGTCGTTCAGCTCATCATATTCTTATTTGCCACCCTTGTCAACTTCTTTCTCCCCCGCTTTTCTTTTGCAAAGTGCTTTTCAAATTGGAAGGAATGTGTTATGATGAGCTTGCAAATGCTTACCTAAAACACAGAGAGGATGCGATAACATGGTAACTCCCCAGACCCTGTTTCCTGTTCTTGCCCCCCTTGGCTTTGAGACCGTTGGGGCGGCTTGCTGCGGCACCTGGCGCGGCTACGCGGTCACGGTACGCGGCCTCCAGTATTCCCTTTTCCAGCTCGGCTTCGCCGTGCGGGTGGACAAGAAGAACACCGTCCTGAACAAGACGCTGAAGACCGCGCTGAAGGCCCAGCTGGGCAAGGTCTTCGGCGGCGTGGTCAACCAGGGCAACAGCCTGCTCTTTAACCTCCGCTTTGACGAGAAGAGCAATCTTGCGGAGCAGTTCCGCGTCTATGCCGAGGCGATCTGCCAGGCATTGGCCCAAAACGGGGTCGGCCCGGCCTGCACCTGCGCCGTGTGCCAGGGCGCGTCGCCCGAGAGCCTGTGCCTGATCGACGTGTTCCAGCCCGTTCACGCCTCCTGCGTGCAGCAGAAGGTTGTTGACGCCAAGGACGCCGCGGCGGAAAACCAGCAGAACGGCAGCTACCTCACCGGCACCCTGGGCGCCCTGCTGGGCGCGCTGGTAGGCACGATCCCCACAATCCTGCTGCTGTTGCTGAGCGACACCATCTCCGCCTTCCTGTTCGCGCTGGTGCCCCTGGCCGCCATGTTCGGCTACCGCCTCTTCAAGGGCAAGTCCGACACGGTATCCATCGTCATCATCGTGATCATCTCCATTCTCAGCGTGGGCTTCATCGCGCTGGCCTGCATCATCTGGGAAATCATGGACATGTTCGGCTGCAACCTGTTCCAGGCCTTCTCCCTCATCGGCTATATGCTTGACTGGAACGATTTCTTCGATATCCTGGGCAGCTTCTGGAAGGGCTTCCTGTTCATGGGCCTTGGCATCTTCATCTCCTGGAGCTACCTGTCCAAGACCAACTCCACCCAGACCCAGAACGCCGAGGCGCAGCTGAGCACCCTGCGGCCCAATCCCGCCTTCGCCCAGCAGGCCGACTATGCGCAGAGCGGGTCTTACGATCCCTATCAGCAGTAACTTTTCCTCAATCGCATTTTTACCAGGAGGGCGCTTCGCGTTCTCCTGGTTTTCGGTTTCACTTTCCTCAAAGGAGTACGCTTATGCATCAAGCCGTTCTCTTTCCCCCTCGCTTCCGCATCTTCAGCGGCAGCGGACTGAAGGCCCTGGCGCTCTTGGCCATGCTGGTGGACCACAGCGCCATCCTTTTCGCGCCCCTTCTGGGCCGGGAGCTCTTTGTCCTCTTCGGGCTCCGCTTTACGCCCTACCTCCTGCTGCGGGGCTTTGGGCGCATCGCCTTCCCCATCTTCTGTTTCCTGCTGGCGGAAGGCTATCGCCATACCCGGAGCCGGAGCCGCTACGCGCTCAGTCTGCTGCTCTTTTCCCTGCTCTCGGAGCTGCCCTACAATCTCTTCAACGCCGGCACTCTGCACTATGCCCACCAGAACGTCTTTTTCACCCTGCTGCTGGGCTTTCTCGCCATCTGGGCGCTGGATCGGTTTCGGGAGCAGCCCTTTTGGGCGGCGCTGTGCGTGCTGGGGTTGCTGGCTGCCTCTTATTTCCTCCATGCCGACTACGGGTGGAAGGGCTTCTGCTTTCTTGTATTGACCTATGTGGCGGCGGAGTACCCCGCGGCGCAGGCGCTGGCAGGCCTGTCCCTGCTGCCCTGGCCTGTCGGCGTTGCGCTGAGCTATCTGCCCCTCAATCTCTACAACGGCAAACGGGGCTTTATCCGTAGCCCTTGGCTGAAATATGGCTGCTACGCCTTCTACCCCGTCCATTTGCTGCTGCTGTGGCTGCTGCGGGTGTACGTTTTCGGCCAGGGCTGAGGGTTCTTCCCGCAAAAAAACGCGCCGCGAAGGTTTTCCCTTCGCGGCGCGGTTTTTTGCACTTGTCAAGCCTTGACGCTTCCGTCGGCGTTGAAGAGAGGCAGCTTGTTCAGGACAATGATATCGTCCCGATCAAAGGCGTCGCCCTCGGCCAGAACGGCCATCCGGCCCGCCACGATGCCGCCGGCCTGGCGCACCAGCTCCTCGGTAGCCCGCAGGCTCTCGCCGGTGGAGATCACGTCATCCAGGATCAGGATCCGCTTGCCGCGGATCATCTCGGCGTCGGACGCATCCAGCACCAGCTTCTGCACATGCATGGTGGTGATGGATCTCACGTTCACCTCGAACACCTCGGACATATAGGCCTTGACGCCCTTGCGGGCCACGAAGTATTTCTCCGCCCCGCTCTGGCGAGCCATCTCGTACAGCAGGGGGATGGCCTTGGCCTCCGGCGCCAGCAGGTAGTCATACTCCGGCGCGCGCTTGAGCAGCTCCGCCGCGCAGTGCACCGTGAGCTCCACATCCCCAAACATCACGAAAGCGCCAATGTACAGATCATCCGTCACCTTGCAGATGGGAAGCTGCCTCTTCAGGCCGCAGATATCCATTTCATAAGTCATTGTATCGTTCCTCCTAAGAGCATTGTTCTTCAGACTTTTTTATTGTACAAGAAAACCGCAAAAAATCAAGAGGAAAGCGAAAGAAAGTTTCCCTCTTTTCCCGGGAAAACAAAGAGCCGCAGGTTTTACCCTGCGGCCCTTCGTTTGGGAGAAAAGAGAGGATATTAGGAGTAGAAAAGTATCAATTGGAATGGTCCCCGCCCTGCCGGCTTGCGCCGGGATCGGGGTTCTTCTCGTCAAACACCACGGCAACGGTCATCTGATCGCCGGCGCGGTAGAGGACGAGGGCGGCGCTGTCGCCGGCGTCGTACTGCCGGAGCGCCTCGCACAGATCGGCGGAGCTTTCCACCGGCCTCTCGCCGATTTGGACGATGATATCGCCATCCAGCAGCCCGGCCCGTTCCGCAGTGGAACGGGGCTCCACCCGGTCCACATAGGCTCCCAGGGGCATGCCGTAATACTGGGCGACCGTCTGGTTATAGTCCTCGTCCAGCCACACACCCAGATAGGCGTTCCCGGCGGCCTCGCTCATGCCGGCCTGGGAAGGAAGCCTGGAAGCATCCGGAGACGCCGCCTCGGCACACTGCCGCTCCGGCGCGGAGATGCTTTTCTCGCCGGGGACGCGCTCCCCTTCGACTTCCTGCAGCGCGGCTTCCACCGCCCTGAGGCGGCGGGCCGAGACTCCGTAGATCGCCGCCGCGCCGAGCACCGCGCCCAAGAGCGCGCAGGCCAGGCAGAGGCTGATCACGGTTGCGGCGCAGAAGCGCCCTTCGCCCTTCTTCTGTTCCGGCATGCTGCGGCGCTGCCGCGTCTCCCGCACCGGGGGCGTATAGAACCGGGGCGGCACCGTGGTGGAGCCGGCGGGCTCATAATGGGCGTCGGCATACAGCTGGCGGGCGGCTTCCATTTTGTCAGCCGTGGCAGGCCCAGTTGCCCGTTCCCTGCCGGGATTCTGATTCAAAAAACCCTCGTCTTGCGCCGTCATGCCGCAGAACCTCTTTTTTTCTGATCTTCTGATGGCGCTATCTTAGCGGATAATTATGACCGTGGCATGAACAAAGCCCAAAATGATTATGAACAATCCTTCCTTTTTCGCCCAATTTGACGGAACAGGCCGCCTCCCGGAGGCTGCGTCCGTTTCCTTATATCTTCAGTCCGGTGAGATAGCGGCGCATCATGTCGTAGAGATGGTTGCCCGCCATGCGGCGGATGAAGCTGCGGGTGCGGAATTGGCCCAGGTGCAGCTCGCGCACATAGGTCTCCCCCTCCACGGCCATGGAGACGAAGACGGTGCCCACCTCGTGCACGCCGTCCCCATCCGGTCCGGCGAGACCCGTGACGCCCAGGCCGATATCCGCCCCGGTGAGGGCGCGGACCCGCTCCGCCATGAGCCGGGCCACCGGCTCGCTGACGGCGCCGTTTGCTTCGATCAGGTCCCGGTCGATGCCCAGAAGCCGGGCCTTGACCTCGTTGGTATAGGTGACGCAGCCGCCGGCAAAGACGGCGCTGGCGCCGGGGATCTCGGTGATCCGCCGGGCCACGTCCCCGCCGGTGCAGCTCTCGGCGGCGGCAAAGGTCAGTCCCCGCTCTTTCAGCAAGGGCAGCACTGCCTCTTCGATACACTCCACATCCATGCCGTAGACGGTTTCGCCCAGGCGCTCCTTCACCTGCGCGATCACAGGAGCCATCATCTCCTCGGCCTCCGCCTCGCTCTTGGCCTTGGCGGTAATTTGCAGCAGGCAGTCGCACTCCTTGGCGTAGGGCGCCATGCTGGGATTGGACATGGCGTTCATTTCATCGGCAAAGAGATCGTCCACCGCGCTCTCCCCCAGGCCGAAAATGCGGACGGAGTGGGACACGATCTGCTCCTCCGAGAGCTTTTTCAGGTACGGGATCCCGTATTCCCGGAACATGGGTACGCACTCGTTGGGCGGCCCCGGCAGCATCAGGACGATCTTGCCCTCCGCCTCAAAGGCGCAGCCCGGGGCCGTGCCCCAGCGGTTATGGAACACGGTGCAGCCCTCCGGCAGCAGGGCCTGGGCGAAGTTGTTGGGCGTAAATTCCCGTCCCGGGTGGATGTATTCATACAGCCCCTCCCGCTCGGCGGCGTTCTCCACCAGCCGAAGGCCAAAGCTCTCCGCCAGGACCTGCTTGGTCAGATCGTCGCAGGTAGGCCCCAGGCCGCCGGTGGTGATGATCACGTCCGCCCGGTTCTTGGCAGTCTCCACGCAGGCGGCAAGCCGCCCGGGGTTATCCCCCACCACAGTGTGATAGCGCACGTTCACGCCGATTTTCGAGAGCATCTCGGAGATGTCCCGGGCGTCGGTATTGGTGATGTGGCCCAGCAGCAGCTCCGTGCCCACGGAGAGGATCTCGGTGTTATACTCCCGCATTTATGCTTCCTCCACGTCCAGGCGAATCCGCTCAATTCCCTGCAGGGACTCCTCCACCAATGCCTCCACGTCCAGGGCGCTCTCGGCGGCCTCGACCTCTTGAACCGTGGGCCGGGTGCGGGGATGCCGGGGGGTGAAGACGGTGCAGCAGTCCTCATAGGGCAGGATGGAGGTGTCGAAGGTGCCGATCCTGCGGCTGAGCTGCACGATCTCCTCCTTGTCCATGCCGATGAGGGGCTGGAGCACGGGAAGAGACAGCACCGCCTGGGTGGAGGCCATGGCCTCCATGGTCTGGCTCGCCACCTGCCCCAGGTTCTCCCCGGTGACGATGGCGCGCCCGCCGTTACTCAGCGCGATCCGCTCGGCAATACGCATCATGAAGCGGCGCATGATGAGCGTGAAGTATTCCTCCGGGCACTTGTCCCGGATTTCCTCCTGAATATGGGTAAACGGCACCACTTCCAGGGTCATTTTGCCGCACCAGGCGGTCAAAAGCCGGGCAAGCTCCACCACTTTCTCCTTGGCCTGCTGGGAGGTATAGGGGAAGGAGAAGAAGTGCACCGGGATGAGGCGCACGCCGCGCTTGGCGATCATGTAGGTGGAAACGGGGCTGTCGATGCCGCCGGAGAGCAGGGTCACGGCCACGCCGTTGGAGCCCACGGGCATGCCGCCGGCGCCGTTGATGGGCTGGGCATGGACATAGGCCGCCAGATCCCGGATCTCCAGATTCACGATCAGCTCCGGCTCATGCACGTCCACCCTGCAGTTGGGATAGGCCTCGGCCAGCTCCCCGCCCACATACTGGCTGAGCTGGATGGAGGTCATGGGAAAGCTCTTGTCGCTGCGCTTGGACTCCACCTTGAAGCTCTTGGCCCGCAGCATGTCGTCCCGCAGGTAGTCGATGGCGAGGCGGGCAATGGCGTCCTTGTCCTTTTCGCAGGCGGCGGCCCTGCTGATCTTCACCACGCCGAAGACCTTCTGCACCGCCTCAAAGGCTGCGTCCATGTCCGCCCCGTCCTCCAGGGCCTCCACATACACCGTGGACTGCATGCACGTCACCTTGAATTTGCCGATGGGTACCAGCCTGCGGCGGATATTGCCCATGAGCTTCTGCTCGAAGCCCTTGCGGTTCAGGCCCTTCAGGACGATCTCGCCCAGCTTGAGAAGGATAATGTCATTCATCGTATGCTTCCTCTTATTCTGTAAATTCATAGCTGCGGTACTGGATCGCCTCGGCAATATGCTCCGGGGCGATGCGCTCGCTTCCGGCCAGATCCGCGATGGTCCTGGCCACCCGCAAAATCCGGTCATAGCTTCGGGCCGAAAGGCCCATGGCGTCAAAGGCGTCCTTCATCATCTGATCGCTTTCCGGATCGAGCTGGCAGCAGGAACGCAGCTCCTTCACGTCCATGCGGGCGTTGGTCACCGTGCTGTCCGCGCCGAAGCGGCGGCGCTGCACCTCCCGGGCGGCGTCCACCCGCTTCTTGATCTCCGCCGAGGGCTCGGCGGGTGTGCGGCGCTTCAGCTCCTCATACTCCAGGGCCGGCACCTCCACGATCAGGTCGATCCGGTCCAGCAGCGGGCCGGAGATCCGGCTCTGATACCGCCGCACCTCCTGCACCGAGCAGCGGCAGCGGCCCGAGGGGTGCCCGTACCAGCCACACTTGCAGGGGTTCATGGCGCAGACCAGCATGAAGCGGCTGGGAAAGGTCACCGTACCCGCCGCCCGGGAGACGGTCACTTCCCCATCCTCCAGGGGCTGGCGCATGACCTCCAGCACGTTTGGTCCGAATTCCGGCAGCTCATCCAGAAACAGCACGCCCAGGTGGGCGATGCTCAGCTGGCCGGGGTGGGGGATCGTTCCCCCGCCGGCCATGCCCGCCATGGAGATGGTGTGGTGGGGCGAGCAGAAGGGCCGGGTGGCCACGATGGGCCGCTTCCGGCTGGTGAGGCCGGCGACGGAGTGGATCTCCGTGGCCTCGACCATCTCCCGGCGGCTCATGTCCGGCAGGATGCCGGGCAGGCGTTTTGCCATCATGGACTTCCCTGCTCCCGGCGGGCCGATCAGCAGGATGTTATGCCCGCCGGCGGCGGCAATTTCCATGGCCCGCTTCACGCTCTCCTGCCCCTTTACATCGGCAAAATCCGGCAGTCCCTGGCGGGAATCCTCCGGGTCGGGCGCGGGGCTGGGGGCAATCGTCTCCTCCCCCTTCAGATGGCGGAGAAGCTGGGACACATTCTCCACCGGGTATACGGAAATCTCCTCGGCGAAGGCGGCCTCCAGGGCATTCTCCGCCGGGACAAACAGGTATTTTATGCCCTCCCGCTGGGCGGCAATGGCCATGGGCAGGGCGCCGGTGACGGGTCGCAGCTCGCCGGTAAGGGAGAGCTCCCCCAGAAAGGCGCAGTCCTCCCCGGGATGCTTGATTTCCCCGGTGGCGGCAAGGATCCCCACCAGCATGGGCAGATCGTAGACCGTGCCGGCCTTCTTCTTGTCCGCCGGGGCCAGGTTCACCGTCATCCGGCTCACCGGGAAGCGGAAGCCGTTATTCTTGATGGCGGCGCGCACCCGTTCCCGGGACTCCTTCACCGCCGCGTCCGGCAGACCCACGATGTCGAAGGCGGGCAGGCCGTTGGAGATGTCCACCTCCACCGTCACGCCGTAGCCGCCCACGCCGCTGACGCCCAGACTCTTCACACGCGCAAACATCTTTGCACATCCTTTCGGATCAATCCAGCAAGGCGGCTACCAGCCGCCCGCTGACAGATTCTATCGGCGGGCGGCTGATAGCCGCCCCTACAAGTATCGATTATTCTTCCGCCGTCACCCGGATGTGCAGCTCGTCCAGCTGCTTCTGGGTGACCTCGGAGGGAGCGCCCATCATGATATCCTGGGCGTTCTTGTTCATGGGGAAGGGAATGACCTCGCGGATGGAGTCCTCCCCGGCCAGGAGCATGACCATGCGGTCCACCCCCGGGGCAATGCCCGCGTGAGGGGGCGCGCCGTAGCAGAAGGCGTTGTACATGGCGGGGAACTTGGCCTTCACATCCTCCTCGCCCAGGCGCACCAGCTCAAAGGCCTTGACCATGATCTCGGGATCGTGGTTCCGCACCGCGCCGGAGGAAAGCTCCACGCCGTTGCAGACCAGGTCGTACTGATCGGCGGTGATGGTGAGAGGATCCAGCTCGCCCCGCTCGGCCTTCAGCAGCACCTCCAGCCCGCCGGAGGGCATGGAGAAGGGATTGTGGCAGAACTCCAGCTCGCCGCTCTCCTCCCCGATCTCGTACATGGGGAAGTCCACGATCCAGCAGAATTCGTAGCGTTCTTTGTCCATATGGCCGGGCACCGCGGCGCCCAGCATCTTGCGCAGCACGCCCGCGGTCTTCACGGCCTGGTCGTGCTTCCCGGCGGCAAAGCCCACCAGATATCCGTCGGCAAGGCCCAGTTTCTCGATGAGGGAAGCGGCCCGGTCGTTCAGGAACTTGGCCACGCCGCCCACGAAGGCGCCGTTTTCCACCTTGGTCCAGTAGGGCTTGGAGCCGGACTGCACCTCCACATCGGCGCAGAGCTTGTCGATCTGCTTGCGCGTGAGCTCGCAGCCGCTCACCGCGATGGCCTTCACAGTGTTGCCGGCGGCAAAGGGCGGGAACTCCGTGCCCTGCACCAGATCGGTCACGTCCTCCACGGTCAGGTCGATGCGCAGGTCGGGCTTGTCGGAGCCGTACTTCTCCATGGCCTCCCGGTAGGGGATGCGCCGGAAGGGAGCGGTGGAGGCAATATCATAGGTGCCGTACTTGGCAAAGATGGGCGGCAGCACGTCCTCCAGGACGGCAAACACGTCCTCCTGGCTGGCAAAGGCCATCTCCATATCCAGCTGGTAAAACTCGCCGGGGCTGCGGTCGCCGCGGGCGTCCTCATCCCGGAAGCAGGGGGCGATCTGGAAATAGCGGTCAAAGCCGGAGGTCATCAGCAGCTGCTTGAACTGCTGGGGCGCCTGGGGCAGAGCGTAGAACTTGCCGGGATGCTTGCGGGCAGGCACCAGGTAATCCCGCGCGCCCTCGGGAGAGGAGGCAGTCAGGATGGGGGTGGTGATCTCCAGGAAGCCGT
Organism: uncultured Oscillospiraceae bacterium; assembly: GCA_964395795.1. Classification (GTDB taxonomy): domain Bacteria; phylum Bacillota; class Clostridia; order Oscillospirales; family Oscillospiraceae; genus Limivicinus. The sequence continues at coordinate 85,920 of CAYNBS010000002.1, forward strand.
GCTCCGTCATGGCCTGCCGCAGGGCGGAGACCACGTTGCAGCGCAGGATGATGTTCTGCTTCACGGCGGGGTTGCGCAGATCCAGGTAGCGGTACTTGAGGCGCTGGGTCTCGTCCGCGTCCCGGCTGCGGTTGATTTCAAAGGGCAGCTCGTTATAGCGGCAGCGGCCCAGGATCTCCACCTTCTCGGGGACGATCTCGATCTCGCCGGTGGGCTGCTTGGGGTTCTTGCTGGCCCGCTCCCGGACGCTGCCCTCCACGGAAATGGTGGACTCCTTGGTGATGGCCCGGAAGGCGGCGACCATATCCTCCGTCTCCGCTACCACCTGGGTGGTGCCGTAGAAATCGCGGACGACCACGAAGGCCAGGTTTCCGCCCACCACGCGCACGTTCTCCATCCAGCCGACGATTTTGACTTTCTCTCCTGCGTTCCGGAGCCGCAGCTCCCCGCAGGTATGGGTACGGGACTGTGTCATAGTTGTTGCCTCCTATATGCGGGCGGCGGATTGCCGCCCCTACGATTATTCCTTGATGATGGCGCAGTCGTTGCGCGCATCCACCGCCCGGCGGATAAGCTCTGCCGCTTCGGCAGGGCTCATGCGCTGCTGCTCGCCGGTCTGCATATCCTTCACGGAAACCTGCCCGGCGGCGATTTCGTCCTCGCCCAGCAGCACCACGAAGGGCGCGCCGATCTTGTCGGCATAGCCGATCTTGGCCTTGAACTTGCGCTTCTCGCCGTAGAGCTGGGTGCGCACGCCGCTCTGCCGCAGCACCGTGGCGGCGGCCACGGCGGGCCCAACCTCCTCGGTCATGGGGATGACCAGAGCGTCGCAGGGGGCGGTGATGATTTCATCGGACAGCAGGCCCTGCTCGTTCAGCACATAAAAGAGCCGCGTGAGTCCAATGGAGATGCCCACACCCGGCAGCTGCTTGTCGGTATAATACTCCGCCAGGTTGTCGTAGCGCCCGCCGGAGCAGACCGAGCCGATCTCGGGATGGTCGGTCATGATGGTCTCATACACGGTGCCGGTGTAGTAATCCAGGCCCCGGGCAATGGTCAGGTCGATGGCAAAATTCTCCTCCGGCACGCCGAAGTCCTTCAGGTACCTGGTCACGGTGATCAGCTCGTCCAGGCCCTGATCGAAGGTCTCGTCCATGCCCCGGTAATCCTCCAGGCGGGAGAGCACATAGGCATTGTCCCCCTGGATGGCCATGAAGTCCAGCACATTCTCCGACTTGTCCGGCAGCATCTTCACCTCGTCAATGAGAAGCTGCTTGACCTTGTGGGGGCCGATCTTGTCCAGCTTGTCCACGGTGCGCATGATCTCCCCGGCCTTCTCGCTCATGCCGTTCATGGCGTAGAAGCCGTTGAGGATCTTGCGGTTGTTCACGCGGATCTTGAACTTGTGGATGCCAAGGCGGGTAAAGGTGCTGTAGATGACGGCGGGGATCTCCGCCTCGTTGAGAATGTCCAGCTTCCCGTCCCCGATCACGTCGATATCCGCCTGATAGAATTCCCGGAAGCGGCCCCGCTGGGCCCGCTCGCCCCGGTAGACCTTGCCGATCTGGTAGCGCCGGAAGGGGAAAGAAAGCTCGCTGTAGTGCCCGGCCACATACTTGGCCAGGGGCACCGTCAGGTCAAAGCGGAGGGCCAGATCACTGTCCCCCTTCTGGAAGCGGTAAATCTGCTTCTCCGTCTCGCCGCCGCCCTTGGCCAGCAGCACCTCCGCCGATTCGATCACCGGCGTATCCAGCGGGGTGAAGCCGAAGCGGGAATAGCTCTCCCGCAGGACGGACATCATCCGCTCCATTTTCATCTGATCCCGGGGGGCAAGCTCCATAAAGCCGGAGAGCGTCCGGGGTGCGACTTTTGCCATAAGTGGAATCTCCTATCCAAAAGAATGTGTAGGGGCGGCTATCAGCCGCCCGCTGAATCCATGCGCGGGCGGCTGATAGCGATGCAACGTTCGTCCTAACAGGCCGTGGCTGCGGCCTCGGTTCAGCGTTTCTGGGGGTTTACGATGTTGCGCCAATCCAGATCGCCCCGGCGCAGGCCCTGCACCAGCACCTCCGCCGTGGCGGCGTTGGTGGCAAAGGGGATCTGATACTGGTCGCACAGCCGCTCCACCTTGTTGATATCGTCAAAGCCCTTGGGATTGGCCGGGTCGCAGAAGAACAGCACCAGGTCGATCTCGTTAAAGGAGATCCGGGCGCCGATCTGCTGGGATCCGCCCTGATCCGCGTGGAGGTACAGCGTGATGGGCAGGCCCGTGGCCTCCGACACCAGCTTCCCCGTCACATGGGTGGCACAGAGATTGTGCTCCGCCAGGATGCCGCAGTAGGCAATGCAGAACTGCACCATCAATTCTTTCTTCCTGTCGTGTGCCATCAGCGCGATATTCAAAGCTCCTCATCTCCTTCGTGAATTTCAATTGCGTTATTATATCCTTTTTTTTCCTATCATGCAAGGCCAAATTCTCAAAGGAGAAGGTTGGCATGGATTTTTTTCCCTCAGCGCAGAAGCGTCATTTCCTCCTCCGAGGTGTCCTTATAGCTCTTGATGTTGATATAGGCGTCCATGATCTGCCGGGCCATGAACTGCACGCTTGCGCCGCTGCCGCCCCGCTCCACCACGATCACGATGGCGACCTCCGGGTTATCAAAGGGAGCGTAGCACATAAAGATACCGTCGTTGGTGATCTTTTCACCCTTCTGGGCGGTTCCGGTCTTGCCGGCCACCTCCCAGGCGCAGTCCGCCCAAACCTCGCAGTTGGGGGCGTTGACGGACCAGTCGTGCAGCACCAGGTACATGCCCTGGTGTACCGCCGCCCAGTTATAATCGGCGGACTCCACCGTGCTCAGCACCTCCGGCTCCCGCTCATAAAGCTTCTCGCTGTAGTCAAAGCTGCGGACCGACTTGAGGATGGAGGCGGAATGGCGGGTGCCGGAGTTTGCCACCGTGGCGCAGTACTCCGCGATCTGCAGGGGGGAGAAGATGCTGTCGGACTGGCCGATGGCCGCCTGCATGGTATCACCAATGTGCCAGTCATCATCCACAAAATAGCGGTGGGTCTCCTCGGAGGACATGTTGCCCACCGTCTCCACCAGCTCGATGCCGGTGGGCACGCCCAGGCCGAACTTATGGGCATACTCGCCCATGACGGTAACGCCCAGATCGTGGCCCACGGAATAGAAGAAGAAGTTGCAGGAGTCCCGGATGGCCTCGGTCACATTGTCGTTGCCGTGGGTGTAGTGCTCCGGCGCCATGGCGTTCCAGATCCAGCACTCAGGGGCGTAGCCCTCGGCGGCGTACTTGGTGAACACGCCCTCGCACTTGATGCGGGTCTCGGTGTTGAAATCCATGCGGGTATCCGTCAGCGCCGCCATGGCCACGCAGGGCTTGAAGGTGGAGCCGGGAGCGTAGGCGCCCATGAGCGCCCGGTTAAACAGCGGGGCGTTGGGCGTTTCCAGCAGGGTTGCGTAGTTTTCGATGATGGTGGACACGTCATAGGTGGGCCAGCTGGCCATGGCCAGCACCTCGCCGGTGTTCACGTCCACCACCACCGCGGCGGCGCCGGTGATCTCGTCCTTCATGTCCGGATCATAGTCGCCGCGGGCGATGCCCTCGGCGCGGGTCTGGCGCCGGTCCTTGATGAGCACGTTCTCCACGCCGTTTGCCAGGATGCGCTCCACCTGCTCCTGCAGGGCAATGTCAATGGTCAGGTAGATATGGTTCCCCGGCACGGGCTCCTTCACATAGACCGTACTGAGCACGGTGCCGGAGGGGTTGCGGGTCTCGATGACCTCCCCGTCCTGCCCGTGCAGGTATTCCTCAAAGGCGTATTCCACGCCGTCCTTGCCCACATAGGCGTTGGTGGCGTAATTGAGCAGCGAAAACCGCTCGTACTCCTCCTGGGTCATCAGGCCCGTATAGCCCAGGATGTGGGCGGCGTACTCCGTGCCGTATTCCCGGACGTAGGCCCGCTCCACCTCGATGCCGGTGAGCTTATTCTCCATGATGGAGGAGATCAGCTCCATACTGGCGTCTTCCACGAACATATAGTCGGCGGTATTGATGGCGTAGCGGACGTTGATGGAGTAGCGCACGCCGGCGATGATCCGCATTTCCTCGGCGGAATAGCTGTTGTCGATATCATAGCGGCTGCGCATATAGCTCAGCAGCTCCACCGCCGTGGGGGAATCTGACGGGAGGCCGGAGCGATGGCGGACAAAATAGGCCTCCAGCATGGTGCGCTGAATATCCGTCATGTTCGGGTCATACTCAAAGGGCGGCGTCATGGTAATGGGCAGGTCGTCAGTATAGGTATCCCCGTAGCTCTCCACCATGTTCACCAGCTCCAGAATGACGGCGTTGGGGTCGTCATTGGAGAAGAGCTTGGTGGTGTCGATCCGCAGGTTATAGCATTCCTTGTTGCTCACCAGCACCCGTCCGTAACGGTCCAGGATATTGCCCCGGGCGGCGGTGACGGTGCGCTTGGTGTTGGTGATCTCCTTGCTCTGGTTATAGTAAATCTCTCCCTGCACGATCTGAAGGTTGTACAGGAAGGCCAGATAGATGATCATGATGATGGCGAAGAGAACGCCCATGGCGGCCACACGGCCGGGTTTAATGGTTCTGTTCATTTCAATCCTTTCCATGCAGGCTCCCCTGAACGGGGAGCTGTCCGCGAAGCGGACGGAGGGGTATCAGTTCTTCTCGTTCTTGGAAAGCGGCGCGAACTGGCTCCACTTCGCCGGGAAGATATAGGCCAGCGCCGCCAGCGGGATGGACCAGAGGGTCTGCAGGATCACCGTGGGGATCATGCTCATGGAAAAGCTGTCCATAACGGAGGTATGCAGCATCTGCCCCAGGGCCGTCAGCAGCAGGCCTGCCAGGGCAGCGCCCATATAGGCGAAGAAGCGGCGGTTGATGAAAAACTGCGCCACAAAGCCGGAGGCGAAGGCCAGCATGGGGAACAGCACCGTGAAAAGCACGGTATTCTCCACAAAGGCCATGTCCGCGAAAAAGCCCAGCAGCAGGCTGTACAGAACGCCCAGCACCGGCCCCTCAAACATGCCCGTGGCCACCGCCACCGCCGGCAGCGCATAGGGGCAGACCCCGGCGATCCGGGTGCGGGAGAGCAGCATGGTCTGCACGATCAGGGACAGGAGGAGGTACAGCAGATAGCGCAGCACCTGCTTCCACTCCACCTTGGGCATCATGTACCGTACTAAAAATTCTCGTAAGCTCATTCTACCACTGTAAAGTCCTTAATGATAAACACCTGCACCAGGGCGTCCAGGTCACACTGGGGCACCACGATGCCGTACTCGATCTGGCCGCCGGCCTCGGTCTGCACATTGGAGATGGTGCCGATGACCAGGCCCGCCGGAAACGCGCCGCCGGAGCCGGAGGTCAGCACCTCGTCCCCCTCAAAGATCTGGGCGCCGTCCGCCAGGAAGGTCAGCTTTGCGGTCTTGCCCTTCATCAGCGTATACTCGCCCACCACCATGCCGGAGGCGCCGGAGGCGCCCACATAAGCGCCCACGCTCATATCCACGTCGATCAGCGTGCTGACGGTGGCCCAGTTCTCGCCCAGCTCCGTCACCTGGCCCACCAGGGCGCCGTACTCCGTGATGACCGGGTCGCCCAGTTCGATGCCGCTGGAGCGGCCCTTGCTGATGGTGAAGGAGGAGGACCAGTTGGAGGAGGACCAGAGCACCACCTTGGCAGATTCCAGCACAAAGTCCGTATGCTTCTGCCGCAGCTCCAGGGCTTCCCGCAGCCGCACATTCTCCTCCGAGGCTTCGATGCCCTCGCGGGCGGACTGCTGCGCCTCGGCCAGCTGGGTGCGCAGGGACTCATTCTCCGCCAGCAGCGCATCGTAATCATACAAATAGCCGTACATGCTGTTGAACCAGTTCACCGTGGAGCTGAGCACCTTCTGGATGGGCGCGGCCAGGATGCCGGTCACATTCTGCAGCAAGCCCACGCCGCCGCCGCGGGCAGCCGCGCCGATCAGGATCAGAAAAGCGGAGGCCGCCACAATGATCCCCATGCGGAAACCGTATTTTTTCAGATATTCTTTCACAGGATGTTCACTCCCTGCTCTTTCAGCATTTTGCCCAGCCTGCACAAGGGCAGGCCCATCACATTGAAGAAATCGCCCTCGATGCGCTCCACAAGCAGCGCGCCCCGGCCCTGGGCGCCGTAGGCCCCGGCCTTGTCCATCGGCTCGCCGGTTCGGATATAGCGGGCGATCTCCTCTTCCTCCAGCGGGCGGAAGATCACCCGGCTCCGCTCATATTCGCTTGTCTCCCGGCCCTGACAAATCACCGTCACGCCGGTATAGACCTCATGGGCGTCCCCGGACAGGCGGCGCAGCATGGCCGCCGCCTCCGTCTCCGAATGGGGCTTGCCGAAGGCATGCCCGTCCACCCAGACGATGGTATCCGCCCCGATGATTAGATCCTCCGCCCCGCAGCGGGCGGCGACCTCCCGGGCCTTGGCGGCGGAAAGGGCCATCACCAGCTCCCCCGGTCCCGCGTGTTCCGGCGGGATCTCCTCCCCCTTGGCGGGGAGGATCTTCAAATTTGGCACCTCCAGCATCTCCATCAGCTCTTTCCGCCGGGGAGAAGAGGAGGCCAACACGATATGCATTTCAATAATCCTTCCTTGTAGTGCTTTGCGCAGCAAAGCGGATGCGCTGACCTGGCGGGCGGCTGATAGCCGCCCCTACCGGACCCTCATTCCACGCCCCTGTAATACAGGCCCCGGGTCAGCACGTTGGGCCGGTAGTCCGACAGGCCCAGGTGGCCCTTGGCCACCTCCACGCACTCCCGCGCGCTCTCATTGGAAAACAGCAGCCTGAGTCCCCAGGCGCCGGTGGCGTAGAGATCTTCCTTCTTGTCCGCCAGATACAGCTTGTGGGCATTGTAGATCACCGTCCGGTCCCCGTAATCCCGGGCGACCGGGAACACCGAGCCCATCCGGTCGGCAAGCTGGGCGGTATCCTGCACGGTGGTTTTCACCAGACTCTGCTCCGAAATCATCAGCGGAAGCCTTCCGTAAATGATGATCTCCGTGTCCAAAGGCTTTTGCAGATCGCGAATCTGGCTGAGCCGCAGCTCAAAGGACGCGGTGGCGGACAGGAAGTCCGCCTCCCGCAGCTGCTCCAAAGTCAGGGAGTTGAAGGCGTTCAGCCCAAAGTCCCCCCGGAGCTGCATGCCGGCCTTTTTCGCCAGGAACACATGGCCAAGGTTACCCACCAGCGCCTCCCGCACACCCTCGGCGTACAGGGTTTCCAGCGCGGCATAGACCTCCGGGCTCTGCTCATCGGTGATGATCCGGGGCAGCACCGCCACGGGCGTGGCCCCCTGCTCCGCGAAAGGCACCACCAGTTCCGGCTTCCGGGCCATGAGCAGGGCGGGCGCATAGAGATAGTCCGGCTTCAGCTCCGCCAGCTCCGGCGTCAGCTGATCCTCGCTGCGCACCTGGAAAATGATCTTGGGATCCGCCACCGGCGCCACATTCCGCGGCATGGCGGGCAGCCGCCCCACCCGGCGGGTGGGCGGCACCGCCCGCTGCTCGCTGAGCTCCGAAATCAGCTTGCGCCGCAGCTCATTGATCTCCGAGGCGGGCAGAAACAGGCCCGGCTCCGCCTTGGCCCGGTTCTCCACACAGGAATAGGGCGTGCCGCCGGTCTTGAACATCTGCTCGGTGAGATAGCTCTCCGTCAGGCCCTGGCGCTTGGCCCGTTCGGGCACCGGCCCCATGGCCACGGCCCGGTTGCCGTCGTCGTCAAAGGCGATGGCCTTGGCGGGCTCGCCCTTCTGCACCACCGTGTAGAAATGCACCGGCACCCGGCGCATCTCCCCGTCGGCATAGGCCTTGCGGGCTGTGGTGAAGATGGCCTCATCGGCCTTGTCCGCATCGCTGCGGACGCCGAACATATCTTTTTTATCGCCGTTGAAGTAGCCCTGGGTGAAGCCCTGGCGGGAGAAGGCCCGCTCCAGCAGCTCCATCTCCTCCGCGGTGGGCTTGCGGTGCTCCCGCAGGGCCTTGGCGTAGATCCCGGTGACGATGGCCGTGTACTCCGGCCGCTTCATGCGTCCCTCGATCTTCAGCGAGGCCACCCCCGCCTCCTCCAACTCCTGCAGCCGATCGGCCAGGCAGCTGTCCTTCAGGCTCAGGGGATGCTCGTCCATCCGCCCGGTAAGGCTGTACTCCATGCGGCAGGGCTGGGCGCACATGCCCCGGTTGCCGCTGCGCCGCCCGATGAGGGCGGACATATAGCACTGGCCCGAATGGCAGAAGCACAGCGCCCCGTGGACGAAGACCTCTGTCTCGATGCTGGCGTGCTTGGTGATAAAGCGGATCTGCTCCAGGCTCAGCTCCCGGGCCAGCACCGCCCGGGTCAGCCCCATCTCCGCCGCCGCTTCCACCCCGGCCAGATTGTGCAGGCTCATCTGGGTGCTGGCGTGCAGCGGGATATCCGGCAGGGCGGAGCGGATGGCCCGGATCAGCCCCAGATCCTGGATGATGATGCCATCGGCCCCCAGGTCGGAGGCCAGCTTCGCCGCGGACACGGCAGGCTCGATCTCCCGGTCGTTCACCAGGGTGTTCAGGGTCACATATACCTTGCAGCCCCGGATCCGGCAGTAGCGGACCGCCTTTTCAAATTCCTCATCGCTGAAATTTTTGGCGCCGCGGCGGGCATTGAAGTTCCCCATGCCCAGGTACACAGCGTCCGCCCCGTTCTGGACGGCGGCAATCACCGCTTCCGGCGACCCCGCCGGCGCGAGCAGCTCTATCATATCTCGTTCTCCTTGCGGATCAGCCCCGTGGGGGCATAGTTTCGCTATAATACATGCTATTATAACACAGGCTCCCCTCTTGCGACAAGATGATTTTGATGTTATAATGTTGCTCCAAAGGAAATAATCTGTAAAATTTTTTCTGCAAGAGAACTGGAGCGGTCATGAGCGAGCAGATGCCGAACAATTCCATATTGCTGCAGGCGGCGGACAAGCTGATCGCCGCCCATGATGGGGACGTGGCGCTGCTCTACCTCTTCTGGCTGAGGCACGGCACTCTGGACGAGGAACAGGCCGCTCTGGCCCTCTGCCGCACCGCGGAGCAGATCCGCGCAGCGGCGGAAAAGCTGCGCCGCCTGAATCTGACCGGGCTGCCCCAGCCTTCCCCCGCCCCGTCCCCCGTCCTGCCGGAGCCTGGGGAGGATGAAATCCCGCAATATACCTCGGCGGACATCAACCGCCTCTCCCGGGATAACGACGAGCTGAAGGCCGTCTACGCCGAGGCAAGCCAGCTTCTGGGCCACACGCTCACCACCGTGGAGCTGCGGGTGCTCTTTGGCATGTACCATCACCTGGGCCTGCCGGCAGAGGTGATCCTGGAGCTGCTGCACTACTGCGCGGAGCTGAACCGCTGGCTCAACGGCCCCGACCGGCGCCTCACCTCCCGCTTTCTGGAGAAGGAGGCCTATGCCTGGGCCAACCGGGAGATCCTGACGCTGGACCAGGCGGAGGATTATATCCGCGCCCAGCGGCAGCGGCACGAGGCCATCGGCCAGGTGCAGGAGGCCCTGGGCCTGCCGGTCCTGTCCGGCACCCAGCAGAAGGATCTGGCAGACTGGCTGGAGCAGGGCTTCGGCGAGGAGGCCATCGCCATCGCGGCGGACCGCACCGTCACCAACACCGGGGCGCTCAAATGGGGCTATCTGCGGAAGATTCTGCAGAACTGGCATGACAAGGGACTGCACAGCCCGGCGGAGATCCAGGAAAAGGACCCCTCCCGTACCTCCCGCCCCGCGGCGGCACAGGCGGAAAGCCGCGGCCAGAAGCCTCTGGACCAGGACGCCTGGAAAAAACTGATCGGAAAGATCTGAGGTAAACAACGATGCCCTATGACGGAAAACTCCTGGCCCGTGCCAGGGAACAACTGGAATTGCGCCGGGCGGCCAATCAGGCCGAGCAGCAGCGCAGGCTGAGCGCGGCCTACGCCCGCGTGCCTGAGATCCAGCATATTGACAACCAGATGCGCGTACAAATGACGGAGCTGGTGCGCCTGACCCTGTCCCACCGCGGGGACTTGACGGAGCGGATCGAGCAGCTGAAGAAGGACAATCTGGAGCTGCAGGCCCGCCGGGCCGAGCTGCTGGTGGAGCAGGGCTGGCCCATGGAATTTCTGGACGAGATCTGCTCCTGCCCCAAATGCCGGGACACCGGCATCTACAACGGCGCCCCCTGCGAATGCCTGCACAAGCTCTATAACCAGGAGCTGACGAAGGAGCTGGGCGTTCTTCTGCGCAGCGGAGACGAGAGCTTTGACCGCTTTGATCTCACCCTCTACAGCAGCCAGCCTGACGCGAGCGGGATCCCCCCGCGGGAGAACATGGCGCAAGTGCTGGCCGCCTGCAAAAAGTTTGCCGCCAACTTCCCCCAGGTCTCCACGAACCTGCTGCTGCAGGGGGACACGGGCCTGGGCAAGACCTTTCTCTCCGCCTGCATCGCCCGGGAGGTGGCCGAAAAGGGCTATTCCGTGTGCTACGACAGCGCCGGCGCGGCGCTGGACGCCTTTGAGAAGCAGAAATTTGCCCGGGACGGGGAGGAAGCCGAAAACGCCGCCCGCCGGGTGCGCCGGATGCTGGAATGCGACCTGATGATCCTGGACGATCTGGGCACCGAAATGGGCACCTCCTTCTCCATCAGCTCCCTCTACTCGCTGCTGAACACCCGCCTGGTCAACCAAAAGCGCACCATCATCTCCACCAATTGCACCTGGGAGGAGCTGCAGCGCCGTTATACGCCGCAGATCTGCTCCCGGCTGGAAGGAGAGTTTCTGTGTCTGCCCTTTACGGGCACGGATATCCGCCGCCTGCGGCGGGATCGCTGAGAGCCTGACGAAAAAAGGCAGTTTTTCTGCTTGTAATCCTTTCTGCGCTGCGCTATAATTGATTAGAATTTTTGAAACATATTTGGAGGTTCCCCCATGGCCACGACATACAGACGCCGCTACGGCGACCGGAAGGAAGGGCGGCTGCTCCGCTCCCTGCCGGCTTTCAACAAGTTTATTCCCTTTATTATGCCCCAGCGGAACGACCGCTACGTCCACTATGAGGAGTCCATGGAGATCAGCGCCGTGGACCGCCGCCTCCGCGCGCTGCGGGTAGAGGGCTACAAAGGCATTGGCATGCTGCATTTCTTCATCGCCTGCCATATCCGCGCCATTTCCATGCTGCCGGGCATCAACCGCTTCGTGGTGGGCCGCCGGATCTACGCCCGCAACAACATCGAGATCGTCATGACCGTGAAGCGGGAGCTCTCCATTGACGCCACCGAGACCACCATCAAGGTCGTCTTCGAGCCCACGGACACCATCTTTGACGTCTATCGCAAGCTCAACGAGAAGATCGAGGAGATCAAGACCTCCGATGACAACAACGGCACCGAGAATTTTGCCGAGACCGTATCCCACCTTCCCCGCTTCGTGCTGCGGGGCGCCATCCAGGTGCTGCGCATCATGGACTACTTTGGCTGGATCCCCCAGTCTCTGCTGGACGTGAGCCCCTTCCACGGCTCCATGATCATCACGGATCTGGGCTCCCTGCGCCTGGGTCCGGTGTATCACCACATCTACAATTTCGGCACGCTGCCGGTGTTCATCGCCTTCGGCCCCAAGCGTCGGGCCTATGAGCTGGACAGGAACGCCAACGTGGTGGAGCGCAAATATGTGGACGCCAAGGCCGTGGTGGACGAGGGCATTGTGGACGGCCACTATTACGCCCAGTTCTTCCAGGCCTACCAGTACATGTTCGCCCATCCGGAAATCGTGGAAGCGCCCCCCTCCAGAGTGGTGGAGGATATCTTCTGATTTTCTTCTCCTTTCCTATCGCTAACACAAGAGCCCCTCTGCCTGACGGCAGAGGGGCTCTTGCGTTATCAATGCGGGCCGCAAGTGGGCCCTATGAGGAGACGGGGTCACCGGGGATCTGGGCACGAGCAGTTTTCTTACTTCTTCCCCAGGCCCAGAAGGTCCATGGCGCCGTCCAGCAGACTGCTGCCGCCCAGCAGAGACGAGAGCAGGCCCGCGGCCTCCGTCTTCTCCCCCTTCAGCAGCTTCACCGCCGCCTCCTTGGTTTCCTTATCCGCCGCCCGGTACAGCTCCACCAGCTTCTTCTCCGCAGCGTTGAGCTTGATTTCTTCGTCCTTCTTCGCGGCGGGCTTCTTGGCCCCATCTTTTTTCTTGCCGCTCTCGGTCTTCTTGGCCGTATCCTTTTTCTTGGCGGTCTCGCTCTTCTTGCCGCCTTGCTTCGCTGCGTTCAGCAAAGACGCCTGGGTCACGCCCGTGGCCTTGGCGATGGCCTTCAGCTGGGTCTGGGTCAGCTCCTTCTCCCCGCGCTCCGCCTTGCTGAGATCAGAGGCGCTGAGTCCGTCGATTTTCTTGGCCAGCTGCTCCTGGGTCAGCCCCGCGCCGGTGCGGGCTTCCTTGATCAGCGCGCCGACTTGATTTGCCATAACGCTTCCTCCTTTATCTTGTATCTGCACGTTTTTTCCTTTTCATCCGTCAAAAAGATCATAGCATCTCGCACTTCCCAATGCAAGGAAAAACGGGAAAAGGCGGGAAAAATTGCCTTCGCCGGTATTCTTTTCCTCCGGCCTGTGTTATACTGATTATAATCCTGATGATACCGTGATTCTTTTGCGAAAACCGAGGGGAGGGGCTTGCATGCAAAGACTCTATACCAAGGCCGGTCAGGAGCTTGCCGGGATTCCCTGGCAGCGTTATCCCCGGCCCCAGATGGCAAGGGAGGACTGGCTCTGCCTGAATGGAGAATGGGAGCTGGGCTTTGACGGGAAAACCCAGGCCATTCGCGTGCCCTTCTGCCCGGAGAGTCTGCTCTCCGGCGTCGAGACCCCGCCCAAGCCGGGCACGGAGCTGCGGTATCGCAGGGTGTTTGTCCTGCCCGAGGGCTGGAGCGGTCGCCGGGTCCTGCTGCATTTCGGCGCTGTCATGCGGAAAGCCCAGGTGCTGGTAAACGGCCGGGAGCTGGGCAGCCACGAAAACGGCTACATTCCCTTTAGTCTGGACATTACCGCCGCGCTGAAGCCGGGGAAAAACGAGCTCAGCGTGGTCGCGGTCAATGACCTGAGCCACAAGCACCCCTGGGGAAAGCAGCGGGAAGATCGGGGCGGCATGTGGTATACGCCCTGTTCCGGCATCTGGCAGACGGTTTGGCTGGAGCCGGTGCCGGAGCTTTTCATCCGCAAGCTGGCCATCCGCACCGGGGCAGACTGGGCGGAGATCCGGGTCGATGGCGTCAGCGAGGGCTTTGTCCGCTTCAACGGCGTGGACTACCCGCTGGAAAAGGGCCAGGCGCACATTCCGGTGGAGGACCCCATCCTCTGGTCGCCGGAAAAGCCCCAGCTCTATTCCTTCTCCGTCATCGCCGGGGAGGACAAGGTGGATTCCTACTTTGCCCTGCGGACCCTGAGCACCGAGATCGTGGGCGGTATCCCCCGGCTCTGCCTCAACGGCAAGCCCTATTTCTTCCACGGGCTGCTGGACCAGGGGTATTGGAGCGACGGGCTGTATACCCCCGCCACGCCCATGGCTTATGTGCGGGACATCACCGCCATGAAGCGCCTGGGCTTCAACACGCTTCGCAAGCACATCAAAATCGAGCCGGAGCAGTTTTACTACGACTGCGATCGGCTCGGGATGATCGTATTCCAGGACATGGTGAACTGCGGGGATTACCGCTTCTTCCACGACACCGGCCTGCCCACGCTGAGCACGGCAAAGCGCTCGGACCTGAAATGGCACCGGGACCCGGAGCTGCGGGAAAATTTTTATCAGGCCATGGACGACACCGTGGCGCTGCTGGAGAACCACCCCAGCATCTGCCTGTGGACGATCTTCAACGAGGGCTGGGGCCAGTTCAGCGCGGACGCCGCCTATTACCGGCTCCGCGCCCGGGACGGCAGCCGCTTCATTGACGCCACCTCCGGCTGGTTTCACCAGCAGGCCAGCGACGTGGACAGCCTGCACATTTATTTTCGCAAGCTGAAGCTGGGCAGCGAAAAGAAGCCCCAGCTGCTGTCCGAATTCGGCGGATACAGCTGCAAGCTTCCCGCCCATAGCTTTAATCTGGACAAGACCTACGGCTATCGGAAGTGCCCGGACCGGGAGAGCTTTGTGCGCGACCTGCGGAAGCTGTATGAGCAGCAGGTGCTGCCGCTGATTCCCCGGGGCCTCTGCGGCGCGATCTACACCCAGGTCTCCGACGTGGAGGACGAGACCAACGGCCTTCTCACCTTTGACCGGGCGGTGGAAAAGGTCCGCCCGGAGGAATTCGCGGATCTGGCGCCGCTGCTGCAAAAAGCGATCCAGGCTTAAGGCTTTTTGTATACCCATTTAGAAAACTCCCTGCCGAAGCAGGGAGTTTTTCGTTTATTCCTTGTCCTGGTTGTCTTTCTCTGTGTTCGTCTGCTCCAGTTTTTTCTTCCGGAAGCCCAGGATAGCCGCAGCTGCAACTGCCGCACCACCCACAATCAGGGCGATCATCCTGAAGTCGTGGCGCTGATTCTCAGACTCCTCTTCATCCGTCGGAACAGTCTCCCCATCTGGCACTTCCCCATCGGCACAGGGCATGGGCGATTCATCTTCGTCTGCAGCCTCCGTAGGGGTGCTCTCTCCGTTCTGCTGCGGCACGGTCTCCGTGACAGAAACGCTGTCAAACACATCCGACCCAGAATCTTCCTCCGCAGGAGCTGTATCTATCTCCTCCAGCAGTTCTTCTGCAGTATAGGGATGATCTGTATTGGCGTTGAAGACCACCGTGATTCCTCCGCTCCCCTGATAATCCGTCACGGTGTCGGGAAGATACAGCTTCGTCACCGAGGTGCCGATAAAGGCATCCGGCGCCACAGCGTTTACCGGAGTATTGGCGATAGACGCGGGGACGGTGACCTCTGTCTCCGTACCAAAGTATCCTACAATGGTAATGGAGCCGTCCTCCACCGTATAATAAAAGAAACCATCGTCGTAGACGGTGTCCTCCGCCTGAGCAACTCCGCCCAGGCCCGCCAGCAACAGCGCTGCCAGCAGCACAGCGTATATTCTTTTCATGTTGCTTCTCCTTTAGGCAAAGGGCAGGCAGATATCTGCCTGCCCTTATCCGTTGTCTCTACGATCACTTGAAATCGCCAGGATCCGAGATGCTCCAGGTATCTTCGCCAGAGTCGTCGGAGGGGATAATCACATCACCTGCGGGCATCAGGATCACTTCCATGAAAGCATCCACATAATCCTTTTTCATCTTGTTGCCTCCTCAGGGTTGGTAATCATAGTCCAGGATCTCGTCTGAATAGACATAGTACAGCTTACCGTCCAGCCGGATCGCCGCATAGGCACGCCCGTACATATGCATCGCCTTCGAGAGCGTCATAGTGGCATAGTACTCGCCGAACAGGCCAGTCTGTTTTGCAGTATAACGCTTGGATCCATACGAGTCAAGTACAAAATTCTGCTGCAGTTCCTCAAGGGTCATGGTCTGCAGAGCGGCGTTGTTGCTGATGATGATGCCGCTCTCCTCCACCGTATAGCCCTCCGGGATGCTGCGCATGGAGTAGAAGGCCAGCTTGAAGGCGCCATCCTCCGTGATGGGCACCAGATCCGTCATGGTCATGACGGCAGTGGGCTCCACGCTCTGGCCGTACACGGCGGTCACTGTCAGCTCCTGCGTCACACGGAACATCAGAGTCGGGCTGTAGGACACGATCTTGCCCCCGATCATCCAGTAGGAGAAGCTGCCCAGAGTCTCGTCCGCCTGGAGGGTGAACCTGTCACCGTAGGTGGCGCTGATCTCCTGCTCCTCGGAATTGATGTTGTTGACCAGAGTGATGACACGCGTCTCACCGGTGAAGGCATAGGTGGGATAGACCACCACGCGGCTGGCATTGGCCATGGCGCCCTTGATCTCCGCCTCCGTCATGCTCCAGCCGGTGAACACGCGGCCCACGCGAGAGGGTGCGATGGGGAAGACGATGGTCTCATCACCGGTGTAGTAGTGGAAGGAGAGAACCTGCCCATTGCTTGCGGAGTTCAGGAACACAACCAGCGCCTCATCCGCAGAGGTGTCCGCATCAGAGGTCACAGCATGCAGTTCCGTGTTGGCGATCATAGTAAAGGAATAGGACGGGCTGGTACTGACGATTTTTCCGGAGGCATTGATCCAGTACAGGAAGGTCTCATCGCTGGTTCCCACAAAGTTCACGGTCACATCGGAATTGCCGGTGTAGGTATCCTTGAAGTAGGTACGCTGAACGGCGCTCATGCTGCTGATGGTGAACTTGGAGCCGGTGATGGTCAGGCTGAAGGAGCTATCGCCATTTATCACATACAGCGCCACAAAGTTGGCGTCTTCCGTGGCTCCTTCGGGAGCGGTGTAGGTGTAAGTCAACTGATCGCTGACCTTCTCATCGTCCCGATACCAGCCGTCGAAGATGTACCCGGCAACATTGACGGCCTCCAGGGTGGTGGCCTGCCCGTAGTACAGCTTTCCGCCGCCCTTGACGAAGGCCACCGTGGGGCCGTCCAGGGTGCCGCCTGCGGAGGTCGCGGTAACGGTCACGCCCATGC
Source organism: uncultured Oscillospiraceae bacterium (assembly GCA_964395795.1). Classification (GTDB taxonomy): domain Bacteria; phylum Bacillota; class Clostridia; order Oscillospirales; family Oscillospiraceae; genus Limivicinus. The sequence goes on from CAYNBS010000002.1 coordinate 102,582, forward strand.
GCTCATGGCAGGTATCGCAGAACAGATCGCCATTGGCATCCACATGATCGTGGGCATTCTGCACTTCCCGGGTGTCGGTGTAGGTCTTGTCCTCCAGCTCGACTTTGGCCGTGTAGGTGATGGTGCCGTCCTTCTGCTCGCTGGTCGCGGTGGCGGTCAGCTCTTCGGTGTGCTCGGGGTTGTTGCGGCACACGAAGGAAGCCGTGGCGGCGCTGTAATCCTCCGCCCACTCCCAGGTGGGTTCCGCCCAATCGTGGCCCGTGCCCGGGATGATGAGGCCTTTGTCTTCTTTGATGTTAAGCTCGTCGTTGCGCTCCAGCGTGGTGATTTCACCTTCGCTGTCCTCGCAGTCGGCAGTGAAGCGGACGGTGACGATGGGCGAGGCGCTATCGATATAGTCCTCCGCCTCGGAGCCGCCGCCCTTGTTGGCGTAGGCGATGGTGATGATGCCCGTCTCCTCATCCACATGGACGGAGACCGCGCTGATCTGCGCATTGATCTCCAGGCTCTGATAGCTCACAGACGCGGGATCATAGACCAGGGAGATCCGGCCGTTGTGGCTGTCCTCCTCGTACACGTCCAGGGAGATCTGCTTGGGCTCATCCTCAACATGCATGTCGGCGCTGGCCGTTTCGGGATCCACAGTGGGCAGGATGGCGGCGGCGCTGTTGCCGCGGAAAGCCATCAGGCTGCCGGTGTAGGCGTCGGTTCCCTCGCCCTCCGCAGGCGCGGGCTCCTCGATGGCTTCCTCCACAGGCTCTTCCGCAGGCGCAGGCTCCTCGGTGGGCTGGGTCTCCGCGGAAGGCTCCTCTGCAGGCGGCTCTTCGGTCAGCTCCGGCTGGCGGATGACCACATAGGAGCCGAAGAGGGCAAACTCATCGGTGATGCGCTCTATGACGTCCTCGGTCATCAGCTCGGCATAATTTGCCACCGGCTCCAGATCCAGGGTCATCGCAGGTGCATCGCCGACGCTGGCAGGCGCCAGGGTCTCCCTGACATGCAGGCCGGCTACGGGCCACACGCCCTCGCCGAAGTTGCCTGCGTGGTAGACATTTCTGGTACTGGGCGAGATGACGATCAGCTCGGTCACCGTATTGGTCTTGTGCGACCAGTAGAGATAGGTTCCGTCGTAGTAAATCGACTGATAGAGGAAGGAGGTGGAGATCCCCGTATCCACTACCAGGGTCGGGTTGCTGAAGCTTGCGTCTTTATTCTGAAGGGTCAGCGTGGTTTCCCAAATCTTGCCGGTCTCATCCAGGAAGTAGAAGCTGGATTTGTTACCGTCGAAGGTCTTGGCGCAGACGCCGGCCACATAGGCATCGCCCACACTGGTGTTGGCCAGCTTCAGCAGTCCGTAAGGATATCCGGTGTAGTATTCGCCGGTGCCCACATTGCTTCCGCTCTCGTCCTTCACCTCATCCTCTTCCGGATTCAGGTTGCCGAAGACCAGGTACTTGGTATAGCCATAGACAAAGTAGTTGGGGAGCGAATTGGAGGCCCGGGCCATGCCGAAGGCCGGGAGATAGTTGTTGCTATACCAGGTCAGCGCATAGTTGCTGCTATCGAAGGTATAGAGCTCGGTGGTAGCGTCGCCGGAATCCAGGGTGCCGGCATACAAGGTGCTGATGGCTTCCTCCTCGGTGCTCTCGTCCACCACGAAGGCAGAGGTCGGGTAGGTGCCAAGCCCTTCGTCATGCAGCTTGTTCCAGGTGGGCAAGTCGCTGGAATTGAAGTTGGAATAGAAAACCTTGCCATTTTCATCCCATACGAAAGCGTTCAGGTTCTTTTCCGTGCTGACCACGATCACCTTGCACTCGGCATACTTGCTGTTGTCGCCATTGGCGGTGGCGCGGATGGTGGTGCTGCCTCTGCCCACTGCGGTTACATGGCCGAAGGCATCCACCGTGGCCACAGCGGGATTGTTGCTGCTCCAGGTGACGGTGCGATCCGTCACGGTCAGCGGCAGGACCTTGGCGGTCAGATCCGCGGTGTTGCCCTTGTAGAGATCCAGGGTTTCGGGCGTCACGCTCACTTCCGTGATCCCCTCCGGATCGACCTGCGAGCGGATCACGGTCTTCTGATAAAGGTAAACACTTCTGTTGGAATTCACGATACTCCATTTACCGCTGGAGCACTGCAGGTTGTACCCATTGTTTGACAGGCGGTTATTGGCGCCGTCCCAGGTCCAGTTCCAATCATTGTTTCCGTCCGTCGAGATATACAGCTTGTCTTCCCCCTGGCGGCACAGGCGGTAGGGCTGGCCGGAACTGTCCGTGCCGTTTACGAAGGTAAAGGTACCGGAAGCGCTGCCCTCTCCTGCTGTCCAAACCGCCGTGTCGGCCACAGGCAGGCCCTCAATGTACTTCTTGTTATCGGTAAGCTCCGTACCTGCATTTACAGTGACGCTAGTATTCCCGGCGGTAGTCGAGGTTCCGTTGCGCATCAGCGCGGAGCCTTCTCCGGCAGTTCTGCGGTTGACGATCAGATATTCCTCCCCTGCAGTCAGGGTATCGGTGAGGACATAGACCGTCCTCTCCTCACAGGTCTTGTCATTGACCTTGAGCGCCATGGCGGCCTCGTTTCCGGCATAGTCGCCGGCGAAGACGGCCACGTATCCGGAAGCGTTCTCGATGGCGTCGGAAGCATCCAGGGTGATGGTGCATTGGTTCTTGCCGGGGATCGCGTCGGCATACACGGTTTCGCCGTTCAGGGAGACAATCGCCACATAGGCCAGGGCCATGTTATCGGAAGCGGTGACGGTCAGCTCGCTGCCGTTCAGGTTGGCGCTTTCGATCTCGGGCTCGGTGTTATCCACCACAAAGTCATAGCCCACGAAGGCGCCCTTGCCCAGGACGTTGCTCATCAGCAGGGTTTCAAAGCCATTCTTGTCCAGCGTGCCCGCATCCTTGCTGCTATAGTCGTTGTTCACGACCATGGCGTTGTACTCGGGAATGGCATAGAAGCCGATGCGGAAGTGATCGCCTTCCGTCAGCTCATAGGCGCTGGGGGCCTTGTTCACGTTGTAGGACCGGATGTCCATTCCCTGCCAGCCGTCTTTGATGGAATAGTAGATGCCGGTGGCGTCGTCGGGCAGGACATCGGAGCCCAGCACCTCGGTCACCTTTCCGTCCTCATCCAGCGCGGTAACGGCGAAGCCCGTGGTACCGGCTGCACGAACCAGGTTGTAGGAAATGTTCAGGACCTTGGTGCTGCTGTTGATGGCCAGGCGGTCCGCAGGGAAGCTTTCCTCCGCCTTGTAGGGGTTGCCGCTGAACTTCACGTTGGCGCCGTTCATCTGCACCGTCATGTAGTTGGTGGGGTCGTTGCCGGTGTAGGACTCCTGCTCGCTGCCATAGAGCGCCTCCGTGTAGGAGACGGTATCGAACATGGTCGCGTCCGTCCAGGAGCCGTAGAAGCCCAGGATGGGGATGGAGTGGGCGTCCTCGTACACCGCGTCGTCCTCGGTGGTGGTGTCGCAGGTGACGAAGGTGAAGCCCTCGATGTAAGCGCCGCCGGGATATTTCTCATCCAGGTGGGTCTTCACGTCCTCGGGCAGGGTGATGCGGACCGAGCAGTAGCGGCTGCCGTGGGCGGGAACCACGCCGTTGGAGTAGCCCTCGCCCTCCGCAGACACGTAGCCCAGCAGCAGGTAGGCATCCAGGGTAGTGATTGCTTTGTCCCCGTCCAGGTCGGCAACGTCCAGATCCACCTCGTTCTCTTTCTTCTCGCCGGTCAGGTAGTCCAGGATGGCCCGGGCATCGTCAGCATCGGTGTCGCCGTCCATGTCCACATCATGGCCAGCCAGGGGAGCTTCGTTCTCTACGGGCGCCCACCAGCAGGTGGCGCTTGCGCCCAGATTGGCGGTTCCCCGGCTCATGTATTCGCCCTTGACGGCCTGGGTGAACACATCGGTGTCCACGGTGAAGTGCAGATCGTCGTCGGTCAGGTTATAGACGGTAAAGCCGAAGCTGTAGTCGCCGGTGCGGTCGGGATCGTCGCCCAGCTCGACCTTGACCTTGCCGTCCATTGCGGCGCCGGTCTTGCCGGTGAGGCCGCTGTTGGCCGGATCCATCATAATGACAGAATTTGCGGTAAGGGCCTTGGACACGTCCACAAGGCCGGCGCCCTGCTGCAGGATGGGCAGATAATTGCCCCCCGGCGCCATGGGCGTGGCGGTGGACATCATCAGGCTCTGGGCAATGGCGCGGGTGCTGAACCCTGCCAGGCCGCTGTTCAAGGCAGGCAGGTTGTTCTCCCGCTGATACTCCGCCAGCACGGCGGTAAGACCGGCGATGTGCGGCGCCGCCATGGAGGTGCCGCTCATGTTCTCATACTGGTCGCTGCCGCCGGGGTTGTTGGCTTCCCCGATATGGCTGCCGTTCACGGAGTAGATATTGCCGCCGGGGGCCGTGATCTCCGGCTTCATGATCAGGGAGCCGGGAACGCCCCAGGAGCTGAAGTCGCTGACGGTCGCCTCCGAGCGGTCGATCAGCACTTCCTTCTGGGTGTTGGTGACCTGCACGCTGCCGGTGTAGTAGGAAATGCCGTTGACGGTATTGGCGCTGCCGCCCTTCTTGATACTCTCGGCATCTCTCTGGGTGATGGTCACCATGGGGAAGGTACCGGTGAAGCCCGGCAGCTTCATGTAGATGACGCCGGACTGGTTGTTGGCCACGATGACCGCCTTGGGGTCATAGCTCTTGGCGGTCTCGCCCTTTTGCGTAAAGTTGGGGCCGCCCCGGTTCACGATCACCACCTTGCCGGAGAGGCTGACGGCGCTGTTGACCGCTCTGAAGTCATCCTCCGTGCCGGTGGCGTCGATGTAAACGTAAGTATAGCTGCCCACAATGGTGGAGAGTGCGGGATTGGAGTAGGGCTCCTCTTCCTCCTCGCCGGTGGACTCGTAGTAGTACACGTCCTGGTTGCCGTTGAAGGTCATGGGCGTGCCTTTGACGAGGGTATTATTGGCCGAAGCCACGCAGAGGCTGTTGAGGAAGGTGCCGGGGCTGCCGCCGGTGTGCATGCTGACATCCTCGATATACAGGTTCCCGGTAGGCAGCCGTCTGGCCAGGTCGTAGCTGTTGCCGGCAGAGATGGACAGCACCATCTTGCCGTTGTGCTTGCCGTTGGCCCAGCCGAGGACCAGATCCTGATACTCGTTATCAAAGGTCCAGCCCTGGACGGAAGAGCCCAGAGAGAGGTTCGCAACGTCGGCGCCCAGGACGATGGCGTCCTCAATGGCAACCATGTAGTCCGAATCATAGGCGCCGCCATTGGCGCCGAAAACCTTCATCACCAACAGCTGGGCGTCAGGCGCCATACCGACTGCGCCCACGGTGGAGGCAGCGTCGGCATGCCCGGAGCCGATGTACCGGTTGGCGGCGGCAATACCGGCCACGTGAGAGCCATGCTCGCCGTTTTTATCGCCCATGTGGTCGATCACGGTGTTCCCGTCAACGTAGTTGAAGCCGTAAGGGATCTTGGCGCTGACATAGTTGCCGCTGCCGCTGTTGAGCTGACCGGCAAGGCCCTGCACATACTCCTGCGTCATCAGCTCGCCGGTGGCGCCCGCCTGGCCCACGGAATACAGGAAGGGCTCCTCGGCAAAGGACTGGTGCGTGGTGTCGATACCGGTGTCGATAATGGCGATGCGGCTGCCCGCGCCGGTGTAACCGGCGGCCCAGGCGTCGGCGGCGCCCACCATGTTCTCACTGGTGTTGGCCGTATTGGGATCGGCGCTTACATCGTCCATGGGCAGATACCGGTTCTCCCGCTGGACACTGCGGACGCCGGGGATGGCCTCGATCTTCAGGATGTCGCCCACGGTCACATCGGCGGAGATGGCGTTGACCGCAAGGGTCATGTTCCAGTGCACGTGCAGCGGATGGCCGGTGACACCCTCGATCAGGGCGGTCATGGCGTTCTGCTGCGCCCGCAGCTCATTCCGGTAGGAGATGGCCCCAGCGTTGGTGCCTACCCCCGCGGTAGAATAGCCCGCAGCCAGGGTGGAGGGACGGTCCAGGAAAATGGAAACGCGGACCACCTGGTTCAGGTCGTCCTTCATGAAAACCGGCTCACCGATTTCTTTCCCGGAGGATTCTTCCAGACCAAGCTTCGGGACCTTCAGCTTGTCCGGACTGATCTCTTCCATTTCCACATTTCCGCTGTCGGGCTCCGGCTCCTCTGCGTTCTCCTCCGGCGCGAGAGCTTCGTTCTCCTCCGGCGTTTCCGCAGGCTCGCCTTCTTCTCCGACCTCGTCCGCGAAGCCTGTCACCCCAAGGGACAGGATCATCACGATCGCAAGCAGCAGAGACAGGAAGCGTTTCCAGGTGTTGCTCATACTATTCCTCCTTTACCGAAGCGGTGGATGCCCCGGTCTCCTTCAGCCCCATTGCGCGCTTCCTTTCGTTCCGATGGGAAAGCGCGCGCAGGGCATTTTTGGCAATATAACTATAATTATAAATTATAAACGATGGCTTCCGGTTTCGCAAGCGTTTTCGCGGATTTTTTGGTGAATACGCTCGATTTCTCCACCTCTTTTTTTGACATAAGCAACAAAAATTGGAAGAATGTCGGAGGGGCTTTCCTTCTCTCCTCTGATCTCTTTTGATTGAAAAGCGCAGCCGTCCCTCCCGGCATCAGGCCGGGAGCGGTGGCTGCGCAGATTCAGGCCGGTTCCACGGAAAGAGAGCTTCCCTTCTCGCCGGTTTTCACCCGGATCTTCTGGGGGATGCTCTCGTCCAGCCGGTCAACATGGGAGATGATGCCAACCAGGCGCCGCCCCTCGGAGAGCTCGGAGAGCACGTTCAGCGCCTTGTCCAGTACGTCCCCGCTGAGGCTTCCGAAGCCCTCATCGATGAAGAGCGCGTCCAGCGCCCGCCCGCCGGCGCGGTTTTGCACCACGTCCGCCAGGCCAAGGGCCAGGGCCAGGGAGGTGAAGAAGCCCTCGCCGCCGGACAGGCTGTCCGAGCCGCGCAGCTGCCCCGTGGTCAGATCCAGCACCTGGATCTCCAACCCGGCCTTGGCGTTGCGGCGATCGGCGCCGCTGCGGTGCTGCAGCTGATAGCGCCCGCCGCTCATCACATCCAGCCTCCGGTTCGCCATCTCCAGGATTTCCCGGAACACGGCGCCCATCACATAGCGGTCAAAGCTCAGCTTGCCGCTGTCGCTGTTCATGCCGAGCGCCAGATTGCCAAGCCGCTCCAGCCGGGCAGCTGCCCGGTTGCTTTCCGCCAGCGCAGCCCGGGCCTGGGCCGCCTGCCGCCTCACCTGACGGTGATTTTCCAGCAGGTTTTCCTGCCGGCCCCAGGCCTCATCCAGCCGGAGCCCCTCGGCCTTTTCCACCTGCAGCTCCTGCTCCAGCAGCTTGAGATCCACCGGCTCCTTCCCCAGGAGCTGGTTTTCCAGCCGTTCCGCCTCGGCGGCGGCGTGGCTCCGCTCTGCCGCGTAGGCGTTGAGCGTTTCCCGCTCCTGCCGCAGCCAGCGGGCGGGATCCCCAGCGTCCGCCGGGGGCAGCGCCTCCCGCGCGGCGGCAATATCGGCAAAGCCGGTCCCCCCCAGTCCGTTTTCCAGCTCCGTGAGGGTCAGCCGCTGCTCCTCCGCCTGCCGGAGGGCCAGCTTCTCCTTCTCGGCAAGGCTGCCGGCCGCGGTGTCCCGCCGGGACTTGACTTCCTCCAGGGCCTTGCGGCTCTCTTCGATTTCCCGGGTCAGCCGCTGCTGCTCCCGCTGTAAGCTCTCCTGCCGGGTCTGGGCCTCCTGCCGGGTCTGGAAGCAGAGCTGCCGCTCGGTTTCCTGCAGCAGCAATTCCAGTGCCTGGGCGCGGGTGGCGCAGTCCCGGCAGACCTGATCCTGCGCCTCCCGGTTCCGCCGCGCTTCCTCCAGGGATGCCTCCAGATCGGGCTGACGCCGGCGCAGCTCCGCCCGCTGGGCGGAGAGCGCCCGGGCGGCCTGCCAGGCCGCTTCCGCTGCCCGGCACTGCTCCTTGCCTTGCTCCAGGGCATCCGCCAGCATGCTGCCATCGGCAAGCTGCTCCCAGCGTTCCAGCTCCGGCAGCAGCTTTTGCAGCGCGGCAAAGGCCGCGTTCCGCTGGCTTTCCCGGCGGGCGGCCAAGGCCTCCACCCGCTTATCCTGCTCGCTCCGGCGTCCCTCCGCCGCCTCCGCGGCCTGCCGGGCGGCGTCCACCGCAGGCTGATCGGGGATCTCCCCCTCCTCGGGCGCAAGGGAAGCCGCGTCCTTCTCTTCCAAATGGCTGCCGCAGACCGGGCAGGCGGCCTCGCCGCGCTCTGCCAGCTCCCGGCGCAGCTCCCGGGCCATCAGGCCCGCCTGCCCCGCCAGGAAGCGCTGATACAGCCGGTGATGCTTTTCCTCCGCCATCAGCGCCTCCCGGGCCAGATCGCCCAGGGTCTCCCGCTCCCGGGCAAGGCTTTCCGCTTCCCGGGCAAGGGTCTGCACGTCCTTTTCCAGTGTCTGCAGCGCCTCCTGCCGGGCCTTGGCCTGGTCTCGTTCCCCTTCCCGCCGAAGGGTCAGAGCCTCCGCCCCCTCCAGCTCCTCCAGCCGGCGCAGCAGCGCAGCCCTGGCAGCCTCCAGCTGCTCCGTCTGGCCGCTCCACTGCTGCCGCAGGCGCTCCGCCTCCTCCGCCTCCCGGCGGACGGACGCGAGGGCGGCGCGGGTATCGTCCCGTTTCTGCAGGCGCTTGCACTCCTCTTCCAGCTGGAAAAGCTCCGTGCCCAGGGCCTGGATCCGCCGGGTCTTCTTTTCGTTTTCCCCGGCCCGGGCCAGGGCGGCGTCCAGCTCCCGGCCGCAGCGCTCCAGCGCGGCCCGGAGCTGCCGGATCTCCCGCTCCGTATCCGCCAGGGTCCGGTCCGCCCGCTCAAAGGCCTGGATCTTGGGCAGGACCTTTTGGAAGGCCGTCTCCGCCCGCTCAAGCCCTTGGGCCCGCAGGCTCATGGACGCCTCCCGGGCCGCCAGCTCCTGCAGGCGGTTCCGCGCCGCCGCAAGCAGGGCGAAGTCCCGGTTCAGCGCCTCCGCCGCGCCGCGGCGCTTGTCCAGCTCGCTGACGCGCAGGCGGGAGGCGGCGCGAAGCCCGGAAACCTGCTCCAGCGCCTGCTCCTCCCGGGCGATCAGAGCGTCCAGGTTTTCCATCAGCTCCGGATGCTCCGGCAGGTACAGCAATCGCTCCTCCTCGCTCCCCTCCGGGACGCGAAAGGCGTTCTGCATCAGTCCCTTCAGCTCCTCCCGCCGGGCGGCCCGGCGGCGCTGCAGCTCATCCCGGGCCCCGCCCAGCAGGTTCTGGTAACGCACAAACTGGCTGTTGTCGAATAGCTTGCCTAAGATCTCGTTTTTCTTGTCGCTGTCCGCCTTCAGGAATTCCCGGAACTCCCCCTGGGCCAGCATCACGATCTTGCGGAACTGCTCCGCGTTCAGGCCCAGCAGCGTCTCGATGCGGCGGGTGACCTTCTCGGCCCCCTCGGTGGGATCCCGGTCCGGCTCCAGCAGGGTTGCACCGAGGCTCTGGTCGCCATAGGCGTTCCCGGTCCCCCGCTTCTTGGGAAAATGGATCGTGCGGGTGACGCTGTATTCCTTCCCGCCCTGCTCAAAGCGCAGCGTCACCACCGTGTCCACCGATTTCTCCACAAAATCGCAGTGGAGCATGTCCGCCGTCCGGTCCCGGCCGCTGGCCTTGCCGTACAGGGCAAAGACAATGGCGTCAAAGATCGTGGTCTTCCCTGCTCCGGTGTCCCCCGTCACCAGGTAGAGGCCCTGGTGCAGCGCGGCAAAGGGCAGCACGGTCTTCTCGGCATAGGAGCCGAAGGCCGTCATTTCCAAATACAGGGGTCTCATGCCCTCGCCTCCTGTTCTTCCAGAAATTGAAGCAGCGCGGCGATATCCGTCTCCTCGCTCTCCCCCGCCGCCTCCCGGTGGCGCAGGCGCTCTCCCGCGAAGGCCAGCAGCGCCAGATCCTCTTCCTCGGGATCCTCGCCGCCCAGACGCGCGGCATAGAAATCCGCAAACAGCTCCTCCACGCTCTTTTCCCCTTTCTCCGCCGCCGTGCCCTCCGGCGCCGCGGCAAAGGGGCGGTACTCGCTCACCAGCTCCAGCACCCGGCTGTCCCGGGCGGCGGCAAGGCCCCGGAAAAAGTCCCCGATCTCCGGGGTCACGCGGCTGTCCGTCAGCACGATGCGGAGATATTCGCCCCGGCGCTCCTCCTGCAGCTCCGCCTCCCGCAGCTGGGCAAGCGTACCCCGCAGCTCCCGCATGGGATGCAGCGGCGGGATCCGCAGCTTCTCGATGAGCGGCTCCGTTCCCGGGGCGCCAAGGGTCACCAGCACCGGGCCTTTCTCCGGCTGGCGCGTCTCGTCAAAGTGATAGCACAGGGGCGAGCCCGCGTAGCGCACCGACTCCCGCCCCAGGGGGTAGGCCGCGTGAATATGCCCCAGGGCCACATAAGTAAAGCCCGCAAAGGCGGAATCCTCCACCTGGCCCAGGCCCCCCACCGTGGATTCCGACCCGCCCCGGGGCGCTTCTGCCCCGGCATGGGTCACGTTCTGATGGGCCACCAGCACGTTCCGGGCGGAAAAGTCGATATCCTGGGCGGCCAGCACCCGGCGCACGGCGGCGTCATAATCCCGGATGCTCTCGTCGGCCAGGGCGCGGGCCGCCAGGGCCGGGAACAGATAGGGCATCAGCCAGAAGGTGACCGGGCCGTATGCATCCTGCAAGGTCACATGCTCCAGCCTGCCGCCCGGGGCCAGCACGCCGGCGATGTGCACGCCCTGCCGGGCCAGCAGGCTCTCCAGAAAGGACAGGCGCTGGCCGGAGTCGTGGTTCCCCGCAATCAGCATGACCGGGATCTCCCGCCGGGCAAGCCCCGTCAAAAGGGTGTTCAGCAGCTCCACCGCGTCCCCGGAGGGGGCGCTGCGGTCATACACGTCCCCGGCGATGACCACCGCGTCGGGCCGAACGCGGTCGCACAGCTCCAGGAATCGCTGAACCCAGGCGGCCTGATCCCCGTTTTCCAGCAGGGACAGGCCATGGATGATCTTGCCCAGATGCAGATCCGCCAGATGCAGAAATCTCATACAGGAACCTCCTGTTGCAGAAATAGTTGCCTCGATTATACCACAGCCTCCCCTCTTTGAAAACGGCAAAAAAATCTGTACTTCCAAAGGCCGGAATAGTATAATCAAGAAAAAACGAAGGAGCGATGAAACATGAAACGGGAAGCCCCATCCATAGACGTCTGGCTGCGGGAGGCCAAGGCCGCCCCGGAGGCAAAGCAGTGCGGCATGTATCTGGTGCATAACGGCACCGTGCGGCAGACGGCCCGGGCGCTGGTGCGCCAGGGCGCGGAGGGCACCGCCCCCGTAAAGGGCATGCGCTTTGACTATGACCGGGAAAAGCTGGCCCAGGCCATCGAAGCGGCGAAGGCCCTCCCCGGCATCTACTGCGTCCGGGTCTGGCTCAACCGGGGAGAGCTGGAGCTGGGGGACGATATCATGCTGGTGCTGCTGGGCGGGGACATCCGCCCCCATGTGGTGGAGGCGCTGCAGTTTCTGGTAGGCCGGATCAAAAACGAATGCGTGCTGGAGCAGGAGATCACCTGACCTAAGCGCGGCAGGACGGTGCAACGAGATGAAAATTCACATTCTGCGCTGCGGGAGCATGAGCGTCTCCCCTGCGGTTCCCTATGGCAACCGCATCAGCCTTGGAAACACCGCAAAGCAGCTGCTGAGCTCCCGGGACAAACGGGTGGAGCTGCCGGTGTTCTGCTACCTGATCGAGCATCCCCGGGGGCTTCTGCTGGTGGATACCGGCTGGTGCCGGGAGCTGAGCCCTGCCGGGGTCTATGACGGCAAGGCCGTCTCCCGGGTGCTGCCCGGGTATCTTTCGGCCTTCTACCGCCCCACGCTCCCCGCCGGCATGGCCATCCACGAGCAGCTTGCCGCCCGGGGCCTCCGCCCGGAGGATCTGGAGGCGGTGCTGCTGACCCACCTGGACCCGGACCATGTGGCAGGGCTGCGCCATCTCCGGGGTGCCAGGCGGATCGTGCTGCCGGAGGATGAATACTTCTGGGCCTGCCGCATGGTTTACAAGGCCCGGCAGCCCTGGTCGCTGTGGATGGACACGCCCATCCAGCGCCTGTTCTACCGGGGCTCCCCGGTAGGCCCCAACCGCTGGGCCATCGACCTCTTCGGAGACGAGAGCGTCCTTCTGGTGAACACCCCCGGGCATACCGACGGGCACGCCTCCGTCCTGCTGCGCAGCGGCGGCCGCTTCGCGGTGCTGGCGGGGGACGCGGCCTTCTCTCCCCGAAACTGGCAGGAGGACGTGACCCCCGGCTTCGGCTTTGACCGGGAGATGCAGCGCAAGAGCCTGCGCTGGCTGCGGGAGATGGCGGAGGACCCGGCCTGCGCGGCGATCCTGTGCAGCCACGATGGGACGGTAATCCCCGGCACGATGGAGCTGTAGGCTTGGGCGAAAATTTTTGCGCTTGCCTTTCCGCGCGCACTCTGGTATGCTGAAACTGAACTCTCAGCAAGGAGGACAACATGAAGAAAGCGATTGTATGGAGCGTCTGTGTTCTGGCGCTGCTTCTCCTCTGCGGCTGCGGGAAAGCGGTGGAGACGCCGGCCTACCCCATTGACTACGGCAGCTCGGAGTTGTATTCCCAAGAAGAGCTGGAGGATGCCGTTCTGGCCATCCAGGTCGAATTCCTCACCTGGGACGGCTGCGAAATGCACAGCATCACCTACGCGGGGGACGCGCTCTGCACCCAGGAAAATCTGGACTGGCTCAACGAACTGGCCGCCGCCCGGGAAGATGGCTTTACCTTCACTCGCTGCGCCTGCTTTGTCAGCGATTTTCACTCTCCCGTGGAGGAGCATGAGGCGGAATCCTGGATTCACGACTATGAGTATACCGACTGGCAATGGTGGCTGGGCTGTACGGCCGATGGCCAGTGGGTTTTGATGACCTGGGGCTATTGATCCATCCGGAATCGACAAAAACGGACGCCGAAGCGTCCGTTTCTTACTGCAGACAAAGTGGGTTTCCTGTCATCGCGAACCAGTGACCGATGTCACTGGTGTGGCGATCCGCATTCCAAAAGCCTTAAAACACCGCTTTTTTATGAAGAACGGATTGCCACGCCAGTGTGCGCAGAAGGTGAATTGCCGCAAAGAGAACACGGATTGCCACACCAGTGTGCGCACTGGTTCGCAATGACAGATTATTCTCTTTGCGGCAAGATAAGTGACGCCCCAAATCCTTGATTTGGTCGGCGAAACTTATGCTTTAGCTGAGGCCTCCCTGGGGTGCTGGCTCGCAATGACATGCTTTGGCGTTTGTCTACACATTGAAACGGACGCCGAAGCGTCCGTTTTTTGTTTTGCGGGGATTCAGCGTCTGCCGCCGGGGCCGCCCATGCCGCCGGGCTGACCGCCCATACCGCCGGGGCCGCCCATGCCGCCCATCATCTGGTTGGGGATCGCATCGAGCTGCTGCCCGTTCAGGATGATGGTGCCGCCGTTATACTGGGCCGTGCCGTCATAGTCGAAGCCGGAGCCGCCGGTGATGGTCACGGTGCCGCCGTTCATGATGAGATTGCCGTTGGAGTCGATGCCGTCGGTGTCCCCGGCGCCCATGGCGATGGTGATGCTGCCGCCGTTGATTTCCACGCAAACGGAGTAGGCCGTGGACTTGCGGGCGGCGTTGATGCCGTCGTCCCAGCTTGAAATGGCGATTTCGCCGTCGTTGAGCTGGATATAGGTGCTCTCGATGCCCTCTGCCGCGGAGATTTGGAAGCTGCCGCCGTCGATCTGCACATAGGCCTTGGCGTGGACGCCGTCATCCCCCGCGTCGATCACGAAGCTGCCGCCGGAAATGTAGATCCAGCCCAGGGTATCGTCCTCGTCGTTCTCGGCGTGGAGCCCGTCGCTGCCGGCGCTGAGGGTGAAGTCGCCGTCCGCGATGCGGATGGAGTCCTCGGCCTCCAGGCACTTGGACGCGGCGGTGATGACGTAGCTGCCGCCGGTGAGCTTCAGGTCGTCCTTGCAGACGATGCCGTTCTCGCTGGAAGTGACGGTCATCTTGGCTGTGCCGTTCAGTACCAGGTCGTCCTTGGAAAAGATCGCGCCGTCGGTGTTGGTGTCTCCGTCGGCACGAAAGCTGCCGGTGACGGAGAGGCTGCTGTCGGTCACGGTGGTGAGGAAAACCTTGTCCGCGCTTTTGACATAGATGCAGGGGAAATCCTCGTTTTCGATGCTGAGGCCGTCCAGCACCAGCTGGATCTTGGCATTGTCATCCGCCTCCACCAGGACGGTGGCGTTCCGGGCCGTGCCGGTCAGAACATACACGCCCTCGGCGCTGACGGTGAGCGTCTGCCCGTCCGTGACGGTGAGGGTGGCGGCGGCGCTCAGATCCGGCTCCTGCTCCAGATCCCGGGAGGTGAAGCGTTCATCCCCGCTCTCAGTCACCAGGGCGGTGGCCGTGGTGTTGACCGCCGATCCTCTGCCGGCAGAGGAGACGGGGGCACAGCCCAGCACGAAGATGGCGCAGGCGCTGACGGCGAGGGCCAGCGCGATGGATTTGGTAAGTTTGGTGATTTTCATAAGCTTCATCCGTCCTTTCCTGTTTGGCTGGACCTATCCTAATCCCTCTGCCTTAGAGGAACCTGAGAACGGCGCGGTTTTTTCTTTTTTTCTCTCCCCGATTGAAACCGGGGCAAAAAAGCGGTATAGTAAGGGCAGGATCCAAAACAGAAAAAGGAGGCGCCCCATGAATCTTCTGAGTATTCTTTTGAAAACCCTGCTGAACAAATCCACCCTCTCCACGCTGGCGGAAAAAACCGGGCTGACCCCCGCAAAGCTCAAAAAGCTCATTCCCCTGGCGCTGCCGCTGCTGCTCAAGCACCTGACCGGCAACGCCTCCACCCAGTCCGGTGCCCTGTCCCTGCTGGGCGCGCTGGGCCAGCACAGCACCAGCAAGGCCCTGCCCGAGCAGATTGCCGAGGCCGACCAGGCCGACGGCGGCAAGATCCTGGGCCACATCCTGGGGAAGGACACCGACAGCACCGTAAGCGATCTGGCCAAGCAGACCGGACTCTCCGGCGGGGACGTCACCAAGGCGCTGAGCAGCCTGACCCCCGCGCTGCTGAGCACGCTGAACGCCGCCACCAACTCCTTGAAGGGCAAGGTGGATCTGAGCGACGGGCTGGATCTGTCCGATGTGACGGCGCTGCTGGGCGGCGCGGCCTCCAAGCCCATGGGCGGCCTGTTCGGCGGGCTGCTGGGCGGGAAGAACAAGAAGGCCGAGAAGAACGACGCCCTCAACGGCAACGACCTGCTCCACTCCCTGTTCTCCTTCCTGGGCTGAGGCCCTGTCTTTGCGCGAAAAACCGCCTCCGGTCTTTTGACCGGAGGCGGTTTTTCGATCCCCAGTGTCGAGGAAACGAGGGATTCCCGCAGGATCAATGGCAGTTGAAGTAATAGATGGCGGTGGTGTCGGTGAGGATCACGTCGCAGCGGCCCTGATAGAGATACTGGAAGCACTCGGTGGTGCCGCCGGCCAGGCGGGAGATCTGCCCCAGCCGATTCACGATGCCGGAATCGGACTGCAGCGCGTCCATCGCCTCCTGGGTGGAGCACATGGCCAGGGCCTTGTTGGCCAGCATGTACTTGTTTTCGATAAAGGCGTCCCCCCGCCGGGCGATGACGATATCGTTATGGACATAGGGCCCGTACTGGGCGATCACCCCGTCGGCCACCTGCTGGGGATCCAGGGCGATGCCGCCCCAGGCGCAGTCGATATTGCCGGAGGAGAGCTCGATATACACATTCTCCTTCTCGATGGGCTGGATCTTCAGCGACCAGCCCAGCAGCTCGCAGACGGCATAGGCCAGCTCAATATCGAAGCCCCAGTACTGCCCGCCGGTGATATAGGCCATGGGGAAGGAGTTGGTGTCCACCCCGATGATGAAGTCCCGCTTCTCCGGCGGCGCCATGTTCTCCAGGGAGTTGGAGCTGCTGCCGAAGCTGACGATCCGGCTGCCAAACCACTTGACCGCAAGCTCGTCCACCCGCCCCTCGGCGTTCAGCTGCTCAATGGCGGCCACCACATAATAGGCCGTGGGATCGCCGGTGCGGAAGGCCAGGGAATAGTCCTGCTCCACCAGCGTTGTGACCACCACGACCTCCCGGGCGCTGCCGCCGCAGCCGCAAAGGGCAAGCCCAAGGGCCAGAATGATCAGGATACAGAGGATTCTTTTCATGGATTTCCAACCTTAATATTCGTACTCTTCCCTCTCCCGGGCATTTTTCTTCCGCAGGATGGCCTGGAGAATGGCCCCCAGGATCAGCACGACCAGCAGGACGCTGCCCAGCAGCAGCACGATCAGCCGGCGGGAGGTCTCGGTCTCCATGGCGTCCTTCTTGGCCTGCTCCTCCTCGCTCAGCTCCACCTGGGCCTCTTCCGCCTCGGCGGTCGCAGGCTGGATCTGCCCTTCGGCCGGGGTCTCCCCGGCGGGGGCGGTACTCTCCGCAGGCTCAGCAGACGCGGCGCTCTCCCCGGCGGGAGCGTTCCCGGCCGGGGCCGCCGGGGTCTCCGTGGCGGCGGGGGCGGGATTGTCCTTCTGCTCCAGCCAGGCGGCGTAGCTCTCGTCCAGGCTCAGGGTGTAATCCTTGAAGATCACGGCCATGTCCCGCAGGATCGTCTCATCGGTGCCCATATCCTGGGTCATCACGGTCAGCACGAAGGGATGCTCCGTGTAGACGATGCCCGTCACGTTGTTGTACTGGACGCCGCGCCGGTCCACAAAGAAGCCGGAGCGCTGGGCCACCTCGTACTCGCCCTGGAGGGCGCCGTGGATGTACTTGCCGTTTTCCGCTTCCTTCATGCACTCCACAATGTTGGGGAAGCGCTCGTTTTCCAGATACAGGGTCTTCATCACGTCCGTGGTGAAGCGGGCGGTGAAGTAGCTGTAATCGTAGAAATCCGGGTCGTAATACTCCTCCGGCAGATCGGAGAAGGTCTGATACTGGGTGCGGCATTCCTTGTCGCTGCCGAACAGGCCCATCATGGTGTGGGCATAGTCGTTGCTGTTGTACACCAGGATGTACCGCTCCGCATCGCCCAGGGGCAGGCCCTTCAGCACCGAGTCCCGCTCCACCTTTCCGTCCGCTTCCCACTGGGCCAGCAGCATCATCAGGGGCACCTTGTACATGCTGCAGCTGTAGTACCAGGTGTCGCCGTTATAATACCAGGTGTCGCCGGTGTCCAGATAGCAGTAGCCGATGCTGATCTTGTCCTTGTTCAGATTATGGCCGCTGACATAGTCCTCCACCAGCTTCTGCAGAGCCTGCGGATCAATGACGGCATAGCTCTCGGGATCGGCCGGGATGCCGGAAGCGGTCTCCCCCTCCGCGAAGGCGGTCAGGGGGCAGAGCAGCGCCGCGCACAGGGCCAGCGCCAGGATTTGTGCAAACAATCTTTTCATTTTCATGTTTTCTCCTCCACCCTGTCAGTTCAAAGTCACGCCGTTTTCCCTGCGGCAGTAGCCGCTCTGATAAAAGGCCTCCGCGGCGCGGATCAGATACTCCGTATCCCGGGCGCCCGCCGTCTCATAAGACGAGTGCATGGCAAGCTGGGCCAGGCCGATGTCCACCGAATCCACGGACACATGGGCCGTGCTGATGTTGCCCAGAGTAGACCCGCCCGGCAGGTCGGCCCGGTTGGTAAAGCGCTGGGTCGGCACCCCGGCCCTGCGGCACAGCTCCGTAAAGGCGGCGGCAGATACCGCGTCGGTGGTATAGCGCTGGTTGGCGTTATACTTCACCACGATGCCCTTGTTCATCTCCGGCCGGTCGTTCCGGTCGGCATACTCGGGATGATTGGGGTGCACGGCGTGGGCATTGTCCGCCGAGACCAGGAAGCTCCGGGCCAGGCAGCGCCGGAGATTGACCCCCGCGCCCTCCGCGATGCGGGAGAGCACATCCTCCAGGAAGCTGGAATCCGCCCCCTGCTTGGTGCCGCTGCCCACCTCTTCATTGTCGAACACGCACAGCACCGGCACGCTCTCCCCGGTTTTGGCCCGGAGGAAGCCCTCCGTGCAGCCGAAGACACACTGCAGATCGTCCAGTCTCGGGGAGGAGAGGTATTCCTCCGCCGCGCCCCAGACCGTGCCCGCCATGCGGGGATAGAGGAAGAGATCCGTTGCCAGCACGTCCTCCTGCTTCACGCCCGCGGTCTCGGCGATCAGCGCGTCAAACTTCTCCGCGGCGTCCCCGTCGCCAAAGAGGGGGAGCATATCCGTATTGGGGTCGAATTTCTTGCCATCGTTGGCGCTGCGGTCCATATGGATGGCCACATGGGGGATCAGCAGCAGATCCCGCTCCACGTTCACCAGCTTCATGACGATCCCGTCCTCTGTGCGGACGGCCACCCGCCCCGCCACGGAGAGGGGCCGGTCCATCCAGGAGGCGCAGAGCATGCCGCCGTATTTCTCCACGTTCAGCCGGGTATACATCCCCGCCGTGGGCACAGCCGCGTGCTCCTTGATCTTGAAGCTGGGAGAATCGGCGTGGGCCGCCATCATCAGAAAGCCCCGCACGCCCCCTTCGGGAATGCGAAAGGCGATGAGCGCGGAGCCGTTGCGCCGCACATAGTACCGCCCGCCGGGCAGGATGTTCCAGTCCTCCTGCTCCTGCAGCTCCGTATAGCCCTCCCCGTCCAGCCGGTCCGCCAGATTGCGGCAGGCGTGGAAGGCGGTGGGGCTGGCGGCAAGAAAGGAAAGCAGCTTCTCATTTACCGTCTGTTCCATATCCGTTCCCCCGTATTTCTCCAGTATAGTGTCAGTATAGCACAGTTTTTTCCCGATGAACAGAACGTTTGTAAATTTTCCTCTTTTTTCCCCTTTTTTTGCGCGGAGCCGCGGAAGGGCGTCCTCGCAGCCTCCCGGGCGGCCCGACAGAGGGCGGATTCAGGATTGCCAAGAGGCTCTGTTTGGTGTATATTGGAGCCAGAAGCCAAGGCAACACACGAAAATTGATAAAGAAAGGACGCAGCTAAGCATGAAAGTTTCCGAACTGCCCTACCGCCGCGTAACGCTGGAGGAAGTCAAGGCCGTGGCGGAGGACGTGATCCCCCGCATCCGCAATGCCAAGAGCGTGGAAGAGATCCTCGCCGCCCGGGAGGACTACCTCAAGATGCTCCTGGAGTTTTACACCAACGCAAGCCTCGCCAGCATGCGCTACACCATCAACACCGTGGATCCCTTCTATGTGGCGGAGAACGAGTATTATGACGAGATCGGCCCCGTGGCCTCCAACTACAGCGTGGAGTATGCCGCCGCCCTGCTGGACTCCCCCTTCCGCAAGGAGCTGGAGGAGGCCCTCTCCCCCGTGCTGTTCCAGTCCATGGAGGTGCAGCGCAAGAGCATGTCCAACGAGATCATCGAGGACATGGTGGAGGAGAACAAGCTGGTCCGCGAGTACTCCGACCTGATGGCCGCCATGGAGTTCGAGTGGAAGGGCGAGAAGCTGCCCAGGGCCATGCTGATGAAGTACGCCAAGGACGCCGACCGCGAAACCCGGAAAGAATGCTTCGAGGTACTGGGCCGCGGGCTGGAGGAGCACAAGGCGGAGCTGGACAGCATCTTTGACCGGATGGTCCATGTGCGCGACCGGATGGCCAAGAAGATGGGCTACAAAAACTTTGTGGAGCTGGGCTACTACCGCATGGGCCGGCTCTGCTACGACCAGGAGAAGGTGGCGAATTTCCGCCGGAACGTGCTGAAGGACATCGTGCCCGTGGTGGCGCGCCTGCGCACCGAGAACGCCAAGCGTCTCGGCATCGACAAGTACATGTTCTACGACGACGGCGTCATCATGCCCGGCGGCGACCCCAAGCCCTTCGGCAAGGAGGAGATCTTCGCCTCCGCCAAGAAGATGTACCACGCCATGGGCAAGGAGACCGGGGACTTCATCGACCTGATGCTGGACAATGAGGCCTTCGACGTGGATTCCCGCAAGAACAAGTGGGGCGGCGGCTACTGCACGGAGTTTGCCAAGTACAAGCAGCCCTTCATCCTGGCAAACTTCAACGGCACCGCAGGGGACGTGGACGTAGTGACCCACGAGGCCGGCCACGCTCTGAACGCCTATCTCATCGCGGACAACCGCTTCGCCCTGGAGCTGGGCTGCGGCGGCATGGAGACCGCCGAGACCCACTCCATGTCCATGGAGTTCTTTGCCTGGCCCTACATGGCGGACTTCTTCGGGGAGGACGCGGAGCGCTACAAATTCATGCACGCGCTGGAAAGCTTCTCCTTCATCCCCTACGGCACCATGGTGGACGCCTTCCAGCACATCGTCTACGAGAAGCCCGACCTGAGCCCGGACGAGCGGGACGCCGAATGGCTCAAGCTGGAGAAGCAGTTCCGCCCCCACATCTCCTTCGAGGGCATGCCCTATCTGGAGAAGGGCACCCGCTGGCAGTACCAGATGCACATTTACGAGAGTCCCTTCTACTACATCGACTACTGCCTGGCCCAGACCGCGGCCTTCCAGTTTTTGCTTGCCAGCCGCAAGGATTATGACAACGCCTTTGCCCGTTACCTGCGGCTCTCGAAGCAGGGCGGCGAGAAGGTATGGACCGACCTGCTGGAAGAGGCGGGCTTCCCCTCTCCCTTCCAGCCCGGCGCTCTGGCCGACCTTGCCAGGAACGTGGAGGCCCTGCTGGAGAGCATCCGGGTCTGAGAGCCGTAGGGGCGACCTTTGGTCGCCCGAAGGATTACATGCCCCCAGTTCCTGTCATTGCGAACCAGTGCGCACACTGGTGTGGCAATCCGCGTCTCCAAACAGAAAGCATCCCCGCCCGATTTTGGGCGGGGATGTCTTTTTCTCAAAACTCAACTCTCAAAACTCAAAACTGTTTTACCGGGCGCTGAATTTCTTCTTCATGGTGAAGACGGCAGCGCCGCAGCCCAGGGCGGAGAGGGCCAGCAGGCCGACCCACAGGCTCATGTCGTTGTCGCCGGTCTTGGGCTTATCGCTGACGTTGAACTTCTTCTCGGCAGTGCCGGTGGCGGACACCACGGAGACGGTGTGCTCGCCCACCTTCAGCTTCTTCACCGCCGCGCCGGTGATGGTAACCTGGGTGTTGCCGTCCTTCTCTTCCACCTTATAATCGGAGGTGGCCAGCTCCTTGCCGTCCACCAGGACCTGCTGGAAGTCCTTCTTGGCGGCGTCGGAGGTGACGACGTAGTTGCTGCCCCAGTTGGCCTTGCCGCTGCTCTTGTCGGTGAGCTTGGGCTTGAAGGCGGGGTCGATGCCGTCGCAGCGCTTGCAGCGGCCGTGGGCGTAGTCATGGCCAAGAGCCGCGATGTCCTCGGTCTTGGTGTGCTTGGAATCGTGCTTGCAGGTGAAGGTCTTCTCGCCCTTCTCGGTGCAGCTGGCCTCCTTGGTCACCTTGCCCTCGTCCCACTCATGACCCAGGGCGGGGATCTCTTCGGTCTTGGTCTCGCCGCAGGAGCAGGTGAAGGTCTTTTCGCCCTTCTCCTCGCAGGTGGCTTCCTTGGTCACCTTGCCCTCGTCCCAGACGTGGGTGTGCTCCTCCGCCTTCTTCTCGTAGACGAAGAGCAGGGTCTCGCTGCCGGTCAGGGTCTTTTCCTTGGCGTCCTCGCCTTCCCCGAAGGTGGCGGTGATGACGGCCTTGCCCTCGGCGTCATGGGTGACGGTGAGCTTGGTCAGCTCTTCGCCGTCCAGGGTGGTCTTGCTGTAAGTATAGTTCTCGATCTCGGGGCGGGTGTACTTGTCGTCCACCGTCACGTCCTTGCTGAGGTCGATGTAATCCTCTTCCTTGTCCCGCAGGGTGCTGCCCTCGGCGTCCACACATTTGACGGTGAGCTTGGGGCTCTCCTCCTCCACGGTCACGTCCTCCGCCAGAGCGGTGACGCTCATCGACGCCAGCAGCGCCAGCGCCAGCAGCATGCATAATAGCTTCTTTCCGTGCTTCATTTCAAAAACTACCTCCTTTGATCTGCCACGGTTTGGGTGATTCGTTGTCTTTCGCATCACGCTTTGCATTATAGCTTCCGGCAGGGTCGAAAACAAGGGCTTCGGGGCAGATTTAAGAAAGCTTAAGACTCTTAAGAAGTTTCGAAAAGATTTAAGAATTCTTAAGAAACCGTCGTTTTTTGGCGAAATAATGCGATTTTTGAAGAGTGCGGGAAATGGTCGTTTCCGCCGTAGGGCCGACCATTGGTCGGCCGCCATTCCACGCTGGCGCATGACAAACGCTGCGGACGAGCACTGCTCGTCCCTACGAGTTGAGCGAAACATATATGCTGCAGGGGCGACCATGCCGGTCGCCCCTGCTCTCAAAACTCAAATCTCAAAACTTCGCTCCGCTCACTGCTCCGCCCGCTCGAAATCCTCCCGGCCGTGCTTGCACAGGGGGCAGGCGTAGTCCGCGGGCAGCTCGCCCTCGCAGGGCTCGAAGTGGCCGCAGATCTTGCAGACCCAGCCCTTCACCTTGGGCTTGGCATTGGGCACCACATGCTCGAAATCGTCCTTGCCGTGCTTGCAGAGGGGGCAGACAAAGTCGTCGGGCAGCTCCGCGCCCTCGTAGACATAGCCGCAGACCTTGCAGACCCAGCACTCCTTCTGCTCGGGGGCGGGGTTCTTCTTGGGCTTGATGTGGGCGTGGTAGTAGCTGTAGGTGCAGGAGGGCGCCTTGGAGAGGACCTTGGACTCCACCACGTCCGCGATAAAGAGGATGGACGCGCCCAGATCCTTCACCTCGATGACCTCGCAGGAGATGACGGCGTTGGTATACTCGGGGATATAGCGCAGGCCGTTTGCGCTGCGGTCCTCATAGGGAAGGCCCTCGAACTTGTCCACGTCCCGCCCGGACTGGAAGCCGAAGCGCTGGAACAGGCTGTAGGGCGCATCCTCGGTGAGGATGGAGACGTTGAACTTGCCCGCCTTGGCCACCATCTCGGCGCTGTAGTTCTTGGCGATGACGGAGATGGCCATCTTCTTGGGTTCGCCCGAGGCCACCTGGACGGCGGAGTTGATGATGCAGCCGTAGTCCTTGCCGTCCACCCGGGTGGTCAGCACCTGGACGCCGTAGGTCAGCTTGTTGAAAGCCTTCTTGTCCACCGCGTCCGGCCCAAGGGCCACGGGCGCCTGGGCGGCGGCAGGCGCCGGGGCCGCAGCGGGAGCCGGGTTCAGCTCGGCGGCGATGGCGTCGGCCAGGGCGTCCAGCTCAGACAGCTGCCCTTCCGCCAGGGCGGATTTCAGGCTCACGTTCTCCCCGATGAACTCGATCTTCTTCAGGCCCGCCAGGATATCCCGCATGACCTTGCCGCTGGTGGGGGCCCAGGAGCCGTTCTCGATGAGGGCGACCTTGCGGTTCTGCAGGTTGTGGGCGGCGATGTCGTGCAGCAGCTGCTCCATGGTCACGAAGACGCCGGCGTTATAGGTGGTGGCGGCGAAGACCAGGTGGCTGCAGCGGAAGGCGTCGGAGACGATATAGCTGGCAGGGGTCACGGAGGTGTCGTACATCCGCACGCGCACGCCCCGCTCGTTGAGCTTGCAGGCCAGGATGTTGGCGGCGTTCTCGGTGTGGCCGTAGACGGAGGCGTAGGCCAGCAGCACGCTCTTCTCCTCCGGGGTGTAGCTGGACCAGAGCAGGTACTTCTCCAAAAAGTCGCCGAAGTGGCTGCGCCAGACGAAGCCGTGCAGCGGGCAGACCAGGGCGATATCCAGCGTGGCGGCCTTCTTCAGCACCGCCTGGACCTGGGGGCCGTACTTGCCCACGATGTTGGTGTAGTAGCGCCGGGCCTCGTCCAGATGCTCGGTAAAGAAATCGGTCTCATCGTTGAAGAGGCGTCCGTTCAGCGCGCCGAAGGTGCCGAAGGCGTCGGCGGTGAAGAGGATCTTGTCGGTCAGGTCATAGCTCATCATGACCTCGGGCCAGTGGACCATGGGGGCCATGACGAAGGTGAAGTTGTGCCGGCCGGTGGAGAAGGTGTCGCCCTCCTTCACCAGAATGGTGCGGTCCGAGAGATCCACGCCCAGAAACTGCTTCATCATGGTCTGGATCTTGGCGTTGCAGATGATCTTCGCTTCAGGATAACGCTGCAGCAGCAGCTCCTGGGTGGCGGCGTGGTCGGGCTCCATGTGGTGCACCACCAGGTAGTCCAGCTTTCTCCCGTTCAGGGCGTGGGCCACATTCTCCAGAAACACGCTGTACACGGCCTTGTCCACCGTGTCGAAGAGGACGGTCTTCTCGTCCAGCAGCAGGTAAGCGTTATAGGAGACGCCGTCGGGAACCCCGTAGACGCCCTCAAAGCAGGCCAGACGCCGATCGTCCGCGCCCACCCAGATCAGATCCTCGGTTACGTTTCTCGTGCAGTACATATGTACTCCCTTCCGCCTTTCGGCATCGTATTTGGGTCAATGTGTATATTATAAAAAATTTCGGTGGAAATGGCAACTGTTTTCTGCTATGATGGGGAAAAACAGTCTATGGGAGGCAGATGCATGGCGGAAAAGAAATTCTCCGGCCCCATCGAGGGGCTGGACCCGGCGGCGCTGGCCGCGGATCAGGAGAGCGCGGAGCGCTTTGACAAGCTGCGGGTGGGCAAGCTCGCCGTGTATTACCGGGAGGGCTTTCGCACCCGGGCCATCCCCTACCGGCGGATGGAGCGAGCCTTCATCCGGGTGCAGCAGGTGCGGGGCCGCATGTGCTGCGGCGAGGCCGCCTTCTTCTATTACCGGATGGTCTTCCTGGTGGACGGCAAAGAGATCGCGGAGTACCTGTCCGAGGACGAGAAGGCCATGGACGAGGCGCTGGCAAAGCTCCATGAGATGGCGCCGGAGGTCGCCATCGGGGTGGAACAATAATTTGGATGAATACGAAACGGGCGGCCTTTGGCCGCCCGCTTTTCATATCAGTCGCCCGATGGCGGCGACCGCCGCGCAGAGGACGAGGCCCAGGGCCGTGGGGACCAGGGCCGCCAGCGCCGTCCATTTCCAGCTCCCCGTCTCCTTCTTCACGGTCAGGAGCGTGGTGGAGCAGGGCCAGTGGAGCACCGTGAAGATCACGGCGCAGACCGCCGTCTGCGCGGTCCAGCCGTTTTGCGCCAGCACCGCGCCCACTTCCCCGAGGCTCCCCGCGTCCAGCAGCGTGCCGCCGGCGGAATAGATCATCAGCAGCACGGGCAGCACCGTCTCGTTTGCGGGCAGGCCCAGCAGGAAGGCCAGCAGGATCGCCCCGTCCAGGCCGAAGAAGCGGCCCGGGGCGTCCAGCGCGGCGGCCCAGCGGATCAGCAGGCTCTCGCCGCCGGGCTGCACGTTTGCCAGCACCCAGAGGATCGCCCCCGCCGGGGCCGCCACCGCCGCCGCCCGGCCCAGGACGAACAGCGTCCGGTCCAGCAGGGAGCGCAGCAGCACCTTCCCCACCTGGGGGCGGCGGTAGGGCGGCAGCTCCAGCACGAAGGCCGAGGGCTTCCCCCGCAGCACCGTGGCGGAAAGCAGGCCCGTTGCGGCGAAGGTGGCGCAGACGCTGCCCGCCACCACCCCGGTGAGCAGCAGCGCCGGCACCAGGGCCGAGCCCCCCGCCGGGGCGAAGAACAGCGTGAGCAGCGCGATGAGCAGCGGGAAGCGCCCGTTGCAGGGCGTGATGCCGTTGGTCAGCACCGCCAGCAGCCGCTCCCGGGGCGAGTCGATGATCCGGCAGCCGGTGACCCCCACCGCGTTGCAGCCCAGGCCCATCATCATGCACAGGCTCTGCTTGCCGCAGGCATGGCAGCACTGGAAGGGCCGGTCCAGATTATAGGCCACCCGGGGCAGATAGCCCGCGTCCTCCAGCAGGGTGAACAGCGGGAAAAAGATGGCCATGGGCGGCAGCATCACCGACACCACCAACGAGAGGCTGCCGTAGGCGCCGTCCAGCAGCAGCCCCGTGAGCCAGCCCGGGGCGTGCAGGGCCGCAAGGCTCCGGCCCAGCAGATCCCCCAGGGCGGAAAGTCCCCCATCCAGCCATTGGGAGGGCAGGTTCGCCCCCCGCACGGTCAGATAAAACACCGCCAGCAGCAACAGCAGCAGGAAGGGAAAGGCTGTCACCCGCCCACAGAGGAGCCGATCCAGCTGCCGGTCCCGGCGGCCCTCCTCCCCCCGGGACGAGACGCAGGCCCGGCAGATCCGCTCCGCCTCCCCCAACAGCGCCGCGGTAACGGCGTCCTCCAGCTCCGCCGGGGAGAGGCCCAAAGCCTCCCGCTCCGCCGCCGCCGCGCGGCGAAGCTCCTCCGAGGCCGCCCAGCTCTCCCCTGCCAGCAGCCGCAGGCAGAGCCAGCGCCGGGGCAGGCTTTCCCCTTCCGCCAGGGGCAGCAGCCGCCGCAGCGCCCCCTCAATGGGAGTGGGATAGGGCGGCGAGCGCCGCGGGCGAGCAGGCGCGGCAAAAAGGGCGTCCAGCGCCGCCAGGACCTGGGCTTTGCTCTCCCGCTGCCGGGCCACCACGCCGATCACCTTGAGGCCCAGCGCCGCCGAGAGCTTTTCGCAGTCCACCCGGATGCCCCGGCGCTCCGCCTCGTCCAGCAGATTCACGCACACCAGCACCCGCCCGCAGAGCTCCCGGCACTGGAGTGCCAGGTTCAGGTTTCGCTCCAGACAGCCCGCGTCGCACACCACGATCACGGCCTCCGCCCCGCCCTGCAGCAGGAAATCCCGGGCCACCGTCTCCTCCGCCGAGTGGGGCAGCAGCGAATAGGTTCCCGGCAGATCTACCAGGGTATAGGCCCCGCAGCGGCCCCGGGCGGTCTCCACCGTCTTCCCGGTCCAGTTTCCGGTATGTTGGTGCAGGCCGGTAAGCTGATTGAAGAGGGTGCTCTTGCCCACGTTTGGGTTGCCCGCCAGGGCTACGATCCGTTCCACGGCTCACACCTCCACTTCGATCCGGCTGCTGTCCGCCCGCCGCAGGGCCAGCACCGCCCCCCGCACCCAATAGGCCGCCGGGTCCCCCAGGGGGCTGCGGCCCAGGCAGCGCACCGCCGTTCCCTCGGTCAGGCCCAGATCCCGCAGACGGCGGCGCATGGCCCCGGTAAGGCCCAGGGCCCGCACCCGCCCCGCCTCGCCGGGGCGCAGTTCATCCATTCTCATGCGCATCACCGGCCCATTCTATGCGCCTGGGCTTTCCCCGGTGCCGCTTCGGTTTGGGGAAGGCTTGACCGGGCGGCGGGCGGGCGATATAATGGCAGAAGAAAGGGGGGGCCGGCCTATGTTTACCTTCAACCACTTTAACTTTAACGTATTCGACCTGGAGCGCAGCCTGCGGTTCTATGACGAGGCTCTGGGCCTCAAGCCCGTGCGGGAGAAGAAGGCCGCCGACGGCAGCTTCCGCATCGTCTTTCTGGGGGACGGGGTCACAGATTTCCGGCTGGAGCTGACCTGGCTGCGGGATCGGACGGAGCCCTATGACCTGGGGGAGCAGGAGTACCACCTGGCCTTCAAGGCGGAGGACTTTGCCGCCGCCCACGAAAAGCACGCCGCCATGGGCTGCATCTGCTTTGAGAATCCCGCCATGGGCATCTATTTTCTGGAGGACCCGGACGGCTACTGGATCGAAATCATCCCCGACAGGAGCAAGAAAGCCTGAGGCAAATGCCTCAGGCTTTCTTCGTGTTTTGAGCTGTAGGGGCGGCTATTAGCCGCCCGCCGGTCAGACATGGACGCAAGCAGCGGGCGGCAGATTGCCGCCCCTACTCCCCCCAAAAAAACAAAACGCAAAACTGAAAGCTCAGTACACCCTTTCTTCCGTTACCACCGCGTCCATGGTCCGGTCAAAGCGGTCCGCTGCCACGCGCCTGAGCTTCTGCGCTTCAAAGGCCACCGCCGCGGCGGATGCATGGGTCTGGGGCAGATAGCGGTCATAGTAGCCCGCGCCGTGTCCCAGGCGGTCCCGCTTTTTATCAAAGCCCACGCAGGGGGCTAACACAAGATCCACTTCCTCCGGCGCAACCATGACGGAATCCGTCCGGTCCGGCTCCCAGATGCCATAGCGGCCCTGCTTCCAGCTTCCGGGCTCCCAAGCCTCCATGACGCCGCCGGCAAGGCTTACTGGGAAGCACAGCCGCACGCCCCGCGAGCGCAGGGCATCGTGCAGCGCTCCGAGATCCACTTCCTCCGGCAGGGCACGGTAGCTCAGGACGGTCTTTGCCTGCTGCACCCGGGGCATCTCCATCAGCCTCTTGCAGATGGCTGCGCTGGCTTTCTCCCGTTCCTCCGGCGTGAGGGCAGCCCGGCGGGCGGTAACAGCCCTGCGCTGCCGGGCCTTGCGGCTTGGCGCCCCTGCCCGTCGCAGGGCGGCCAGCAGGCCGGGCAGCACTGCGGCATAGAGCACCGTCTTCGCCGCGCAGATGCCCAGGCGCACAAAGAAACTGCCGAAGACATAAGCATAGGAATAATAGCCGTAAATCTTGCTGTCAGCATAGATGACCAGGGTGTTGAGCAGGAAGATCAGGCCCTCCCCTGCCAGCACCGTGCCCGCAAGGCGGGGAAAGCTCTTTTCGGGTGCACAGCTGTCCCCGATCCAGCCCACCAGCAGGCCGCAGAGGATATAGGGCAGGATCCAGAGCGGCGTGGTGGCTGTGACGCCGTAGCGCAGCAGCTGATAGAGCAGTGTGCCGATGCCGCCCACCGCAGCCCCGTCCAGAGGGCTGCAGAGCAGCGCCGCCAGAATCACGGGCAGCCCTTCAAAGGTGATCTTCAGGTTGCCAAGGTCCGGCCCGTAATAGCCCAGCACCGCGCAAACCGCGGCCAGCACAGCGTCCAGGGCCATCTGCCGGGTGGTGAATGTCTTCTTTTGCATAACAAAAACTCCTTTCGTGACAGTTGCCACGAAGGGAGTTTCGGCAAGAGCGCACGATCCGGCAAGAGCAGGTTCTGAGAAAATATGTGCTCTGATGATGGCACTTTTTCCCAGGAATACTTTGTGTATTTCAAGAAAAAGTGACGAAATCAGCGCGCAAATTTTCCAGAAGATGCCGACGGCGGATTGTGCGGTGTTGCCGCTATCCTCTCTGGTGGCAGCGGAAGCGGAGACAGCACCGACTTCGTCCGCGGACAACTTCCCATCCCGCGGCACTCCAGGGCTTTCGCCCAACGCGCTGCTCCTACTCTGGCACAATTCTTTTTCTGTCATTGCGATCCGGTGACCGATGTCACCGGTGTGGCAATCCGTGGTGGAAAAACTCGACTTCTCTTTCTTCCGGTTTCACCCTTGCAGCTTGGCCTGCACGGCGGCGGCCACCGCCTCCGTCTTCGGCAGGGCGGAATCCAGGATGGCCCGGACCTCTTCGTTCAAGGCCTGGGCGGCCCCATCCTCCTTCATGCTGCGGGTGTTGACCCAGACGTTCATGGCGGCCGCCTCCAGCGCCGCCCGGCACAGGGCCGCCGCGCAGCCCACATCGCTTACAAGCAGCGGGCTTACCCGGCCCATCAGGCTCTCCAGCAGCTCCGCCGTCTCCGCGCCTCGGCGCAGCATCTCCATGGGCGCCTGGCAGGCCTCAAGGGACGCCGCCCGCAGCTTCTCCCGCCGACCGGGTTCGTCCTTCGGGATGGCATAGGCCGCGGCCAGGGGCGCAAAGCCCTCCGCGTCCCAATCGATGAGGGCAAGCTGCTGCTGGCGCAGGGCGTCCGCGATCTGGATCTGCTCGTCCAGCGCCTCCCGCTCCGCCTCAGTCTTTTTCCGGCCCAGGCTGAGCCGGGCCGCCATGGCCCCCAGGGCCGCAGCCAGCGTCCCCGTCAAAGCGGCGGCTCCCCCGCCGCCGGGTACCGGCGCCTCCGACGCCAGGGCAGAGGCAAAGTCCACGCAGCTTTTCGCCGCCAGATCCGCCATATAGCACCCCTCCTTCTTCAACTTCTATATTATAATGACCCCCCGCTCCCTTGTCAACTTGACAATTGCCGACCCGGCGTGATAAGGTAGCCAAGGAAAAACCGCAGAGAGAAAGAGAGGACGCGGACATGAAAGCCCTGGAAAAGCTCTTCGGCGCAAGCGTCGCCGTGATCAGTCTGACCACGCTCGTCACCACCGTCACGGGCCTCGTCGGCATTTCCCTGCCCCGCTGGGCCATCTGGGCCATCGGGATCGTGAATATGATCTCCCTGCCGCTGCTGATCTATTCCACGGTGAAGGATCTGCGCGCCAAGGCCCAAGCCGCCGCAAAGCTCAGCAAAAAGGCCGCCGGGAAGGCTCAGCCCGCCGGGGAGGAAAAGCCGGCGGCGCCTGCCAAGCCCCGGACAAAGCCTACCGCCCGGCAGCTGGCCGCCAAAAAGGCCGCCGCCGGAAACAAGCCCCGCAAGGGCAAAAAGAAAAAGTGAGGGACGAGCATGAAGCTGATTCTTGCATCCAACAACGCCCACAAGCTGGAGGAGATCCGGGCCATTCTGGGCGGTGAATTTGAAGAGATCCTCTCCCTTCGTCAGGCGGGGATCGACCACGAGACCGTGGAGGACGGGCAGACCTTCCTGGAAAACGCCGAGAAAAAGGCCCGGGAGATCATGGAGCTCTCCGGCTGCTGCGCCCTGGCGGATGACAGCGGCTTGTGCGTGGACGCGCTGGGCGGCGCCCCCGGCATCTACTCCGCCCGCTTTTCCGGCGTGCACGGGGATGACAAGGCCAACAACCGCCTGCTGCTGGAGAAGATGGAGGGCGTGGAGGATCGTGGCGCCCACTTTACCTGCGCGGTGGCCCTGGTGAAGCCGGACGGCAGCGTGCTGCGGGCAGAGGGATATTTCTACGGACAGATCGCCTTTGAGGAGGCGGGGGAAAACGGCTTCGGCTACGATCCGCTGTTCTACCTGCCCGAACGGGGCTGCACCAGCGCCCAGCTGAGCCCGGCGGAGAAGAACGCCATCAGCCACCGGGCCAATGCCCTGCATAAGCTGCTGGCCCTGCTGCGGGCGAGCGGCGCGGAAGGCTGAAAATATTTTTGGAAAAAGAAAAAGTTTTTCTTGACATTCGCGGAAAACGGGGTATAATAGCTCTTGCGTTTAGCGGAGTTGTGTAAAGGTAGCACACCGGACTCTGACTCCGTTTGTGAGGGTTCGAATCCTTCCTCCGCTGCCAAGCAAAAGCACCTGGCCTTTGGGCCGGGTGCTTTTTGCTTCAAGGAGAAGGATTCGAATCTCCCGCAGCAAAAAGAAATGCATGCGAATCCTTCCTCCGCTGCCACCACGCTCATGCCGAACCCCATGACTGCATTCTATACAGCTTATTCTTCCCCTTTACCTGCATGAGCAAGGGCAAAATGCCCTTGCTCATGCCATGTCTGCGTGATGACGTCCGTCCAGCTTGTTCAGTCGCCGTTGCCCAGGGTCCAGGTGTTGGAGCTCAGCGTCTCCCAGGACCAGGACGCCGTTCCGTCCGCCAGCAGCTCTTCCATGGATTCCGCAACGCCGGCGTCCGCAAAGCGGCCGCGGTTTTCCTCCCAATTGTCAAAGCAGCCGTTCAGCAGCTCATGCATGCCGGGAAAGCTTTCGTCAAAGCTTGCCCGCTCCTCGTCGCTCAGGCTCTCCCAGGCCGCCAGCATATTCGCCCGCAGGGTTTCCTCGTCTGCCAGCCAAAGCTCGCTGCCCGCCGCGAAGGCCAGCACGTCACATGCGGCGGCAGCCTCAGCCAGAGAAGCGCCGGCGGTGCCCTGCGGAACGCCGGCCACCACACGGAAATACCGGTCCGCAAATTCCTCGGCGGAGGGAACCGGGATCTCCACGTCTTCCTCGGTCTTTTCCTCGGAACCGAAGCGCACCAGCACATAGCTGAACTTTTCGTTCCGCGCGCCCATCATCTCGGCAACGGTCTCGTCGTCCGGGTTCAGCTGCACCAGGTACTCGTCGGTCTCCAGATCCTTCAGCTCGGTAAAGTCGGCAAGGAACGGCTCCCAGCCGGCGGGCTTGCGCAGCGTGACCACATTCACGATGGACTGGTAAGCGATATCGTCCAGCTCTCCGTACTCGGCAAAGAGCATGGTGTAGCTGTTCACATTGCCGCTGCAGACCACGCGCATCTTGCCCAAGCTGCCGCTCTGGTTCATGAAGTTCTCGTCCAGCGCCTCGCCGCCCAGTAAGGTCTCGTTCAACACCATCTGGTCCAGTTCCTTCATATCCCAGGGGCCGGAGATGTTGAGTTTGTAAGTGGTGGCCCCGGCGGCTTCATCCTCGGTAACACTGAAATTGTCGCTCTCGATGCCCAGGGCGGCAAGGCCGTTGAGATAGCTGATGATGAGCTCGGTCTCCATGCCGAAATAGGCGCCGATGGCCTTGGCCACATTCATCACATTCATGACGCCGGGAATATCATCGTTGGCAATCGTGGCGGTCAGCCAGTCCCCTTCCACGACGAAGTCCCAGGAGCCGTCGGTGAAATATTCGTTCCCGTTGGCCTTGAGGGAGAGGGTGATGCGGTCTTCTCCCAGGGCTTCGGTATATTCCAGTTCCGGGTAATACGCGGCATAGAGCGCCTTGTCCTGGCTGTAAGCGGACTCCGGCGCGATCAGGGCCTCATAAATCCCCTTCAGCGTGTCGGCGGGGCTGTGGGTCCCCTCCCGGGCCGCGCCGCCGCAGGCGGCAAGCGCCAGCAGCAGCACAAGGGCAAGGGCCGCCGCGGTCAGTCGTTTTACGATAATACAATCTTTCATGTTGTTCCTCCTCATGGTTTTGTTTGCTTATCATACTGAAGCGCCATTTTCAACGCCCGGTTGATGGTCTTTGTTCCCATACAGTTCCTGTGCTTCTTGGATTGCTCGGTTTGATTCGCTCAAATTCTCGGCGAAGAACAACGCATTTCGGTTGCAGCCCGTTGTGGTCAGGTACGCCTTTTTATCCAGCGCAGCCATCGTTTTGCCGGAGTTGACGATGGAAGAGCCGAGGGTGGAGAAGGTCAGAAACGGCGCGACCAGGCCGATTGCCGTGAGGGTCTGGCTGCCGAGCAGATTGCCCGCAACCATACTGTCCGTCAGCGAGACGAAGGAATTGACCGTCTCCGCGATGATGGCCGCCCAGCGGATCGAGGGATATTTCCGTATGGCAAAAAGCGGTTTCGTCTGCTGCATAATGGGTCCTCCTCGCCGCAATCCAGTACAGGATCATTATTGTATCATAAACGCAGCAGGCGAACAAGCGATTTCCGTTTTTTGTGCAGGCAGCGGCTTCTTCCCGGCGCTATGGTCTGCCGGCGCAGCGCAGGGGATGTGGGCTTCCTCCCGCGAGGAAGGATCTCCCAAATCGGGCTTTCCTCCGATTGCTTTTTGTGCTATAATTGAGTTGAGAAACATGAGCTCTGTTTGGCTGATGGCAAATGGTGAGGAGTACTTCTATGTTGAAAAAGAGAACCAATCTGATCGGGCTGAGCCTTACCGTCCTGCTGGCTTTGGGCAGCATCCTGCTGGGGCTGCAGTTTTTCGGCAATCCCCGTTTGGATGCGGCGTCTCTGTTTCATGCAGGCATGGACGTGATGGGCGCTTTTGTCTGCGCCGTTCTGTTTTACGGGTGCATGGGGCAGGTGGAGCAGGCCACCCGCAGCTTCAGTCTGCTGGTGATCCTGGCAAGCGCGTCCTTTGTGGTCAACGAATGGATGTGGTTCATTGTCGGAACGCCCCAGTGGCGCGTGTACTATTTCATATGCTGCTTATGCAGCAAGTGGATCAACCTTGCCATGATCTACTGCTTCTTCCTCTACGTGCGGCAGACGCTCCATTTCGAGGGGAAGCTGGCGCGTTGGGCTGACAGGGGATTTCCCATTCTGCTGATCGTTTCCATGCTGATCGTGCTGGCCAATGTGTTCTTCCCCCTCAGCTTCCTGGTGGATGCGGACGGGCTCTACAGGAAAGGGGTCCTGCCCTGGCTGGAGGATCTGTATCTGATCGTGGCGGCGTCCATCACGACGGTTTTGATCGTTCGCTGCGCCAGTCCCCGGCGGCAGAAGTGGGCGGCCATGTCCTTCATTCTGGTCCCGATTGCGGAGTTTCTGGCCTCGGGCGGGGCGTTCGCCTACGCGACCCAGTACGGCGCGGTGCTTCTTTCACTGATCCTGATGTACTGCATCCTCTTCAATGACAGGAGCCGGAAGCTGGCTTCGACCCAGACGGAGCTGACCATGGCAACGGAGATTCAGGGCGCCATGCTGCCGTCGATCTTTCCGGCCTTTCCCAGCAGAGCGGAATTTGACCTCCACGCCAGTATGGACCCTGCCAAGGAGGTCGGCGGCGACTTCTACGACTTCTTCCTGATCGATGAGGATCATCTGGGCCTGATCATCGCGGACGTCAGCGGAAAAGGGATCCCCGCTGCCCTGTTCATGATGATTTCCAAAACGGTGCTGCAGAACTTCGCAAAGCTGGGCATCGGCGCGGCGGAGATCCTGAAGAAGACGAACGAGGCCCTTTGCGCGGAAAATAAAACGGAAATGTTTGTGACCGCATGGGTGGGGATCCTGGAAATCTCCAGCGGAAAAATGACCTGCGCCAACGCCGGCCACGAGTATCCCGCCCTTTGCCAGGACGGGCGCTTCTCCCTGCTGAAGGACAAGCACGGCTTTGTGCTCGGGGGCATGGAGGGCGCCAAATACCGGGAGTACCCGATCCAGCTCAAGAAGGGCGACAAGATCTTTGTCTACACCGACGGCGTACCGGAGGCCACCGACGAGGCGAAAGCCATGTTCGGAACGGACAGAATGCTGGAGGCGCTGAATGGGAAGGCAGACGGAAGCCCGCGAGAATTGCTGCAGGCGGTTCGCCGGGCTGTGGACGGCTTTGTAGGAAGCGCCGAGCAGTTTGACGATCTGACCATGCTGTGCCTGAAATACAGAGGGCCCCGGGAAGGGGATCCGGACTGAGCCTTTGGCTTTGAAGACAGAGGCAAAAAAAGACGCGAACGGAGCCGTTCGCGTCTTTTTCTTTCGTATTTTCGGGTCAGCCGCCGATCTGGTTCATGCTCCGCATGGCCCGGCTGGGCGCGGCATAGCTCAGCTCCCCGTGCCACCTGGGCTTTGCCAGGATGGCGGCGCGGAGCGTCTCGCGCATCTCGTCCTCCCCCAGGCCCTTCAGGCTCAGCTCCTCCGGCGCGTGCAGACAGGGCTTGATCTTCCCGTCCGCCGTGATGCGGATGCGGTTGCAGGCGGCGCAGAAATGGGCGCTGACGGGGCTGATGAGCCCCACGCTGCCCCGGGCCGCCGGCAGCTTAAAGAGCCGGGCCACGCCCCCGTCCGCCGGGAGGGGCCGCAGCTCCGGCAGCCGCTCCAGCACCCTGGAGGCGGGCAGGAAGGCCTCCGGCCCGAAGCCCCCGTCCACCATGGGCATCAGCTCGATGAAGCGCAGGTCCAGGGGGTATTGCCGGGTCAGGTCGGCAAGGGCCGGGATCTCCTCCTCGTTGAAGCCGCCGATGAGCACGGCGTTGAGCTTCACCCGTTCAAAGCCCGTGTCCAGGGCGGCCCGGATGCCCCGCAGGGCGTCCTCCAGCCGGCCCCCGCGGGTGATGGCCCGGTACTTGTCCCCATCCAGGGTGTCCAGGCTGATGTTCAGCCGCTGCAGCCCCGCCGCCTTCAGGGGGGCGGCCAGCTCCGGCAGGAGCGTGCCGTTGGTGGTCATGCACAGCTCCTGAATCCCGGGGACGGCGGCGCATGCCCGGCAAATGTCCACAATATTGGGCTTCACCAGCGGCTCGCCCCCGGTGAGGCGCAGCTTGCGGATGCCCAGGGAGGCCGCGGCGCGCACCGCCATGACCGTCTCCTCCTGGGTCAGCAGCTCCTCCTGCCGCTTCTTGCACACGCCCTCCGCGGGCATGCAGTAGCGGCAGCGGAGATTGCACAGCTCCGTCACCGAAAGGCGCAGATAGCGGATCTCACGCCCAAACGAATCTACCATGCTGTTTCCTCTCGTTCCCCTCAGCTCAGGCGGGCCAGGATGGCGTCCAGCAGCGCGTCCGCCGCCGCGTCCTTGGACATGAGGGGCAGCTCCCGCTCCCCATCGGCGGTGATGAGGGTGAGCACATTGGTGTCCACCCCAAAGCCCGCGCCCGCCACCTTCACGTTGTTGGCGGCTACCATGTCCAGGTTCTTCTTGCTGAGCTTTTTGCGGGAATTCTCGATCAGGTTCTCCGTCTCCATGGAGAAGCCGCAGAGGAACTGGCCCTCCCGCTTCCGCTTGCCCAGGGTCCCCAGAATGTCCTGGGTGCGCTCCAGGGGGATGGAGAGATCCCCGTCCTGCTTCTTGATCTTGTTGTCCGCAACGGTGGCGGGGCGGTAATCCGCCACGGCGGCGGCCTTGATGACGATATCCATCTCCGGCGCCCGCTCCGTCACGGCCTCGTACATCTCCCGGGCGGACTCCACCTCCACCGTCTCCACATACGGGGGCTTGGGCAGGGTCACAGGGCCGGAGACCAGGGTGACCTCCGCCCCCCGGCGGGCGGCGGCCTTGGCGATGGCATAGCCCATGCGGCCGGAGGAGCGGTTGGTGAGATAGCGCACCGGGTCCAGGGCCTCCCGGGTGGGGCCGGCGGTGACCAGCAGGCGCTTGCCCAGAAGGTCCTTCTCATGGGCGATGGCGTGCAGGCAGACCTCCAGCAGCTCCTCCGGCTCGGGGAGCTTCCCCTTGCCCACGGCCCCGCAGGCGAGGCGCCCGCTGGCAGGCTCCACCACCTCCCAGCCGTAGTGGCGCAGCTTTGCCAGGTTATCCTGGGTCACCGGGTTTTCGTACATTTTGGTGTTCATGGCCGGGGCGATGGCCTTGGGGCAGTCGCAGGCCAGCACGGTGGTGGTGAGCATGTCGTCCGCCAGGCCGTTTGCCAGCTTTGCGATCACATTGGCGGTGGCCGGGGCGATGAGCACCAGGTCCGCCCGGTCCGCCACGGCGATATGCTCCACACTGTGCTGGAAATTCCGGTCGAAGGTGTCGGTCAGCGCCTTGCGGCCGGTGAGCTGCTCGAAGGTGATGGGGGTGATAAATTTGGTGGCGTTCTCCGTCATGATCACCTGCACCTGGGCATGCTGCTTCACAAGGGCCGAGGCCAGGGCCGCCGCCTTGTAGCAGGCGATGCCGCCGGTGACGCCCAGCACGATGGTTTTTCCTTTCAGCATGGAACATTCCTCCTTACAATGCGTCTGTTCGTTGGGTCTACTATATCACAAACCGCCGGAATTGCAAGGGCGCGGAAATCCTTCCAAAAACTGTTGCAAGAACCCGGGCTTTGGGATATAATGGCCCGTGGCTGTGCCGGGGAGCGTTCCCTGTACCCGCTGCGGACAGGAGAACAGCCGCTCCGCCGACGTGACCGCAATCTACGCAGTGTATCCGGCAGACCGGAACACAAGCAAGGAGGAAATGAATATGGAAAAGAAATTCACTGCACGCACCATCGCGGAGTATGCCCTCTTCATCGCCATCATTCTGGTGATGCGCATTACCGGCCTGACCCGGATTCCGGTGGGCCCGCTGTTTATGACGCTCTCCATGATCCCCATTGCCATCGGAGCCATGCTGCTTGGCCCTCTGGGGGGTGCTGTGCTGGGCTTGGTCTACGGCTTTACCAGTCTGTATGACGCCATCACAGCGGCGTCTCCCATGACTGGCATTTTCTTTCAGCTCAGTCCTTTCCACACCATCATTCTTTGCGTAGTACTTCGCACTCTGGTTGGTGCTTTGACGGGCTGGCTGTTCCTGGCTTTCAAAAAGCTGGACAAGAAGCGGATCTGGTGTTATTTTGCCGGCGGTCTGGCCGCCCCCATGCTGAACACCATTCTCTTTATGGGTTATATCGTGCTGGTGTTCTACAACAGTGATTATATTCAGGGCAAGGTGCAGGAGCTGGGCGCTGCGAACCCGCTGATGTATATCATTCTGGCAGTGGGCGTACAAGGTCTGCTGGAATGGCTTGCGGGCTTCATCATTGCCGGCGGCGTGACCAAGGCCGTGGCCCACGCGCTGAAGAGAGAGTAAAGCAGCCGTCCCCCACCCTGTCATTGCGAGCCAGTGCTCACACTGGCGTGGCAATCCGTTCTTCTACAAAAAAACACAGGAGGTCTTATCATGATCCTTGCCATTGACGTGGGCAATACCAACATCGTCCTGGGCGGCATCCGGGACGGGAAGCAGGTTTTCTCCGCCCGCCTTGCCAGCGACCGGAACAAGACCTCCGACCAGTACGCCCTGGATATTCAGGGGATCCTGGCCATGCACCGGATCGAGCTTGGGGATATCGAGGGCGGCATCCTCTCCTCGGTGGTGCCCTATCTGCAGACGGTGATCCCCCAGGCGGTGAAGCTGCTGACGGGGCTGGACATTCTGGTGGTGGGCCCCGGGATGAAGACCGGGCTCAACATCCGCATGGACAATCCCAGCACCGTGGGCAGCGACCTGATCGTCAGCGCCGTGGCCGCCCGGGCCAAGTACCCCGCCCCCATCGCCATCATCGACATGGGCACCGCCACCACCGTCTCCGTCATCGCGGAAAACGGGAACTATATCGGCGGCATGATCATCCCCGGCCTCTGGGTCTCGGTGAACGCCCTGTCCGCCAGGGCGGCCCAGCTGCCCTATATCGACCTGGCGGGTCCTGCCAAGCTCCTGGGCACCAACACCGTGGACTGCATGCGCTCCGGCGCCGTCATCGGCACCGCCGCCATGCTGGACGGGGTCATCGACCGGCTGGAGCAGGAGCTGGGCAAGCCTGTCAGCGCCGTGCTCACCGGCGGCGTCAGCCCCCTGATCCTGCCCTACTGCAAGCACGCCTATCACCTGGAGCCGGATATTCTCATCGCCGGCCTCCAGATCCTCTACGAAAAGAACCGCCCCACCCGGGGCGAGTAAAACGGGAATCCTTTTGGCCCGGAACGCCCATCCGTCTTCCCCGTAGGGGCGGCTATCAGCCGCCCGAAGTCGGTTCTGGGCCTGGGTCCGCGGGCGGGTAATACCCGCCCCTACGGCAAAGGCCGTGCGTGAGACAGTCAAAAAACCTCGCTGAAGAGAGAATAGATAGAGCAGCGGGGGAGCTCGAGGGGGCAAGGCCCGCCTCGAATACAATAGCCCGCCGCTTCGAAAAGCCTTGTTTTTCAAGGCTTTTCGAAAAAAGCATTTTGTGTTCGGCCAAAATGCTCGGCGGGAAAGCGCAGTCAAAAAAGTCCTGTCCAGGGACTTTTTTGACAAGCTGGCAAGCAGCCCGGTACACGATGCGTGTACCGGGCTGCTTGTTTTTCTGTCTCTTTTACGCCCAGGTGCCGTTGCGGAAGATGGGGTCGGTGGTGCCGTCGGCCCGGATGCCGTCGATGGACAGATCCTCGCTGCCCACCATGAAGTCCACATGGATGATGGAGTCGTTGATGCCCCGCTTCTGGGCCTCGGCGGCGGTGAGGGCATCCCCATCCGGCAGGACCTCCTTGAAGCCCGCGCCCAGGGCCACATGGCAGCAGGCGTTCTCGTCAAACAGCGTCTCATAGAACAGGAAGCCGCACTGATTCACCGGGCTCTCCTTGGGCACCAGGGCCACCTCGCCCAGCATGTTGGCGCATTCGTCCATGGCCAGCATCTTCTCCAGCAGGGTCTGGCCCTTCTCCGCCCGGCAGGACACGGCCCGGCCGTTTTCAAAGGTGATGGCGAAGTTCTCGATGAGCTGGCTGTTCCAGCTCAGGGGCTTGGTGGCAACCAGGGTGCCCTCGCAGCTGCCCGCCAAGGGGGAGGTGAAGATCTCCTCCGTGGGCATATTGGGAATGTAGCTGGCTCCGTTGCGGCTGTTCACCGCCGCGGCCCCTTCCCAGCGGGCCCCGGGGATCAGCTCCACGGTGAAGTTGGTGCCGTTTGCGCTGTGATAGCGCAGGTGGCGGAAGTTCTGGGCGTTGAGCCAGGCGGCCTTTTGGGAGATAAACTCGGTGTGGGCCTGCCAGGCGGCAACCGGGTCATGCTCCCCGTCGATGCGGACCGTGGTCAGCACCGCGTCCCACAGCTTCTGGACGGCAACCTCGGGGGTATCGTCGGGGAAGCACTTTCTGGCCCACTTCTCCGAGGGGTAGGCCGCAATGGTCCACTGGTGCTTGCCGTCAATGGCGTCCCGATAGGGCTTGAGGATCCTGGCCCGGCTGCGGCCCACGGCGGAGAGCTTCTCCGGCGAAATGCCGGCCATGGCGTCCGGGTCCTCGGAGGCGATAAAAATGCGGCAGGGCAGATCCACGGTCATCTGCCGGGCCTTGGCCTCCTCCCACTCCAGCACCCGGGAGAGGGTCTCCTCCTCGGCGTAGTGATAATGCAGGCGGGAGATGGCGTCGCTCTGCCAGTCCACGTTGACCTTTTTGGCCCCTGCCTTGTAGCACTCCTCGGTGAGCATGGCGGCGAAGGGCGCCTGCTCCACCGCGATGTTCAGCAGCACCGTCTGCCCGGGGCGCACGTTTGCGCCGGAGCGGACGATGAGCCGCGCGTAGTTCTGCAATACTTCCTGGGTCACCTTCATGGAAGAAGCCTCCTTTTTCTGTTTGGGTTGATTCCGTTTTTTGTACTATTTTTATTATACCGCATCTGCGCCAAAAAGGCAAGAGCGGGGCGACGGGGATCGTGCGGGCCCCTGCCCCGGGAGCAGCCCTCTGATGGGCGGAAAGCCCTTGTCCCCCGGGGGAGAATATGATACAGTGGGAATGGACCGCTGCGTTTACGCGCATGCAGCGCCATTCTCTTTTCCCTTTTCATACCTTTCGGGAGGTTTTTATGGATCTGCTCAAGCATTGCTCCTCGCCGCTGGGGGAGATCACCCTGGCCTGCGACGGCGCGGGGCTCACCGGGCTCTGGTTTGAGGGCCAGGCCCACTACGCCTGCGGCCTCTCCCCCGCCTGGGAGGAGGGGCAGCACCCGCTGTTGGAGGCGGCCCAGCGCTGGCTGGAGCTCTACTTTGCCGGGGAAAAGCCGGACTTTCTGCCGCCCCTTGTCCCCCGGGGCAGCGCCTTTCAGCAGGCGGTGTGGCGGGAGCTGCTGACCGTTCCCTACGGGGAAACCCTGACTTACGGCGCCCTTTCCAAGCGTCTGGGCTGCCCCTCCGCCCGGGCGGTGGGCGGCGCCGTGGGGCGCAATCCCATCTCCCTGCTGATCCCCTGCCACCGGGTGCTGGGCGCCGGCGGACGGCTCACGGGCTACGCCGGGGGGCTTTGGCGCAAGGAGGCGCTGCTGCGGCTGGAGGGAATTTTACTCAAGGAGGATTTGCCATGCAAATGAGCTACTGCCCGGTCTGCGGAGAAAAGCTCCGTCTCCGGCCCCACCCCACCGAGCCGCCCACCCTCTGGTGCGAGGGCTGCGGGGACTGGCGCTTCCCCCTGTTCAGCGCCGCCGTCAGCGTGATTCTGCTGAACGCCGCCCAAAGCCACATGCTGCTGATCCGGCAGTACGGCGAAGTGGAGCCGGTGCTGGTGGCGGGCTACATCGACAAGGGGGAGACGGCGGAGGCCGCCGTGCTCCGGGAGCTTCGGGAGGAGCTGGGCATGACCGCCCGGGCGCCCCGCTTCCTGGGGAGCCATTACTACGCCCCCAGCGAGACCTTGATGCTGAACTTTCTCGCCACCGCGGAGGAAACCCAGGCCCGGCCCAACGCCGAGGTGGACGGCTGGGAATGGGTGCCGGTGGAGGTCGCCCCCCGGCTGGTGAAGCCCGGGGGACTTGCCCAAACCCTGCTGGCCGACTGGACGCCGGAGAGATTGTAAACCGCAATCACTCTATTTGGTTGACATTTCTTTGTAAGCGAATATAATGGGAGCATCTGGAAAAGCGAGGTGTTCTCCATGAAAACGAAACTTCCCGTGCGGGATATGGCCCTGGCGGCCCTGGGCGCGGCGCTGATCGCGGCCTGCTCCTGGATCTCCGTGCCGGCGCTGCTGCCCGGAGGCGTGCCCTTTACGCTGCAGACCTTTGCCGTCTGCCTGCTGGCGGCGCTCTACGGCTGGAAGCTGGGGCTTGTGACGGTGGCGGTGTATCTGCTGCTGGGAGCGGCGGGGGCGCCGGTGTTTGCCGGGTTCAAGGGCGGCGTGGCCGCGCTGCTGGGCACCACCGGGGGCTACCTGCTGGGCTTTGTGTTCACGGCCCTGGTTGTGGGCCTGGCCGCGGACAAGCTGGGGCGGAAGCTGCCGCTGCTGCTTTGCGCCATGGTGCTGGGCCTGGCCCTGTGCTACGCCTTCGGCACGGTCTGGTTCCTGCGGGTCTACGCCCGGGACACCGGCCCCATCGGCCTTGGCACCGCCCTGTCCTGGTGCGTGCTGCCCTTCCTGATCCCGGACGGGGTGAAGCTTACCCTGGCCGCCCTGCTGACCGGGCGGCTCTACCCAATGTTGCAGAAAGGACGAAGGACATGACCAAGGATCGGGTGCTGGAATGCCTCTGGGCCCACGCGGACGAATCCCTTTCCGGCGAGGAGCTGGCCTCCCGCCTCTCCCTCAGCCGCACGGCGGTGTGGAAGGCGGTGGAGCAGCTGCGGGCCGAGGGCTATTGCATCGA
Source organism: uncultured Oscillospiraceae bacterium (assembly GCA_964395795.1). Taxonomy (GTDB): domain Bacteria; phylum Bacillota; class Clostridia; order Oscillospirales; family Oscillospiraceae; genus Limivicinus. The sequence goes on from CAYNBS010000002.1 coordinate 145,093, forward strand.
ATCCGCCCCCCGGCGGGGCTACCGGCTGCTGTCGAAAAGCGACGTGCTCAGCCAAGCGGGCATCCGGCGCCATCTCAAAACCGAGGGGCTGCGCCTGCGGTATTGTGAGGAAATCGGCTCCACCAACACGGCGCTGAAGGAGCTGGCAAACGCCGGGGAGCCGGCGGGCCTGGCCCTGATAGCCGGGCGGCAGAGCGCCGGGCGGGGCCGGATGGGCCGCAGCTTCTACTCCCCCGGGGACACGGGGGTGTATCTGAGCCTGCTGCTGCGCCCCCGGCTTCCCGCGGCGGAGGCCACGGGCCTCACCGCCTGCGCGGCGGTGGCGGTGGCGGAGACGCTGGAGGAGCTCTCCGGCCGAAAGGCGCAGATCAAGTGGGTCAACGACGTGTTCATGGACGGCAAAAAGGTCTGCGGCATCCTGACCGAGGCCTCTCTGGACTGCGAGAGCGGTCTGGTGAACTACGCGGTGGTGGGCATCGGCGTGAACGCCCTCACGCCCCCGGGGGGCTTTCCTCCGGAGCTGCGGGAGATCGCCGGCTCGGTGTTCCCGGAGCGGAGGCTGCCGGAGCTGCGCTGCCGCATCGCTGCGGGGATCCTGGACAGGCTTTGGGCCTTTTGCGGCGGGCCGCAGATGGCGGATTGCTGGGAGGCCTACCGGGCCCGCTCCTTTGTGCTGGGGCGGGAGGTGGAGCTGCTGCTGCCCGGACGGGAGCCGGAGCAGGCCCGGGTGCTGGAGCTGGAGCGGGACTACGCCCTGCGGGTCCGTCTCCCGGACGGGTCGGAGCGGCGGGTGCAGTCCGGCGAGGTGCGGCTACATTTGGACTTGGCAAAGGCGGAAAAATAGGCTATACTGTTCTTGTCAATATCATAAATCAGGAGTTGATTCTCATGAAGAAATGGCAGATCCTCGCGCCCCTGGGCCTGGCAGCTGCCGGCGCCGCCGCCCTGCTGCTCAAGCGCAAGCCCGCCAAGGCCGCCTCTCCCGCGCCGAAGGCCGCCCCGGCTGCCAAGAAGGCTCCCGCGCCCAAGGCCCCCGAAAAGCTGGAGGAGGGCAGCTACAGCTTTATCTCCGGCTTCCAGAACGCCTCCACCGTGGAGATGAGCCTCTCCTATGATCCCGAGCGCTTCCGCTACGCCGTGGTGGAGGGGGACTTCCTCAGCTATTCCAGCGACTCCCATGTGGCCATTCTCGAGGGCGAGGACTTCAGCCTCCAGATCGAGTATGCCGCCTACTACGGCGGGGAGGACTATGCCGCCCACTGTAAGGGCCTGCAGGAGAAGTACAGCGATTTTGCCCCCGCCCGCTACGGTCGGGTGGACTGCTGCGTGTACCTGGAGGGGGACAATGTTTGCTTCTGCCTCCCCATCCCGGAGGACGCGCACAGCTATGTGCAGGTCATCCTCTTCAAGGCCAAGGGCAACGACACCGAGCTGATCGACATGCCCGCCGACCCGGACCTGACCGCCATCCTCTCTTCCATCCGCTTCCGCAAGGTCTGAGCGCGAAGAAGAAAGGAGCGTTCCAGCATGGTTCTTATTGTTCTTTCAGTCATCGTTGGGCTGATCATCGCGTTCTTTGTCGCCGCCCGCTTTGAGGCGCTGGCGGAGGCGAAAGGCCACCCCGGCAAGCGGTATTTCTGGCTCACCTTCTTTCTGGGCGTGATCGGCATGGCGGAGGTTGCCGCCCTGCCCGACCAGCGGGTCGCCCAGCTCCAGACCCAGAACGACCGCCTGGAGGAAATGCTCCGGCGGCTGGAGGCGAAGCTGGACGGCGCCGAGCTTTCGGAGGCAGCTCCCGCCCCGGCGGCGACGCCGGTTCAGGCTGCGGCGCCGGTTCAGGCTGCAGCGCCCAAGCCGGTGATGCAGCCCCTGCCCGAAGGGGTGGTCATGCCCCTGCCGGATAAGCCCGGTCATGTGCGCTGCCCTGTTTGCGGCACCGTTCAGCGGGACAATCGCACGCTCTGCTTCCAGTGCGGCGTCAGGTTCCCGGAAATGTAAACAGGTTTCAAGCAAAAGCCCGCCAAAAGGCGGGCTTTTTGCTGTGCCGAATCGGCGGGCAGTCCGGGAGGCCGGCTCCTACAAAGCCGACGGGAGGCAGGGGGCAAATTGGTTTCATACAATTCTTTCAAATTGTCTATTTAATTCCTACTAATCTTCTGGTATATTAAAAATGCAAGAAATCCCAGTAATGGAGGGGGGAATCGATTTGAACATTACCAGCAAGGGGCGCTATGCTCTGCGGGTGATGCTGGATCTGGCCCAACATCCGGAAGACGGCTTCGTGTCGCTGAAGACCGTGGCGGACCGGCAGCAGATCTCCATGAAGTACCTGGAGGCCATCGTGGGGAGTCTGAAGAAGGCGGAGCTGCTGGAGAGCACCCGGGGCAAGGAGGGCGGCTACCGGCTCTGCAAGAGCGCCGCGGACTACACCGCCGGGGAGATCCTACGGGCCATTGAGGACAACCTTGCCCCCGTCTCCTGCATCAAGGACGGCAGCATCCTCTGCGACAAGGCCGCCGCCTGCCAGACGCTTCCCATGTGGAAGGAGCTGGACGATATCACCAACGCCTACCTGGACGGGGTGAGTCTGCAGGACCTGCTCACCGGGGAAAAATGGAAAGACCGTTGACATCTTGCCAAAGCATGTTATAATTCCCAGCGGATAAATAGGAAATAACAACAGAAAGGAACCGCGCCATGTTTGTTTATGCCGACAACGCAGCCACCACCAGCGTGTCCAAAACCGCGCTGGACGCCATGCTGCCCTACCTGACCGAGAACTACGGCAACCCCTCCAGCCTCTATTCCTTCGGCCAAAAGGCCCAGGAGGCCCTGCAGGCGGCCCGGGAGACCATTGCCAAATGCCTGAACGCCGACCCCCGGGAGATCTACTTTACCTCCGGCGGCTCCGAGGCGGACAACCAGGCCATCGTCTCCGCCGCCCGGCTGGGCGCCCGCAAGGGCAAAAAGCACCTGATCTCCACCAAGTTCGAGCATCACGCCGTGCTGCACACCTTGAGCAAGCTGGAAAAAGAGGGCTTCGAGGTGACGCTGCTGGACGTGCATGAGGACGGCGTGGTGAGGCTTTCGGAGCTGGAGGCCGCCATCCGGGAGGACACGGCCCTGGTCAGCATTATGTTCGCCAACAACGAGATCGGCACCGTCCAGCCCATCGCGGAAATCGGCGCCCTGTGCCGGGAAAAGAAGGTCCCCTTCCACTGTGACGCGGTGCAGGCCGCGGGGCACATGCCCATCGACGTGAAGGAGATGAACATCGACATGCTGGCCATCTCCGGGCACAAGTTCCACGCGCCCAAGGGCGTGGGCGCCCTCTACGCCCGCAAGGGCACGGTGCTCACCAACATCATCGAGGGCGGCGCCCAGGAGCGGGGCAAGCGGGCCGGCACCGAGAACGTGGCCGGCATCGCCGCCATGGCCGCGGCCCTGGAGGAGAGCTGCGCCAACATGGAGGCCAACACCGCCAAGATCCTCCCCATGCGGGACAAGCTCTTTGCGGAGCTGTCCAAGATCCCCCACAGCAAAATAAACGGCAGTCTGGAGCACCACGTTCCCGGCACGGTGAACATGTGCTTCGAGGGCATCGAGGGGGAGAGCCTGCTGCTCCTGCTGGACGACGCGGGCATCTGCGCCTCCTCGGGCAGCGCCTGCACCTCCGGCTCCCTGGACCCCAGCCATGTGCTGCTGGCCATCGGCCTGCCCCATGAGGTGGCCCACGGCTCCCTGCGCCTGTCCATCGGGGAGTACAACACCATGGAGGAGATCGACCACATCATCGAGACCGTACCCAAGGTGGTAAGCTATCTGCGCGGCATGTCCCCGGTGTGGGACGAGCTGGAAAAAGGCCAGCGGGCGCACCTGATTTGAAATTTTTGTTTTGAGTTTTGAGAAAATGGAGGATTTATCATGGCTCTCTACAGCGAAAAAGTAATGGATCATTTCCGCAATCCCCGCAACGTCGGTCAGATCGAGGACGCGGACGGCGTGGGCGAAGTGGGCAACGCCAAGTGCGGCGACATCATGCGTATGTACCTGAAGATCGACGAGAACCAGGTCATCACCGACGTGAAGTTCAACACCTTCGGCTGCGGCAGCGCCATTGCCACCAGCTCCATGGCCACCGAGCTCATCAAGGGCAAGACCGTGAAGGAAGCGCTGGAGCTCTCCAACAAGGCCGTGGTGGAGGCGCTGGACGGGCTGCCCGTGCACAAGCTCCACTGCAGCGTGCTGGCCGAGCAGGCCGTGCGCGCCGCCGTGAAGGACTACTACGACCGCAACGGCATCGCCTATGATCCCGCGGACTTCAAGGAGATGGACGAGGAGGAGCTCCACGAGCATGTGGGACACTGAAAAAAGCGGCTTCACGCCGCTTTTTTCCATGGGAAGACAAAGCCCCAAAACATGTCCTTGCGAGCCGTAGGGCCGAGCATGCGACGCGAAGCTAGTCCCTTTAGGGGCTCGGCCGACGATGGTTCGCCGACCAATGGTCGGCGCTGCGGCATGGGCGTAAGGATCCGTTCTCCGGTAAAACGTGAGAAGCCATGGGACTTTCGGGGAATCCGGATTGCCACACCAGTGTGCGCACTGGTTCGCAATGACACAGGCGGTGGGCAGGTCCCCCCTGCACAGCAAGCCCTCCCGGCGATTGCCGGGAGGGCTTGCTGTTGTTATGCGGGGAGATAATCCAGGGGGTTCTGGTTCACGCCGTTCAGACGCACGGCAAAGTGCAGGTGACTCTCCTGGCCGATCTCGCCCAGGGCGGTGTGGCCCACCGAGCCGATCACATCTCCCGGCTCCACCCAGTCCCCCACGCTGACGGCGGTCTCCTCCGCCAGATTGGCGTAGACGGTGGTGTAGCCGTCCCCGTGGCTCACGGTGACCACCGTGCCCAGGAAATCGTTCCGGGTCACGCTCTCCACCTGCCCGGCGTGGGCGGCGGCGACCGTCTCGCCCAGGGGTGCCAGAATGTCGATGCCCTCGTGGGTGCGCCAGTCGCCCATGGTCTCGTCATAGCGCAGGGTTTCCGGGTCGTGATACCGGGCCACGTCCCCCGTGAGGGGCCAGGCGTAGGTGGGGTTCACCGGCGCGGGCTGCTCCTCGAAGACCTCCTGGGCCGGCTCTTCCTCCGGCTCGTCCAGAACGACCTGAGTGGCGTCCTCGATGGCCTCCTCCATGCTCTGGGCCGTGTCGTTCTGCGGGGGAAGGATCACGGTCTCGATCCGATGGGTTTCGGTCTTGCTGACCGGGGTGGCTTCTTCCATAGTCCCGTTCCCTGCCGCCATCATCCAGGCGGAGCCGCCGATCACAGCGGCGCACAGGAAAAGGACTATGTAGAAGCCCTTACCCGTGAAAAATGCCTCCAGCCATCCGCCGGAGCTTCTGCTGTTCATGTGTTTAACCTCCGTACAAAAATAGGATTGCAACCCTATTCTTGCCGGGATTGGAAGAGATTATACATGGAAATGAAAAATCCCCCGCATTGTCATTGCCGCAAAGAGAACACGGATTGCCACACCAGTGTGCGCACTGGTTCGCAATGACAGATTATTCTCTTTGCGGCAAGAGAGGCCACCCTGGGGTGCTGGTTCGCAATGACAGATCATTCTCTTTGCGGCAAGATAAGTGACGCCCCAAATCTTTGATTTGGTCGGCGAAACTTATGCTTTAGCTGAAGCCACCCTAGGGTGCTGGCTCGCAATGACAGGTTCTTGGTGGTCTATGCATGAAAACAGGACGGGCCTGACGGCTCGTCCTGTTTGGGTTTCGGGTTCTTCTTACTTGATGTTGAAGAAAGCGGCCTTGCCGGGGTACTGGGCCACGTCGAAGAGCTCCTCCTCGATGCGCAGGAGCTGGTTGTACTTGGCAACGCGGTCGGTACGGGAGGGAGCGCCGGTCTTGATCTGGCCAGCGTTCACGGCCACGGCCAGGTCGGCCAGGGTGGTGTCCTCGGTCTCGCCGGAGCGGTGAGAGACGATGGCGGTGTAGCCGGCGCGGTTGGCGGTCTGGATGGCGTCCAGGGTCTCGGTCAGGGTGCCGATCTGGTTGACCTTGATGAGAACCGCGTTGGCGGCGCCCAGCTCGATGCCCCGCTTCACGCGCTCGGCGTTGGTGACGAACAGATCGTCGCCCACCAGCTGGATCCGGTTGCCCAGGCGCTTGGTCAGGCGCTGCCAGCCTTCCCAGTCGTCCTCGCCCAGACCGTCCTCGATGGAGATGATGGGGTACTTGTTGCAGAAGTCTTCCCACATGTCGATCATCTCGTCGCTGGTCATGACGGTGCCGCGCTTGGGCAGGTGGTACTTGCCGTCTTCCTTGTCGAACCAGTCGGACACGGCGGCGTCCATGGCGATCATGAAGTCCTCGCCGGGCTTGAAGCCGGCTTCCTCGATGGCCTTCACGATGACCTTCAGGGCGTCCTCATCGGCGGCCAGGTTGGGGGCGTAGCCGCCCTCGTCGCCCACGCCGGAGGCGGGAGTGCCGTTCTCCTTCAGGGTCTTCTTCAGCTGATGGAAGACCTCGGCGCACATGCGCAGGGCTTCCTTGAAGCTGGTGGCGCCCACGGGCATGACCATGAACTCCTGAATATCCACACTGTTGGAGGCATGAGCGCCGCCGTTGAGGATGTTCATCATGGGCACGGGCAGGGTCTTGGCGTTCACGCCGCCAATGTAGTTATAGAGGCTGTTGCCGGTGGCCAGGGCAGCGGCCTTGGCGCAGGCCAGGGACACGCCCAGAATGGCGTTGGCGCCCAGGCGGGTCTTGTTGGGGGTGCCGTCCAGCTCGATGAGGAGCTTATCGATGGAAGTCTGGTCCAGCACGTTCAGGCCGATGACGGCCTCGGCGATCTCGCCGTTGACGTTCTCCACAGCCTTGGAAACGCCCTTGCCGCCGTAACGGGCCTTGTCGCCGTCGCGGAGCTCGCAGGCCTCATGGATGCCGGTGGAGGCGCCGGAGGGAACGGCAGCGCGGCCGACGGTGCCGTCGTCCAGAGCGACTTCCACTTCCACGGTGGGATTGCCGCGGGAGTCCAGGATCTCGCGGGCCATGACATCAACAATTTCAAAATACTGCTTCATAGTAAACCTCCTAAAAAAAGCTTGCAGCTTGCCGAAAAGTATTATAACCCAAGCCTTTCCAAAAGGGAAGAGCAACTTGACAGGAAACTGACAAAAGTGCCGGATTTTGGTTATTTTGACGAGGGGGAAACCGCCCCGTTCCCGGCCCATCCGCCTCCGTTACGGCTGGATGACGATGATGGCGGGGCTGCCGCCCTCCTCCGGAGGCGGCGCCGCCTCCTCCCCGGCGGAGGTGATGATCTGGGCCTCGCTGTCGCCGCCGCTCTCCGCCCCGCTCTCCGGGGCGGACACCGGCGCCGTCGCCGGGGGATCCTCGTAATAGGCCGGGTCCCGCAGCCCCGCCGTGCCGGCAAAGCCGCCGCCGCTGCGGTAGACCAGATCCACGTTTTCCCAGCCGATGGGCGTGTCGAAGGGATTCAGCCGCTGATTCACCAGATCCAGCCAGGCCGGAAGATCCAGCACCTGGTAGCTGTAGCCGGAGATGATCTCCGGCGCGCCGGGGGCGGTGTAGAAGCCGATATCCTCCGCCCGGCAGGAGAGAAACTGCCGCAGGAAGAAGGCGATGTTGGCGGCGCTCAGATCCGTGTCCAGGTTGGCCGCCAGCAGCCGGGCCAGCTCCGCCGCGTGGGGGATATTGCCCAGGCTCAGCAGCTGTCCCGCCAGGGCGCGCAGAAACTGCTGCTGCATCTCGATCCGGCCCAGGTCCCCGGTCACATAGCTGCTGCGGAAGCGGCAGAGGCCCATGGCCTGATTGCCGTTCAGCAGCTGGTAGCCGGGCTGGAGATGGATGCGCAGATCCTGGCTCAGATCCTCATAGTCCATGGCCATGGGCACATCGAAATACACCCCGCCGATCAGATCCACCGCCTGCACAAACATGTCCAGGTCGATCACGGCGTAGCAGTCCGGCTCAAAGCCGCAGAGGCGGGCCACCTGCTGCTTCAGGGCGGTGATCCCGTCGCCCCCGTTCAGGCGGGAGCCCCAGTAGACGGCGTTGATCTTCCGCACCTCCCAGGGGACGTTGATGAGGGTGTCCCGGGGGATGCTGACGAAATCCATCCGGTGCCCCACGGTGTCGAGCCGCCCCAGGATCAGGGTGTCGGTGTTGTAGTTGCCGTCGTCGTTGCCCACCAGGAGGATGGTGTAGACCCCGTCCTGCCGGGCGGTGGAGATGGCCTCCCCCTCCGGCAGCGCCTCCGCCGCCGGGGCGGCGGCCCCCCGGGTGACGACGCTGACCGCCGGCGCAGACGGGTCCGCTTGCTTTGCGCCGCTCTGCGCCGGCGGCCGCTCCCAGAGCCGATACAGGCCAAGCAGCGCCGTCAAGGCCGCGGCGGCCAGAAAACACAGGGTCAGCAGGGCGTTCAGGCCCCGGTCAAACTTCTTTTTCATAGGTCTTCCTTTCTGTGTCACGCAATTTCCCGGCGGGACTGTGGGCTTATCATAGGGGGAAACTATGAACAGGACGTTACCAAAACGCCCCGCCGCGTCTTAAGTTTTCTGAAGACGCCGACTTTGCCAGTATGTGCACAGAATGGGAAAAATATGCAAAAGAAGCCTGTTGCAGCAGGCGCAAAGCTGTCATTGCGCTTTTTTGCAACAGGCTCCCTCTATTTCGCTTGGGTCAGTTTTTATTCCTCGGCGCTCTCCGCCGCGGCGGGGGTCTTCTTTTTCTTCCGGCTCCGCTGAAGCAGCACCGCCACCAGCAGCGCTGCCGCGCCGGCGCCAAGGCCCAGGTACAGCCCGGTGTTGTTTTGCTTCACGTCCACCGCGCAGAACACCACCGTGTCCTCCGCGCAGTCAAAGCTCAGGTAGCTGCCGGCCTTGCCGGTCTCCACCTTCGTCCACTCACCGTCCCGGTAGACGTAGATCTCCACCTGATGGCCCCGCTCCAGCTCCGGCGGCAGGTACCGCAGGCTGTAGCGCTGCCCCTCCTCCAGATTGGTCAGGCGCACGGCCCACAGCTCCAGCGCCTCGCCCCTGGCAAGCTCCGGCCCCTGGCCCTGATAGGCGTTCAGGAGCACCTCGGTATTGCTGCCGAAGTCGCCCTCGATGAGCACGATGGCCATGGGGGAATCCTCCCGGGTGAGCTTGGCGGCCAGCGCCCCCTCCCGCGGGGTATAGACCGCCTCGATCACGGCGCTGTAGTACACGGCGCTGTAATCATAGTCCGGCCAGGCGCCGGTGAAGCCCTCCTTCTCGGGCACCGGCGGGATCTCCCTGGGATCGATGGCGGCGCCGTACTCGAATTCGATCTCCTTGACCACTGTGCCGTCCGCCACGAAGCTCAGGCGCAGGGTGCGGAAGCGCTCCGGCAGGCCCTCCAGGCTCAGCAGCTCCTCATAGCGCACGGGCACGGCCTTGCCGCTGTAGCTGATGCCGTCCACCGCGCCCAGGTGCTCGTGCACATAGACGTTGCCGCTGACGCTGTCATCCTCCATGGCGGCCCAGCCGGCGATGGCGCCGCTGCAGGCGGTCACGTCCGTCATGCCCACCATGCTGGCGCAGTCCAGGATGGTGGTGCCGTAGCCGGCGATGCCGCCCACATACTCCTTGCCGCTGAGATTGCACATGGCGTAGCTCTGGCGCACCACGCTGTAGGAGCAGCCGACCACGCCGCCCACATAGCCGCCGTCGCTGCTGCTGACGGAGCCGTAGCCCTCGCAGCGCAGGATGCTGCCCAGCTCCTCCGTGCCGGCCACGCCGCCGACCCCGTCCTTCCGGCCGGTGACGCTGCCCTGGTTCACGTTATCGGAGCTGACGCACTTGGTCTCAAAGGTGTTGGAGACGATGCCCTCGATGCCGATGGCCTCGACCAGCTCCCCCTCCATGTCAAACTCATACTCGATGCCCATGGTCCCGATGACGCCGCCCACGTTCTTGTCGCCGTCCACGCCGCCCCGGTTCACGCAATGGGACACCCGGCCCTCCACGTCGTCCTCCCGGAGCTCATCGGACACGTCCTCGAAGATCTGGCGGTTGGCGGCGCCGTTCATGGCGTTGGCCATCAGCATCAGCACCCGGGCCAGCTGGTCGTTTGCGTCGGTGAGCTCCACGGAGAGCTCCCCGCTGCTGCTGGCAAGGATGCCGTAGATCTGGGCCATGCCGTCGGCCATGTCGCTGACGTCGCCGGAGAGGCCCTCGGGCACCTCCACCTGATCGGTGTCCAGATTGGTATTGTCGCCGATGGTATCCAGCCCGTCCTGCAGGTCCTGGTCGGTAACGCCGCTGCCGCCGGAGATGCTGCCGCCGCCCTCGCCGCCGGAGATGCTGCCCCCGTCCGCCGGGCTGATGCTGCCGCTGCCGCCCGGGGCGATGCTGCCGCCGCCCTCGCCGTTCACCGGGCGGATGCTGCCGCCGGTGCCGATCTTGTCGGCGGCGGAGCTGCTGGCCCCGTCGATCGTATCCAGGGCGCCCTGCATCTCATCGGACATGGTGCCCAGGGTGCCGGAGGCCAGGTTCAGCTTGTAGTTGAGGATGGCCAGCTCCTCCAGCAGGTTCACCGATTCCTTCAGCACCAGGAAGGGCTCCATCTGCCCCACGATGCCGCCCACGTCCTTCCGGCCGCAGACCGTGCCCCGGTTCTCGCAGCCCGTCAGGTAGCCGGACTGGCGGCCGGCCACGCCCCCCACGTTATAGCCGAAATGGGGGTAGCCCACGGCGCCGATGTTGGTGCAGTCCTGCACCACGCCGGTGGAAAAGCCCACCACGCCGCCGCTGTCGGACACCACGTCCTCATCCTCCGCGTTGGTCAGCTCCACCGCGTTCAGGTTGGTGACCCGCAGATCCTCCAGCTGCAGCGCCTCCTCGGAAATGCTGGTGTTCACCTTGGCCTCGTTTTGGCAGAGGTCGATCAGGCCCTCGTTGTAGCCCACAAGGCCGCCGGTCATGCGCTTGCCGTCCACGGTGCCGGCCACGGTGCAATTGCGGATCACGCCGTAGTTCTCCCCCACCAGGCCCCCCACGGCGTTCTGCCCGGTGACGGAGCCGTTGAAGCTGCAGCCCGTGACGGTGCCCCGGTTCACGCCCGCAAGACCGCCCAGCTGGCAGCAGCCGTTCTCCGGCGCGATGGCGCCGGTGATGTGCAGGTTCTTGACCTCGCCGCCCTCCTGGATGTACCGGAACAGGCCCTGATGGGAGCCGTCGGTGGCAAGGCGCAGGCCGGTGATGGTGTGGCCGCCGCCGTCAAACACGCCGCCGAAGGTGGGGATGGGGTAGATCTCCGTCCCGCTCAGGTCCAGATCCCAGTCCAGGATCACAAGCAGGTTCCGGGAATAGCTGTCCAGCTGGCAGTCCCGGGCCAGCTGCTGCAGGTCCTCCACGCTTGCAATGTGCCGGATCTCCCGCTCCTCCGTCCCCTGGGCCAGCGCCCGGGGCGCGGCGGAGAGGGTGAGCAGCACAAGGCACAGCAGCAGCGAGAGCAGTCGTTTGCCTTTCATTGCTTTTCCCCTTCCCTTGCGTTGTTTTCTTCCAGGAGCTTCTCCTCCATCTCCTGGACGCCGCCGATGTCGATGATGGCGTTGAGGGTGCCGCGGAAGACGCCGTGGACCTCCGCGTCGATGAGCCCGTCCAGGCTGCCGCGGACCCGGCCGTCGATGCGCATCAGGCCCACCCGGTGGGAGATGCGGCTGCCCCGGTCGATGGCGAAGGAGGTCTTCTTGATGAGGATATCGCCCATCAGCAGGATCTGGGGCAGCACGCACATGACCAGGAAAATGGAGATCAGGGTGCCCACGCCCAGGTACACGCCGATGGCGGAGATGGTCTCGTTGGAGGTCATAAAGCCGATAACGATGCCGGCGGAGGCAAGCATCGTGCCGGAGGTGATGATGGTGGGGAAGGCCTGGTTCAGCGTTTCGATCATGGCCTCCCGCAGGGGCATCTTCTCCTTCAGCTCCATGTACCGGCTGGAGATGACGATGGCGTAGTCGATATTGGCGCCCATCTGAATGGCGCTGATGATCAGATAGGTCAGGAAAAACAGGTTGTTGCCCCGCAGATAGGGCACGGCGAAGTTGCAGAAAATACTGCCCTGGATGATCAAAATCAGCAGCAGCGGCAGGCCCACCGAATGGAAGGTGAACAGCAGCACCACAATGACGAACAGCACCGTCAGCACGCTGATGAGCAGGTTATCGTTCTGGAAGGAGGCCCGCAGGTCGCTGCAGCTGGTGGTGTCCCCCACCAGGTAATACTCGTCGTAGTACCGGGCCGTCAGGCCGTGGAGCACGTTCAGGTACTCGTAGCTGTCCGCCCCCTCGGTGGGCAGATCCAGGTCGATGACGATGCGGCTCCAGTTCTCGCTGCGGAGCTGGAGCTGGGCGTCACGGATCTGGAGCTCCAGATCATCCAACTTTTCCTCGGTCTCCGCGTCCAGATCCAAGGTGACCTCGTCCCGCTTCTCGATGAGGTAGTTGAACAGGTCGATGAGGGGGACGCGGTAATTGTCCAGGTTGGTGACGATCTGGCCGTAGTCGTCCCGGTTCATGGCGTAGCTGGCATAGAGCGCCTGGGCCACCTCCACGTCCAGATCCGTCAGCTCCGCGAACTGCCGGGGCGTCAGGGCGCTGGTGAGCACATAGCCGTCCATGGCCTCGATATTGGCCAGGCCCGTCACCTTCTCCACCCGGCTCAGCTCCTCGATGTCCGCGATGAGGGCGGCCTCCTTGTCATTCTCCCCCGCCGGGACGATCAGGGCCATCCGGTTGGTCTTGCCGAAGATCTCATGGATCCGGGCAGAGGCGATCTGCTCCTCGTTCTGGCGGATGGAGGAGACGGAATACTGGGAGTAGACGTAGTTGACCTTGTTGGAGAACACCGCCGCGGCGATGAACACTCCCAGGAACAGCACCGGCATGAGAAAGCGGGTGGCATACACGGCCTTGCCCAGGAAGCTGATTTTCGGCACAAAGCTCCTGTGATGGGTCTTGTCGATCCACTTGGAGAAGACCATCAGCAGCCCCGGCATCAGCAGGAACACCGAGCACAGGGACAGCAGGATCGCCTTGATGAGCACCGTGCCCATGTCCCGGCCCAGCTGGTACTTCATGAAGCACAGGGCCAAGAGGCCCGCCACCGTGGTGAGGGAGCTGGCGGAAATCTCCGGAATGGCCTTGGCCAGGGCGGCCACGCAGGCCTCCCGGGCGGGCTTCTGCTCATGCTCCTCCATATAGCGGTGGCAGAGGATGATGGCATAGTCGATGGCGAGAGCCAGCTGCAGCACGATGGCGATGGAATTGGTGACGAAGGAGATCTCCCCCATCAGGTAGTTGGTGCCCATGTTTAAGAGCGCCGCCGCGCCGAAGGTGATGAGCAGCACCAGGATCTCCGCATAGGTCTTGGAGGTCAGCAGCAGCACCAGGATGATGATGACCACCGCGATCAGGTCCACCACCAGCATCTCCCGGTCGATGATCTCCTTCAGGGGATTGCCCACGTTGGAGTCCACATTCAGGTCGTAGGCCGCAAGCTCCGTGCGGATCTCCGTGAGGGCGTCGATGCTGACCTGGTCGTTCTCCGTGCCGTCAAAGGTCACGGTGAAGAGGGCCGCGGCGGATGCGTAATGCTTGGCCGTGTGGTCAAACTCCACGCTCTTCACGCCCTCGATCGCCTGGATCCGGGCGCAGAGCTCCTGGGCCTGCTCGTATGTAACATTCTCCACCATGACCTGGGCAGTGCCGAAGGTGGTGAACTCCCGCTCCATCAGCTCCAGGCCCTGGCGGGTCTCGGTGGTCTCCGGCAGGTAGGCGGTCAGATCGTCGTTGACCTGCACCCAGCCCCGGGAAACGGCGCAGAACACTGCGGCCACGGCGAACAGCAGGAACACGATGCTCCTCCGGTCCACGATGAAGGCCGCTACTTTATCCATAAGTGTTGTCTTTTTTGGCGATTCCATACTCCGAACATGCTCCTCAGTCCAGATTGATTCAGGATAAGTATACACCTGAAATATAAATATTTTATGAAAGTCATTTTTTTCACGCTCTTTTTTGGACTTGTTGACAAGGCTTTTCTTTCCTTTTATACTAAAGCTGTTCAAGTAACCAAATAAAGGAGCGTGCTAAGATGAAATCCTCCTCCGGCAAGGCCCGCCTCAGCTTCTGGGAGGCCACCAGCATCATCATCGGCCACGGCGTGGGCGCCGGCATCCTGACCGTGCCCTATCTCGCCGCCCACAACAGCCTGCGGGAGCTGCTGCTCATCCTGGGCTTCTGCTACCTGTTCAATCTGCTGCTGCACCTCATCATCGCGGAGCTGAGCTTCAACAACGACGGGGCCCAGTTCATCTCCTGCTTCGACCGGGAAATGTTCTCCGGCAAGCTGAAAAAAGTCTTCACCTGGGCGGCCTTCGTGCTGCTGGGCCTGTCCGTGCTCTTCAACGTCAGCGCCTTTCTCACCGGCGCCGCCAACGTCTTTGAGGAGTGGTTCAATCTCTCCCGCCCCCTGGGCATGCTGCTGTTCTATCTTCTGGGCGCGGGGGTGGTCTTCTTCGGGCTGAAGCTGGTGGGCGTGTGCGAGAAATTTTCCGTGGCCGCCATGGTGCTGGTGGTGGGCGTGCTGCTCGTCGCCACCCTGCGGGGCACGACCCAGCCCCTGCCCACGGGCTTCCGGGGCACGAACAACGCCCTGGCCCTCTTCGGCATGATCTCCTTCTCCCTGTCCGCCGTCATGTCCACCCCCCAGGTGGTCAAGGGCCTGGACGGGGACAAAAAGCGCATCCGCGGCGCCATCGCCCTGGGCCTGGGGCTGAACGCCGGGCTCATTTTGCTGGTGACCCTCACCACCCTGCTGGCCGCCGGCGAGCGCATCAGCGACAAGGGCGCGCTGGTGGATCTGTCGGCAAGCCTGGGCGGCTGGGTCAAGGTGGTGGGCTATGTGTTCACCCTCTTCGCCCTGGCCACCTCCTTCTGGGCCAACACCCTGAACCTGCGGGACATCGTCCAGGAGCAGACCCATTGGGATGAGCGGCTGAGCTGGCTGCTGGCCTCCCTCCCCTGCCTGCTGATCGCCCTGTTCGTGCCGGCCAGCTTCGTGGGTCTGTCCCGCTTCGCCAGCATCATCCAGGTGGTCACGGGCCTGGGCGTCATCGTGGCCTACGCCCTCTCCCGCAAGCGGGTGGGCGCCTCGCCCCTGGTGGGCCGCTTCGGCACGGCTCCCTTCCTGATCCTGGTGGGCCTGTGCACCCTGCTTGCCACCGTGGGCGCGGTGCTGAAGGTGAGCTGAGATGAAAAAAGCCGCCATTGTTGTGGGCCTGGGCGCAGGGCTGCTCGGCACGCTCACCGGGGAACTCTACCGGCACGTCTTCTGCCGGGAGGGCTCGCCCCTGCTCTCGCCGCTGATGAACGGCAAGAGCCACAAGCCGGACTACTACGCCCATCGGGACGGGGACGCGGAAAGGCTGCGCCGCCTGCCTCAGGAGCGCTTTGAAATCCGCTCCGGCCGGGGAAAGCTGCTGCGGGGCTTCTACTTCCCCGGCGGCGGGGAGGGCAGGCGCATCGCCTTTCTGGTGCATGGCTACCGCTCCGAGCACGCGGAGACCGCCGGCATGTACTACGACTATTACCGCAGCCGGGGCTTCGACCTCTTCTGCTGCGACCATGAGGCCCACGGGGAGAGCGAGGGCCGCTTCATCGGCTTTTCCGCCTATGAGGCGGAGGACTGCCTGCGCTGGCTGGATTTCCTGCGGGAGCATTTTGGGGAAGAGGTGCAGATCGTGCTGCACGGCTTCTCCATGGGCGCGGCCACGGTGCTGCGCATGGCGCCGGACTGCCCGGCGAACGTGAAGTTCATCGTGGAGGACAGCGGCTTTCGGGACGCCATGACCCAGCTTGGGGGGCAGCTCGGCCCCTTCCTGCCGCCCCTTTGGCTGCTGCACCGGCTCATTGCCGGCATCGACCTGCGCCGGGGCGACGTCCGCCCCGCCCTGAAGCGGGCGCGGATCCCCATCCTCTTCGTCCACGGGCGGCAGGATCCCATGGTGCCCTTCCGCAACGCCCCCCTGCTCTATGAGAGCTACGCCGGGGAGAAGGACTATCTCTTTGTGGACGGGGCGCGGCATGTGGAGAGCATGCATGTGAACCCCAAAGCCTATGCAGAAAAGCTGGACGAAATGATCCGGCGCACGATTCGTTGATACTGACGCCGGATGCGAAAAAAAAGGACCGAAACATTTCGTTTCGGTCCTTTTTTATCCTGCGCTGCGCCTTAGCGCTTGCCCTTGTCGCTGCCATAATAGCCGCCGTAATACTTCTGATAATAGCCCTTGCGGTAATAGCCCTTGCGGTAGTAATACTTGTCGTTTTTCTGGTCCACCATGTTGAGCACCGCGCCCAGGATGGGGCAGCCGGTGGCCTGCAGCTGGTCCATGGCGTTCTGGGCCATGCGGTAGGGCACATTGCCGGAGGCGACCACCATCACGATCCCGTCGCACAGCGGGGCCACCACAGCGGCGTCCACCACCAGGCTGATGGGCGGGCAGTCCACGATCACATAGTCATACTCGCTGCGGCAGATCTCGATGAGCTTCTGCATGCGGGAGTTGGAGAGCAGCTCCGCAGGGTTGGGCGGCACACGGCCCGCCAGGATCATGTTCAGGTTTTCCATGTCCGTCTCCATCAGCACATCCTCCAGCCCGTTGCGGGCGGAGAGCAGATGGCTCAGGCCGGGCAGATGCCGCTCCCCCTTGACCAGGCGGTCCGCCATGACAGACTTGCGCATATCCGCGTCGATCAGGATCACCCGGGAGCCCAGCTGGGCCAGCGAGCGGCACAGGTTCATGGACACGGTGCTCTTCCCCTCGTCCGCCAGGGTGCTGGTGATCATGATGACCTTCTTGTCCTTCCCGCAGAACTGCAGATTGGTGCGCAGAAGCTTCATCGCCTCGTTCACTTCATAGGGCATCTCGCGCTTATTGATGGCAATTTGCTGCATGATCCTTACTCCTTCGGTCCATTCAGGATGGCCTTGGGGGCGTCGCACAGAAGACGCCGGGCCAGGCCCCGTCCGTATTTCTTTTCGATTTGCTGGGCGCACAGCGCAAGCTCCGGCGTGCGGACCTGGGTATCGTGGGCGTCGCTGGCGATGACGTCCGCCAGGTCCTTCTGCAGCAGCTTTTTCGCAAGCTGCCTCTGCCCCAGGCCCTCCCGGCCCAGCACGCTGCCCGCGTTGAGCTGCAGCAGGGCGCCGGCCTCGCGAAGCTCCAGGGCAAAGGCCCAATCCCGCCGCAGCGGGGCGTATCGCTCCACATGGGCGATCAGCGCCTGATAGCCCGCTCCCCTGACCTGGGTCACGGCCTCCAGCATGTCCTCCTCGGTATGCCGCCCGCCGAACTCGATCAGCAGGGTATTCCCCTCGCCCAGGGGGCGCAGGTTCCCCCGCTCCAGTCGGCTGCGGAAGATGCGGTCCACATGGTACTCCCGGCTGTGATACAGCCGCAGCGGCAGCGCCGCCTCTCTCACCAGCTCCCGCATCAGCTCAAAATGCTCCGCGATCGCCTCATCGCTGCTCTCAAACATGTCGGCCCGCAGATGCGGCGTGAGACAAATGGTCCGCACGCCCTGCTCCGCCTCCATCCGCAGCAGCTCCAGGCTCTCCTCCCGGTCATAGGCGCCGTCATCCACATAAGGCATCAGATGGCAGTGGATGTCGGCCAGCTCCCGCAGGGCAGTCATGCGCGTTTGCTGCCACTCCGCTCCATGGGAACGGAGCTGAGAATGGTCAGCCCCAGGTAGCGGTTCACGTCCTCCTCGGTGGTGATGGTGTCGTTCACGAAGTAGCGCACCAGCACAACCAGCATGACGACCAGCGCACAGGCCAGGCCCCCGATCATCGCATCCCGCTTCACGGATGGGCTGGTCTTGCTGCCCATCACGGCCGGCTCCACGAACTGGGGCCGCTCGGACTTCATGATATAGGCGATCTGGTCGCACATCACGCTGGCCAGCGCGTTGCTCACCTGGGCCGCCTTCACAGGATCCCGGCTGGTCACCGAGATCCGAAGCATATGCGAATCGGTGGGGTTTGAGACCTCGATGCTGTTCTCCCGGGACAGCTGCGACGCCGTCATATCCCAGCCCAGCTCGTCGATCACCAGCTCCAGGGTGGTGCGGGTGGTGGCGATGATCTGAAAGTCCGTGGTCATCTTATCCGCCTGATTCAGCGTTTGGGCGGTGGTCTCGCCGGAGGTGCTGAAGACATAAATCGTGGCGCGGGACGTATACTTTGCCGGGACGAACAGCTTCACCCCGATGCCCACCAGCAGCGCGCCGATCAGCGCCGCCAGGGCAATGATCCAGGCATGGTGCAGCAGGAGAGAGAGGATCTCCATCAGGTCGATCTCTTCCTCTTCCCGGTTGCGGCTCTGGCTTCTCTGCTCCATGGCCCCGGGCATATTCCCATACAAATTGTTCGTTCTCTGATCCATCATGCTGGCCCTTTCCTTTGGTTCTCCTCCGGCTGCCCCGCGCAAGCGTCGGGGCGGAGGGCGCCTTCTGCGGTCAGCCGAGCTTTTGCCGCACCGCAGCATAGTATTTTATCATACTTTCCTGCCCCTCGCAAGAGGGAAAGTCTTCCCGAGGCGGCGCTTTCCGCCGCTTCGCGCCCCGGCTCGTCCAGGCCGCGGCAGCCCTCGGAAGCAAAACCATCATAGCACAGCTTCCCGCTTTTCGCAAGCGATGCCGCGCCGCGCATTTCGTCGCTTTCCGGCGAAAAAGATCGGTTCCCCGGCAGCTCTTTCGCGTTGACAAGGCCCCTGCGGCATGGTATATTATTTTTGGTACAGAGTCAGATGATCCCTGTCCAGTAAAAGAGAGGAGAAAAGGATTATGGCATTTTGTTCTCACTGCGGCGCATACGTCCCTGACGGCTCCGCCGTCTGCGGTTCCTGCGGCGCTCAGATGCAGCAGGACCCCCAGGCCGGCCAGCAGCAGTATCAGCAGCAGTATCAGCAGCAGCAGCAGTATCAGCAGCAGTATCAGCAGCCGTATTACCAGCAGCCGGTCAACCGCATGGGCGTCCCCGGCGGCTACCGCTGCAACATTCAGCGGCGTGAGGCCGGCATGGCCATCGTGCTGAGCATCATCACCTGCGGCATTTACGGGCTGATCTGGTTCTTCTGGCTGGTTTCCGACCTGAACACCGCCGCCCCCGAAGCCGACGACAAAGATCCCGGCATGGTTTTGCTGCTGAGCATCGTCACCTGCGGCATCTATAGCTGGATCTGGCTCTACCGCTCCGGTCAGAAGGTGGATAAGATCCGCCAGATGAACGGCGAGGTCCCCTCCAACTCCGGCACGACCTATCTGCTTCTGTCCATCTTCGGCCTTGGCATCGTCGTGTACTACATGATCCAGACCGAGCTGAACAAGGTCGCGATGAACTGATTCGGTGCGTCAGCGGCTCTACAGATTCATACGGATAAGCGCAGCCACCCTGGGTGTTGGCTGCGCTTATGCCCTTTTCTGCCGCTTTACCGGCTGGGGCATCCCCTGCCCGGTGCATCTGATCACCGGGCTCAACTGCCCGGGCTGCGGCGTTTCCCGCATGCTGCTGAGTCTGCTGCGGCTGGATTTCGCCGCCGCCTTTCGGTATAACGCCGTGCTCTTGTGCATGCTGCCCATTCTGGCCCTGCTCTTCGCTTCCTGGGCCTATCGCTACATCCGCTACGGCAGCCGCCGCTCCACCAGGGCAGCCGAGGTCACGGAGCTGACACTGGTGGGCGTGCTGCTGGTCTGGGGCGTGGTCCGCAACCTGATCGGCATGTGAACGCGCCTGTATACAAAGGCCCTATCTGGGAATGCGGATTGCCACACCTGCACAGCATACACAAGTTCTAAGGCTCCTTCGTCGCCAAGAACTTGTAGTAAGTGACATCGGTCACTTAAGTGAGCCTCCAAATCTTTGATTTGGCGTAGGCGAACTTATGCCTTTGGTAGGTTCGCAATGACAAAAACCGGCTTTATCTGCACAGCAAAGCCGGGGGACGCTGTCCCCCGGCTTCTTCTTTTTTTATAGGGTCACGCGGCTTTGGAGCTGCTCGCCGCAGGCGTCCAGCTGGGCTGCGCCGGCGATGACGCAGGCGGCCTTCTCCTCCCGCAGCCGCTCCAGCGCGGGGCAGAGGGCCAGCAGGTCCGCCGGAGTGGTATGCACAAGCTCCCGGTACCAGCGGCAGATCTCCTCATCGCCGATCCCCTTGAAGTAGCGGGTCTCCGCCAGAGCCCGGCGGCTCTCCTCCGTCAGCAGCGGGTCCAGCGCGGACACCGCGCCCAGAATATAGCCGGTGAGGTCCGGCTCGTCCTTGCAGAAGTCCCGGATGAAGTCCGCCGAGCGGTCCATCACGCCCAGGGAGCGGCCCGGCTGGGGATCCCGATAGGTGTAGAAGCCCAGATCCCCGTCGTCCCGGCCCACAAAGCCGCAGCCGTAGGCGCCGCCCTGGACGCGGATCTCGCTCCAGAGATAGACGAAGTTCAGCACGTTTGCCAGCACCGGGATGCTGCCGCAATAGTCCCTGCCGTCCTGCTTCAGATTGCCGCCCCGAGAGGCATAGCCCACCTGGGCGGGGATGAGCACGCCCTCCTGCCGCTTGCCGAGGGGCGCGTAGGCGGCCTGGGCCGGGGCCCTCTCCCCGGTCCGGGGGAAGGCGGCCAGCAGATCGTCCACCACCGTGTCCGGGGTGTTCTCCGTGCAGGAGAGGGTCAGCCGATCCGCCGTGAAGCAGCGCCGGGCCAGGGCAGCCAGCTGGGCCAGCAGCCCGTCCAGCTTGTCGTCCTCGGCGGTGCTCCACTTCTTCAGCCACAGGGCCTGTTCCGTGCCGGCGATCTGCTCCCGGGCCGCGCCGTGGGCCGTGCCGTAGGCGCTGACGCGCATCATGGCATACTGGTGCCCGGCGGAGGACAGGGCCATCTGCGCCGCCATGGCGCCCTGCTTCAGCAGGTCCCGCAGCAGGCGGCGATCGGTATAGGCAGTCTCGGTGAGGATCTCCCGCAGCAGGGCCGCGGCGCTCTCCGCCTGCTCCGGCAGGCACACCACCGAGGCGCTGAAAAGCACCCTGCAGTGGGCCGGGTCGCTTCCGGAGAGGACGCTGGGCTGGAGATTCAGCTTGCCGATCCGCTCCTTCACCAGCATCTGCAGCTCTTCCCCGCTGCGCCTTTTCGTCCCCATGGTGCCAAGGAGCGTGGCCAGGGTCACAAGCTGGGGCAGCTCCTCCAGCTTCAGGTCGGAGACGTTGAAGATCGCTTTATAGGCCGTGAGGGCGCCGCCCGTCCCATGGCGCAGCACCGCGGTCTCGCCCCGCCGGGTCACCGTCATGGGCAGGGGCGCGGGGCGCTCCGCCAGGTCGCTGAGCTGCAGCACGGGGATGGCGGCCAGGGCCGCTTCGCTGTCCGGCGTCTGCTGCCAGGCGGTGAGCGCCGCGCTCTCCCGCCGCAGCGCCTCCCGGCGGGCCTCATCCCAGGTCGCGCTCTCCGCGGCGAGGCGGGCGGCCTCTTGTGCCGCCTTCTCCGCGCCGAGGCTGCGGGAGGGCCTCAGTACGGCGGTGACGCTGTGGCTCTCGTCCAGAAACAGCTCCCGCAGGAGCTTGGCAAAATAGTCGCTCTCCAGCTTCGCCGCCAGATCCTCCAGGGTGCCGTCCACCAGCAGGGCCTGGGCAGGGTCCCCGCCGTAAAGCCAGGTGTCCAGCACGGTCAGGGCCTCGTTCAGGCTCCGGGGCGCCCAGCCGCCGTCCCGATCCCGCAGGCGGAAGGCGAAGGCGTTGGTGCAGGCCCGCAGCCGCTGGGGATCCAGGCCCTCCGCCGCGATGCGCTCCAGCGTCTCCCGGACGGTCCGGCGGATCTGGGGGAGCTTCTCCGCGTCGGTGTTCCACACGTCCCAGGAGATCCAGTTCTGCTGGATCCCATCGTGGACGCTGACCGCCATCTCCTGGCCCAGACCCGCGCCCACAATGGCCTTTTTCAGCGGCGCGTCGTTATCCCCGGCCAGGTAGTCGGCCAGGATGGAGGCGGCAAAGAAGCGCTCCCGCTCGTCAAAGCGGCACAGCAGGGTGCCGCAGGAGATCACCGCCCGCTGCTCCAGGGGCTCCTCCGCCCCGATCTCGTAGGGAAACTCCCGCGTCACGGCGGGGACCTTGGCCTGCAGGGGGATGGTGAAGTCCAGCTCCTGACTGTCATACTGGCCCAGGAAGCTGTCGATCTTCTCCAGGGCCGCGTCCAGATCCACGCTGCCGATCAGGCTGATGCGGGCGTTGGAGGGGTGGTAGAACTTCCGGTGATGGGCCAGAAACTGCTCATAGCTCAGATCCGGGATGCAGCGGGGGTCGCCGCCGGAGACGAAACGGTAGCAGGTATCCGGGAAGAGCATGGCGTTCATGGCGTCCTCCAGGACCTCCTGGGGCGCGCTGAAGGCGCCCTTCATCTCGTTGAGCACCACGCCCTGATAGACCGTGCCGCTCTCCCCCTGCTCATAGCGCCAGCCCTCCTGCCGGAAGATCTCCGGCTTGTGGTAAATGGCCGGGTGCAGCACCGCGTCCAGGTACACGTCCATCAGGTTCAGGAAGTCCCGGTCGTTGCGGCTGGAGATGGGGTAGACCGTCTTGTCCGGGTAGGTAAAGGCGTTGAGGAAGGTCTGCACCGAGGTCTTCAGCAGCTCCACGAAGGGCTCCTTCACCGGGTACTTGTCCGACCCGCAGAGCACCGAGTGCTCCAGAATGTGAAACACGCCGGTGGAATCCTCCGGCAGGGTCTTGAAGGCGATGGCGAAGGCCTTGTTCTCGTCCGCCCGCTCCAGCCAGATGAGCTCCGCCCCGGTCTTGTCATGGCTCAGCTCCCAGAGCCGTGCCTGCAGCTCCGGCAGCTTCCGGCTGCGGGTGACGGTAAAGCCGTGCAGTTTACTTCCGATTTGCATGAAATTGTCCTCCTTCGTTGTCCATCATGAGAGAGATGATCTCCTTATCCGTCTGCTCCATGCCGAAGCGCGCGAGACGGCCCACATTGGCAATGGTGTTCTCCACGCCCTTTTTCACGATGCCGTCCCCGCCGTAGAACTGGTTGCCGTCCCGGTACATGGCCAGGGCCAGCAGCCCCGCGTCCACCGCCGCGGCGATCTTGGCGGCGCAGCTTGCCTTGGCCCCGTCGCAGACGATGCCGGAGGTGACGGCCACGGCGTTGACGATGACGTGGGCGATCTTGTGAAAGCGGCCGCCCTGGAGCCAGGCCACCCCCGCCGCGGCCCCGCAGCCGGCGCTGACCGCGCCGCAATAGGCCGAAAGGCGGCCGATGCCGGTTTTCAGATGGGTGGTCACCAGGTTGGCAACCGTCAGGGCCCGCAGCAGCTCCTCCCGGCTCTTGCCCGTCTCCCGGGCGTAGACGATCACCGGGACGCTGGTGGTGATGCCCTGGTTGCCGCTGCCGGAGTTGATGACCACCGGCTTTTCGCAGCCGTTCATCCTGGCGTCGCTGGCGGCGGCGGCATAGGCCCGCATCTTATATTCCAGGCAGTCCTCGTGGCCCCGCAGCAGGGTCTTGCCGATGTTGGCGCCGTAGTTGTGGCGCAGGCCCTCCTCGGCAATGTCCATGTTATAGGCGATCTGCCGCTCCAGAGGCTCCCGCACGTCCGCAAGGGCCACGCTCTGGGCAAAGTCCACGATGCCCTCCACGCTCATGAAGCTCCGGTCGGTGAGCCCGTCCTCGGCCTGGGTGATCTCCTTTTCCAGCAGGGTTTCCCCGTTTCGCCGGATGAGGACGATGTTGGTGTGGTAGTCCACGATGCGCACCGCGGCGGAATCCGCCCCGTGGCAGGCGGTGATCTGAATGTCAAAGATATGGCCGGTGTCCGCGTGGCGCACCTGGATCCGGGCGGCGTTCAGGTAGTCCGCCATGGCGGCGATCTGCTCCTCTGTCACATGGGACAGGACCTCCAGCTCCGCCTCCGCGTCCCCGGCGACGACGCCGGCGGCGGCAGCGGCGGGGATCCCCCGGAGCCCGCCTGTGTGGGGCACCACCACGCTTTTCACGTTTTTGATGATGTTGCCGCTGACCTCGATGAGCAGCCGCTCCGGCAGCGCGCCCAAAACGGCCCGGGCCTTGGCGGCGGCATAGGCAATGGCGATGGGTTCCGTGCAGCCCATGGCGGGCAGCAGCTCCTCCTTCAGGATCTGCACATACTTCCCGTAGCAAGAATCGCTCTGTTCCATAGCATGCCCTCCTTCGGATCGGATTTCTCCTCTATCATAGTAAAAAAAGTGCTCCAGGTCAATTCTTTTGAAGAAATCCCGGAGGGCACTTTTTTGTGCGGTATGGAGGAAGACAAGGGGCGGGGGCAAGCAGCCGGGAAGCTCCGTTCTGCATGGGGTGGGTTTGGAGGGGATGGGCTTCCCCTCCCAAGTATTTGAGCGAAACGGATCCACGCGCCGCGCAGCGGCGCAGAACGAGGACCAAGAAAAAAGGACATGCTCTCGCATGTCCTTTTTCCTGGTCCGAGTGACTTAAGTGAGCGTCCAAATCTTTGATTTGGCTAACGCGAACTTATGCAGCGAGCGCAGCGAGTCGCAGGATTTGAACCAGCGGCCTGTGCGGCGATGGACGCCGCCCAGGCCGCTTCGCGGCCGTTGATTGAATTGCAAGAGGCCGCTGGTTCAACCTATGGCTCAAAATAATTTCAGGGCCTCCCCTAAAGGGGAAGCCCTGAAATTGGTCCGAGTGACTGGATTTGAACCAGCGGCCTCTTGAACCCCATTCAAGCGCGCTACCATCTGCGCTACACCCGGATAACTCAAGACCGGCGCGGCTGCGCCGTTCCTGTATATAAAACAAAGCCCTTGGCCTTGCCGCCAAAGTATAATAACACAACCATGCGCCAAGGTCAAGCATTATTTTTGCTTTTTTGCAATTTTTTTTGTAGGTTTGTCAATGATGTGTTACACAGGAGGAAAAGAAAAGAGGACCTGTT
>CAYNBS010000003.1:0-158121 GCA_964395795.1 uncultured Oscillospiraceae bacterium
ATACTTCATAAACGACAAAAAGCCCTTCGCTGCATACCCACAGCGAAGGGCTTTCATAATATGGACCGTTTCAGTCGCAAACCGTCAAGAATGACTCTTTTGCCCCTAAACCCCTTGATGGAGAGAATATAGGGAAATCATGCGACTGTTATCAAATTGTTATCAAAAGGACTTGGCCAATGCCGAAAAGCCTTGAAAATACTGGCTTTTTGAAATCCGGTATCTCACTCCCACTCGATGGTTCCGGAGGGCTTGGGGGTGAGATCATAGAGCACGCGGTTGACGCCCTTGACCTCGGCGGTAATGCGCTGGGTGATATGCTGCAGCAGGGCGAAGGGCACGTCCTCCACCGTGGCGGTGACAGCGTCCCGGGTGTTGACGGCGCGGATGACCACGGGCCAGTCATAGGTGCGCAGCCCGTCCCGGATGCCGGTGGACTTGAAGTCCGGCACGATGGTGAAATACTGCCATACCTTGCCGGCCAGGCCGTTCTTGGCAAATTCCTCGCGCAAAATGGCGTCGGACTCCCGCACGGCCTCCAGCCGATCCCGGGTGATGGCGCCCACGCAGCGCACGCCCAGGCCGGGGCCGGGGAAGGGCTGGCGATATACCATGTTGTCGGGCAGGCCCAGCTCGTGACCCACCACACGCACCTCGTCCTTATACAGGAATTTCAGCGGCTCCACCAGCTCAAACTGCAGATCCTCCGGCAGACCGCCCACGTTGTGGTGGGCTTTCACCGGGCCGCTCTCCAAAATGTCGGGGTAAATGGTGCCCTGGGCCAAAAACTCGATCCCGTCCAGCTTGCGGGCCTCTTCCTCAAAGACCCGGATGAACTCCGCGCCGATGATCTTGCGCTTCTGCTCCGGCTCAGCCACGCCGGCCAGCTTGTCCAGGAAGCGATCCACCGCGTCCACATAGATGAGGTTCGCGTCCATCTCATCGCGGAAAACGCGGACAACCTGCTCCGGCTCGCCCTTGCGCAGAAGGCCGTGGTTCACATGAACGCAGGTGAGCTGCCTGCCCACAGCCTTGATGAGCAGCGCTGCCACAACGGAAGAGTCCACACCGCCGGAGAGCGCCAGCAGGACTTTCTTCTCACCGATCTGCGAGCGCAGAGCGGTCAGCTGCTCCTCAATAAAGGCGCGCGCCAACGCAGGAGTGGTGATGCGTTCCATCGTCTCGGGACGAATGTTGTTTGCCATAGCATGTACCCCCTAATTTAATTTCGCCGATATTATACCTTTTTTGCAGCGCGGTGCGCAAGCCCTTGGATTGCACAAAATTTCCAAACTTTGTCCTACCGCTCTGGTGATTTTTGCCCGCACAGTCTGAGGGCTGGCCTTTTTTGACGCTTTCCGCCCGACAGGCCAACGGGCGGCGAGAAAAAACCATCTGCGCTGGGCACAAATGAAACGCACAGGGGACGGCGCCCGGAGCCGTCCCCTGCAGGATTATTCCGATTTACAGCGTGCGCTCAAAGGCGCTGCCCTTCTGCTCATAGCCCATCTTTTTCAGATAGCCCAGATGTCCCGGCTCGGGATGCTCGTAGCGCAGGCACTTCAGTCCCTCCTGGGGCAGATGCTCCAGCAGATAGCGGCCCTCGGAGCTGTCCCGGTAGGCGGGAGTGCTGTAATCCAGCGCGATATCCAGCACGCCGTCCTTCTCCCGGCCCAGCAGCAGGCCCGCGGGCACCTCGCCGTGGCAGACCAGATAGGCCCGGTTCTGCCGGCTCTGATCCCAGTTGCGCCCGGGAAAGCATGCAACAATGTCCTCCCGGTGCTCGGTGAGGAAGAAGTCCACAAAGCCGTCGTCGGCGTTCATGGTCACCAGGCGGTAGTTGGGCTCGCTGTTGCGCAGCTTCCAGAGGTAATAGAAATTGATGAGCACCAGGCAAATGTTCATCACAGCCGTGGGGTAGGAGTGGATAATCAGCGCGTAGACGGCGAAGATGGTGCTGCCCACGGCGTTGACCACCCGCAGCTTGACCACGGAGGCCATCAGGAAGGAGACCAGCACCAGAGCGGAGCCCAGATAGCCCACGGCCTCGATGATAAAGGCGGAATCGAACATAGGAAGTTTCCTTTCTTTTGTAAATTGATAAGGTCAAATGATCCAGCTGTCGGGGCTTTCCTCCTCCAGCTCGCTTTCCCGGCGCTTGAGGCGCACGATCTCCTCCCGCAGGGCGGCCAGATCCGTGGTAATGGGGTCGGGCACGTCGTGCACATGGTCCACTTCCTTCACATAGTCGACCTTCTTGCCTGCCAGACGCACCACCCGGGCGGGAATGCCCACGGCGGTACTGTTCTCGGGAATATCCTTCAGGACGACTGAGTTTGCCGCCACGCGGCTGTTGTCTCCGATGGTGATGGGGCCAAGCACCTTGGCGCCGGTGCCGATGAGCACATTGTTGCCGATGGTGGGGTGGCGTTTCCCGCTGTCCTTTCCGGTGCCGCCCAGGGTGACCCCGTGGTAGATCAGGCAGTCATCCCCGATCTCAGCGGTTTCTCCGATGACCAGGCCCATGCCGTGGTCAATGACCAGGCGCTTGCCGATGGTGGCGCCGGGGTGGATCTCAATGCCGGTGCGTCGGCGGCTGCCCTGAGAGATCATGCGGGCCAGAAGCGGCAGACCGTGGGTATAGCACCAGTGGGCCCGGCGGTGACTGCGGACGGCCTTCAGCCCCGGATAGAGCAGCAGCACCTCCAGCGCGGAGCGGGCTGCAGGGTCGCGTGCCTGGTAGGCCTTGATGGTATCGATCAAATCATGGAACATGCCGAACATCCTTTCTCTTTCTATCTTATGCGGAAGGAAGGGCATCGGCGCGGGGAAACAGTGAGCATGAGAATCCTCTCCGATTAATAATGGAATCAAACTATTTAATTATATCCCATCGGGGCCCAACGTGTCAACTGCCGGAAGAATCGCGCTTTCCCCGGGAAGAATCATGGGCGGCCCCGCAGCCTCCGACTTTGACTTCTTTCGGAAGAAGTGCGCTGGCAATGCGTCGCGTTTTCTTCGAAATTGCTCTTGCCGAATAATGCGGTATCGCCCTTGCAAATGAAAAAAGGGGGTGCTATACTATAAAATAGTATTTTCTGGGGGTAGGCGGATATGAGAAAGAACCGTGTATGGATGAAGCTCTTGGGGCTGCTGCTGGTCGCGATGATAACGGTGTTGACCATCAGCTCTCCACGCACCGCGGACGTTCAGGAGGACGGAACCGTGACCAGCGCACCGCTGGCGGTTTCCTGGACAGAAAAGGATGTGACCTTCGCCGCAGGTGTGCACACCACCGGCGAGACGGAGTTGACCTTGGTTCTGCAGCCGGGGGAGACTGCGCTGCTGGATGACTTTACCAACCTGACCCGGCTGAACGCCGATGGGAGCACCTGTTATCAGGAGCTGACCGATTGGGCCGCCTCCCACCCGACAGTGGACGTGCACTTCACGATGGAGCTGCCGGTTGCCGGCACGGTGTCCAACCAGGAGGAACAGCTGGATCTGTCCGGCCTTGCCAGTGAGGATGTGGCGGAGGTGGCGGAGCTGCTGGGCTACATGCCTGCCTTGAAAACCCTGGAGCTTGGCAGCCCGGACGCGGGAACCCGCATCTCGGCGGAGGATCTGGCGGCTTTGCGGGAGAACTTCCCGAGCCTGGAGATCCGCTACAGCATCACCCTGCTGGGGCAGGAGCTGGATCCGGAGGCCACCGAGACCCTGGATCTGACCGAGCTGAAGGCGGAGGACGTGGAGAGCGCGGCGGCGGCCCTGTCCGCCCTGCCGAAGCTGACCCAGGTGACCCTCTCCGGCGGGGAGGAAGGCCTGAGCCTGGAGGACGCGCTGCTTATCGCCCGGGCTGCCCCCAACGCGGTGATTGACTACCCCGGCACGATATACGGAAAGAGCTTTAACCTTGCGGATACCGGATTGGATCTGAACCACATCCAGGTGGAGGACGATGGCGAGACTGTGCGCCAGGTACTGCCCTGCATGCGCGCCTGCACCTGGCTGGATATGGACAGCTGCGGCGTGGACAGCGAGCACATGGCCGTGATCCGGGACGAGAATCCCAACGTGGAGGTTATCTGGAGAGTCTGGTTCGGCACCAATTACTCCGTTCGCACCAACGTCACCAAGATCCTGGCCTCCATGCCCTCCAAGGGCGGCTATCTGACCGACAAGGTGAACGACAGTCTGAAATACTGCACGCACGTCCGCTATCTGGACGTGGGACACAACCACGATCTGGTGGACTTTGACTTCATCAACTATATGCCCGAGCTGGAGGTGGCCGTCATCTCCATGACGGGGATCGAGGACCTGTCCCCCTTTGCAAACTGCCCGAATCTGCTGTATCTGGAAGCGGGCAACACCCACATCAGCGACCTGAGCCCCCTGGCGGAGTGCCAGAACCTCAGACATCTGAACATCGGCACCAACATCAATGTGAAGGACATCAGCCCCCTGTATGACCTGGAGCTGAAGCGGCTGTGGATCGGCTCCTACACGCCCGTTCCCGCCGACCAGGTGGAGGAGATGCAGCAGCGCCATCCCGGCTGCATCATCAACACCAGCGCCCCCTCCGGCCTGGAGCGCACCGCCAACGGCGGCGCCGCCAACGAGGGCTATGTGCTGGGCTGGAAGAATTACCAGAATTATCTGACGGTGGACTGGAATTACTATGCCGCCCACGGCGCCTTCCCGGCCCAGCGGCCGATCGGCTGGTACAAGGTCATTTTCAAGTGCTTTGAATATAACCTGAATACCGGCGCGTATGCCTTCTCCTGGAACGATCCCATGTATAAGGAGCATGGGGACGACGTGAAGCCTGTCAACACCAAGATCATCGACACGTCCTTCCTGACAGAGGATTGGGAGGATCCGAGCTCCATCGTTCCCGATGTGCTGAGCGATCCCCCCGGAGAGACGATCTCCGAATCGGAGCGCTGAGCCCCGCAGGCGGAAAGGAAGGCAAATCATGCGAAAAACCCGGATCATTCTCTGGCTGCTGCTGGGTCTGCTTCTGCTCACGGCCTGCGGCGCCGGGGAGGACCAAGCGGCGTCCCAGAGCGTATCATCGTCCCCCGTCCCGGCATCGGTGACTTTCGCGGCAGGCGAGGTCCCCGCCGACGCCCGGGAGCTTACCCTGACCCTTCAGCCGGGGGAGACCGCCCTGCTGGACCAGCTGCCCGCGCTTACGAGCCTGGACGCCCGGGGCAGCGCCTGCTATGAGGAGCTTGCCGCCTGGGGACAGGCGCACCCGGAGGTGGCGCTGCGCTATACTGTGCCGGTGCCGGGCTTGGGCGAGCTGGAAAACGACACGGAGACGGTGGATCTGACCGGCCTTGCGGCGGCGGATGCGGTAGAGGCGGCCCAGACGCTGGCCTTGCTGCCGGAGCTGGAGCAGGTGTCCCTGCCCGGCGGGGAGACCGGGATGACCCTGGAGCAGGCCCTTGCCTTCGCCCGGACCGTCCCTCAAGCGGTGATCGATTATCCCTTTACCCTGTATGGGCAGAGCGTGAATCTTTCGGATGACAGTCTGGTGCTGTTCCATATCCCGGTGGAAGATGAGGGCGAGGCTGTGCGGCAGGTGCTGCCGTGTATGCGGGCCTGCACCTGGGTGGATATGGACAACTGCGGCGTGAGCAACGAGAATATGGCCCGCATCCGGGATGAGAACCCCGAGGTGGAGGTAATCTGGCGGGTGTGGTTCGGAGAGAGCTACTCGGTCCGCACCAATGTGACCAAGATTTTGGCCTCCATGCCCTCCCAGGGCGGCAGGGTGGATGACAACAACTGCCAGGCGCTGCGCTACTGCACCAATGTCCGCTATCTGGATCTGGGGCATAACCCCACCCTCTCGGATTTCAGCTTTATCCGGTACATGCCGGAGCTGGAGGTGGCCGTGATCTCCATGGCGGCGGTGGAGGACATCTCCCCCTTCGCCTCCTGCCCGAAGCTGCTGTATCTGGAAATGGGCAATACCAAGGTCGGCGATCTGAGCCCCCTGGCGGCCTGCACGGAGCTTCGGCACCTGAACATCGGCACCAACATCAATATTACAGATATCAGTCCGCTCTACGGCCTGGATTTGAAACGGCTGTGGATCGGCACCTATACCCCCGTTCCGGAGGAGCAGGTGGAGGAGATGCAGCGGCTGCATCCCGGCTGCGACATCAACACCACAGTACCCTCCGGGCTGGAAATCGCCGCCGATGGCGGCGCGGCCAACGAGGGCTATACCATTGAGTGGAAGAGCTATCAGCCCCCCATTGACGGGCCGGTCTCCCAGCCCATCGGCTGGTACAAGGTCATTGTCAAGTGCTTTGGCTATAACCATGGGGCGCAAGCGTATTCCTTTTACTGGAACGATCCCAAGTACACCGGCTCGGACCCCACGGTAAAGCCGGTGAATGTGGCTGTGATGGACACCTCCTTCCTGAAGGAGGACTGGGAGGATCCCCATTCCCTGGAACCGGAAGACCCGGACGCCCCGCCGGGCGGGATCCTGTACGAACTGGAACACTGAGCGGACGGGCCGGAGCGGCCCGTGAAGAAAGACTGGAGGCCCACGATGCGAAAGACAAAACCGTTTACCCGCTTCTTCTGCCTGCTGCTGTGCCTGCTGTTCCTGGCAGGATGCAGCCCCGCACCCCAGGAGGAGGCAGAGACGGCCGCCCCGGTTGAGGACGGCCAGCCCAGCGCCGGCGAGGAGGCAAAGCCGGAAGAGGAGACCGAGCCTCCCGGAGAGAATGCCGGGGAGACGGCCTCAGAGCCTGCCCCCACTCCCGCACCCAAGTCGGTGCGGCTGAGCAGCGGCGAGGTACCCGGCAATATCGAGGAGCTGACCGCCGTTGTCACCGCAGAGGATCTGCCCCTGCTGGAGCAGCTTCCCGCACTGAAGACCCTGGATGCCCGGGGCAGCGCCTGCCGGGAAGAGCTGGCGGCCTGGGCCCTGGAGCACCCGGAGGTTTCCGTACGCTGTGAGGTGACGCTGCCCGACGGAACCGAGCTGCCTGCCGATACCCGTCAGGTCGACCTGAGCGAGACGCCGGAGGCGGGCTATCTGCTGCCGCTGGCCCTGCTGCCGGATCTGGAGACGGTGGAGCTGGGCTCCTGCGGCGACGCGGCAGAGAGCAATCTGGATTGGGAGGCCCTGGCCGCCGTGGAGCGGGCCTGCCCCCAGGCAGAGTTCCACTATTCCTTTACCCTTTACGGCAAGTCCTTCGACCTGCAGAGCACCGAGATGGATCTGAACCACCGCACCATGACCGATGAAGGCGCCCTGGTAAAAAAGGTGGCGGCCTGCCTGCCTGGGCTCACCCTGCTGGATATGGACTTCTGCGAGGTGTCGGACGAGGCTATGGCCGAGATTCGAGACTCTCTGCCAAACACCGAGGTGGTGTGGCGGGTCTGGTTTGGCAACGGACGACAGAACGGCTACTCCGTCCGCACCAACGTTACCACCATCCTGGCCTCCAACCCCGACCGGGGCGGCCCCATGGACCCGGAGCACAGCGCCTCTCTGAAATACTGCACCAGAGTGCGCTACCTGGATCTGGGCCATAACCACGAGATGACGGATATTTCCTTTGTCAGCTACATGCCGGATCTGGAGGTGGCCATTCTGGCCATCGGCGGCGTGAGCGATATCAGCCCTCTGGCCAATTGCCCCCATCTGGAGTTCCTGGAGCTGGAGGAATCTGCGATTTCGGATGTGCGCCCCCTGGCAAACCTGACGGAGCTGCGGTATCTGAACCTGTGCAAGAACTATACCCTCACGGACATCACCCCGCTCTACGGACTCACCGGTCTGGAGCGGCTGTGGCTGGGCATGTGCGTTCCCGTGCCCCAGGAGCAGGTGGAGGAAATGCTGCGCTGCGCCCCGAACTGCGAGATCAACACCACCACCGAGGCCTCTGTGGGCGAGGGCTGGCGCTTTGTGGGCACCGATGCCCAGGGCCACGGGATCCTGCATCCCCGCTATGCTTTGCTGTACAAGCAGTTTGACTACGGCTCCGCACCCTACTGCTACGCCTATCTGACCAACGATCCGCTCTATAATCCCCACGACTGAGAAGGGCTTCCTATAACCCGCTTGAAGCGCGTCCCGTTCCGGGACGCGCTTTTTGCTTTTGTGGTGAGGCTGCGGAAAATCCTTCCGATTTTACTTGACAATGGAATATCTTGGTGATATCATTTTGATATCAAAACAAAGGAGGCGCGAGACATGAAGGAAATCGTGCTCAACAACAAGAAAAACGGCATGGCGGTGCTGCTGCTGACCATATTGTTATATCTGGCGGCAATCTTCTGCACCGTCTTCGGCGGAGTCCAGATGGACGCGGGAAAGGGCTGGGGCCTGCCGCTGATGATCGTTGGCATTGTGTGGCTCTCCCTGGGCTGGCTGCCTCTGCCGGGCCTGAAGGTGCTCAAGCCCCAGGAGGCTCTGGTGCTGACGCTGTTCGGCAAGTACATCGGCACACTGAAAGACGCGGGCTTCTATTTCGTCAATCCCTTCTGCGTGGCGGTGAACCCCGCCGCCAAGACCAAGCTGAACCAGTCCGGCGATGTGGATGGAGGCAATGGCGGCAGCGGCGCCACACTGAACGCCCTGCTCACCGGCTCTGCCCAGAGCGCCCAGATGACCAACAAGAAGATCTCCCTCAAGGCCATGACCCTTTCCAACTCCCGACAGAAGATCAACGACTGCCTGGGAAATCCCGTGGAGATCGGCATCGCCGTGATCTGGAAGGTCACCGACACGGCCAAGGCCGTGTTCAACGTGGATAATTATAAGGAGTACCTCTCCCTCCAGTGCGACAGCGCCGTGCGGAACATCGTGCGCATTTACCCCTACGACGTGGCCCCCGGGGTGGACACCACAGGCGACGGCGTGGCCGATGAGGGGAGCCTGCGCGGCTCCAGCGAGCTGGTTGCCCAGCGCATCCGGGACGAGATCCAGCAGAAGGTGGAGGAGGCCGGCATTGAGATCGTGGAGGCCCGCATCACCTACCTTGCCTATGCGCCGGAGATCGCCGCCGTCATGCTGCAGCGCCAGCAGGCTTCCGCCATCATCGACGCGCGGAAGATGATCGTGGACGGCGCCGTGGGCATGGTGGAGATGGCCCTGGAGCGCTTGAATGAAAACCACACCGTGGAGCTGGACGAGGAGCGGAAGGCCGCCATGGTCTCCAACCTCCTGGTGGTGCTCTGCGGCAACCGGGATGCCCAGCCGGTGGTCAACTCCGGCTCCCTGTATTGATGCCCCATGGCTGACAACGCGAAGAAACAGGTGCCGCTGCGCCTGTCCCCCAAGCTCTATGACGCCATTGCCGCCTGGGCGGAGGATGATTTCCGCTCCATCAACGGTCAGATCGAGTATCTGCTGACCGAGTGCGTCAAGCAGCGGAAGAAAAACGGCAAATATGTGGGGGAGGAGATCGACAAGCCCCTTGAGCTGGATATTGGATAGGGGGATGACGCCATGATAATTCCCTCCCGTGCCCAGGTGGACGCCTTCTGCGGCGCCCCCGCCACCCGCTACCAGCGCATCGCGGGCATCCTATCGCCCGTGATCCTGCTGGGGACGATCGTATATCTCCTCATTGTCTGGCATAGCCTGCCCGCGCGAATCCCCTCGAACTACAATGCCGCCGGAGAAATCACCGGCTACAGCGGTCGGGGAACCCTGCTGGTCATGCCCATCTTCGGGCTGGTCATGGACCTGCTGGTGGCGCTGGTAGGCCGCTTTCCCAAGAGCTGGAACACGGGAGTTCGCGTCACGGTCCTGAATCGGGCGCGGGTCTACCGTCTTCTGCGGAGCCTGATGGCAGACTACCGCCTGGCTATGGCCGTGATGTTCGGCGGCTTTGCCATTTATCAGTCCACCCTGCCGGAGCATTTCAGTTCCTGGGTCCTGCCCGCCATGATCCTGCTGACCCTGCTGCCGCTTTTGCGCTATTTTATCCGACTTCCCCGAGCAAAATAAGCATCCGATTATCGGAACAAAGGAGTATAAATATGCTGACCATCGATCATTTGACCAAAACCTACGGCGACAAGAAGGCCGTGGACGACCTGAGCCTGCACATCGCCCCGGGGGAGATCTACGGCTTCATCGGCCACAACGGCGCCGGCAAGACCACCACGCTCAAGTCTTGCGCGGGCATCCTGCCCTTCGAGCAGGGGCAGATCCGCATCAACGGGCAGGATATCACCACCCAGCCCCTTGCCTGCAAGCAGCAAATGGCCTATATCCCCGATAACCCGGATCTCTACGAGTACATGACCGGAATCCGCTTTCTGAACTTCATCGGGGACATTTTCCGGGTGGAGCCCACGGTGCGCCGGGAGCGCATCCACACCTACGCCGAGATGCTGGGCATCGAGGGCGATCTGGCCCAGCCCATCTCCGCCTTCTCCCACGGCATGAAGCAGAAGCTGGCCCTGATCTCCGCCTGGATCCACGAGCCCAAGCTCATCCTCATGGACGAACCTTTCGTGGGCCTGGACCCCAAAGCCGCACACCTGCTCAAGGAACTGATGCATGAGCACTGCCGGAAGGGCGGCGCCATCTTCTTCTCCACCCATGTGCTGGACGTGGCGGAGAAGCTCTGCGACAAGGTCGCCATCATCAAGGAGGGCCGCCTGATCGCCAGCGGCTCCATGCAGGAGGTCAAGGGCAACGCCTCCCTGGAGGACGTGTTCCTGGAACTGGAGGATGACCATGCTTAAAGTTTTGCTTCGCTCTCGCCTGGAGGCCATGCTCAGCATCCTCACCGGCGCAAGCAGAACCAAAAAGGCCCAGAGCAAGGGCAAGCTCGTCGGCTTTGCCGTGCTGATGGTGCTGTCTCTCTTCTCTCTGGGGATGCTGTTTTTCCAGATCTTCGGCAGCATCGCCCTGCCCTTCCAGCTGCTGGGACTGGGCTGGCTGTACTTTGCCTTTGCGGCGGTGCTGGCCTTCGCCACCATGCTGATCGGCAACATCTTCGCCGCCAAGGCCCAGCTCTACGAGGCCAAGGACAACGACATGCTGCTGAGTATGCCCATCCGGCCCATCCATATTCTGCTCAGCCGGCTCTTTCTTTTGCTGGTGCTGGCCCTGGTGCTGGCCCTGCCCATCATCGTTCCCGCGGTGCTCTGCTGGTCGGGAGAGCTGACGGCGGGCGGCTGGGCCTCCTTCGCGCTCATCTTTTTCCTGGTGCTGCCGCTGGTGAACATCGTAATCTCCGCCCTGCTGGGCTGGCTGATCCACCTGGCCTCCGCCCGGGCTCGCAACAAGAGCCTGATCACCCTGGTCATCTCCCTGGGCTTCATGGGCGTCTACATGTACTTTAACTTCCGGATGAACAGCCTGCTCGCCGGCCTTGCCGCCGACCCCTCCGGACTGGAGCGGACCCTGGGCGCCGCAGCGCCCCTGGTCTGGATCGGCCAGGCCATCGCCCAGGGGAAGCTTTTCTATCTGGCGATCCTGGTGGCGGCGGCGCTGGTGATCTTCGCGCTGTGCATCGCCCTGCTCTCCCGCACCTTTATTCAGACGGCCACCGCCCGGGGCACCGGCGCCAAGCGCCTCTATGTGGAGCGCACCGCCAAGGTGCGCAGCCCCCGCGCTGCCCTGCTGATCCATGAGCTGCGCCGCCTGTGGGGCAGCCCCGCTTATATGCTCAACGGCGCCCTGGGCGCGATCTTCGTGCTGGTGGCGGCGGTCATGCTGCTCATCAAGGGCGGGGAGCTCACCGGCATGCCCCAGTGGCCCATGCTGGCCGATTTGATGCGGGCGCTGTTTCTGGTGGGAATGTGTTTTATGGCGGCCTTGATTTTCCTGACCGCTCCGTCCATCTCCCTGGAAGGCCGCTGCCTGTGGCTGCCCAAGTCCCTGCCCCTTTCGGCCTGGGAGATCCTGGCGGCCAAGCTCCGGCTGCATATGCTCATCGCCCTGCCGCCGCTGGCGATCTGCTCGGCGGTGCTGGCCTGGAAGCTGGGCTATACCGGCCAGATGCTGGTCCTGGTGCTGCTGCTGCCCACGGCCTATGGGGTGTTCAGCGGGCTTCTGGGCCTGTATGAAAACCTCCGCCACCCCAACTTCAACTGGATCAACGAGACCCAGGCTGTGAAGAGCGGGGCCAGCGTGGTGCTGACCATGTTTATCGGCATGGGGGCGGCGGCCCTGCCGGCCATCGTGTATGTGCTGTTTGGGGACCGGCTGACCGTGGAAACTGTCGGCTTCGGCACGCTGGGCGTTCTGGTGCTTCTCTGCGTGCTGCTGTTCGCGTGGCTGCGGAAGAAAGGCACCGCAATTTTCCGGGAGCTGTAATTTTTTCCCGGGGGAAGGGCTTTTCGCTTCCCCCGGGAAAAAGAAAAATGAAAAAAATCCAAAAAATATATTGACAAATCATCGCCCATTTGGTATATTAACTGAGCCGTGGCCGAGTGGTTCAGTCGGTTAGAACGCCGGCCTGTCACGCCGGAGGTCGAGGGTTCAAGTCCCTTCTCGGTCGCCACACATGCCCCTTTTTAAGGGGCATGTACTTTGCTGCTGTAGCTCAGTAGGTAGAGCGCATCCTTGGTAAGGATGAGGTCGGCAGTTCGAATCTGCCCAGCAGCTCCAGAAAAACACCGCAAGCCCGTAGGGCCTGCGGTGTTTTTCTTTCTCTGGGCAGATTCGAATCATGTCCGCAGGCCACATAGGTGGCCTGCATGAGCCAGTGCAAACACTGGCGAATACCTTGATTCTCTTTTTCGATCCCCCGCGAGAAAAAGAGAATGCAAACGAATCCTGCCCAGCAGCTCCAAAAGCCTTGAAATCTGCGGATTTCAGGGCTTTTTGCTTTGTGCGCGGGCGAGTTCCATTTACGATGCGGACATTGCGAAGAATTATGACAGGGTCAGTCCTCTGGCACAGATTCAGAAGCCAAGGGAGACGATTAAGAACAGTTAGGAGTATCTTTGAACAACTCGGAAACATCTTTGAATGCCTGCGAACAGCTCTGAACATCTTTTCACATAATACAACACGATGGAGAGACTTTTTACATCTCTCCATCTTTTTCCATATTTAGGGTTTTATTGATTGTTTTTCTCGCTGAATATGGTAAACTATAAACATAGTATTGAAGTGTTAATAGTGTATCGGCACTGGACACCAAACACTAAGGAGGAAGATTTAATGTCAACTGTTACTTATACCTCAAAAGTTTCGCGACCGATAACTTACCAATGGAAATGCTCTAAATGTGGAAAAATAAATAGAGTATCAACTACAATTAAAACCAGAGGCGAAACAATGTCTTTTGGTAGAAAAATCAACGCTGAATCCCAAAATAGGGCTTCATTTATGGCACAATCCCAGATGCAAGGAATTGTTGGAGCTTTGTTTGGTGAACGAGAACGATTCTATAAATATAAAGGGCTTGGGCTGAATCGCGGTTGTGACAAGTGCAAAAATAAAGAGCCATGGGCTGTTACAAATACAGAAGGGCTGTTGACTTTTCTGATAAAGGTGGGTGTTATAGCCTTATTTGTGGCAGGTATATGTGTCATTTTCAGTATCCTTTTGTTGTTAGGTGGAAATCTAACAAGTACACAACGAGCAAACAATGTCTCATTACTACTCACTTGGTTAGGAATTGCGGGCGGGATAGTGGCCAGTTATTTTATTTACAAGTATTTGAATGACAAGTACGAAGAGAAAAAAGATAGAGAGATTAGTGCCCTTCCCATTTCTTCCCTTCCTGTTTTAGTCATAAACGACCAACCTGTCGTAGATATTGATTATTCTGAACCAATAAAGCCTGAGAAAGAAAAAAAGGCCAACCCTATCCCTCCAAGGGAGAGTATCCCGCAGCAAAAAGAAAGCAATAAGCATACAGCAGAAAACCAATACAGTGCTGCGGACGAAATAGAGAAGTTCAAGGGACTTCTAGACAAGGGCATCATTACACAGGAAGAGTTTGACGCAAAGAAAAAGCAATTGTTGGGGCTGTAAAAAACTATCGGCAGGGAGCACAACTCCCTGCCCTTTTTACGCCTCCAACAGTCCGATATCCTTATACGCCGTGGTTCTGCTCATGTCGCAGCGCCTCACGGGCCGTCGAGGGCGCCGGCCCCTACAAGTTCCGGTTGAACGCGCCCTTCTTACAGGCGGGATCATGCCGCCAGAAATTCGCGTGAATCTCATCAAATGCGGTCTGCTCCGACCATTGGTCGGCGAACCGGAGTTGGGATCCTTGCATACTGCCCGTGCGATGGTTTGCCCTACGGATCGCAATGACATCCTTTTGGGTTTGTCGCTGCCATCCAGAAAGCGCCCCGAAGAAAGATTTCTTCGGGGCGCTTTGTATCTTCCGCTCAGAGGATCTTGTTGATCTCCGCTTCGATGGCCTTGGCCTTGTCCTCGGGGACGAGCTTTTTGCTGACGACCAGATCAAAAATGTCGCCGCAGGACTTCTTGTTGAACAGCTTGATGGGGTACTTCATCAGGTTGGGGGCGTACTGCTTGATGATTTCCACGCACTTGGGATTGGCAAAGCAATCCTTCACCGACAGACTTCTGAAATCCATATTCGTTCTCCTTTACAGACTAAATTCCGTTCTCGCGGTAGGGCTATTGTATCACACGTCCTCCTCCGCGTCAACGACACGGCGGCGGCGACGGCGGCGGGCGGAGAGCCGCGCGTCCCGGTAGACGGTGACGGCGCAGGCCAGCGAGAAAAAGGCGCACAGCCCTACCAGCACCAGAAAGGCCCGGCCCTGTAAAAAGCCGATGAGAGGGTTGAACTGATCCAGGATCACCAGGGTCAGCAGCGCAAGCCACAGGGAGATGCACAGATTCGGCACCAGTGTTCTCCAAAATTTCATCGCTTCTCCTCCCATCCGGCTTCTGTCACGATCAGCATGTCGCCAAGCTCCCGCTCGGCGCCGTTACTCTGGCGGCTGTAACGCTCGTGCAGGAAGGTCATCAGGGCGGAGCCGCCGCCGTCCAGATTATACGCGCAGGTGCAGCCCAGATCCTCGAAGACCTGCGCCAGCTCCGGCACGGTCATGCCCTTGGAATAGCCGTCCTGCCGCCCGTCCACCACCACGAAGCAGTAGTGTCCCGGCTCGTAGTAGCCCACCGCGCTGCGGGGGTTGGGATAGGAAACAGCGGTGCTGACCTCATAATCCGGCTTCACATGGCCGTTTTCGTCCAGCAGCGAGGGACCGAAGTTCCAGGCCTGGGCCACGCCCCGGCTCCAGACCTCCTCCACCGTATAGTCATCCCGCCCATAGGTGGCCATGATGCCGTCGTTATACAGCACGCACAGGTCGCAATGGGTCTGATCGTCCATATACAGCTCCCCGTTGCGCACCAAGAAGCCCTTGGGCTGGTAGGAGTAGAAATCGCCGCTGATGGCCAGAATGGCGTGGGAGTCGGCGTCCATCTCCATGGCGTCCTGGGTGGACCAGTATTCCAGCTCGTTGTTGGCGGTGTAGGTGCGGAAGTTGTCCAGGCTGGCTACATAGATATCCGCCACATAGTATACCGATTGCTGCTCGCCCTCGCCGTACACCCGCGTGTCAATGGTGATGGACACCTGGGGACTGGTGTAGGAATGGTCGGTGATGACTACATCGTCGGTGAAGTGATCGGCAAAGCGGATCTGCCAGGGCGTGCGCGGGTCCGGGGTGGGGCTGGGCGTGGGCTCCGCGGCGGTGTTGTCCGGCTCCGGCGTTTCCGCGACAGGCGACTGCGTGGGTTCCGGCGTCTCCTCCGGGACCGTGGTCTGGGTCACAAGGGGCTCCTGGGTCTCCGCCCGATCCCGGCTGCGGGCCTTCGCCTTCAGGATCGGCAGGCCCAGCTGGAAGAATACCACAATGCCCAGGGCCATCGCACCGATCAAAATATCGCTGACGATGACCTTCCACAGGGCTCTCGGTCTGTAATTTCTCATTTCTTACGTTCTCTTTTCTGTGATTGTCTCGGCGCTCTGCAGCACCGCTTCGGCGCAGCGCATCCCGTCCACGGCGGCGGAGGTGATGCCGCCTGCGTAGCCTGCGCCTTCCCCGCAGGGGTAGAGACCCCGGATGGGAGATTGGAAGCTTGCCCCGCGCAGGATCCGCACGGGAGAGGAGGAGCGGGTCTCCGGCGCGGTGAGCACCGCGTCGGGATCGTCAAAGCCCTTGAGCTTCTGCCCCAGGGCGGGGATGGCTTGCTCCAGAACTTGGGTGATCCGGGGCGGCAGCACTTGGTGCAGCTCCGTCCAGGTGACGCCGGGGCGATAGCTGGGCTTGACGGCGCCGGGGCCTCGGCTGGGCCGCTTGGCCAGGAAGTCCCCTGCCAGCTGGGCGGGGGCATGATAATTCCCGCCGCCGGCCTCAAAAGCAGCCCGCTCGATTTGCCGCTGCCAGCGCATGCCGGAGAGCACGTCCTGTTCCGGAAAGTCTTCCGGGTGCAGGGTCACCAGCAAGGCGGCGTTGGCGTTCTCACCGCTACGTGCAGAATAGCTCATGCCGTTGGTGACCACACCCCCCTCCTCCGAGGCGGCGGCGATCACCTCGCCGCCAGGGCACATGCAGAAGGTATAGGCGCTGCCGCCGTCGGGCAGATGCACGTTCAGGGAATAGTCCGCCGCGGGGAGCTCTCCTCTGCTGCGGCCGTACTGAGCCAGGTCAATGTCCGCCTGGCGGTGTTCGATGCGCACGCCCATGGAAAAAGCCTTGGGCTCCATGGGCACGCCCAGGGTGTGCAGCATCTGAAAGCTGTCCCGGGCGGAATGGCCGATGGCCAGGATCAGCCGGGTACAGGGGATAAGCTCCTCCCCTGCGGCGCTCTGCACCCGGAGGCCTGTAAGGGCGCCGCCGGAAATGCACAGCTCTGTGAGCTTCGTTCCAAAGCGGATCTCCCCTCCCAGGGAGAGGATTTCCTGCCGGATGCGCTGCACCACATGGATCAGCACGTCGGTGCCGATGTGGGGCTTGGCGTCATAACGGACGCTCTCCGGCGCGCCGTGGGCGGCAAACTGCTCCAGCACCCAGGAGATCCGGGGGTCATGGGTGCCGGTGTTCAGCTTCCCGTCGGAGAAGGTGCCGGCGCCGCCCTCGCCAAACTGGACGTTGGATTCCGGGTCCAGGATTCCGCCGGCCCGGAAGGCGTCTACCGCGGCCTTGCGGCGCAGGGCATCCTGCCCCCGTTCGATCACCAGCGGCTTGGCCCCGGCCTTTGCCAGCACCAGCGCGGCGAACATCCCCGCCGGGCCGAAGCCCACCACCACCGGGCGCTCCGCCAGGGCAGAGCGGGGGATTTCATATGGCTTTTCGGTATAGGCCGTCACATCCCGACTACCGGTGCGGCGGAGAATCAGCGCCTCCGCGCCCCGCAGAGTGAGGGCCACATGGTAAACATAGTGCAGGTCATTTTTGTCCCGGGCGTCCAGCGCCCGGCGCAGCAGCTTCAGACTCTCGATTCGCTCCGGGTCCACCCGGAGCTTTTTGGCGGCACGCTCCCGCAAAAGCGCC
This sequence comes from uncultured Oscillospiraceae bacterium, assembly GCA_964395795.1. GTDB lineage: Bacteria > Bacillota > Clostridia > Oscillospirales > Oscillospiraceae > Limivicinus. The sequence goes on from CAYNBS010000003.1 coordinate 17,497, forward strand.
GGGTCCTCTCCTGGGGTCAGGCGCAGATTGTTCACGCGGATCATCGGCCCAGCCTCCCCGCCAGTCGCCCGCTGGCCCAGGCCCACTGGAGATTGTAGCCGCCGCAGTCGCCGTCCACATCCAGCACCTCGCCGCAGGCGAAGAGGCCGGGCACCAGGCGGCTCTCCAGGGTCAAGGGATCAAAATCCCGGCAGCGCAGGCCGCCGACGGTGACCTGGGCATGGTCAAAGCCCTCGGTGCCCTTCACGGGCAGGCGGAAGGCCGTGGCCGCCTGGGCCAGGCGGTTCCGCTCCGCGTCATCCAGCTCGCGCAGAGGCTTTGCCCCGTCCACGCCGGCGTATTTCACCAGCATCCGGCCCAGACGGTTGTGCAGCATGCCGGTAAAGACCTCCGATACCGGCTGATCCGGGAAGGTGGCCTTCCGCTCGGCCAGCAGCGCAGATGCATCGTTCACGCCGAAGGGAAGGAAGTTGATCTCCACAGTCAAGCCCTCGCCGCCGGTGGCGGCGGCACGGGAAATGTCAAAAGTCGCAGGGCCGGAGATGCCGTTGTCTGTAAACTGCAGCTCGCCCGAGGATGCGGCCAGCGCATACTCCCGCCGCAGCAGCCGCAGGCGGCAGTCCGCCCGCACACCCTTCAGCGCCCGGGGGTATTCCGGCGCGGTGACAAGCTGCACCAGGGCGGGATACAGGCCTGTGCGTTTATGGCCCATACCTTTGGCCAGCTGGTAGCCGTCCATCACGCCGCCCAGCTTCGCCCCGGCAGCGCCGCCGCAGGCGAGAATCACCGCGTCGGCGTACAGGGAGCCCTGCTCGGTCTCTGCCAAAAAGCCCGCGCCCTTGGGCGTGAGGCTGCGAACCGGGCAGGCGGTGCGCTGCTCCACCCCGGCCTTGTCCAGCGCAAAGCGCAGCACGTCCAGCACGGAATTGGCGGAGTTGGAAAGGGGGTAGACCCGCCCGCCGTATTCCTCCTGGGTCAGCAGGCCAAGGCGGTGGAAGAAGGCCAGCGCCTCCTGCGGCCCAAAGCGGGCCAGGGCCGGGCGGACAAAATCCGGCTCCTCCCCGTGATAATGCTCCGGGGCGGCGCCCGTATTGGTCAGGTTGCAGCGCCCGTTGCCGGTGGCCAGAAGCTTCCGGCCCACGCGCTGCTGGCGCTCCAGCAGGAGCACCCGGTTTTGGGGATCTTCCGCGGCGGTCAGCGCAGCCAGAAGGCCGGAGGCGCCGCCGCCGATCACAAGGATAGTTTTCATGCGAACTTAGCTCCGATACAGCATGTCGTGGGCCACGGGGGTGTAGAACAGGCGGTTGACCTCCTTCGGGTCCCTGGTCTGCCCCAGGATCCACATGATCTTGGCCAGGGCCGCTTCGGTGGTCATGTCGTAGGCCTCCAAGATATGGAGGTTGCCCTTGAGCCGGGTTCCCACACTGTAGACGGAGAAATCCGAGCCCTCGTTCTGCACCTGGGTGGTCATGACCAGGAACTTGCCCTGCTGGGTGTAGCGGTGCAGCACTTCAAAGAGCCGGTCGTCATCGTAGGAGGGCAGGCCGCCAACGCCGAAGCACTCCAGGATCAGTGCATCCTTCCGCTGCAGCAGGAACTCCAGCAGCTCGTGGTCCGTGCCGGGAATCATTTTGACAAGGCCGATCCGCTCATCCAGCGCCTCGGAAAACACGGGGAACGCCCCCCGGTCCGGCCTTATGTAACACAGCAGCCGATGATCCAGCAGGGTGCCCAGGTCGGGGAAGTTAATGCTGGAAAAAGCGGCAAAGCTCTTGGAATAGGTTTTGCGCGCCCGGGTGCCCAGGATGACCCGCCCGCTGAAGACGATGCAGACCCCGCAGAGCTCCTCCGAGCAGGCGCAGGTAAAGGCGTCGATCAGATTCATTTTGGAGTCGGTGGAGTCGTAGCTGATGGGCTTCTGGGCGCCGGTGAGGATAATGGGCTTGTCCGCGCCCTGGACCAGATAGGAGAGGGCGGCGGCGGTGTAGGCCAGGGTGTCTGTGCCGTGGCTGATGACGAAGCCGTCGTATTCATGGTAATGGGCCCGCAGCGCCCGGGTGATGGCAATCCAGTGGGCGGGGGTCACATTGGTGCTGTCAATGTTAAACAGGGAGAGACAATCCACCTTGCACAGGGAAGAGATCTGGGGCACATACTGCAGCAGCTGCTCCGGGCTCAGCTCCGGGCTCAGCCCGTCCTCGGTCATACCCGAGGCAATGGTGCCGCCGGTGCCGATCAGCAGGATCCGTTTCATGGCGCTCATCCTCCATTGTGATGTTCAGAAATCTTTTGTGTCCTTGCGGCAATTCGCCATTCTATAGGTATTATAGCAACGATTCGGAAAAAAGCAATCCGAATCCGCAGAAAGGGGCAATTTCTCTCCCTTCCCGGGGGCTTCCGCCGCCCTTCGGCAGTTGACAGAGGGAAGCAATATGCGCTATAATATTCTGAAATTTTGTCGGATTCGAGGAATGAAAATGGGCCGGATGAAAAAGAAAACATGGGCGCTTCTGCTGGCCGCGGCGGTGATTCTCTGCGTGGGGGGCTTTGCGCTTCGCAGCGCCATCCTGGCGGGGACGGACACGCCGAATCTTCCAGAATCGATGGAGACCCAGAACGGGACAGAGCAGGGGCAGCCAGAGGACAGCAGGGCTGCTGCCCAGCTGCGGATCTCGGAGGTCATGCTTCGCAATAAGGCCACGCTTCCCGATGAGGACGGGGACTTTTCCGACTGGGTGGAGCTGGAGAATATCAGCGGCGATGCAGTCAGCCTGTCCGGCTGGCGGATGACCGATGGGGAAGAAAAGCCCAGCTGGCCCCTGCCGGAAATCACCCTGGCGCCGGGCGAGCGGCGGGTGTTCTTCCTCTCCGGCAAGGATCGGGAAGAGCACGCCTCCTTCTCTCTCGCGGAGGGAGAGACGCTGCTGCTTCTTGCTCCCGGCGGAGCGGAGGCGGATCGCTTCCTCTGCCCGGAGAGCGAGGCGGATCGGTCCTGGCAGCGGGACGGAGACGGCGAATGGGCGGAGAGCCTGTATCCCACGCCCGGCTGCTCCAATGACGCAGCCGGCTATGACGCCTGGCAGGAGAGCTTGGCCACAGACAGCCCCTTAGTGATCTATGAGGCCGTTGTGTATAACGACAGCGACCGCTGGACGGACGCAGTGGACCACTGCGACTGGATTGAGCTGAAAAACATCTCCCAGGAGCCGGTGGAGCTTTCGGAGTACTACCTGTCCGACAAGGCAGGCGACCGGCTGCTCTTCCGCCTGCCGGAGAGAACGCTGGCGCCGGGAGAGCTGTTCCTCCTGCGCTGCAGCCAGGACAAGACCACTGCGGGCACGGCGCCCCTCTGCGACGCCTTTTCGCTGGATTCCAGCTCCGACCGGCTGTATCTGAGCCGGAAGGACGGGAGTCTGGCGGACTACGCCTCTCTCCGGGGGATTCCCTACGGGGGCAGCTTCGGCCGGATGCCCGACCGTGCTGGATGGTTCTATTTCGCCGCCCCTACCCCCGGGATGGAAAACGGGACCGGCTGCCGTCGGATTTCCGCCATGCCTGCGGCCGGGGAAGCGGACGGGATTTTCAATGACGTGGAAAGCGTTGCCGTGACCCTGTCCGGCAGCGGGGAGATCCACTATACCACCGATGGCAGCTATCCCACGGTGGACAGCCCCCTCTACGACGGCCCCATCACCTTGACGGAGACGGGCATCGTTCGGGCCATCGCCCTGGAGGACGGGGCTCTGCCCAGCCGGGCGCTGACCCTGAGCTATATCATCAACGAAAACCACAGCCTGCCGGTGGTAAGCCTGGTGTCGGACAACGCCCGCTTCCAGTGGATGTACAGCGATGGCAAAAAGGGCGTTGAGGTGCCGGGCAGCCTGTCCTTCTATGAAGAGGGCGGCAGCTTTACCCTCCCCTGCGGCATCAAAATGCACGGGGAGACCAGCCTGGATCTGCCCAAGAAGAATATGAGCGTCCGTTTCCGCGGCGCTTACGGGCAGGAGGAGCTGAGCTACGACCTCTTCGGCGGCGGGGTGACGGCGTTTAACAACCTGCTGCTCCGGGCGGGGCAGGATTATTACCACGCCATTATCCGAAATGAGCTCTGCACAGAGCTGGCCCTGAAGGCCAGCGACCGGGTGATCACCTCCCGCAGCCGCTATTGCGTTTTGTATATCGACGGGAAGTATGCGGGCATCTATGCCCTCGGGGAAAAACTGAACGAGGCCATGTACGCCCACTATGCCGGCGTCAGTCGGGACAGCGTCACCGTGGAGACGCCGCCGCTGTATGCCTCCAGCCCTCTGTATCATGAGGTCTTTGTTTTCGCCAAGAGCAACGACCTGTCGGATCCGGAGAATTACGCCGTCATCTGCCAGATGCTGGACGTGGACAGTCTGGTGGACTGGCTGCTTCTGGAGGGCATTTTTGCCAATGACGATCTGAGCTTCGGCAACGTTCGTTATTGCCGCTCTACCGAGAACGACGGAAAGTGGCGCCTCATGCTTTATGATCTGGACAGCTCCTTCTACTCGGAGGACAACTGCTTTACCAATCTGCTCTCGCCCTGGGCCCAAGGCAGCCGCCAAGTGGCGGAGCTCATCGGATGCCTGCTGGAAAGCCCGGATTTCCGGGATCGAGTGCTGAAGCGGGCGGCGGAGCTGCTGGACGGCCCCCTGTCCAACGAGGCGATCCTGGAAGAGATCGACGTGCTGTCCGCCCAGATCGAGCCGGAGGTGGAGCGGGATTATGCCCGGTACCAGATGTATCCGGACGGTTGGGAATGGAATGTGGACTGGATCCGCAACTTTATCACGGAAAATGATTGGAATCAGGTCTGTATCGACCGGCTTTGCGAATATCTCAAGGTAACGCCGGAGGAGCGGGCCGCTTACTTCGGCAGATAAGACGAGAGTCTGCAGGGAAGAGAAAGATCCAAATGAGCGAAACGATCTACACCTTCAAGCGAACAGAAAAGAAATATCTGCTCTCGGCGGAGCAGTATGACGCGCTGTGGGAACGGATGGAGGCGCATATGGAGCCGGATGATTATCCGCTGAGCACCGTGTGCAGCATCTATTACGACACCGATGATTACAGTCTGATCCGCCATTCGCTGGATGGGCCGGTGTACAAGGAGAAGCTGCGCCTGCGCAGCTACAATGTGCCGGGACCGAACGATCCGGTGTTTGTGGAGCTGAAGAAGAAATTCAAGGGCGTGGTCTACAAACGGCGGGTCAGCATGCCCGCGGGCGAAGCCGCAGCCTGGCTGAACCGGGCGGTTCCGCCTGCCGAGGACAGCCAGATGACAAGGGAGATCGAATGGTTTCTCCGCAGCGTGGAGCCGCGGGCCAAGGTATACCTGGCCTGTGACCGGTTCGCCTTCCGGGACCGGGAGGAGCCGGAGCTGCGCATCACCTTTGACCGAAACATCCGCTGGCGGGAAACGGAGCTGGATCTCTGCGCCGGAGACCAGGGGGAACCGCTGCTGGCCCCCGGGCAGGTGCTCATGGAGATCAAGACCCCTGCCGCTGCGCCTCTGTGGCTGGCCCACCTGCTGAGCGAGCTGGCCATCTACCCTACCAGCTTTTCCAAATACGGCACCTGCTATCGGGATCATATCCTGCATGAATACATTTTTGGAGGTTCTGTCCATGCTTAACAGCATTCTCTCCGCCCAGATGACCCTGCCCGCCTTTCTGATCTGCGAGCTGACCGCCATGGTCCTGGGCTTTGGCACCGCCCTGATCTTTCTGGTGCGGGATCGGCATACCGGCGCCTTCTCCCAGTCCCTGGCCCTCCTGCCGGGGGTCGTCACCCTGGTCATCATGCTCGTGAACGGCAACATCGGCGCGGGGCTTGCCGTAGCCGGCACTTTTGCACTGGTGCGCTTTCGCAGCGCCCCCGGCTCCGCCAAGGAGATCACGGGCCTCTTTACCGCTGTGGCCATCGGCCTCGCCTGCGGCATGGGCTATGTGGGCGTGGCGGTGATCTTCTTCGTGCTGATGGCCGTGTATGTGCTGGCTCTGGGCTTTTTCCGCTTTGGGGAAGCGGGTGTGCGGCACCGGCACCTGAAAATCACCGTGCCGGAGAACGTGGATTACGACTCGCTGTTTGATGATCTGTTTGAGGAATACACCAGCATGCACGAGCTTACAAAGGTCCGCACCACCAACATGGGCACGCTCTATGAGCTGCATTATCAGATCGAGCTGAAGGATCCCCGGCAGATCCGGGAGCTTGTGGACGCGATCCGCTGCCGCAATGGGAACTTGAACATTGTCTGCTCCCGCGAGGCGGAAAAGGACCTTATGTAAGAGGAAACTGCCATGAAGAAAATCCTACCCATTCTGCTGCTGGCAGCGCTGCTGCTGAGCGCCTGCGCCGGAAGGGAAAGCGCGTCCGCAGGCGAGCGCACCGTCATCACCTTTGACGGGGAGAACGTCAGCATCTCCGGCGGCGGCGCCCGGGATGCGGGCACCGAGGTCGTCATCAGCGCCGCCGGAACCTATGAGATCACCGGCACCGGCCTGAAACCCTTGGTGGTGGACACCGGGGATGACGCCATGGACGTGACCGTGATCCTCAATAATGCCGATCTCACCTGCCTGGCTGGCCCGGCTATCCATGTGCGGCAGGCCAAGCATTTCCGCCTGCAGCTGGCTGCGGACAGCGAGAACCGGCTGACCTCCGGCACGGAGGATCTGCTGCAGAACCCGGATCCCAATGCCACCGGCGCCGCCCTCTACAGCGAGGACGACATGGACATCGAGGGCGAGGGCAGCCTTGCGGTATACGGCTACCTGAATAACGGCATCGGCTGCAAAAACGATCTGGACATCAACAGCGGCAGCATCGAAGTGCTGGCGGCCAATAACGGCGTGAAGGGCAACGACTCCGTCCAGATCAAGGGCGGCAGCCTCGCCGTCACCGCCTGGGGCGACGGCATCAAGTCCTCCACCCAGGACAAGGAAGGCAAGGGCTATGTGGAAATCTCCGGCGGCGCTGTCACCGTGGAAAGCTGGGGCGACGGCGTCCAGGCGGCAACAGAGCTGCGCGTCACCGGCGGCAGCCTTGCGGTGCTCACCCGGGGCGATGGCGTGCTGCAGAGCAGCAAGGCCCTGAAGGGTCAGAACGCGGTTCTCATTTCCGGCGGCGCGGTCGCGCTGGATACCCGGGAAGAGGGCATCCGGGCTGTGGACGGGGATGTGGAGATCTCCGGCGGCACGGTGGACATCCTGGCCCTGGGCGACGGGATCCGCGCCGGGGAGAAGGACAGCGGCGTGGGCGATATTCGCCTCACCGGCGGCGATGTCAGTGTCAGCGCCGGCAAGCAGGCGGTGAAGGCCCGGGGCAGCTTCTCCTTCAGCGGCGGGAGTCTGGCGGCGCTCTGCGCCTCGGACAAGCAGGCCGGCCCTGCGGGCGGCGTTTATCTGCTGTGCCGCATCTCCGGCACCGAAGGGGACACGGTTACTGCCGGCAGCCAGAGCCTGACGGCGCGGCAGAACTACAAATGCCTGCTGCTTTGCGGAGGCGAGCTTCACAGCGGGGATTCTGTCACGGTTTCCAACGGCGCGTCCAGCGTGAGTGCTGCGGTGCATTGATTTCGCGGAAAGCGAGTGATTTTTGTTGAAAAACAAGCAGAAATTCAAATTTGGCCTCTTTTTGGTGACCATCGGCATCGTCTATGGGGACATCGGCACCTCGCCCATGTATGTGATGAAGTCGATCCTGGAGGGCAACGGCGGCATCACCCAGGTGGATGAGAGCTTTATCATCGGCTCCCTGTCCCTGGTGATCTGGACCATCACCCTGCTCACCACCTTCAAATATGTGCTCATCGCCATGAAGGCGGATAACCACGGCGAGGGCGGCATCTTCTCGCTCTACTCCCTGGTGAGGGCCTGCGGCAAATGGCTCATTTTCCCGGCCATGCTGGGCGGCGCCGCGCTGCTGGCGGACGGGGTGCTCACCCCTGCCGTCACGGTGACCACGGCGGTGGAGGGCCTGCGGAGCATCGGCTCCATGGATCGCTTCCTGGGCGAGGGGCAGACCAAGGTGGTTGTCATCACGCTGCTGATCATCTCCGTGCTGTTTCTGGCCCAGCGGGCCGGCACCAGCAAGATCGGCAAAGCCTTCGGCCCCGTGATGCTGACCTGGTTCGGCTTCCTGGGCGTGGTGGGCGTGCTGAAGATCCTGGCCCTGCCCACGGTGCTGCGGGCCTTCAATCCCCTGTATGCGGTGCAGGTGCTCCTCAGCCCCAACAACAAGGCCGGCTTCATGATCCTGGGAAGCGTCTTCCTCGCCACCACCGGCGCGGAGGCCCTGTATTCCGACATGGGCCATGTGGGCCGGGAGAACGTGTATTTCAGTTGGCCGCTGGTGAAGATCTGCCTCATTCTGAACTATCTGGGGCAAGGAGCCTGGATCCTGCTGAACAAGGGCGACGCCGCCCTTGCCGCCATCGAGGATCTGAACCCCTTCTTCCTGATGCTGCCCCAGATGCTGCGGCCCTTCGCCGTGATCCTGGGCGCCATGGCGGCCATCATCGCTTCCCAGGCGCTGATCACCGGGTCCTACACCCTGGTTTCCGAGGCGATCCTGCTGGACCTGCTGCCCCATCTGGAGATCCGCTACCCGGCGGACACCAAGGGTCAGCTCTACATTCCCAAGGTCAACAACATTCTCTGGATCGGCTGCTGCCTGGTGGTGCTGTATTTCCGCTCCGGCGCCAGGATGGAATCGGCCTACGGCCTGGCCATCACGGTCACCATGCTGATGACCACGGTTCTGCTGAGCATCTATCTGCTGCGGGTGCGGAAGAAACGGATCCTGGCGGTGCTGGTGCTGCTGGTCTTCGCCTCCATTGAGGCGGTGTTCTTCCTCTCCAGCCTTGGCAAATTCATGCACGGCGGCTATGTCACCGTGATTCTGACGCTGCTGCTGCTCTGGCTCATGATCGTGTGGCACCGGGGCACCCAGTTGGAGCACCGGTACAGCACTCGCCTGAAGCTGCGGGACTATGTTTCCAACCTGGAGAGCCTGAACAAGGATACCGCCATCCCCATGCTCTGCAACAACCTGGTGTATCTGGGCAGCAACAACGACACCGAGTATGTGGACCGGGATATTCTCTACTCGATCCTGGACAAGGACCCCAAGCGGGCGCAGGCCTACTGGTTCGTCAGCGTGAACGTGCTCAACGAGCCGGACACCATGGAGTATCGGGTAGACACCCTCGGCACAGACTTCATCTTCCGCGTCCGACTGGATCTGGGCTTTAAGTGCAGCCCCCGGGTGAACGTGTACCTGCGGCAGATCGTGCAGGATCTGCAGGCCACCGGGGAGCTTCCCGAGCAGGATAAGAAATACTCCATCTACGGGAAGTCCACCGTGGGCACCTTCAAGTTCTGCATGATCCGCAAATCCGTCACGCCCAAGACCGAGCTCTCGGCCTTTGACGAGTTTATTCTGAACACCAAGTATCTGATCCGCCGCATGGCCGGCTCCAAGGAGCAGTGGTACGGGCTGGATACGTCCTCCCTCATCGCGGAGAATGTGCCGCTTATCACCGGCGGCGGCAGCGGCAGCGCCCGCCGCATCCAGCGCAGGCGGGGAGAGTAGGATTCCATTCTCAGAACGTGCTTCAGACCGGAGACAGCCCTATGCAACAGCGCATCGACATGCATGGGAAGATTGTGTAGAGGGAATGGGAGTCCCCTCTTCACGCTCAATCTACGCAAAAATGGGAACTTTTTCGGAAGTTCCCATTTTTGTCGCTTCAAGCTGTCGACACTTTGTCGACAGCTTGAAGCACGCCCCTTTTCCAAACGGAAAAGGGGCGTGCTTTACGTTACCAAGGCCGCCAGGGTCAGGATCCCCAGGTTCCTTTCGTAAATCTCGGGGAAGGTCTCCACCGGCAGAGGATTGACACCCCGCCCCACCTCCACGGTGTAGCCCGGGCGGCGAAACTCCTGCAGATACCAGTCCTTGTAGCCGGCAAAGCCCGAATCAAAGGGGGTGTCCGCCAGCTCGTAGCCCGAGACGCGGGCAAACAGCTCCCCGATCTCCCGGGCGTTCTCCGACTCATAGTCCTGGAAGCGCCAGTAGATCACCTCCCCCTGGCTGTGATAGCTCAGGGTCAGGGCCGGGTCGAAGCGCTCGGTCAGCTCGGCCATGGCCCGGGCTTCCGGGGCGGTCAAAGGCGCCGGCCCGACAAAATCCGCCGGGGCAGGAGAGGTGATCCCCTGGGCGTATTTGTTGGCGCGGGCCTGCTCCCAGCCTGCTGGGTACTGCAAATTCAGGTCGATGCCCCGGATGTTGGCCTTCCAGCCGGAAGGGAAGGGGTAGCGGGGGTACTTTTCTCCGATGGCCCGGGCGGCCCTGTAGGCGTCCCCTGTGCTCAGCTCTCCGGTGACCAGGTCCATTCCGTCCGGGTTTACGGCGGGGATCAGGCAGAGCGTGGCATAGTCCAGGATCTCCCCTGCCTGGAACCCGCCGATTTCGTCCCCCGCGGCGTAGGCCGCTGCCAGCTCCTCCGCAAAGTGCAGCAGCAGCGGCGTTGTGATCCATTCGTTGGCGTGGTGCTCGGCGTGGTAGAGCACCCGGTTTTCCCCCTGGCCTATCCGCAAACTCCAAAGCGGTTTTCCCAGGACGCTCTTGCCGATGCTGCCGGACAGCAGAAAGGGATAGCGGGCGCTGAGTCCCTGAACGCAATAGCCCACCAGAGCGGCGCACCAATCGATGCCGGTGGGAACCACCTGGAAGGGAAGCGGCACGATCAGCGTGCCGCCTACCTGCAGATTCTCCGGCGCGACGCCGGGGTTTGCCAGCAGGATGGCTTCGCTGCTGCTGCCGTAGAGCCGGGCCAGCGCCCAGACCGTGTCTCCTCGTCGGATGCGGACGTTGGCATAGCCGGTGTACCAGGGAAGCAGCGCACGGTGGGTGGCGGGCCCGGCGATCCCATCCACCGTCAGGCGGCTCACAGCCTGAAAGCGGGAGACGGCGCCCTGGGTGGCCGGCCCGAACACCCCGTCGGTGGCCAGGGGGCCATAGCCTGCCCGGTTGAGTGCCAGCTGCAGCAGCTGCACCGCCGGCCCCGTGCTGCCAAATCGTAGGGTACGCATGAGAGATCCCTCCTTTCTCTCGTACAGTCTATGTGCCGCCAGGGCGGATATGCCTTGAGGGCTTGCCCTGCTGCTGGAAACGCGGTATAATAAAAGGGGTGTCCCCCAAAATCTGATCGCGGCTGCAGCACTCCACTTTTCGGCTGCAGTCAGCTTACAAAGGAGGAAAAGTACAGCCCCGGCTCGGGCTGCGGCAGTGTGGAGACCTGCCGTAATGCAGCGCGCTCCCTGCGGGCGGCTGCGAGGGCGTCCCTGGCGGAGGCCGGACGTTCAGAGTCGAACACATGGCAACTGTTCAACTGAAAAACGTGAAAAAGGTCTATCCCTACATCAGCGGGGAGGCGAAGCGGAAGAAACGGAGAGGGAAAGAGGAACCGGAGGAGCAGGTGATGAACCTGCAGATCACCGATGAGGGCGTGGTGGCGGTGCAGGAGTTCAACCTGGACATCGCGGATAAGGAATTCATCGTGCTGGTTGGACCCTCCGGCTGCGGCAAATCCACCACGCTGCGGATGGTGGCGGGCCTGGAGGAGATCACAGCAGGGGAAATCTACATCGACGGCGTGCTGGTAAACGATGTTGCCCCCAAGGATCGGGATATCTCCATGGTCTTCCAGAACTACGCCCTCTATCCCCACATGACGGTGTACGACAACATGGCCTTTTCCCTGACGCTGCGCCACTATCCCAAGGATATCATCGACCAGAAGGTACGGGAGGCGGCGGAGATCCTGGACATCACCCAGTATCTGGACCGCAAGCCCAAGGCCCTTTCCGGCGGCCAGCGGCAGCGGGTGGCCATCGGCCGCTCCATTGTCCGCGCCCCCAAGGTCATGCTGATGGACGAGCCCCTCTCCAACCTGGACGCCAAGCTCCGCAACGAGATGCGGGCGGAGATCATCAAGCTCCGGGAGCGGATCGACACCACCTTTATCTACGTCACCCATGACCAGACTGAGGCCATGACCCTGGGCGACCGGATCGTCATTATGAAGGACGGCTATATCCAGCAGATCGGCACGCCCCAGCAGGTCTTCAACCACCCGGAGAACCTCTTTGTGGCGGGCTTCATCGGCATGCCCGAGATGAATTTCTTCGACGCCCAGCTCAAGCGGGAGGGAGAGAAATTCTTTGTGGAGCTGGGCGGCTACCGGGTGGAGCTGGCCCCGGAAAAGGAAGCGCGCCTGCTGCAGCATGACGTGCAGAGCCAGCCGGTCACCCTGGGCGTGCGCCCGGAGCACACCCATCTGGCCAGCGAGGGCGTGGAGGCCCGGGTGGATGTGAGCGAAATGATGGGCTCCTCCGTAAACCTGCATGTCTCCGCCGAGGGCCGGGATGTGATCATCATTGTCCCCATTATGGATATGGAGCGGCACTACCGCATGGGCGATGGGGTGAAATTTGCCTTTGACGGGCGGGCAGCCCATGTCTTTTCCAAGGAGACGGAGCGGAACCTGGAGTTCTGAGGGAAGCCATCCAAATGCGTATCATACAGCAAAGCGCCCCGGCGAAAGCCGGGGCGCTTTGCTTGACAAAAAAATGGGGGCCTGCTACAATGGCCCCTGCCTGTTTGGGCGGATCTTAGGGAAGGAGGGCGAGCGGATGAAGCAGAGAGGACGACTGACGGCGCTGTTTTCGCTGGCGCAGGGCTCGTTTTGGATGAGCTTTTGTGTGGCGGTTTCCTTTGCCGCGGTGTACCTGCAGGCCCAGGGCTATGACAACGCCCAGGTGGGCATCGTGCTTGCTGCGGGGAACCTGCTTGGCGCTGGCCTTGGCACGGCCCTCTCCTCTCTCATTGACCGCAGCCCCCGGTTCACCGCCGCAAGGCTGAACCCGCCGCTGCTGGCGGGGCAGGCACTGTTCCTGACCCTGCTGCTGATCCCGGGGATCCGGGGCTGGGGGCTGGGCGCGGCCTATGTGCTCTTTATCGCCTTTTCCCTCAGCGTCAATTCCCTGAACCTGAAGCTGTATGTGGACTTCGCCCACCAGGGGCAGGAGATCAACTACGGCGTGTCCCGCGGCATGGGCTCCCTGGCCTATGTGCTGCTCAGCATGGTGCTGGGCGTTCTGGCGGAGAAGGTCTCCGTCCGTGTGCTGCCGGCAGCGGGGCTTTTGCTCTGCGCCGTGCAGGCTGCGGCCCACCTGCTGCTGTGCCGCAGCCTCCGCCGGGGAACGGCTGACGCCGCCGAAGCACCGCGCGGCAACAGCCTTGGGGGCTTTCTGCGGAAAAACCGTCGCTTCTGCGTCCTGCTGCTGGGGACGGCGCTGATTTTCTTTGCCCACAACACGATTTGTTCTTTCCTCATCAACATTACCCGCAACGTGGGCGGGGACACCGAGGATATGGGCTACATCAACAGCTTCATGGCCGCCATGGAGATCCCGGTGATGCTGCTGTTCTCCCGCGTTCTGGGCCGCCGGGACCCGGGAAAGCTGCTGCGCCTGGCCTTCTGCTGCTTTGTGCTGAAGACCGCCGCCGTGGCGCTCTCCCCGTCGATCCCGGAGCTCTACGGCGCCTTTGTGCTGCAGGCCCCCTCCTTTGCCCTGTATACCGCCGCCATCGTGCCTTACACCGAGCGGGCGGTACCCTATGAGGACTCCGCCAAGGCCCAAAGTCTGGCCTTTTCCATGACGACGCTGGGCTCGGTGCTGGCAAGCCCCATCAGCGGCTGGCTGCTGGATCGCTTCTCCGTTGCCACCACGCTTTGGATCGCCTGCCTGGTCTGCGCCCTTGGCGCGTTCACAGCCTGCTGCGGCGCCGCAGTGAACACGGGAAAGCGGGCATAAGCCCTGCATAGAAAAAGCCTGGGAAGAAATCCTTCTTCCCAGGCTTTTTCATCATTTCAGCAACTTATAGAGCAGCCGGTAAAGCTCTGCGGCCTCCTCCGGCTCCAGACTGACGCACTGTGCCATCCTCTGCGGCACCTCCAGGGCCCGATCTTCCATGGCGCGGCCCTCGTCCGTCAGGGTGACGATCAGGCTGCGCTCATCATCGGTGGAGCGACGCCGGGTCAGAAGGCCCTTTGCTTCCATCTTTTTCAGCAGCGGGGTCAGCGTGCCGGAATCCAGATGCAGAGCAGCGCCCAGTTCCTTCACGGTCACGGAGTTCCGCTCCCACAGCACCATCATGGCGATGTACTGGGTATAGGTCAGGTCCAGCTCGTCCAGATAGGGCTTGTACAGTTTGATGGTCTCTCTCGCGCAGGCGTACAGAGGGAAGCAGAGCTGATTCTCCAGGCGGAGCGCGTCATAATTCTTTTCCATAATACCTCCGGGGGCAGGGGCTTTACCAGAGGCCTCTCACGCCCTCCACGATGTTGTTGAATGTCACAACCGCCCACTGGGAATACTGCTCCCAGCGCCCGGTCAGATTGAAACGGACGTCCAGGGTATCCAAAATATCCGACGCGTTCCCGCCGGTCATAAAGCCAACGCCGATGCAGATAGCGCCCAGCAGCACCAGAACCAGCACCACCGTGCCGATGATTTTCCATCCCTTGCTCATACCGGCACCTCCACATAGCACCATTTCCGCGCCAGATTGATCACGCCGCGGATCAGCCCGCCGATGGCGCCGCCGATGAACCACACGAACAGCCACAGCAGCAGCAGGCCCAGGGCCAGCACGATGGCCGCCGCGCCCAGAACGATCAGAATATCCGCCAGCTTCGGGAAGCCGCTGAAGGCGGAGACCAGGGCGGCAGAGCCCGCGACGATCACGCCAACGGCCAGTGCCAGCACCAGCACCGTGGGGATAAGCAGCAGCGCCACACCCACCAGCGTCAGCGGGATGGCGAAGAGCAGGTACAGGATCAGCAGGAAGACGCGGGGCTTGCGCTGCGTCTCCGGCAGATAGTCCATATCATAATAGTCATGGGAAATCGAAGCGGGGGCAGGGGCTGCCGGGACAGGCTCCGCCACAGGAGCGGCATCGCGCGCAGGCTCCTCCGCCGGGATGATGACCGGTTCCTCGAAAGATACAGGCGAGGGCGCGGTCTCAAGCTCGACCACAGGCGCTTCCGCAGCGACAGGAGTCTCCGTCGGGGCTTGCTCCTCCGCGGGGACAGGCGCTTCCGACTCGGTCTGCGGGGGGACGAGGGGGACAGGCTCCGCCTCTACGGGCAGCTCCTCCACCGGCTCCTCAATGGTTACTGCCTCCGCCTCGATCTGGAAGGGCAGGTATTCCGAGTCGTCAATGGGATGGGTGTCATCCTCGAACAGGGAGAATTGATTCACATCCGCCGGGGCCTCCGGCTCCTCCTCCACGGGCAGCTCCGCAGGCTTGGGCGCCACCTGCTGATACAGCTTGTCAATGGCAAGCAGGAAGCCCGGCGTGGCCTCCGCGCCGTCACCGGCGGGATGCTCCAGCTGCTGCTTCCGCTCCCGGGCGTCATAGGTGCGGGCGATCACAACGGCCTGGCGGGTGGGCGAGACCAGCAGATCCATCAGCTGCTGCTCATCCTCCGCATCGTCAAACAGCCTGCTGTACATGGCGAGAGCGGTCTGTCGGTCCTCCTCCACCATGAAGGTCAGGAGCTTGCCAAGCTCAGGAAGAAATCTTTGCTTGTTAATAATTTTCACCTCCGATTGCTCTGCGGGCGAGGGATGCTGCGGCCCGCACTGTGCACAATCAAAGACATTATAGCGGCTGCAAGCCAGAAGGTCAAGAAAAATCGTGTAAAAGCCAAGGTTTCAGCCCTTGACAAGGGCAAAAAGGGGGAATACAATGGTGTTCCTGTGATTTTTTGACAGGAGAATACGGCGGGGGAAGGCCCCTGACGGAAAGCGAGGAAAAATTATGGCAAAAGAAAAGAAGGTCGAGCAGATCACCGATATGGAGGTTGACTTCGCCCAGTGGTTCACCGATGTGTGCAAGAAGGCGGAGCTGATCGATTATTCCTCCATCAAGGGCTTGTTCGTTTACCGCCCCTATGGCTATGCCATTTGGGAGAATATGCAGCATATTCTGGACGCGGAATTCAAGAAATGCGGCGTGGAGAATGTGTATATGCCCATGCTCATCCCCGAGAGCCTGCTGCAGAAGGAGAAGGACCATGTGGAGGGCTTTGCGCCGGAGTGCGCCTGGGTCACCACCGGCGGCAGCGAGGAGCTGGAGGAGCGTTACTGTGTGCGCCCCACCTCCGAAACCCTGTTCTGCGAGCATTTCAAGAACGTGATCCAGTCCCACCGGGACCTGCCCATGCGCTATAACCAGTGGTGCAGCGTGCTGCGCTGGGAGAAGAGCAGCCGTCCCTTCCTGCGCCACCGGGAATTCCTGTGGCAGGAGGGCCACACCATGCATGCCACCGCGGAGGAGGCAGAGGCCTTTACCCAGCAGATCCTGAATCTGTATGCGGACTTCTGCGAGAACGTGCTGGCCATGCCCGTCACCCGCGGCCGCAAGACCGACAAGGAGAAATTCAACGGCGCCGAGGCCACCTATGCCATCGAGTGCATGATGCATGACCGCAAGGCCCTGCAGGCCGGCACCAGCCATTATTTCGGAGACGGCTTTGCCAAGGCCTTTGGCATTACCTTTGCCAACCGGGAGAATAAGCTGGTCAACCCCTTCCAGACCTCCTGGGGCGTGTCCACCCGGCTCATCGGCGGCGTCATCATGACCCATGGCGACAACAACGGCCTGGTGCTGCCCCCCAAGGTGGCCCCCGTGCAGATCATCGTAGTTCCCGTGGCCCAGCACAAGCCCGGCGTCATCGAAGGCGCCCAGGCGCTGTGCGACCGGCTCTGCGCCGCAGGCTACCGGGCGAAGATCGACACCTCCGACAACTCCATGGGCTGGAAGTGCGCCCAGTATGAGATGAAGGGCGTACCCCTGCGCCTGGAGATGGGTCCCCGGGATCTGGAGAACGGCCAGTGCGTGCTGGTGCGGCGGGACAACGGAGAGAAGACCTTCGTTGCCCTTACCGAGCTGGAGCAGAAGGCCGGAGAGCTGCTGGACGCCGTGCATGACGGGCTGTTCGAGAAGGCAAAGAAGAACCTGGAGGAGCACACCTACGCGGCAACATCTCTGGAGGAGGCCAAGGCCATCCAGGAGGAGAAGGGCGGCTTCATCAAGACCATGTGGTGCGGCGACCTTGCCTGCGAGCTGGCCATGAAGGAAAAGGCAGGCATGTCCTCCCGCTGCATCCCCTTCCGGCAGGAGCATCTGGCAGATACCTGCGCCTGCTGCGGCAAGCCCGCCAAGCATATGGTCATCTGGGGCGTAGCGTACTGAGCGAACAAAGGGCATCTAAAATCCGGACAGCCTGCTGGCTGCCCGGATTTTTTTACCAGATAAAATTGGATTTGAGCATCTCACCGTTGTCGATCAGAATATCCTCTCCGGTGATGGAGCGGTTCACCACCGTGAGATAATAGGCCAGGTCTGCGATCTCCTCCGGCTCGGCCCACTTGCCCAGCAGGGTCTCGGCCTTGACAGCGGTGTACAGTTCATCGCTCTCCAGAATGTGGCGGTTCGCGGGGGTGATGACGCCGCCGGGGGAAATGCTGTTGACCGTCACGCCCCGCTTTGCGGCGGAGAGCGCCAGATTTTTCATGTAGCCCACCAGCCCCGCCTTGCTGGCCACATAATAGGGGAACTCCGCGCCGTTGCGGGCGGAGGCGGAGGCGATGAACAGCACGGAGCGCAGCGCAGGGCTTGCCAGAAACTGCTCCGTGAAGCGAATGGTCCCGGTGAGGTTTACGTCGATGGCGTCCTGCTCGTCCAGGGTACCGGCGTTGTTGATCAGGATTTCGGGGGCGGGCAGCTCTGTCGGCGCCGCCTCCCGGATATCCCGGACAACATGGCGGTAGCGGGGGTGCCGGATCCGACTTTCGCTGAGATCAAAGCCGAAGACCCAATGCCCCTCCTGCAGGAATTTTTCGGCGATGGCTTTTCCGATGCCGCTGCTGCTGCCGCTGACGATGACGTTCATCCCATCAGCCCTCCCGCTTAAGCATCAGTTTCCGGGATACCCGGTAGCCCATGGGGGAGAACAGCACCTCGAACAGCAGCTCCATCACGGCGCCGGTCAGGGCGCAGGTCAGGCACTGCACCAGCGTCCAGCCGAAGAACAGCTTGCTCACCAGCAGGGCGAAGATCAGGTTATCCGCAAACTGGGCCAGGAAGGTGGACACATAGGAGCGCAGCGCGAAGGTGCCGAAGCCGGTCTTGCGCTTGAGAAGCTTGCCGATGCCGTAGTTCAGGAAGTTATTCAGAACGGCGGAAGCCATAAAGGCCACGGAGCTGCCCAGAATGATGAACCAGGTGCCGCCGAAGGTGTTGTCCAGGGCTGTGTTGATGATCTCCTCACTGCCCTCCACAAAGCTCTCCCCCCACAGGCCGGGAATGCGGCTGGCGAGGAAGAAGATCCCTGCCATCATCAGATTCAGGCCCAGGGCCACGAAGGACAGGGCCGTCGCCGCCCGGGGACCATAGCAGTGGGTCAGGATGTCCATGGCCAGGAAGGTCAGCCAGGAAAACAAAATTCCGCAGTCCAATGCGAGCCAGTCCACATGAGTGTCGATGCTTTTATTTGCCAGCAGATTCATCCCCACGACGGAGAGAATCAGCAGCGAAACCAGCAGCGGCGGGACAGTACGCAAAAGAGTGCGGAAATCGGAAACGGTTTTTTTCATGGTTCTACTTCTCCTTGTTTTTTTCAGGTGGTTTTCAAGAGACACCTTTTTGAATTGTCAGCCCGGCGCACCGGGCCGATGCATCATACCACAGGGAAGGGAAAAATGCAAGAGCCGGTTTTCCCCGGGCGACCCGAAGGAGAAAACCGGCTCTTTTCGTGCAAGGGGCTTAAAACAGACTCCGCTTGGGGCGCTTGCGGCGGGCACAGCTGTCCTGAATGTCCACCAGAATGATGTCCGTCCCGATCCGCACGATGGAGCTCCAAGGCAGCACATAGTCATCCTCCCGGCCAAGCAGGCCGAAGAATTTGCTCCGCCCCGGCGTAATCAGCGACACCAGCCGCCCTTCCTTGTCGTCAAACTCCGCGTCGCACACATAGCCCAGGCGAAAGCCGGTGTGGACGTCGATCACTTCCCGGTAGCGCAGATCCGAATAATATACGATCATCAAAACACCCCCATATATTGCAAGTATATGGGGGTGTGCGGCGGCTTATGTCAGTTCTGCGGGAAGGGAGGCGGCCTCCTCTCGGCGGGCTTTGGGGATGGTGACGGTGAGGATCAGGGAATCCTCTGTCTCCTCCCGGCGCATGTCCGCGCCGATGCCGCCCTGCTTCATCAGGTCCACGCCCCGGGTCAGGGTGTTGAGGAAGATGCGCACGTCCTTCAGCACGAAGGTGCGGCGCCGCTCCTTCTTTTCCGGCACGGGGGGCTCCTCCTCTGCGCCGGGGGAGAGCAGCGCGTCGATGTAGGCGTCGGCGGCGGCCACGGTCATATCGTTTTCCAGGATCACCGCCAGCGCCGCCCGCTGGGACACCGGATCCGGCAGCCGCAGCAGCGCTCGCCCGTGCCGTTCGGTCAGCCCGTTTTGCCGCAGGGCGTCCAGCACGTCCCCCGGCAGCTTCAGAAGCCGAAGCTTGTTCGCCACCGCGGATTGGGACTTGCCGATGCGCTTGGCGGCTTCCTCCTGGCTCAGGCCGAACATGCGGATCAGCCGCTGCAGGCCCTCCGCCTCCTCCAGAAAGTCCAGATCCTTCCGCTGCAGATTTTCTACCAGCGCCAGGAGGCCCGCGTCCTGCATGTCCACGTCCACCAGGATGCAGGGCACCTCCTGCAGCCCCGCCAGCTTTGCCGCGCGCAGCCGCCGCTCCCCGGCCACCAGCTCGTATTTCCCGCTCCGCAGCCGCACCGTCAGGGGATTGAGGATGCCGTAGCTGCGGATGCTCTCGCTCAGCTCCCGCAGCCCCTCGTCATCGAAGCGCTTCCGGGGCTGCACCGGGTTGGGCGAGATGTCTTCTACCCGAAGAGATAAGATGCCGCCCCGCCGTAATCCGGGGCGTGTTCGCAATGCCTGCATGAGAAAAACCTCCTTATATAGTGGTACTAACGGAAAGTTTACACCATATGTAGCAAGAAACAGGCGGAAGCCCGTCGGAACCGGGAGGCAGGAAGAAATCTTTTACAAATGAGGGCTTGTGTGCTATAATAAAATGATTTTGTATAACCTGAACGAGGAGACGAGCATGTATAAGCCTCTTGCGGATGAGATCCGGCCCGATTCGCTGGACGAAGTGGTGGGCCAGCGGCATATCCTGGGTCCCGGCGGCCTGCTGCGCCGCATTGTGGAGAGCGGGCAGATCCCCAATATGATCTTCTACGGCCCCTCCGGCACGGGCAAGACCACCGTTGCCCGCATCATTGCCCAGCGCACCAACCGCAGCCTGCGCAAATTAAACGCTACCACCGCCGGCATTGCGGACATCAAGCGCATCATCGACGAGCTGGACACCTTTTTGACCCCCGGCGGCGTGCTGCTGTACCTGGACGAGATCCAGTATTTCAACAAAAAGCAGCAGCAGTCCCTGCTGGAGTTTATCGAGGACGGGCGCATCACCCTCATCGCCTCCACCACGGAAAACCCCTATTTTTGCGTGTTTAACGCGATTCTGAGCCGCTCCACGGTGTTTGAATTCAAGCCCGTCTCTGCCCAGGACGCAGAGGCGGCGGTGAAGCGGGCGGTGGAAATCGAAAACCGCCGGCGGGAGACGCCTTTGAGCCTGGAGGATGGGGTGACGAAACGGATCGCCTCGGCCTGCGGCGGCGACGTGCGCAAGGCCATGAACGCGGTGGAGCTGCTGTTTGCCACCGCTTCGGATCGGATCACCCTGGAAGACGCCAGGGCCGTTACCCAGCGCAGCGCCATGCGCTACGACCGGGACGGGGACGAGCATTTCGACTGCCTTTCGGCGCTGATGAAGTCTCTCCGCGGCTCGGATCCGGACGCGGCGGTGCATTACCTGGCCCGGCTCCTGGAGGCGGGGGATCTGACCGGCGCTTGCCGCCGGATCCTGTGCTCCGCCAGCGAGGACATCGGCCTTGCCTACCCCATGGCGGTTCCCATTGTGAAGGCCTGCGTGGACTCGGCCCTGCAGCTGGGCCTGCCGGAGGCGCGGCTGCCGCTGGCGGAAGCCTGCATCGTGCTGGCCACGGCACCCAAGTCCAACTCCGCGGTCATGGCCATCGACAAGGCCATTGGGGACCTGCGGGCCGGACGGGGCAAGGGCTTTCCCCGGGAGCTGCAGAACGTCCACGCCGACGGCACGGGCTTTGAGCGGGAGCAGGGCTACCTCTACCCCCACGACTTCCCCGGCCACTGGGTAAAGCAGCAATACCTGCCGGACGATGTGAAAAACACCCGGTACTACGAGTACGGCGACAACAAGACCGAGCAGGCCGCCAAGGCGTATTGGGAGAAGATCAAGAAGTAGTTTTCAGTAGACGGGAGACGCGATATGGACATCCAGGTCGGGGACATTCTCACCATGAAAAAGCCCCATCCCTGCGGCAGCCGGGATTGGCAGGTGCTGCGGATCGGGGCGGACTTCAAGCTCCGCTGCTGCGGCTGCGGGCACGAGGTCATGGGCGCCCGGGCAAAGTTTGAAAAGAATGTGAAGCAGGTGAAGCGGTGAACGTTTGTTATATGCTCCGCTGCGCCGACGGGACGCTGTATACCGGCTGGACCAACGATCTGGAGCGCCGCCTGCAGGCCCACAATGCCGGCAGGGGCGCCAAGTATACCCGCTCGCGTCTGCCGGTGGAGCTGGTGTACCGGGAAGAATTTGCCACCAAAGAAGAGGCCATGAGCCGGGAATGGCACCTGAAACGACTGCCCCGGACGGAAAAGCTGCGGCTGGTGAAGGCCGAGGGCACATGGCCCCTTGAGGCGGAAAGGAAGAAAACATGATGGAAAACAGTCCCTGCAAGCTGTCGGTCATCTGCATGGCCTATAACCACGAGGCTTATGTCCGCCAGACCCTGGAGGGCTTCGTGTCCCAGCGGACCGATTTCCCTTTTGAGGTGCTCATCAGTGACGACGCCTCCACCGACGGCACCGCCGCCATTATCCGGGAATACGCGGAGAAGTATCCCCATATCATCCGGCCCTTCTTCCAGAAAGAAAACCTGTACTCCCAGGGGATCGAACCCCTGGACGCGGTGCTCTTTCCGGCGGCCCGGGGACAGTACCTGGCGGCCTGCGAGGGGGACGACTGCTGGACCGATCCGGAAAAGCTCCAGCGGCAGGTGGATTTTCTGGACGCCCATCCGGAGTATTCCGCCTGCGTTCACAACACGCTGGGCGAGGTGATGGGCACCGGGAAGGCCCCTGCGCCTCTCTTCCCCCAGACAGGGGATCGGGACATCCCCTTTGAACTGGTGGTGCGGGGCATGAGCTATGCCTTCCACACCAGCTCCATCGTGGCCCGGCGGGAGTGGGTGGTGGAATCCCCGGATTTCCGCAATGTGGCTCTTCGCTATAAATTTACGGACTACGCGGTGGGGATCTGGCTGACGATGAACGGCAAGGTCCGTTTTCTGGACCGCTGCATGTCTCTCTACCGCATCGGCTCCAATCCCGGGGCATGGAGCAGCGGCGTGGGGAAGTATTATGATAAGCGGGTACGCTTTGTCACCGGCGAGCGGGAGATGCTCCGGGCACTGCGGCCCCATGTGAGCGGGGAGCGGCAGCTCCTGGTGGATCAGGTGATCCGGGAACGGGAGTTCGAGCTGCTGTATCTGCAGGGGCGGACGGAGGAGCTGGTGAAGCCCCCCTATGACGCCATCTTTCGGAGCAAGCCTTTCGCCTTCCGGGCGGTGACCCGCGTGAAAAACGCCTTCCCCGGGCTGCACCGCTGGTATCGGAAAAAACGGGGATACGAGAACAAGTGATATGGATAGAAAAGGAAAAGTAGTAAGCAATCTGATCTGGCGCTTTTTTGAGCGCTTCGGCGCCCAGGCGGTGAATATCGTGGTGGGGATCGTCCTGGCCCGCAAGCTGGGACCGGGCCCTGCCGGGGATATCGCGGTCATCATGGCGGTGGTCACCATTCTGCGGGTTTTTGCCGACAGCGGTATGGCCAATGCCCTGATCCAGAAGAAGGAACCGGACGATATGGACTATTCCTCGGTGTTTTTCTTCAATCTGGGCTTCAGCCTGATCCTGTACGCGGCCCTTTTTCTGGCGGCGCCCTGGATCGCCGGGATCTATCAATATCCCGCCTATGTGCCCATTCTGCGGGTACTGGGCCTGATGGTGGTGGTATCGGGGCTGTACAATGTGCAGCAGGCCTATGTGGCCAAGACCATGCAATTCAAGCGCTTCTTTTTCGCCACCCTGGGCGGAACGCTGGTGTCCTGCGCGCTGAGCATCATCATGGCCTATCGCGGCTACGGGATCTGGTCGCTGGTGGCGCTGCAGCTCTCCAGCTTCGCGGTGAACACGGTGATCCTCTGGTTCACGGTGGACTGGCGGCCAAGGGCCGTTTTTTCCCTGGGGCGGCTGAAGGCGCTGCTGTCCTACGGCTGGAAGCTGCTGGCAGCCTCCTTTCTGGACACGGTCTATCTCCAGGTCTATCCCCTGATCATCGGCGCGGCCTATACCAGGGAGGAGCTGGGGCAATTTGACAAGGGCCGCAACTGGCCCGATCAGCTGACTCAGAGCATCAACGCCTCCATCGACGGGGTGCTGCTGCCGGTGCTCTCCGCAGAGCAGGACAACAAGACCCAGATGCGGGAGATGACCCGCCGGGCCATCAAGACCAGCTCCTATGTGATGATGCCGCTGATGGCGGGGCTCGCGGTCTGCGCGGAGCCGCTGGTGCGGCTGCTGCTGGGCGAGCAATGGCTGCCCTGCGTGCCCTTCATGCAGGTCTTCTGCGTGATTTACGCCTTTTATCCCCTCCACACCGCAAACCTCAACGCCATCAAGGCCATGGGCCGAAGCGATGTGTTCCTGGTGCTGGAGATCGTGAAAAAGGTGCTGGAAACCTCTGTGCTGCTGATCACGGTCCATTATGGCGTGCTGGTGATGGCCCTGGGCGAGCTGGGCTGCAGCATCGCCTCCCAGCTTATTAACGCCTGGCCCAACCGCCGCCTGCTGGACTATCCCTATCTCCAGCAGCTGCGGGATATGCTCCCCTCCATCCTGCTCTCCTGCGGCATGGCGGCGGTGGTCTGGACGGTGATCCGCCTGGGCCTGAGCGATGTGCTGACGCTGCTGATCCAGGTGCCGCTGGGGGTGGCGCTGTATGTGCTGGGTTCCTGGCTGCTGAAGCTGGACAGCTTCCGGTTCCTCATGGAAATTCTCCAAAATATCCTCCGAAAAAAGGGGGCGGCAAAATGAAAAAAATTCTGCTGTTGGGCGGTTCCCGCTATCTGCTTCCGGTGATCCGGGAGGCGAGGGCGCTGGGCTGCCATGTGATCACCTGCGATTATCTGCCGGATAACATCGCCCACCGGTATTCCGATGCCTACTACAATGTGAGCATTGTGGAGCAGGAGGCGGTGCTGGCCCTGGCGGAACGGCTGCAGATCGATGGGATCATGTCCTTCGCCTGCGATCCCGGCGTGGTGACGGCGGCCTATGTGGCGGAGCGGCTGGGCCTGCCCTCGGTGGGGCCCTACGAATCCGTGGCCCTGCTGCAGGATAAGGGGCGCTTTCGCCAGTTTCTTCGGGACAACGGCTTCACCGTGCCACAGACCCGGAGCTGCGCTGCACTGGAAGAGCTTGAGAGCGATGCCCTGCGCTTTCCGCTGATGGTCAAGCCCGTGGACTCGGCCGGCAGCAAGGGCGTGAGCCGGGTGGATGGGCCGGAGCAGCTGGAGCGGGCCTTTGCCTGTGCCAGGTCCTTCTCCCGCGCCGGTCGGGTAATCCTGGAGGACTATATCGAGTCGCGGGGCTTCCCCTCGGATACGGAGTGCTTCTCTGTGGACGGAGAGCTGCGCTTCGTCTCCTTCAATAACCAATACTTTGACAAAAAAGCGAAGAATCCTTATACGCCGGCCGGCTTTACCTGGCCCTCGACTATGCCCGCTTCCGCCCAAGAGGAGCTGGCAGGGGAGCTGCAGCGGCTGCTGCGGCTGCTGCACATGGGAACCACCGTGTATAATGTGGAGAGCCGGGTGGGGACCGACGGCCGGGCCTACCTGATGGAGGTATCCCCCCGGGGCGGTGGAAACCGGCTCTGCGAGATGCTGCAATACATCACCGGGGCAAATCTGATCGGCAACGCGGTGCGGGCGGCTCTGGGGCTGCCCCTGGAGGAGCTGAGCGGACCGGTCTATTCCGGGCACTGGTCCTATGTGGCGCTGCACAGCTATGAGAGCGGCCGCTTTGCAGGCGTGGAGCTTGCGCCGGAAGCGCGGCCCTATCTGGTGGAGGAGGATCTGTGGGTGCGCCCCGGCGACCCGGTGGAGGCCTTCTCCGGCGCCAACAAGACCATCGGCACCCTGGTGCTGAACTGGCCGGATCAGGCAACACGGGACGCCCGCATGGCAGACCTGGACGCCTGGCTGAAGATCCGGGTGGAGCCTTGATCCGGCGGAAGCGAACCAAAAGGAGGAATCAACGTGAGCATTAACGTTACCCGGTCTTCCATGCCGGCGTTTGAGGAATACTGCGCGGAGATCCGGGAACTGTGGGACAGCCGGTGGCTGACCAACATGGGAACAAAGCACCAGGCCCTGGAGGCGGCGCTGCGGGAATATCTGGGCTGTGAGCATCTTGCCCTGTTTACAAACGGGCACCTGGCGCTGGAGAATTTGCTGGAGGCCTTTGACCTGCACGGGGAAATCATTACGACCCCCTTCACCTTCGCCTCCACTACCCACGCCATCGTCCGCTGTGGCTGTACGCCGGTGTTCTGCGATATCGATCCGGTCAGCTTTACCATGGACCCCGGGAAGATCGAGCGCCTGATTACCGAGAAAACCGTTGCGATCCTGCCGGTACACGTCTATGGCAACCTCTGCGATGTGGATGCCATCGCCGCCATCGGCAAGCGGTACGGTCTGCCGGTGATTTATGACGCGGCCCACGCCTTCGGCGTGACAAGAAACGGCGTCAGTGCGGCATGCTTCGGGGATGGGGCCATGTTCTCTTTCCACGCCACCAAGGTGTTCCACTCCATCGAGGGGGGCCTTGCCGTCTGCCGGGACGGAGAGAAGCTGCAGCACCTGAACGACCTGAAGAATTTCGGCATCCACGGGCCGGAGGAGGTGCCCTTCGTTGGCGGCAACGCCAAGATGAACGAGTTTTGCGCGGCCATGGGCCTGTGCAATCTCCGCCATCTGGGCGAAGAGATCGAAAAGCGTCGCCGGGCGGTGGAGCGGTACCGGGAACGCCTCGCGGGCGTACCTGGTCTGCAGCTCAATCCCGTTCAGGCGGACGTCTGCTCCAACTACGCCTATTTCCCCGTGGTGTTTGACGGCTATCCATACAGCCGGGATCAGGTTTTCGCGCGCCTTGCGGAGAAGGACATATTCGCCCGGAAGTATTTCTACCCCCTGACCAACAGCTTTGACTGCTACCGCGGCAAACCCGGCTTTGACCCTGCCCTGACCCCCGTGGCCGCCCATGTGGCCGACCGGGTGCTGACCCTTCCGCTGTATGCGGATCTGGACACGGATACCGTGGATCGGATCTGCGATATTATCCTGAGGTGATGGCATGCGACCCATCCTGAAAAACAAGCTTTATCTCTATCTCACCGAGTTTTTTGCCGGCATGTCCGTCATGGCGGTGGAGCTGGGGGCCAGCCGTCTGCTGGCGCCCTATTTCAGCTCCTCCCAGATCGTTTGGACCATCATCATCGGCACCATCATGATCGCCATGGCGCTGGGAAACGTCTACGGCGGCCGCAAGGCGGACAAGGACCCCAACCCGGACAAGCTCTACCGCCGCATCCTCATCGCCGCGGTCTGGATCGGGCTGATCCCGGTGCTGGGCAAATATGTGATCCTGGGCATCTCCGGGCTGATGATCTTCTCCGTGAACGCCAATTATCTCATTTGGGCGGCCTTTGCCGCCTGCATGGTGATCTTCGTCTTTCCCCTGTTCCTGCTGGGCACGGTGACCCCGTCCCTCGCCAAGTACACCATGGAGAACCTGGAGGACAACGCCCGCATCGTGGGCACCCTGGGGGCGGCCAACACCATCGGCAGCATCATCGGTACCTTTGTGCCCACCTTTGTCACCATTCCCGCCGTGGGCACCGCCATCACCTTCCTTATTTTCGCGGGGATCCTGCTGGCCCTGGCCCTGGTCTATTTCTTCAGCGGCAAGGGCAGGCGGGGCGGCGCCGCCGCGGCGCTGGTGCTGTTTGCGCTGAGCTGCGCCTTCGGCAACCGCTCCAACTTCGCCTTCTGGAAAACGGATCTGCGCTATGAGGGGGAGTCGGTGTACAACTACCTGCAGGTGGAGGAGGACGGGGAGAGCGTGGTGCTCTCCACGAATGTCCTCTTCGGCGTCCAGTCCATCAAAATGAAGGACCAGGGACTGACCGGCATGTACTATGACTACGCCCTGGCGGCGCCGCTGATGGCCGGCGCGGGGGAGAAGGAGACGCTGGATATCCTGATCCTGGGCATGGGCACCGGCACCTTCGGCACTCAGTGCGCCCGGTACTTTCCCGGCGTCACCGTGGAGGGCGTGGAGATCGACGAGAAGATCACCGCCCTGGCCCGGGAATACTTCGACCTGCCGGAGGCGGTGCGCGTCACCACCTATGACGGGCGGGCCTTTCTCGCCGCGGTGGACACGAAGTACGACGTCATCATGGTGGACGCCTATCAGGACATTACCATCCCCTTTCAGATGGCCTCGGTGGAGTTTTTCACCCTGGTACGGGATCACTTGAAGGACGGCGGCGTCATGGTGGTGAACATGAACATGCGCGGCGAGGAGGACAGCATCAACCAGTACCTGGCAGACACCATCTCCGTGGTTTTCTCCCAGGTGTACACCGTGGATGTGTCCGGCGGCACCAATCGGGAGCTGTTCGCGTCCAACGATCCCGCCATGCTGGAGACCTTGGCCCGGGGCATCCCCCGCTGTGCCGATGCGGAGCTGCGCGGGATGATGGAGCGCCTTTCCGGACGTCTGCTTCCCTATGAGGCCGGGAGCCTTGTGATGACCGATGACCGGGCGCCGGTGGAGCTGCTCAGCATGCGGGTCATCGACGATTTGATCCGGAGCGAGGTGGAGTGGTTCCGGGCGGTCTACGAAGAGCAGGGCGTGCAGGGCATCATCAGCGGCCTGTGATTGACGGTTGGAAAAAGCCCACAGGGAGGCAATTTGCCTCCCTGTGGGCTTTCCTTATGCATCCCTTGTCAAGAGAGTGCCCGGATAGTAGTGGGCCAGGATCTGAACGTAATCCGCCCCGCCCCGGGCCATAACCATGGCGCCGTACTGGCTCATGCCCACGCCGTGGCCGAAGCCGGTGACAGTGAAGAGAAAGCTGCCGTCCCGATATTCCAGGGTGAAGGCGGTGGAGCGCAGGGAGAAAAGACGCCGCAGCGCCGTGCCCGGAATCTCCACGCCGCCCAGGGCGGCGCTCTCCACCCGCCCGCTGGCGTCCCGGCGGATGGGGCCGACCCAGTCCTCGGCCGCCCCGGAGAAGTCCGCCTCCGGATAGGCAGAGAGGATCACATCCCGAAAGTCCAGCGGCGCGCAGCGCAGGGTGCTTACATAACCGGGCACGTCCCCCGCCGTCTCCGGACTTTCCACACTGACAAGATAGGGCTGGGGGTTCCAGATAGCGCCGCAGTCCTCGGTGGCTCCGGCGGAGGAGGAGTGGAACGCGGCGAACACCGGCTCCCCCTGATAGCTGAGAGCCTCCCCCTCCGTTGCGTCTACGGCGCCGCGGATGCGCTCCAGGTTCTGCTCGTAGTCCGCGCCCCAGTTGACCCGCATCTGCTCCTCGCTCAGCCAGGCCTGGCAGCAGCCCGGGTCGGCGCATACGTCCGCATCCCCGTGCTTATGGGCGGCGGAGCAGTAGAGCGTATAGCTCCGGGCGGCAACCGCCTGTGCCTTCAGCGCCTCCTCCGGGAAGGCGGCGGGCATCTCCCCGGCAAGCACTCCGGTCAGGTAGTCCTGCAGGGCGAGCTCCTCGATCTCCCCGTTTTCCCGCAGCAGCCGGACGGTCTCCGGCACGGGCAGCGCCTCCGGCATGGCGGCCTGGGCGGGCAGAGGCTCGTCCAAGGTCAGAGAGAGCAGGGCGGGATCTGCGGCTGTGGGGGCTGCAGGCTCCGCCGAACCAGCGGAACGGGGAAAGGCGACAGGCAGCAGAACCACCAGCGCCAGGGCGGTATAGGCCAAAAACAGGACTTTTTTCATGGCAGAGCCTCCATTCTGCTCCTTTGGATTCGCCGCAGGACTTGACGGCTTGTCCAAATGAGGGTAATATACAAGGTACGTTATCAACCTTATGGAAACGGAAGCAAGATTATGCGAAAAAAACCACTTGAAATTTGCCTGTATGTGGTAGGCGCGGGCGCCTTTGGCGTGTTTCTCCGCTGGATGGAAAATCAGCTGGCCTTCAACGAAGAGGGCCTGGCGGACCCCAGCGCCTTTCACTGGATGCTGGCCGCTTTTTTGATTGCCTGCGCCCTGGTATTCTGGCGCTTCCTGCAGCAGATGGATCGGATCGGCCTGTTTGTGCCGCCCTCTGTGGGGGAGGCTCTGGGCAGTGACGTCAGCCTGCACCGGATCCTGCGGGTGGCAGCCGGCGGCGCGATGGCGCTGGGGGGCCTGCTGCTTTTCGCCAAGAGCGAGACCGACCCCTTCTCCGGCATGCTGCGGGTCCTGGCGGCGCTGGCGATCCTGTCGGGGATCGCCTACCCCCTGGTGCTGGCGGAAGCGGAGCGGGAGCAGCCCCGGCTTCATCTGCTCTGCCCCATGATGCTGCTGCCGGTGCTGACCTATGCCGTCTGGCTGATCCTCAGCTATCGCAGCAACAGCATCAACAGCGTCCCGCTGGCCTTCGGGCTGGATATGCTGACGGCCATCCTGAATATGGTGGCCTATTTCCGGCTGGCAGGCTTCGCCTTCGGCGCGGCCAAGCCCTGGCGGGCGATGCTGGCTGCCATGCTCAGCGCCACGGTGAGTCTGATGTCTCTGGCGGACGGGCGGTATATGGGCATGGAGATCATCCTCCTTGCCACCGCGGGCCAGATGCTGCTGACGATCTGGATCCTGGTGCAGAACCAGCGGGAGAAGGAGCGGCGCGTCATCGTCAAGAAGGACGATGGCTTTGAGCACCTGGACGACGGATACGAGAGGAGATAACAGACAATACGCAAAAGGAGCTGTGACACAGGTCACAGCTCCTTTTTTACGGTTGTTAAGGGCCTTACTTCACCGTGAAGGTGACAGGCACTTCCACGGTTTCGCCGGAGGAGAGGGTGAAGATCACCGTGACGGTGTGCTCGCCCTTCTCAAGTCCGGCTACGGGCCGCAGCGTCCAGGTCCGCTCATCCGTTACGCCGGCCTTGATGGTGGCGCCGTTTCGGGCGTTCAGGGTAAAGTCCTTGGCGCCGTCTCCCTCCAGCTGAACGCCGGTGATGACTGCGTCCACCTTGCCGGGATTTTCCAGCTTAAAGCCCGCAGCGGCGGGGGGAGGATCGCCCTCTTTCGCCTCTTCAAATTCCGGGGCGGAGATGGTCACGAAGGCATAGTCCGCCTTCACGGGCTCGCTGGCCTCGGCCCCATCCATCAGGGCCACGGCGGTGACGGTCACGCCCTCGGTGAGCGCGATGGGCTTCTCATAGAGCTTGCCGTTTTCCGTAGAGGCTTCACTGCCGTCCAGGGTGTAGTAGACCTGTGCGCCCTCGGGGACGGTGACGGTCAGGGTCTGGGCGGCGGAGTAAGTGCCCGCCTCCAGATCGAAGGTCGGCGCGTCCGCCTGGAAGGTGAGGGTCAGGGTCAGATCCGCGTCCACCTGATCCAGGGTATAGCTGCCGTCTTCGTTTTTGGTGAGCACGCCGGCGTCCGCTTCCGCGGCGGTGAGCCGTACGCCGGGCTTGGGCGTGATGGTCAACGCTCCGTCGGCAGCCAGATAGCCGCCCTCGGTGAGTCCGTCGATCTCCGCCAGGGCGTCATATTCGCCCGCCAGGGTGACCCGGTAATAGCCGAAGATGTGGCTGTCGATCACATCGTCACCAAAAGTGTAGACCAGCGCGTCGTTGCGGTACACGGTGCCGCCGTTGTTGTAGACGGTACCACCGTTGGCATAGACGGTGCCGCCGTTGTTGTAGACGGTGCCGCCGTTATGATAGACGGTGCCGCCGTTGTTGTAGACGGTGCCGCCGTTATTGTAGACGGTGCCGCCATTGTTGTACACGATCTCGCCCGCCGCAGCGTAGCCGGTTTCCTCCTCCTGGAAGGTGATGGGGGCAGGCTCATCCTCCCCGGCGCCCTCCGGCGTTTCTGCGGGAGCTTGCGTCTCTGTGGGAGCTGGCGTCTCCGTGGGGGCCGGCGTGGCTGAGGGCTCCGGGTCGGCCATGGCAGAGGGAAGCAGGCAGACGATCAGGCACAGCACCAGCAGGATAGACAGGGTTTTTGCAGCTTTCATGTTGCGCTCCTTTCTGCGGGATTTGGATAGACATTCCTTATCAACATATTATAACGGCCATCCCACCGGGTGTAAAGCAACAAAACGGTAAAATTCGACTTTGCCGGGAGAGCCGGAACCTCGGAAGCTTGCCCGGGGTTGACAGGCACCCTGCCAAAATGCTATCATAAAACTGCACC
Organism: uncultured Oscillospiraceae bacterium; assembly: GCA_964395795.1. Taxonomy (GTDB): domain Bacteria; phylum Bacillota; class Clostridia; order Oscillospirales; family Oscillospiraceae; genus Limivicinus. The sequence continues at coordinate 49,351 of CAYNBS010000003.1, forward strand.
GCCGCCGGGTGGTGCAAAACGCCGGACTTCTGTCGTTAGGCCAAGGGAAGCTCTTCCCGGGAAGACAGGAGCGCCGGCGCATTGTGTTATTTGGGAGGAAAATGCCATGGAATGGATCTATTTGCTGCTGGCAGGGGCGCTGGAGGTCACCTGGGCAGTAGCCATGAAGGCGGCGGAGGGCTTTACCAAGCCCTTGCCCAGCGTGATTACGGCGGTGGGCTATCTGGCCAGCGCCCTGTTTCTGGCGCTGGCGCTGAAGAAGCTGCCTCTGGGCACGGCCTACGCCATGTGGACGGGCTTTGGCATCCTGGGCACCACGCTGCTGGGCGTGTGGCTCTTTCACGAGAGCATCAGCCTGCCTCAGGGCCTGTGCGTTGCCCTGATCGCAGCTGGCATCGTGGGACTGAAGCTGCTGGGATAATGGGATAAAGAATGCCGCGCACATTTGTGCGCGGCAGTTTTCAGCCATAAGGCTTATTTGTTCTTGGCGGCGGCCAGCTTCCGCTCCCGGCGGTGCAGGACATCCTCGCCCTTGGGGCGGATGTCCCCGGCCTTGGTGAGGGCCCACTTGGTCATCACCGGGCCGAAGAGCTCATACACCAGCACGGCAAAGAGCACGATGTTGCGGATCAGCGGCCCATCCCCGGGGAGCTGGCCGGCGGTGACGCACATGCCCAGGGCCACCCCCGCCTGGGGCCACAAGGTGATGCCCAGATACTTGACCACGGTGTGGTCGCAGCCCATCATCCGGCTGGACTCCCGTGCGCCGAAATACTTGCCCAGGCAGCGGGAGGCAATATATACCAGGCCGATCAGCACGGAGCTGAGCTTGGCAAACACGCCCAGCTCCAGCTCAGCGCCGGAGAGCACGAAGAACAGCACCATCAGCGGGGAGGACCATTTGTCCGCCCGCTCCATGATCTCATCGGACAGGGGGCAGAGGTTGCAGAAGACGCTGCCCAGCATCATGCACACCAGCAGCGGCGAGAAGCCCAGCTCCACCGGCCCCAGGGGCAGGCTCAGCTTGGACAGGGCCACCGTCAGGAACACAAAGCCGATGGTCATGGCCACCCGGTTCCGGTTGGAGTGGAACAGCTTTTCCAGCTGGGTCAGCACCCAGCCTGCCAGCGCGCCGAGGATCAGAGAGCCCAGGATCTCCAGCAGGGGGTTCACCGCCACGGAATAGACGTCCACCGCGCCGCTGCCCAGGGCCTCGGCAATGCCGAAGGACACGGCAAACAGCACCAGGCCCACCGCATCGTCCAGCGCGACGATGGGCAGCAGCAGATCGGTCACCGGTCCCTTGGCCTTGTACTGGCGCACCACCATCAAGGTGGCCGCCGGGGCGGTAGCCGCGGCGATGGCGCCCAGGGTGATGGCGGCGGGCAGGCTCAGCACCTGGGGAGCCGCAAAGTGGAAGACCACCAGGGCCACATCCACCAGCGCGGTGGTGATCACCGCCTGCAGGATGCCGATGACCAGGGCCTGTTTGCCGGTCTCCCGCAGCTGGGAGAGGCGGAATTCGTTGCCGATGGAGAAAGCGATAAAGCCCAGGGCCACATCGGAGATCAGGCCAAGGCCCTTCAGCTCCTCATAGCTGGAAAAGCCCACGCCCGGGATCTTCAGGGCGCCCACCAGGCAAGGCCCGATCAGCACGCCTGCCACCAGATAGGCGGTCACATCCGGCAGATGCCAGCGGTTCATCACGCGGGTCATCATCAAACCCGCAAATATTGCAATAGATAACGATAACAATTCGGTCATGATTTCAACTCCTTCAAAGCGCCCCGCTATTCTACGCCTGCAGGAGCCAAAAAGCAAGACAAATCCCGTGGAATTTTCGGATAATTCCACGGGATTTTTGGTCAGCTGGAAGGAAACGATACTTCTGCCTCTCAAGGGACAAGACGGAATGGACCCGAGGGAGCGGAGGAATCGCCGCCATGCAAGGCCTAAGTCTCCGAGCCCTCGGAGTAGGGATAGTCCCGCTCAATCACAACGGTTTGATCATAGCCCTCCAGGTATTGGGTCACCGTCACATGCAGCACACCCTGCTCCGGCGCCCAGGCGGGCTTGGGGAACAGGAAGCGGGCGTAATAAAAGGGCTCGCTGACCTCCATGCCGGCGATGGTATGCGCCTCCTGCCAGGTGTCATACTGTACCTGGGCGGGATCGATTGCCCGCCCGTCGATGGAGAAGGAGACGCTGATGGTCCCGGCCCTTACGGCGTCGGGATCGTCCAGCACCAGAGCAACCGGGTCGTAGGATTCATAGGTCTGGAAACGGAAATAACCGGGGAAGCTCCATTCTGTCGCCTCTTCGTCCTTTGCCCAGTAGCGGATGGCCCAGCCCTGCTCCGGGGAGGGCTGCAGGGTGCGCCTTTCGGTGACCAGGCCGTCCTTGCCCTCATAGGTCAGGGTGGCCCGCAGCTCCAGCCACTCTGGGAACGTGTCCCGGGCATCATACTCCTCGTGGTGCTCCCAGTAGAGGTCGCCGCCGTCTCCCAGGCTCAGCTCCAGCTCTCCGGCGGCGATCTCCTCCCTCGTCAGGGTATAGCGGCCCGCAGGCAGGTCCAGGATCGGCTCCCACAGCTCCAGCTCAACGGAGGTAAAGGCGTCCGGCAGGATAAACTGCAGCCGGACGTAATGGGCGGAGGAAAAGGCGTAATAGAGGATCTCGCAGCTGGGCTCCGGCTCCGGCGTGGGCTCCGACTCGGGGCTGGGCTCCGGGGAAGAGACAGGTGCGGCGCTTGGCGCAGCGTCCGGCGAAAGGGGCCGGAGGGCCGGGCGCAGCCGCGGCAGCAGCAATAGGAGCAGCGCCCCGGCGGCGAGGGCGTAAAGCAGCTTCCGCCGCCGCTTGGGAGAGCTGTCATCCCTCTGCGCCTGCGCGGAGAACTCCTCCGGCGGAGAGGGGATCTCCGGTGCCGGCGCAGGAAATTCCTCCGGCGGATCGGGAAGCTCCGGCGGCGGAGCGGGGAACTCCTCCGGCGGAGAGAGAGGATCGTATTCGTTCTTCATAACGGTTCTCAGCGCTGATGCACGTCCACCTGGGGGAAGGGGCACTCCACGCCCAGGCCCTTAAAGCCCACCAGCAGCTCCCGGTTCAAAAGACGCGCGCCGGAATAGATCTTGTCCTCCGGCACCTCCACGATGAAGCGCAGCGTCACCCCCGAGGCGCCCAGCTCCTGCACGCCCAGGTAGTTGGGCGTGTCCAGAAACACGTCGGTATGGGCTTCATAGATCCGCTGCAGCAGAGCAGGCAGCTTCGCCTCGAAATTGGGCAGATCCGTCTCATAGGGCACGTCGATGTTGCTGACGGCAAGGGAGGCGTTATCGGAACGGTTCAGCACGTTTTTCATATCGGAGTTGTTGATGATCTTCACGTTCTTGCCAGCATCCACAATGGATGTGGTGCGGATGCCGATCTCTTTGACGGTGCCGCGGAAGCCGTTGACCTCCACGATATCGCCCACATTATACTGGTTTTCGAAAATCATGAAGGTTCCGGTGACCAGATCCGCGATCAAACTCTCGGCGCCGAAGCCCAGCACCAGGGCCAGGACCCCCACGGCAGTGACGATGGTGGACAGATCCACCCCCAGGATACTCAGACCCCAGCAGAGGATCACGATGGCGGCCACATATTTGAGCAGGCTTGCGGCCAGACTCAGCAGTGTGCGGGCGCGGTTGGACTTGGGACGGAACAGGCTCAAAAGCAGAGCCAGGAGGTTTTCTGCCGCCAGGACGGCAAAGGCCATGGCAAAGGCGGCGGCCAGGGGGCTTACGGTGGCGCGGAAAAGGAAATAGAGCCCTGCGGCCAGCGCCGCGAAAAGGATCAGGCGAATCAGCCGGGAAAGAGGACGGGTTTCATTCATGGGAAAGGCTCCTCTCTGTTCAGGATACTTCTATTGTAATAGGAAGCAGAGGAAGGGTCAATGGAAAAGCCTTACAATTTCACTAAATTTATCAAAAAAGGGGCGGACTGGAAGACCAGTCCGCCAAAACAGGGTTGTGGGATAAAGATATGAGCCGATCTTCCTTCGGAAGACCCATTGGATAAGCTGTGTCTATACCATAATCTTTTTTGCCGGATTTGTAAAGAGCGAAGGAGCACTACTTTTGTCGAAGAAAAAATGAAGGTATATTTTTTTCCCTCGCGGGCACAATAAGGCTGACATCGCAAGTGAAAACACCGGAAAACGGCGGCCTGGTCCGCTGCCCGGAAGAGAGGAGATTGTCTTATGATTATGGATCGTATCGCCCTGGCCCTTGCCATTATCGGCGGGCTGAACTGGGGCAGCGTGGGCCTGTTCCGCTTCGATCTGGTGGCATGGCTCTTTGGTGGCCAGACCGCCACGGTCAGCCGCGTGATCTACACCCTGGTGGGCCTTTCCGCCATCTGGTGCATCTCGCTGCTGTTCCGCAGCGACGCTGTTACCGACGAATGAAGAAAAGACCACCCGCAGAGCGGGTGGTCTTTTCTTCGTGCAGTTTTGGGGTGCTGGCCCCTGCAAAACTTATTTGTACCGCAGCTTGGGCTTGTAGAACTCGAAAATCACCGCGTCCCGGCCCTTTTCGTTCCGGGGCTCGTGAGAAGTCCAGCCCACCTTCATGGCGCCCATCGCTTCGGAGGCATGCACCGTCAGCGGACGGCGGCCGATTTTGTAGGCGATGAACTGGGGCCGTGCCAGAAAGTTCATCAGCGTCCGGCTGAGGACGAAGCCCAGGGGCTTGTTGAAACCGTCCTTCACATAGTCTGCCACCGGGGCGGCCAGCTGGCCGCGCACCAGATCCTTGCCATGGAAGCGGAACCAGGCAACGATCATGGGATTAAAGCTCTCGATGCACACATCGCCCTGGTAACTCTCCAGCAGAGCGTAGGTCTTTTCACAGAGCTCCCGGTTGCTGCGGCCGTTTTTCAGCTCCACGATCAGCGGCCCTCGGCCGCGGATCACATCCAGCACCTCGGCAAACAGGGGAATCCGCTCCTCCGTACCGCAGAGACGGAGCTGCTGCAGCTCCTCAAAGGTCCGCTCGTCCACCCGGCCGTGGACGCCGCAGACCCGGTCCAGCGTGTTGTCATGGAAAACGACAACCTGCCCGTCCTTGGAAAGCTGTACGTCCAGCTCCACGCCGTAGCCGGCTTCGGCAGCCAGGCGGAAGGCGGTCAGAGAGTTCTCCGGCACGGACTTATCCCGGCTGTGCAGGCCCCGGTGGGCGAAGTTGGCTCCATCAAAGGGGGCGCGCTGCCGCTTGGTCGTCCGGCCCGGCGCCACCATCAGCGTCGGCACTGCAAGCGCCGCAGCGGCGGCAAGGCCAAGCTTCAGGACTGTCTTTTTGTTCATTCGCAAAACCTCCCGGAAATCAATTTGTCTTCCATATCATATATTACCACTTCTGCCCATGCCCAGTCAATTCCAACCAAGGCAGGAAGAGAAAAAAGGATGCGAAGAAGCAAAACCTTCTTCGCATCCCAAGAGGGTCAAAAAACCTTGCGGAAGCGTCAGATGATCTGGATAGTCCCATCAGAGGACTTTCCTGTCAAGTGTTAGGATCAGTCGTCCGCGCCAAGGGCCTCCAGACCGGAGACGTTGGCAACCTTGCCGGCCTTGATGTTCTTGACCAGCGCGGTAAACACGGTGCAGCTGAGGAGCGTGAGAATGGTGGCATACACCGGCAGAGCCTGCCAGGCCATGGTAGCCTGCAGCACCAGGCCCAGCAGCACAGGGGTAACCGTCTGGGCGGACATGCTGGCGGCATAGTAATAGCCAGTGAACTTGCCGATCTTCTTCGCCGAGCACAGCTCCACCACCATGGGGAAGGAGCAGTTGTGCACCAGAGCCATGCCGAAGCCCTTCAGGACCCAGACCGCATACAGCAGAACGGGGAAGGCAAACTCTCCGTGCTTGGCATTGGCGAGCACCTGCTCCGTCGGGCGAACGAAGCACATCACAACAAGGCCAACAAAGGTAATCATCAGGCCGGAGGCGATGGTCCACTTGCGGCCGATCTTGTCGGCGATTTTGCCGGCGATGGCAAAGCCGATCACCGAGGCAAGGCCCCCGGCGATGGTCAGGATCATGGTGGCGCTGGAGACGGACTTCAGGTAATAAATCACATAGTTGCCCACATAGGTGCCCAGAGCGTTGTCGCTCATGAACCACAGAAACTCTGCGCCCAGAATGGCCAGCAGCATGTTCCGGTTTTCCTTGGACATGGGCTTGTCATCGTCAATGGGCGTGGCGACAGCGGCCAGCTGCTCGCCCAGCGCCAGCTCGTCCTTCAGCTTTTCGGCCAGCTCGTTTTCCTTGATGGTCTTGAAGAGCACCAGGGCGGAGATGATCATCAGCACCGAGGCGATGATGAAGGGCAGCTCAATGATCCAGATGTTCCGTTCCTCAGAGGGGGCATTGATGTAATTGGAGAGAACCATGAAGATGCCCAGCACTGTGGCAAAGGCACCGCCGAAGTAGCCCATGATGTTGATGATGCCGTTGGCCTTGGCGCGCAGGGGCTTGGGCGTGATGTCCGGCATCAGGGCCACGGCGGGGTTGCGGTACATCATCATGAAGATCAGCACGATCGCCATCATGATGACCATGCCCACGATGTTATTGTAGTGGAAGAACAGGGGAATGAAGGGGAAGGCCATGGCGGATACGAAGGTACCCACCAGGATGTAGGGCATGCGCTTGCCGATGGGCGTCTTGGTCTTGTCGGAGAGGTTGCCGAAGATGGGCAGCAGGATCAGGGCCGCCAGGTTGTCGCAGGCCATGATGATGCCGACGATCCACTGCACGTTCAGGATCTTCTCCGGGGCGCTGGCTTTCAGCTCAGCAGAGGTCATCTCGTAAATGCTCCGGGCAAAAATGTCCGTCAAAAATGTGGGGCACCAGGAGTCGTACACCTGCCACAGCAACAGGATGCCAAAGAAGGCGAAGCCGATGAGGGCCGTCCGCTTATAGTTCAGCTTCAGCCCACCGTTCGGCGCGGCGGTATTGTCCATACTGATTCTCCCTTTCTCGTGTGAACCATAACTGTCCACTTTATAATGATATATTACCGCAGCGGGAAGTTTTTGTAAACAGAAAAAATCGCCCGGCGGGGCCGGGCGTCAAAAAAAGGGCGCGCCTGCGGCACGCCCGTCTTCTCAAAACACGAAAACTATTTCTCGTCGCACTCCGGCATCAGCTCCGTGGATATGATGCGGAGCATCTCATCCAGCTTGCCCGCATCCTCGGGAGAAAAGCGCTGCTTCATCCGCTCCACCACCTGCAGCTCATAGGCTGTGAGCAGATGCATGTAGTTATAATACTTCTCCGAAAGAATCAAGTGGTATTCCCGCCGATCCACCTGGGAATTCTGCCGCTCCAGATAGCCCTTTTTGATCAGGTTGTTCACCTTATAGGTGGCGTTGGACTGAGAGATGTTCAGAAAATCGGCAAACTGGCTCACCGTAGGCTGATCCAGCATGCGGATGATTTCCAGCGAAAAGCCCTCCATGGCGGAGAGAGACCCGTCCCGTTCCCGCACCAGCTCAAAAATCTTGCGATAAAACTGCAGCTTGAATTTATCGTATACTTCGATGAAGTTCCGTTCCAGCATATAGCGCGCCTCCCCCAAGTTTAGTTTCTTCCATTTTAATCCTTTTTTCTGCCTTTGTAAACATAATATTCTGGAAACTTTTTCTTGTCCAAACTGTGAATTTTCCCGCCTTTTCCGCCCAACCCTCTTGACAGGGACCCGGGATGGTGCTATATTAGCACTCGAAAGGTGAGAGTGCCAACAGTCGAAGACCGCGAGTGCTAAAATCGGCTGCCCGGCACAGAACATGGAGCGTGCGGAGCTTGCGAGGCACCCCTCGCCGGCAAGAGCGTTTGCGAGGACGACATGGGAATCAGCGAACGGAAAAAGAAAATCCTGGCCGCTGTGGTGGATGAGTACATCCGCACGGCGGAGCCGGTGGGCAGCAAGGCGATTGCCCAGAGCGGGGAGCTGCGCTGCTCCTCCGCTACCATTCGCAACGAGCTGGCGGAGCTGGTGAGCCTGGGCTACCTGGAGCAGCCCCACACCTCGGCGGGCCGGGTTCCCACCCCCATGGGCTACCGCATGTATGTCAACGAGCTCATGGAAAAGCAGAAGCTCTCCATGGAGGAATCCGAGGAGCTCAACCGCCGATTGAACCAGAAGCTCCAGGAGCTGGACGACACCATCAAGGACGTGAGCAAGCTGGCCTCCCAGCTCACCGATTATCCCGCCCTGGCCCTGACGGCCCAGAGCTCGGTGACGGTGAAGCGCTTCGACCTGATCTATGTGGACGCCAACAACTTCATCATCGTCCTGATGCTTTCCACCAACGCGGTAAAGAGCAAGCTGGCCCACCTGCCGGTGTCCGTGGATCAGGATATGGTGAAACGCCTCTCGACCCTGTTCAACGCCAGCTTTACCGGCGTGCCCGAACAAGAGATCACGCGGGTGCGGATCCATGCCGCCGAGCGTGCGGCGGACGATACGCTGGGCCTCACGGCGGTGATCGCCTCCTTCGTGCTGGAGACGCTGACCGAGGCCAACACCCCCACCGCCTTCCTCTCCGGCGAGAACAGGCTTTTGAGCCAGCCGGAGTTCCGGGATCCGGACAAGGCCCACAAGCTCATGAGCTACCTCTCCGGCGGGGGCTACATTCTCCCGGCGGCGGAGAATCTGGGCGGCAGCGATGAGGTCCGGGTGCTGATCGGACCGGAAAACGTGGCGGAGGAGCTGAAGGATTCCAGCGTTGTCATCGCAAGCTACGATGCCGGCGATAATACCCGGGGCCTGATCGGCGTGGTTGGCCCCACCAGAATGGACTATTCCGCCGTGGCCGCCAAGCTGAGCCTCCTGGCCGCGGGCTTATCCCGCCGCCTGGGCGGCGGCGAAGCACCCCCCGAGGGGATGCACAATAAGTTGATCATCAAGGAGTTGGACGACGGACATGAACGAAGATAAGAAGGAAACCTCCCCCGAGACCGAAGAGACCGAGGCGAAAGAGGAAGAAGTTCAGGTCGAGGAAAAGGAAGAAAAGAAGCCTGAAAAGAAAGAAAAGAAATTCGGCAGGAAAAAGGACGAGGAGCGGGCCGCCCTGGAGGCGGAGAAGGAAGCCCTGGAGAAGGAAAAGGCCGCCCTCAACGACAAGTACCTGCGCATTTGCGCCGAGTACGACAACTTCCGCCGCCGCAGCCAGAAGGAAAAGGACAATCTCTACGGCGACATCAAGGCCGACACCGTGCAGAAGTTCCTGCCGGTGTACGATAACCTGGAGCGGGCCCTGAAGCAGGGTACGGAGGACGAGGCCTACCGCAAGGGCGTGGAGATGATCATGACCCAGTTCAACACTACGCTGGAGAAGCTGGGCGTGAAGAAGATCGAAAGCCTGGGCAAGACCTTTGATCCCAACCTCCACAACGCCGTCATGCATGTGGATGACGAAGAGCAGGGCGAAAACGTGATCGTCGAGGTATTTCAGGACGGCTTTATGATCGGCGAAAAGGTGATCCGCTTCGCCATGGTCAAGGTGGCAAATTAGTTTTCAGTTTTGAGTTTTCGGTTTTCAGAGCATGTCATCCTGAGCGTAAGCGAAGGATCTTACAAACGTAGAAACCGGCGGAAGCCGTTTCCATAAATCAGTTAAAAAAATAATGGATATAGCAGGAGGAAACAACAATGAGTAAAATTATCGGTATTGATCTTGGTACAACCAATAGCTGCGTAGCCGTGATGGAAGGCGGCGAGGCTGCCGTCATCTCCAACGCCGAAGGCGCCCGCACAACCCCGTCTGTGGTGGCCTTCGCCAAGACCGGCGAGCGTATGGTGGGCCAGGTGGCAAAGCGCCAGGCCATCACCAACCCCGACCGCACCATCTCCTCCATCAAGCGCGAGATGGGCTCCAATTACAAAGTCACCATCGACAACAAGGCCTATACCCCCCAGGAAATCTCCGCCATGGTGCTGCAGAAGCTGAAGGCGGACGCCGAGGCGTATCTGGGCCAGCCCGTCACCGAGGCGGTCATCACCGTTCCCGCATACTTCACCGATGCCCAGCGCCAGGCCACCAAGGACGCCGGCAAGATCGCCGGCCTTGAAGTCAAGCGCATCATCAACGAGCCCACCGCGGCGGCGCTTGCCTACGGCCTGGACAAAGAGAGCGACCAGAAGATCATGGTCTACGACCTGGGCGGCGGCACCTTCGATGTGTCCGTGCTGGAGATCGGCGACGGCATCATCGAGGTTCTGGCCACTGCCGGCAACAACCGCCTGGGCGGCGACGACTTTGACGCCTGCATCACCCAGTATCTGGTGGAGGAGTTCCGCAAGACCGAGGGCATCGACCTGAGCCAGGACAAGGTTGCCATGCAGCGTCTGCGCGAGGCCGCCGAGAAGGCCAAGGTGGAGCTCTCCAGCGTCACCACCTCCAACATTAACCTTCCCTATATCACTGCCGACGCCACCGGCCCCAAGCACCTGGACGTGACCCTGACCCGGGCCAAGTTCAATGAGCTGACCCACCACCTGGTGGAAAAGACCGCCGGCCCCGTGCGTCAGGCTCTGTCCGACGCCGGCCTGCAGCCCAGCGACATCAGCAAGGTCCTGCTGGTGGGCGGCTCCAGCCGCATCCCCGCCGTGCAGGATATGGTCAAGTCCCTGGTGGGCAAGGAAGGCTTCAAGGGCATCAACCCCGACGAGTGCGTGGCCATCGGCGCTGCCATCCAGGGCGGCGTTCTGGGCGGCGATGTGAAGGGCATCCTGCTGCTGGACGTGACCCCGCTGTCTCTGGGCATCGAGACCCTGGGCGGCGTGTGCACCAAGCTCATCGAGCGCAACACCACCATTCCTACCCGCAAGAGCCAGGTCTTCTCCACCGCCGCGGACAACCAGACCTCCGTTGAGGTCAACGTCCTGCAGGGCGAGCGCGAGATGGCCGCTTACAACAAGAGCCTGGGCCGCTTCCACCTGGACGGCATCGCCCCGGCCCGCCGCGGCGTGCCGCAGATCGAGGTCACCTTCGATATCGACGCCAACGGCATCGTGAACGTCTCCGCCAAGGATCTGGGCACCGGCAAGGAGCAGCACATCACCATCACCGCCTCCACCAACATGTCCAAGGAAGACATCGACAAGGCCGTGAAGGAAGCCGAGATGTACGCCGCCGAGGACCAGAAGCGCAAGGAAGAGGTCGACATCCGCAACCAGGGCGACCAGATGGTTTACCAGACCGAGAAGACCATCCAGGAGCTGGGCGACAAGCTGGACGGCGCGGAGAAGGCCGAGGTTGAAGGCAAGCTCCAGAACCTGAAGACTGCCCTCACCGGCACCGATTCCGCCGCCATCAAGAGCGCCACCGAAGAGCTGACCCAGGCCTTCTACAAGATCAGCGAGAAGCTGTATCAGCAGGCGGGCGGCCAGCCCGGCCAGGGCTTTGATCCCAGCCAGAACCAGCAGGGTCCTCAGGGTCCCCAGGGCGGCCAGGGCGGTCAGGACTACTACGACGCCGACTACACCGTGGTGGACGACGACAAGTAAAATGAAGAATGAAGAATGAAGAATGAAGAATTGCGGTATCCCCTTCGGGGATGGATTGAAATCCGTGCCGCGAAGCGGCACACCATCATGATTCAGTATTCATGATTCATTTTCCCTATCCTCTCTTTCCTATCACATTATCCCCGCACGATCACGCCACTGAGCTGAGGAGCGATCCTCAGCTCATGGTGCGTAACAAGGAGAAATCCCATGGCAGAAAAACGAGATTATTATGAGGTTCTGGGCGTTCAGAAGGACGCCAGCGCCGAGGAGATCAAAAAAGCATACCGGAAGATCACCAAGGAGAACCACCCGGACCTGCACCCGGGGGACAAGGCCTGCGAAGAGCGCTTCAAGGAGGCCAACGAAGCCTATGAGGTGCTGTCCGACGAGGAGAAGCGCAAGCGCTACGACCAGTTCGGCCACGCAGCCTTCGATCCCAACGCGGGCTACGACGCCGGCGGCTTCGGCGGCTTTGGCGGCTTCGGGGATCTGGGCGACCTGTTCGGGGACCTGTTCGGCGGCTTCGGCTTCGGCGGCGGCGCCCGGCAGAATCCCAACGCCCCCCGCCGGGGCGACAATGTGCGCGCCCAGGTGAACATCAGTTTTGAGGAGGCCGCCTTCGGCTGCGAGAAGGAGGTCACGACGCAGCGCATCGAACAGTGCCCGGACTGCAAGGGCAGCGGCTGCGCCCCCGGCACCACCGCCGAGGTCTGCCCGGACTGCAAGGGCAGCGGCAGCGTCCGCACCACCCAGCGCACCCCCTTCGGCATGGCCCAGAGTATGGGCCCATGTCAGAAGTGCCGCGGCACCGGCAAGATCATCCACCAGCCCTGCAAGACCTGCCGGGGCCTGGGCAAGATCCGCCGCCAGCACAAGATGACCGTGAAGATCCCCGCCGGCATCGACGATGGGCAGAGCATCTCCCGGGCTGGCTACGGCAATGCCGGCGTCAACGGCGGCCCCGCCGGGGACCTGCTGATCTCCGTCATCGTCCGGCCCCACGCCATCTTTGAGCGGGAGGGCGCCAATGTTTACATGGAGCAGGAAATCAGCTACGCCCAGGCGGCCCTCGGCGCGGAGCTGGAGCTGCCTACCCTGGACGGAAAGGTGAAGTATACCATTCCCGAGGGCACCCAGCCCGGCACCACCTTCCGCCTGCGGGGCAAGGGCATCCCCTACCTGCGCAGCCCCAGCACCCGGGGCGACCAGTTCGTCACCGTAAAGGTGGGCGTGCCCCGGAGCCTGAACGCCAGCCAGAAGGAGGCCCTGCGGCAGTTTGCCGCCGCCATGGGCGAGCGGGATCTGGGCAAAGCCTCCACCGGCATTTTCGGGAAAAAGAAAAAATAAAGCGTTCTCCCCCGACCGCTACCGGCCGGGGGAGATTTTTTTTCGGGCGAATGAAAGGAATCCGCCTGTTGGCGCATATTCAGGGTGAAGCTTCAAAAACGAGATTCATACTGATATCTGATAGAAAGGTCGAGAATGATTTCCGAGCAGAATTTGCGCCAGACGAGGCGAAGGCCGCAGGGCATCATGGCTATATAAGGCCAATCCCAGGGCTCCCATCAAAGCGCCTGCTCTGATGGGAAGAGGAGGCGCGGCGGAGGGAGCGAGCTTTCGTGATGCTTCACGGAAGCGAGACGATCCGGAGCTTGTGCTGACGAAACGAAGCATGACGCAATTCTGGCCGGAAAGATTCCGAGATTTCTATCAGGGATCAGTATAGGGGAGGTATATCATGAAAAAGAAGTGGACGAGCTTCATCCTAATTATTGTCCTCTGTCTTTTCCTTCCTGCTTGCGGAGGAAAGACTACGCCATCGGATCGTGATGACAGTATATCCAGCCCTGAAAGCGCCTATGGTTATCAGCTTGTACATGAAAAATTACCTGGCGAAATGGTTTCGGCGGTATCTCAGTATGCTGTCGGTAAATCAATCTATCTCTGCGGGATGGATGCCAGCAACAAGCCGCTCCTGTATAACTATAACTATGATAACGGAGAACTGCTATCTTATCCAATACCAAGTGACATTTCCTATCTTCACGCCTGCTGCCCATCCGCCGATGGGGTGGCAGTCCTGGCTGGTGACTACCCGCTCTTTTGGAAAAACGCTCAAAAGTATGATGTGGAAAACCGCCAGGATCAGTATGCTCTGTCCCTGCTCCTTTTTGATAAAGACGGAGGGCTTGCGACATCGATCCCTCTGGAGTTGCCTTTTTCGCAAGGAGCAAGTTTTTACTCTCTTTTGTATACCGATAGCTGCTTTTATTTGCTCGATGCATCAACGCTGTACCAAATAAGTACAGACGGAGTGATACTGAACCAGCGGCATTTGGAGGGCGGTTTATTTATCTCTCAGGCGCTTTCGCCCCAAGGTTTAGCGGTGGCGCTGTATAGTTCATCTCTGGATGGCGGCGATAATGCTGCCCATGTGGAACGCCTCATTTCCCCAGAGCAATTCACATTTGAAACGGTGTATTCCGATCCGGACAGCCTGCTCGCGGGCATCGGCTTTGCCGATGACAGAATGCTTCTTCGAATGGATGGTGAATTGGCACAGCTCTTACCAGATGACAGTGAAATCCAAGCGGTATTTTGTTTTCGGGAAAACGGGATTTCCGCTCCGTATAATACAATATATCAAATAGGAACTGTGTTTTTACTCGCAGGAAGAAATCAATCCAGTATGGACTATCTGGTGTATGGTGAGATTCCCAAAACAGAGGAGCTTCTTCTTTGGGCGCCTTATTCTGCAGAAATGCTTCCTGCCCTGGTTGACGGCTTCAATCGCGACAACAGCAGGTATCATATTCAAGTTGAATATGTTGATCCGAATGATTCCACTTTACAGGCCAAGATTGTAGCAGGCGAAGGCCCGGATTTGTTTTTTACGGGTACAGGCAGTATGTTTACTTCCTACCAGAATGAAGCAGTTTTTGAAGATTTGCTTCCCTATCTTGATAACAGTACAGTTGTAAATCGTGACAGCCTGTTCCCAAGCATCTTGGATGCCATGATGCTGGATGGGAAATTGTATACGCTTCCCATCGACATGGAGCTATATACGATGGTTTGTACACGCCCAGACCTTGTTACTGAGGAAATGAGCTTCATGGATACCATGAGTCTGCCGGAAATTGAGAGTGGAAGCATGCGTTATATTACGGCTGAATGCTCTCGTACCGTAATGTGGGAATGGCTCAGCAATATGTATCAAGCAAATCACATAGATTCCATGCACGGTACATGCGAGTTCGATACTCCGGAGTATGTAGACTTGCTAAAAAGCTGTATGTTGGCAACTCCTGATGAGTCAGGCCTCTCACGCGATGAAGTTCCCTATTTGTTTTACCATGACAGCTTTCCCGGCATAGGGCGACTGCTGTTCTGGCAAGTACAACGCGGAGATGATTACTGCTTCGCTCCGGGAATGGGAGTTGGCCTTACTGTCCCTGATGCTTTTTCGATTGCAAAATCGAGTCTCCATAAAGAGGGCGCTTGGGCTTTTATGGAATACGCCTTTACGCAAGACCTGCCGGACGATCCGCGTTTTGTCCTTCCCGCTTCTAAAACATCTCTGACAAGGCTTTTGGAGAGTGGAAAAACAACGGGGTTTTGGTATGATCCGAAGCGGGAATATATTACACTAGACGAATATGCGGTTAGTATTTTCAAGGAACTGCTTTCTCGTCCGGTGGCATTGATGAACCGATACCCGGAGCTAACGCAAATAATGAACGAAGAAGCTGAAAAGTTCTTTGCAGGCGACTGCTCTGCGGAGGACGCTGCCAGGGCTACACAATCCCGGGCTGCCATCTTTTTGGCGGAACGATTCGGGTAATAACCGCACGGACGCTTCTGCATCATATTTACGGTAGGAAAAGAGACAAAGAAAAGAACAGCGTACATCCAGAATCAGATGAAAGAGGACAAAATGCCAATCAAGACCCGTTTACGGGAAGCAAGTCACAGCCCCTTCGTACGTGCCAGACCGTACTTGCGCCTTCAGGCACTGATAGTGAACAAGGGCTATGCCCGATCATGAATAACTGCCCGCCGGGCGGTTGCAAGGTGTAGACAGCCCCTCAAACCTGTCATTGCCACACCAGTGACCGATGTCGCTGGTGTGGCAATCAATGTGTAGACAACCCCCCAAACATGTCATTGCAAGCCGTAGGGAGCGATCCCCTGATTGCTCCGCCGTTCAAGCTCTCCGGAGGCATGTGGGCATGCCTCCCTACGGCTGCGCAGCCCCAGCACCCGGGGCGATCAGTTCGTCACCGTGAAGGTGGGCGTGCCCCGGAGCCTGAACGCCAGCCAGAAGGAGGCCCTGCGGCAGTTTGCCGCCGCCATGGGCGAGCGGGATCTGAGCAAAGCCTCCACCGGCATCTTCGGGAAAAAGAAAAAATAAAGCAGCTGCCCTTTGGGGCAAAAGGATACCGATTGCCACACCTGTGACCAATGTCACCGGTGTGGCAATCTTTTTTGCGGCCTATTGAAAAATCTCCGACAAAATTAGTTAAATTTCTTGTAATTTTCCGTCATATACGGTACAATACCAATTTGGAAGCCCCATACTGGAGAAGGAGGAGCCCCCATGGAGGAAAAGAGAAAGAGACGCCTGGGCGACCGGCGGGACGCCCGTTGGGTTCGGGATGTGTCGGGACTGACCACCATCATGATGCACATCATGCCCCAGCGTACCGACGCGGAGGTCTATCTCAACGACAAGATCGACGTGACCGAGCTGCTGAAGTATATTGAAAAGAAGAACGCTCAGCACCCGGATTATAAGACCACCGTGTTCCACTGCTTTATCGTGGCGGTGGCGCGTATGATCAAAGAGCGGCCCAAGATGAACCGCTTTATCCAGGGCCGGCGGATGTACGAGCGCAATGAGATCAGCCTGAGCTTTGTGGCCAAGCGCCGCTTCACCGATCACGCCGAGGAGGCGCTGATGTTCTTCACCCCCAAGGATGAGGACACCCTGGACAGCCTGAGCTACCGCATCGCAGGCCAGGTGAAGGAGGCCAAGAAGAGCGAGCACTCCACCGGCGGCATCGATTCCACCATCGACGCCTTTGCCAAGATCCCCCGCCTGGTGCTGATGCCGATCATCCGCATCATCCGGTATCTGGACTTCTGGGGCGTGAACCCCAAGGCCCTCACCGACGGCGACACCAACTATTCCACGGTGCTGCTGTCAAACCTGGGCAGCATCAAGGGCCCTGCGGTGTACCACCATCTGAACAACTACGGCACCAACAGCATCATGGTCACCATCGGCACCATCCACAAGGAGGAGATGGTGATGGAGGATGGCACCAAGCAGATCCGGGATGTGATGGAAATCGGTGCCACCCTGGACGAGCGGATCGCCGACGGCTTCTATTTCGTCCGGAGCCTGAAGCTGGTCAAGCATATCTTTGCCCACCCCGAGCTGCTGGATCAGCCCATTGGCGAGCCCAGCGGGTTCGAGTATCAATAAGGAGTAGAGTTATTGTAATGGAGAAGATCACTGCCAAGACTCCGTGGGAGCCCTGGATGGGCCAGGTTCCCATGCATCTGGAGTATTTTGAAGGCTCCATGTTCGACGCCGTGAAGAAGATCGCGGAGCAGTACCCCCAAAACATCGCCTTCGATTTTCAGGGACAGCCCACCGCTTACCCCGACATGATCCGTCAGATCGAACAGTGCGCCAAGGCCCTGAAGGCCCTGGGCGTTCGGGAGGGGGACAAGGTCACCATTGCCATGCCCAACTGCCCCCAGGCCGTGTTCCTGTTCTACGGCGTGAACCGCATCGGCGCCATCGCCAATATGATCCACCCGCTCTCTGCCGAGAAGGAGATCGAGTTCTACCTGAACGAGTCCGAAAGCGAGACGGCGATCACCCTGAATATGTTCTACCCGAAGTTCGCCAATATCCTGCCCAATACCCGGGTCAAGCACCTGGTCATCGCCAGTATTGCCGACGCCCTTTCCCCCGTGATGAAGCTGGGCTTTGCGGTGAAGAATGTCATTGACCCCATCATCAAGGCCGTCAAGAAGCACGCCAAGCCCCAGTTCCAGAAGAAGGTGCCCAAGAACGCCGACAAGGTGGTGCTGTGGAAGGACTTCCTGGCGGGGGCGGAGACGGTGAAGGGCGAGTACGCCGTCCGCCGCAAGAGCGAGGATCCCGCGGTGATCCTCTACTCCGGCGGCACCACCGGCACCACCAAGGGGATCGTGCTGACCAACAAGAACTTCAACGCCCTGGGTCAGCAGGTCATCGCCGCCAACCCCATCTTTACCCCCGGAGACAAGATGCTGGCCGCCATGCCCCTGTTCCACGGCTTCGGCCTGGGCGTCTGCGTGCACACCATGCTCTCCCAGGGCGGCCGCTGCATCCTGATCCCCCAGTTCACCGCCAAGACCTATGCCAAGGATCTGGTGAAGCACCGCTGCAACTTTATTGCCGGCGTGCCCACGCTGTATGAGGCGCTGCTGCGTTTGCCCAGCATGAAGGGGGCGGACCTGAGCTGCCTGAAGGGCGTGTTCTCCGGCGGCGACAGTCTTTCCATCGAGCTGAAGAAGAAGTTCGATAAATTCCTGGCCGAGCACAAGGCCGGCATCCAGGTGCGGGAGGGCTACGGCACCACCGAGACCGTCACCGCCTGCTGCCTGACCCCGCTGACCAAGGCCAAGGAAGGCAGCATCGGCATCCCCTTCTCCGATGTGTACATCAAGATCGTGGAGCCGGGTACCGACAGGGAGCTGCCCTACGGCACCGAGGGCGAGATCCTGCTTGCCGGTCCCACGGTGATGAAGGAATACATGAAGCACCCCGAGGAGACTGCCCAGACCCTGCGCCATCACGCCGACGGACTGACCTGGGTCTACACCGGAGACCTGGGCGTGATGGACGAGGAGGGCTTCATCTTCTTCAAGGGCCGGGCCAAACGGATGATCATCTCCTCCGGCTACAACGTCTATCCCGCTCAGATCGAGAATATCCTGGACGCCCACGAGAAGATCCAGATGAGCTGTGTCATCGGCGTGCCCGATTCCTACAAGATGCAGAAGGTCAAAGCCTTCGTGAAGCTGGCGGCGGGCGTTCCTGCCAACGATGAGACCAAGCAGGAGCTGCTGGACTACTGCCGCAAGCACATCGCCAAGTATGCCATGCCCTATGACATTGAGTTTAGGGAAGATCTGCCCAAGACCCTGGTGGGCAAGGTGGCCTACCGGGTGCTGGAGGAAGAGGAGCTCCGGAAGATCCAGGCGGCGGGCTGAGTTTGGCATCATAAGCGCGTTGCAAAAGGCGAAATCCCTGTCATTCCGAACCAGTGACCGACGTCACTGGTGTGGGAATCCGTATTTCCTTTGCAAAAAACGGATTGCCACGCCAGTGTGCGCACTGGCTCGCAATGACAGCCGCCTTTTGCAGCGCGCGTTTTTCATGGAACAAAAGGAATTTGACAGCGTCAAAAATCCGGCGTATGATACAGAAAAAGAAGAGGGGAGGGAGCCTGATGAGCCAGAAGGAAACGAAAGCAAAGGTCCCGGCGGAGGAATCTGCGCCGGAGGAACAGGAGCAGCTCTCCGAGGAAGAGAAAAAGAAAAAACAGCGGAGCCGGGCGGCGAAGGCCGGCGTGGCGCTGTTTACCTCGGCAAGCGTGCTGGTAGGCGGCCTTTTCCCTTCGCCGGATGCGCTGCTGGCGGAGGAGCAGGATCTGAACCCGGTGGCCATCGTGCAGAATGATAACGACACCGGGGACGATCTGGACGGCGACGGCGGCGATGATGACGGCAGCGCCGATGAGGAAGAAGAGGAGACGGCGGCCGAGGCCACGGGCCTCCGGGCCGGGCTGCGGCAAAGGATCTTGCAGCTGCCGCTGGCGGTGCGTGTTTTCGTGCTGGTGCCCATGTGGGCCCTGGGCTGGGCCATCTGGACAGCGGCCACGGGCCTCTGGACCATGCTGCTGGGTCCCATCGCGGGCAAGGCGGTGAGCTGGCTGTTCCTGCTGGCGGCCCTGCTGGGCGCCTTTGTGCTGGGGGCCAAGGCCATTTTCCCGGAGCTGCCCCTCAAAAAGATCGTGAACAAAAAGAGCTTGCTGGGCCTGCTGATCGGCGGGCTGACCCTGGGCGCGGCCGATCTCGCGGTACCGCTGTTTTGGGACGGCTATGAGAAACTGGCACAGGTGTTCCGGGCGTCGGGCGTGGCGCTGATCCTGGGCACAGTGCTGTTTGCCCTTTCGCGCCGGATCCTGAGAAAACGCCGAGCAGAGGCGGAAGCTGCTGCCGCGGCGGCAGAGGAGGAAGAAGAGCCTGAGCCGGAACCCCGCCCCTGGACGGATGCGGAGATCCTGGCCCTGGCAGACAGCGTGAGCCGGAAGCGCTAAAGCAAGAAGAAGCGCCGGGCGGGAGAGAGGCTTTCTCTCCCGCCCGGCGCCTGTTTGGCGAAAAAAACCGCCCCGGGAATTCCCGGGGCGGAAATTGCTTGAAGGTTTTCCTTACTTGGTGAAGGTCATCTTGACGCCGCTGGTCTCGATGGAGACGCTGTTGCCGCTGAAGGTGTAGGGGATCTTGTCGGTGCCGTCATCCAGGTTGGAGCTGTCCCAAGTGAAGGAGATGCTGCTGCCGCCGGCGTCCAGAGTGCCGGTGCCGTTGGAGTTGAAGGTGATGGAGTACTGGTCATAGCCCAGCATGGACAGGTACTCGGAGTAATCCTCGCCATTCATCTCAAGCCCGGTGAGCTTGAAGGTGCCGTTGGGGCCCTTCTGGCCGCCGCAGGCGCACAGAGCAAAGACCATTACCAGAACCAGAAGCATAGCAGTAATTTTTTTCATGTTGTTAGCCTCCATAATTTATTAAACTGCGCTTCCAGAACGGATTCCCGGACTGCGCCAGTTTTCCCTATTATACCCCTCATTGACGCTCTTGTCTATTCTTTTTTTCATGATCCGACCAAAATACCAGGATCCGGCAAATACCAACATGCCCGGAGCGGTTTCCCGCTCCGGGCATATTATCTTATTCTACGGTGACAGATTTCGCCAGGTTCCGGGGCTTGTCGATGTCGCAGCCGCGCTGCAGCGCCATGTAGTAGGCAAAGATCTGCAGCGGGATCACGCCCAGGGAGGGCTTGAGAATGGTGTGGGTGTCGGGAATGGTCAGCACATTGTCCACGGTCTTGCGCAGCTCGCTGCCGTGGCTGTCATCCGTCAGAGCCACGATGTCCGCGCCACGAGCCTTGACCTCCACGATGTTGGACAGGCTCTTGTCAAACAGCGGTGCGTAGGTGCACAGCGCCAGCACCAGGGTGCCATCCTCGATCAGAGAAATGGTGCCGTGCTTCAGCTCGCCCGCTGCGTAGGCCTCGCAGTGGATGTAGGAAATCTCCTTCAGCTTCAGGCTGCCCTCCAGCCCCAGCGCATAGTCCAGGTTGCGGCCGATGAAGAAGATGGAGCTGTGGTTGAAGCAGCGGGAGGCCAGGTACTTGATGCGATCGGTGTTCTCCAGCACTTCCTCCATCTTGGCGGGCAGGGCCTGCAGCTCCTCCACAATGCTGTCATACTCCGCCGGAGAAATACTGCCCAAAATGTCCCCGAAATACAGCCCCAGCATGTCCAGCAGCACCAGCTGGGTGCTGTAGGCCTTGGTGGTGGCAACGGCAATCTCGGGCCCGGCCCAGGTGTACAACACATCGTCCGACTCCCGGGCGATGGAAGAACCCACCACGTTCACGATGGAAAGGATGTGGGCCCCCAGGCTCTTGGCCTTCCGGAGAGCGGCCATGGTATCCAGCGTTTCGCCGGACTGGCTGATGACGATGACCAGGGTCTTCTCGTCCACCAGCGGGTCGCAGTAGCGGAATTCAGAGGCAAGCATGGTCTCGACCGGGCGGCGCAGCAGCCGCTCCAGATTGTACTTGCCCACCATGCCCACATGGTAGCTGGAGCCGCAGGCCACGATGACGATGCGCTGCAGGTCCTTTATCTCCTCCGGTGTGAGCTTCAGCTCGTCAAACACCACGCGGCGATCCTTCATCCGGGGGGAGAGGGTCTTCCGCACGGCTTCGGGCTGCTCCATGATTTCCTTGAACATGAAATGGGCGTAGCCGCCCTTTTCCGCGGCGCTCACGTCCCAGTCGATGAAGCTGTGCTCCTTTTCCACCGACTGACCCAGAGAATTGAACACCCGGATCCCGTCGGCGCGCACCACGGCCACTTCGCCGTCCTCCATATAGGAGACTTCCCGGGTGTGCTTGATAATAGCGGTCACATCGGAGGCGATGAAGCTGCAGCCCTCGCCATAGCCCAGCAGCAGCGGCGCGTCCTTCCGGGCGGCGATAAAGGCGTCCGGCAGGTCGGCGCAGAGGATGCCAAGCGCGTAGGCCCCTTCGATGCGGTGCAGCACCCGGTAGACGGCGGCCATGATATCATGGGTCTCCCGGTAGTGGTAGGCCAGCAGCTGGGCTACCACCTCCGTGTCCGTCTCCGAACGGAAGGTGACGCCCTGGGCCATCAGAAATTCCTTGATTTCCACATAGTTTTCAATGATGCCGTTGTGGACCACGGCGATGCGGCTGTCCTCACTGAGATGGGGATGGGAGTTCACGTCGTTGGGCTGTCCGTGGGTAGCCCAGCGGGTGTGACCGATGCCGAGGCAGCCGTCCACGGCCTTTCCTCCGTCCACCAGGGCGCTGAGAACCTTCAGCCGACCCTTGGCCTTTTTCACCTGCAGACCCTTCTCCGGCGAGAGAACGGCGATACCGGCTGAGTCATAGCCCCGGTACTCCAAGCGTTCAAGCCCGTCCAGCAAAATGGGGCCGGCCTGCTCTGCCCCCACATAGCCTACGATTCCGCACATACTGGCACACTCCTTCTTGTGTGTTGTTGGTAATCAGTATACCACGATTTGCACAGAAGGGCAACTGCACAGAGCCCTCGCTTTGTAAAATCTTTTTTGCCGCAGGGGCTTGCAAAACGCCGCAAATTCAGGTAAAATGTCAATCGGTGTCAGGCGGGAACAAAATCCCACC
Organism: uncultured Oscillospiraceae bacterium; assembly: GCA_964395795.1. Taxonomy (GTDB): domain Bacteria; phylum Bacillota; class Clostridia; order Oscillospirales; family Oscillospiraceae; genus Limivicinus. The sequence goes on from CAYNBS010000003.1 coordinate 71,935, forward strand.
TGGCACTATATTTTGTGTTCAAACTGGTTACAGCTCGGTTAAACTTTCTATATTTTGTGTTTACCCTCTTGACAAGATAACAAGATGGGACTATCATGGGGCCTGCGATCAAAAAGGAGGAGTGCGGCGATGCGTATATCTGGCCTGCAAAAGCTGACGCTGTTGGATTATCCCGGCCATGTGGCCTGCACCGTCTTCACCGGCGGCTGCAACTTCCGCTGCCCCTTCTGCCACAACGCGCCGCTGGTGCTGCCGGAGCGGCTGCAGGGGGATGAGGACGGAGCGGATACCGTGCTGGCCTTCCTCCGCAAGCGTAAGGGCATTCTGGACGGGGTGGCCGTCACCGGGGGCGAACCGCTGCTGCACAAGGATATGGCGGATTTCCTCCGGAAAGTCAAGGACCTGGGCTACGCCGTGAAGCTGGACACCAACGGTTCCTTCCCCGAGCGCCTGCAGGCGCTGGTAGAGGAGGGCTTGGTGGACCGGGTGGCGGTAGATATCAAGAACAGCCCGGCCCTGTACGCCAAGACCGTTGGGGTACCCGGCTTTGATCTGGGCCCGGTGGAGAGGACGAAGAACTACCTGCTCAGCGGCCCGGTGGAATACGAGTTCCGCACCACGGTGGTCAAGGGCCTGCACACCCGGGAAAGTCTGGTGGAGGCGGCCCAATGGATCGCCGGCGCCAGGGAATACTACCTGCAGCAGTTCAAGGATTCCGGCGATGTGATCGCCATCGAGGGCTTGGGAGCCTTCACAGGAGAAGAGATGCACGCCCTGGCGGAGGCGGTGCGGCCAACTGTGCCCGCCGTCCAGGTCAGAGGCGTAGAATAGAGAGAAAAAATCGTTGGCGCGGCCAATAGCCGCCCGCAGAGAAACAGGGGAGGATAAAAACCATGTATCAGGTCGTAAAGAGAGACGGCAAGGTCGTCGATTTTGACATCAAGAAGATCGCCGATGCGATTCAGAAGGCATTTGACGCCACCAAGACCGAGTATAACGAGAGCGTGATCGACTTTCTGGCACTGAAGGTCTCCGCCGACTTCCTGCCGAAAATCAAGGACGGCAAGGTGGCTGTGGAGGATATTCAGGATAGCGTGGAGGCCGTTCTGTCCCGCGGCGGCTATGAGCAGGTGGCCAAGGCCTACATTCTCTACCGCAAGCAGCGGGAGAAACTGCGCAGCATGAAGTCCACCTACCTGGACTACAAGGAGACTGTGGACAAGTACCTGAACGTCACTGACTGGCGCGTGAAGGAGAATTCCACCGTCACCTACTCCGTGGGCGGCCTGATCCTCTCCAACTCCGGCGCCATCACCGCCAACTACTGGCTCTCCGAGGTCTATGACCAGGAGATCGCCGACGCCCACCGCAACTGCGAGATCCACCTGCACGACCTGAGCATGCTCACCGGCTACTGCGCCGGGTGGAGCCTGAAGCAGCTCATTCAGCAGGGCCTCGGCATCCCGGGCAAGATCAACTCCTCCCCGGCGAGCCACCTGTCCACCCTCTGCAACCAGATGGTGAACTTCCTGGGCATCATGCAGAACGAATGGGCCGGCGCCCAGGCCTTCTCCTCCTTTGACACTTATCTTGCTCCCTTCGTGAAGGTGGACAACCTGAGCTACAAGGAAGTCAAGCAGTGCATCCAGTCCTTCGTTTTCGGCGTGAACACCCCCAGCCGCTGGGGCACCCAGGCTCCCTTCTCCAACATCACGCTGGACTGGACCGTGCCCAATGACCTGAAGGATCTGCCCGCCATCGTGGGCGGCAAGGAGATGGACTTCACCTATGGCGACTGCAAGGCCGAAATGGACCTGGTGAACAAGGCCTTCATCAACGTCATGATCGAAGGCGACGCCAACGGCCGCGGCTTCCAGTACCCCATCCCCACCTACTCCATCACCCGGGACTTTGACTGGTCTCCCACCGAGAACAACAAGCTCCTCTTCGAGATGACCGCCAAGTACGGCACCCCCTACTTCTCCAACTACATCAACTCCGATATGGAGCCCTCCGACGTGCGCTCCATGTGCTGCCGCCTGCGTCTGGACCTGCGCGAGCTGCGCAAGAAGTCCGGCGGCTACTTCGGCTCCGGCGAGAGCACCGGCTCCGTGGGCGTGGTCACCCTGAATATGCCCCGCCTGGCCTACCTCTCCAAGGATGAGAAGGAGTTCTACCAGAGGCTCGACAAGCTGATGGATCTGGCAGCTCGCTCCCTGAAGATCAAGCGCACCGTCATCACCAAGCTCCTCAACGAGGGCCTGTACCCCTACACCAAGCACTACCTGGGCACCTTTGAGAACCACTTCTCCACCATCGGCCTGGTGGGCATGAACGAGGCCGGCCTGAACGCCAAGTGGATCCGTGCCGACATGACCGATCCCAAGTGCCAGGAGTTCACCAAGCAGGTGCTGGATCACATGCGGGAGCGGCTGAGCGATTATCAGGAGCAGTACGGCGACCTGTATAACCTGGAGGCCACCCCTGCCGAGTCCACCTCCTACCGCTTTGCCAAGCACGACGTGGAAGCATTCCCCGACATCATCACCGCGGCCGAGCCCGGCGGCACCCCCTACTACACCAACAGCTCCCACCTGCCGGTGGGTTATACGGAGGATGTCTTCGAGGCGCTGGATATTCAGGACGATCTGCAGACCCGCTACACCTCCGGCACCGTGTTCCACGCCTTCCTGGGCGAGAAGCTGCCCGACTGGGAGGCTGCCGCAAACCTGGTGCACAAGATCGCGGAGAACTACCGTCTTCCGTACTACACCATTTCCCCCACCTACTCGGTGTGCAAGGATCACGGCTACCTGACCGGCGAGCACTTCACCTGCCCCCACTGCGGCCAGAGCGCCGAGGTCTACAGCCGCATCACCGGCTACTACCGCCCCGTGCAGAACTGGAACGAGGGCAAGACCCAGGAGTATAAGGATCGTCGGGAGTATAATCTCGGCCGGTCCCATCTGACCCATGCGGGTCCCGTGGAGGTCCCCAAGCCGGAGAGCAAGCCGGTGGAGACCGCTTCTCCTGAGGAGAAGACCGCCCCTTCCGAGGCCACGCCCATCCTCTTTGCCACCGCCACCTGCCCCAACTGCCGTATCGCCTGCTCCTACATGGACAAGGCCGGCTTCCGCTATGACAAGATCCTGGCGGACGAGCACCCGGAGCTTGCCAAGCAGTACGGTGTGAAGCAGGCGCCCACCCTGATCATCCCCCAGGGCGACGGCTTTGAGAAGATCGCCGGCGCCGGCGCTATCAAGGCCTATGTGACGGCCTGCTAACGAATATCAAATGATGGAAGAACCCTCCGAAGAGGGTTCTTCTTTTTTGCTTTTCGGCAGGGGGCAGGGCCAGGCGGAGTGGAACCCAAAGCAGCCACAGACTGCGTGATCAGCCGCACATATGGGAGCATATGGGGGGTTAGAAAAGAGAATGATAGGCAAGAAAAAAGTTGTATTTCGATGAATGTCATGATATCATGATATGTCTTAAAAACTGAATTCAGCATGAAACTTTGATGTCGGAAGCGCGCTGCGGCCGCCTTGATAAGCGCGGAGAACGGAAGCGGATTGGTCAGCTTTTCGCCCGGGCGGCCTGGATCGCCCGTCAGAGTTTCGCATGAACAAAAGAAGATTCATCGGGAGCAACAGAATGACAGAGTTTCACGCGGACGATTATGGACTTTTTCCGGCACAGACAGAGAGAATCCTGCAGTGCTTTTATAACGGGGCCTTGAACGGGATCAGCCTGATGCCCAACAGTCCCTGCCTGGATGCCTGCCTTGCCATGCTGCCGGAAACGGGCCTTGCGCTGACCGTGCACCTGAATCTGATGGAGGGCAGGTCCGTGGCGCCAAAAGAGACGGTTCCGCATTTGGTGGATGAAGAGGGCGTTTTTCGCGTTTCCTTTGTCTCACTGCTTCTTTGCCGCCTGACGGGAAGGCATTCTCTGTACCTCCGGGAGCTGAAGCGGGAACTCTCCGCGCAGATCCATGTTCTGCTCCCTCTGTTTCAGCAGCGGGGAGAATCGCTCCGGCTGGACGGACATGCCCACTGGCATATGCTCCCCGTGGTGTTTGACGCTTTGATGGAAGTGCTACAGGAAGAAAAGCTTCCGGTTTCCTATATCCGCATCCCGCGGGAGCCGCTGGGCCTGCTTGTGCGGCGTCTCCCGGTCATCCTGCCCTTTCATCCGATCAATATTGTGAAATCCCTGCTGCTGTATGTGCTGGCCGGGCGGAATTTGCGCCGGCACAGAGCCGCGCTGCGCACGATGGAGCGAAAGCTCTTTCTGGGCGTGCTCTTTTCCGGACGCTTCGACTATGACAAGATCCGCCTTCTGCTGCCCGATTTGGAGGCGAAGGCTGCCAAACGCGGCTGGGGCGTAGAGCTGCTGACCCACCCCGGCGCGGTCTATGAGGAAGAGGATATGCGGGAGCTGACCAACCGGAACGATCTACGCTTCCTGACCAGTCCCGACCGGAAGGTGGAGGCGGAGGCGCTGCGGAGGCTTGGAAAAAAGGAGGAAGCGCATGTCTGAAAAGCGTAAGATCCCTTTGCTGGCAGCGAGCTTTTTCCTGCCGTTCTTCCTGCTGCTTGCCCTCTATGCCCTGCTGGGGATCGCTCCCTTTGGGGACCGCAGTCTCCTGATTTCTGACGGGCGGGGCCAGTACCTGAGCTTTTTTGCCCTGTATCAGGATATCTTTTTCGGTCGGGCAGACCCCTTTTACAGCTTTGGCAAGTTGCTGGGCGGTCCGGTGAGCGGACTTTACGCCTATTATCTAGCAAGTCCCTTTCATCTCCTGCTGCTGCTGTTTCCCAAGGAGCAGATCGCCTTGGGTGTGAACGGGATCATCCTGCTGAAGCTGAGCACCTGCGGGCTGACCATGGGCGTATACCTGAAGCATACCCGTGGCCTTCGACCGGCAAGCCTGCTCTTTTCTACGGCCTATGCCCTCTGCGGATACAACACCGCCTACGCATGGTGCGTGATGTGGCTGGACGCAGTCCTCCTTCTGCCGCTGGTGGCGCTGGGGATCGAACGACTATGGCGAGAGGGGAAGCCGCTGCTCTATATCCTGAGCCTGGGACTTGCCATTATCAGCTGCTTTTATACAGGGTATATGCTCTGTGTTTTTTCCGTTCTGTACCTGCTGTGGCGGCTCGCTTGTGATACTCCCTCCCTCCGGGAACTTCCCTGGAAAAAGCTGCTGCGCTATGCCCTGGCCTCTCTGCTGGCAGGCGGCGTTTCCGCATGGATGCTGCTGCCGGGCTTCCTGGCGTTGAGCGGCGGCGTGCCCGTCACGCCCTATGAATCGGTTTCGAGATTGACCTATCCTGCCATGCTGCGCATCCTGGGCTGGTTGATGCCGGGTGACGGAGGGGAAGGGCTGCTGACCCCCCTGCTGCTGGCCTTCGCGTTGCTTTTTGCTGCTGCGATCACCGGGGTGATCCTTGCTCTTTTCAAGATGCGCCGACGCGCAGCCCTTTGCACCCTTGCGCTCTGCCTGACCTTTTTTGCGCTGTGGTATACGCTGGTCGACGTGCCGGTCTGCCGGGAGGAGCTGCTGTTTTCCCAGCGGAATATTTTCTCCAAGCTGCTGATCGGCATGGTCCCCTTTTGGGAGTTTTATGACGGCAGCCCCAACCTCTACGCCGGATCGCTGGCGCTGCTGCTGGGCATGAGCTTTTTCCTGAACCGCGCTCTGCCCCGGCGGGAGCGGGCGGCGGGAGCCGCGCTTTTGCTGGCCCTGCTGGCGTCGGCCTGCTTCTATCTGCCAAACCTTGTCTGGCACGGCTTTGAGGAGAACAGCTGCTTCAACTATCGCTGGTCCTTTGTTTTTTCCTTTGCGCTGCTGCTTCTGGCCTCCCGCTCCTTTGAAAACCGGGAGGGGCTGAGCGTCCCGGCGCTGCTGATTCCGGGAACTGCCGCGGGAGCGATCCTGCTGCTGACTGCGCTGCGCCCCCTCTGGTTTCAGGAAACCTGGATGCTGCTGCTCGCAGCGGCCTTCCTTGGGGTGGAGCTGACGCTGTTGCTTCTGTGGAGGAAAGGCGGCGCTTCCGCGCGCCGGCTCCTCTGCGGGGTGGGGCTTGCGGCGCTGTGCCTTACCACAGGGTTGAGCTTTTCGGATCAGGCGGGGCAATCCACCCCCCTCAACGCCTTGAGCGCCTCCATCCTTGAGGAACAGCAGCGCATAGATCTTGCCCGCCCGGCAGAAGGAGAATTCTACCGGATCCGGAAAAGCAGATCCGTCATCAATAGGAACGACCCACTGCTGTTTAACTATTCCGGGCTGGTGCATTTCAGCTCTGCCGAAAAGCGCTCCACCATCCGCTTCCTGACCCAGATGGGCCAGCATACCGACTTGAATTACTGGGCCAATGGGGATCTGGAGGAGAGCCGCAGCGCGGATGCGCTGCTGGGAGTCGGTCGATTTCTTGGGCAAAATGCCCACGCGGGCTATCGGGAGCTTTCCGACGGCGTCTGGGAAAATCCCTGGATGCTGCCCATCGCTTACCTGGCCGACAGGGGAGCGGACGGCGCGTTGGACATGGGAGACGAAATCTGCCTCAATCTCAACCTGGTTTTCAGCCGGCTGACAGGGACGGAGGCGGCCATTTTTGTCCCGGCAAAGGCGGATGGGCTGCGCCTTACGGTCGAAAGCGGGGAGACTCTTTATCTGCAGAGCTGGAGCCCTGCCATCACCGGCTGCGTGGTACGCTGCGACGGAGTAAAGCTGGCCGAATTCAGCGATGTATACTATCCCAACGCGCTTTGCCTGGGCGCCTATCCGCCGGGCACGGTGCTGGAAATCGAGCTGAGCGGCACGGAGGAGATCCCGCCCGCGCCGGGGCCGGTGCTGTATTACGAGGACAGCGCAGAGCTGGAGCGCTGTGTGCAGAAACTCAGGCAAGAGGGCTGCGAAACACAGATCGTGAGCGCCTCCCATCTGGAAATCCGCACCAGTTCGGATGCGGAGCGCCTGCTTGTCCTGACGCTTCCGGCCGATGAGGGCTGGACAGCCACCGTGGACGGAGCGTGTGTGGAGACGGAGAAAGCCCTAGAGGTGCTGCTGGCCCTGCGCCTGCCCCCGGGGGAGCATGAGATCAGCCTGCGATACACCCCGCCGGGCCTCCGAGTGGGACTTGCGCTGTCCGTCCTTTCCCTGGCTGCCACCGCCGCGTGGGCCCAGCCGGGCAAACGCCGGAAGCGGCAAAGCCCATCCGCTTCGAACGAGGGGATCCGGAAAACCTCGTCTGCGGCGCTTTGAGGGCCGCCGCTCCGGCGGACCGGACGCATTCTGATTCCGGAACCTGGCTCTTTACTTTCCTTTCGCAAAATGATATAGTATGCAAAGCGGAAGAAAACAAGTTTTGCGCGAAAAAACGGATCGCCGCGGCGATCCGTTTTCTCATGAAAGGAACATTCTTATGTATGATATTCTGATCATCGGCGGTGGCCCCGCTGGCCTGACCGCCGCCACCTACGCCTGCCGGGCGGGCAAATCCGTCCTGGTGCTGGAAAAGGCCGCCTTTGGCGGACAGATCACTTGGTCGCCCCGGGTAGAGAACTTCCCGGGCTTCGTGTCCATCAGCGGAAACGAGCTGGGGGATAAGCTGCTGGAGCAGGCCATGGAGCAGGGCACCGAAGTCGAGCTGGAAGAGGTGGTCTCGCTGGAGCGGGAAGGGGAGACCTGGACCGCCCACTGCGATTCCGGCGCAGCCTATGCGGGAAGAACGGTGATCCTCGCCACCGGGGCACGGCCCCGGATGCTGGGCGTCCGGCGGGAAGAGGAACTGGTAGGCAGCGGCGTGGGCTACTGCGCCGTGTGTGACGGGGCCTTCTACAAGGGCAAGGCCGTGGCCGTGAACGGCGGCGGCAACAGCGCCCTGCAGGATGCCCTGCTTCTCAGCGAGACCTGCAGCAAGGTCTATCTCATTCACCGGCGGGATTCCTTCCGGGGCGAACAGAAGCTGGTAGACGCCCTGCGGGCAAAGGAGAACGTGGAGTTTGTGCTGAACGCGTCTGTCACCGAGCTGCTGGGCGAAGAGGAGCTTTCCGGCGTCACCGTGGAGCAGAACGGCGAAAGCCGGCGCCTCCCCGTGGAGGGGCTCTTTGTGGCCATCGGGCACCAGCCGGATCTGGAGGTCTTCGCCTCTTGGCTGCAGCGGGACAAGGCGGGCTACGCGGACGCGGCGGAGGACTGCCTCACCCAGAGCGAGGGACTCTTTGTGGCGGGAGACTGCCGGAAGAAATCTGTCCGCCAGCTCACCACCGCCGCTGCCGATGGCGCTGTGGCGGCCCTCGCCGCCTGCCACTGGCTGGACCGATGAAGTTAGTTTTGAGATTTGAGTTTTGAGCAAAACGATCCCCGGAGCAAAGCTCCGGGGATCGTTTTATGAGAGAAGATTCCAAATCGTCTTGGCAACGCCGGCGTTGTTGTTGGTATCGGTGACCTCGTCGGCCACGGCCTTCACCTTGGGGTCGGCGTTCTGCATGGCCACGCCCAGACCCGCCATTGCAAGCATCTCGCAGTCATTGGTGCCATCGCCAAAGGCAAGGGTTTCCTCCTGCCGGATGCCAAGCTCCCTGGCCAGAGCCAGCATGGCTTTGCCCTTTCCGGCGTTCACGCTGTTGATCTCGATGTTGTTGGAGACGGAGGTGGTCGCCACCAGCTCCGGAAACAGCAAGGGGATCCGCCTGAGCTCCCTCTCCCGCAGATCCAGGTCCTCCGGCCGGAAGAACATCTGCAGCTTTTGCAGCGGTTCCCCCCGCTGCCGCAGGAAGGCCTTCAGCTCCTCCACGGGAAGGCGCAGGCGGCGGATCAGCTCCATCATGTGCGGCTCGGTGGTGAAATAGGGCGCGCAGCGCTCGTACATGCTGCGAGTCATATAGCCCATGTCGTTCTGGTAGCAGTCGTAGATCACGGGCAGCGTGTCCATATAGTCATAACAACGCAGGGCCAGCTCCAGGGGCACGTCGCCCCGGTAGAGGAGCCGGTCCTCTTTTGCGTCATAGACCCCCGCCCCGTTGGAGACGATGAAGTAGCGCACGCCGGGGAGCTGCTTGACCGGTTCCGGAATGCCCCGGACGATGCGGCCCGTGGCCGGAACGGGAACGATGCCCCGTTCCGCCGCGGCGGCCAGCGCCCGCAGATTTTCCTGTGGGACGGCCTTCTTGTCATCCAGCAGGGTGCCGTCCAGATCAAAGGCGATCAGCTTGATGCTCATGCCAGATTCAGCTTCTTCTTGAGTCCCAACACCGTTGCCACATACATCAGCACCACCTGCGCCAGCTGCAGGATCAGAGCCGAGCCGTAGACGGTGTTCATGTAGTTCAGCAGCTCCTGAGGAGTGCCGGATTGATTCATCGCCATGGAGAAGGGGGAGCCGGGCAGACCGAACTGCAGACCCACCATGAGCACGGAGCTGAGGATGCTGAACACCACGTTGATGCCGATGAAGAAGACCACGCTCATCAGGACCTTGTTGTTGCTGAACATATGGCCCAGGGCCATAGCGGCGTAGAAGTGCAGGCAGGTGCTGAAGATGGAGAGGAAGATCAGCAGGACGGACTCCACCACAATGGCCACAACGCTGCCTTCGGAGACGCCGTAATACCCCAATGCCGCCACAATCTGCCGCCAGGAGGGGAAGGCGCGGAATATTTCGCCCAGGTTCAGCCGCCCGATCACCGTCAGGGACAGCAGCCCCAGCAGGATGATGACCACGTTTGTCACCAGGATCCAAACGGCGGAAACGATCAGCTTGGACCAGACAAGCTGGTGCACGTTTACGGGCAGGGTATGCATCAGATAGCCCTCCGGCCCCAGCAGGTTTTTGTAAAACCGATGCACCATGATGACGATGGACATGATCTCCGCGGCGATCACCGCGATGACGGCCAGGGCCACCACCAGCACAAACAGCGCAAGAATCAGGTGGAAGCGCTCCGCCAGCGCGTCCCCAAAGCGGAGAACCATATTGGCCAGCAGCACCGCCGCGGTCAGCGCGCCCAGCACGGGCAGCATGATCCGTCCGGTGGCGGTAAACTCATGCTTCAGCAGTTTTCCTAACATTTGAACACCTCCCGGAAATACGCGTCCACGCTCTTGCCCTGCTGCTCCCGGATGGCGTCCGTGGTGGAACGGACGGCGACCCGGCCTGCGTGCAGGAAGATCACCTCGTCCAGCACCTGCTCCACATCGGCGATCAGGTGGGTGGAGATCACCACGGCTGCCTCGGGATTATAGTTGCGGATGATGGTATCCAGAATGAAATCCCGGGTGGCGGGATCCACGCCGCCGATGGGCTCGTCCAGCAGATAGAGCTTTGCCTGACGGCTCATCACCAGAATGAGCTGCACCTTCTCCCGGTTGCCCTTGGAGAGCTGCTTGAAGTGCGCCTTGCGGTCAATGCCCAGCCGGGCCAGCATTTCCTCGGCCCGGGGGCGGTCAAAGTCCGCGTAAAAATCCTGGAAGAAGCGGAGCTGCTGCTCCACGGTCATCCAGTCGGCCAGAAAATCCCGATCGGGCAAATAGGCCACCTGGGCCTTGGTCTCCGGCCCGGGGGCCGTGCCGTTGATGAGAATCTCCCCCTCCGTGGGAGAGAGAAGACCGTTTGCCAGCTTGATGAGGGTGGTCTTGCCGCTGCCGTTCGGCCCCAGCAGGCCCACCACCCGGCCCGGTTCGATGCTCAGATTCACCCGGTCCAGCGCCGGAACGGTCTTGAAGCGCTTGGACAGCTCTTTACATTCCAGAATCGCCATGTGTTTCCTCCTCTTCTTTCAATAGAGCCAGGATCTCTTCCCGGCTGCAGCCCAGCTTTTCCATGCCTTCCCGGAAGGAGCGGACAAGCTCGGCGGCAAGGGCCTGCTTGGCCTCTCCGATGATCCGAGCGTCCTCCGTGACAAAGCGCCCCGCCGTACGCTGGGAGAAGACCAGGCCCTCCCGCTCCAGCTCCTGGAGCGCCCGCTGCACGGTGTTGGGGTTCACCCCGGCCTCCGCCGCCAGCTCCCGCACCGTGGGCAGCCGTCCGCCCGGGGCATACGCGCCGGCAACGATGCCTTCCTTGATCTGCGCCACCAGCTGGGTGTAGATGGGCAGATCGCTCCGGAATTTCCATTCCATTCGCAGCCCTCCTTGTACTACTGTATTAACCGATTAAGACAATAACACATAATACGGCCGCTGTCAAGAGGAAAGGCAAAAAAAGAGAGCCGGAGAAACAGCGTTCTCCGGCTTCCGGGTGTTTCACTGGCTTCCGATTTCCTTTACGGTGATCTGGAACTTGTTGCGGGAGGCCACCACGTGCTCCATGTCCACCACGTAATCGATCTCCACGCTGCCGCCGTCCGCGCCCATGCCCCCGGCAATACGCCGGGTATTGATGCCCATGGTGGCGTTGCCGAAGGGGGTGGCGTACTGAAAGGCGCTCTTCAGCCCCTCCTTGAACACCATCCGGCTGGTGACGGTACCTTCCCGGTCCACCACCACCTGGTCGGGCATGACGAAAAGGCTGGTGCGGGTGCCGGTGAGCCCGGTCACGTCCGTCTCCTCATAGCTGAGGCAGCCCACGTCGTCCTCATAAAAATAATAGCCGTCGGTGGTAAACTCCATGCGCTGCTCCTCCCCTTCGTCGAAGGAGAAGGTGCTGTTGATGGAAATCACAACATCCTTCATCATGGCTCGATCCTCATAACCGGGACCGGGCGGACCCGGCCTGCAATGGAGCGGCCCAGCAGCAGGGAGGCGGAAGCCTCAAAGGCGGCCGGGTCGCCGCTGGTGAGATACTGTTCTTCCCCTTCACCGCCCCGGAGGCCGTGGGCCTCCAGATGCTCCCGCACGGCGGCGGCGCCGCAGGCGGCGGCGCTGACCAGCACCGTTTCTGCCGGAAGGCAGCGGCGCAGCGCCTCCTCCACGATGCCGTAGTGGGTGCAGCCCAGCAGTACGGCGGCGGCGTTTTGCAGCGGGGCGGTATAGCGGGCGGCAGCCGCCTGCAGCAGAGGATCCTCCGGGGCGGCATGGCCCGTCTCGATCAGGGGTACCAGCTCCGGACAGGGGACGGGGATGATCTCCCGCCCCGGGCAGGCTGCCCGCAGGGCCCGCTCAAAGGCGCCGCTGCGGATGGTGGCGGCGGTGGCCAAAATGCCCAGGGGGCCGTCCCCCGGAATGGCGGCCATAGCCGCTACGCTGGGGCGCAGCACCCCGATGGTGGGGATGGGGAAGGCGTCCAGCAGCTCGGGGGTGTTGCTGGAAAGGGTCCCGCAGGCCACCAGAATGGTTTTGACCCCGTGCCGCTCCATCAGGCTCAGGTTCTGCCCCGCCATGACGCGCAGCTGCGCCAGAGTCTTCTCCCCATAGGGCAGACGGCCCGTGTCGCCGAAATAGACGATATTCTCTTCCGGCATCAGCCGGCGCAGTTCCGCGAGGCCGGTAAGCCCACCCAGGCCGGAGTCAAAGACGCCGATGGGACGATTGTCCAAGGCCGCAGCCCCCTTTCTTGAAAAGTTTCTGTATTATACCGCATCCTCCCAGGGATTACAAGGGAAACTTGCGGCGGGCTTATTTCCGCTCCAGGGAGCCGATTTGCCGCACCTTCCCCAGAAAGCGCAGGTTGCTGCGGAAAAAGCGCCCGAAACGCTTGGGTTCTTTGGCGATGCGGTAGAGCCACTCCAGATTCAGTCGGATGAACAGCTCCGGCGCCCGCTGCTTGCTGCCGCTGAGCACGTCAAAGGAGCCGCCCACGCCCACGAAAACGCCCTTTGCAAAGCGATCCAGCCAGCGGGAGATCAGCAGCTCCTGCCGGGGCACGCCCAGGGCCACCAGCACCAGATCCGGTTTTTGAGCCAGTATATCCTCAAATACGGCGTCGTCCTGCCCGCCGTAGCCGTTCTTGGCGCCTACGATCACAGCGCCGGGGGCCTCCCGGCTGATCCGGGCCACCAGGGCCTGCAGTACCTCTTCCTTCGCGCCGTAGAGATAGATCCGCCGCCCGGTCTTCCCGGCGTGACAGATCAGCTCCCAGGCTAGCTCCACTCCGGGCACCCGGCCCGGCACCTGCAGCCCCAGGCCGCGGGCTGCCTTGACCACGCCGATGCCGTCGGGCACGATGGTGGCGGCAGGGCTGCAGAGCGCGGCGTCCAGCGCCGGGTCTGCCTGGGCGGTCATCATGACCTCAGGGTTCGCGGTCACCACAAAGAGCCGCCGCTCCCGATCCATGGCCCCATCCGCCAGGGCGAAAAACTCCTCCCGGCTGCCGGTATAGAGCTTCTCGAAATACTCCTTCAGCATATGCTTTCCTCCTCGCGGAAGCGGCGGATGATCGCGTCGGCAATGCGGCGGCTGGCCTGCCCGTCCCCATAGGGGTTGCTGGCGTGACTCATCCGCGCATATTCCGCCTCATCGGTCAAAAGCTCCTCCACAATGCGGAAGATCTGCTCTTCGTTTGTCCCGGCAAGCTTCAGGGTGCCGGCCTCGATGCCCTCGGGCCGTTCGGTGGTGTCCCGCAGAACCACCACGGGCTTGCCCAGGGAGGGGGCCTCCTCCTGAATGCCGCCGCTGTCGGTCAGGATCAGGTAGGAGCGAGCCAAAAGATTGTGGAACTGCACCACTTCCATGGGCTTCACCAGGCGGATCCGGTCGCAGCCGCCCAGCACCTCGTCCGCCGCGCTGCGCACCAGGGGGTTGAGATGCACCGGGTAGACCACCTTGATGTCCGGGTGCATTTCCAGCACCCGCCGGATGGCGCGGAACATTCCCCGCATGGGCTCGCCCAGGTTTTCCCGTCGGTGGGCCGTCAGCACGATAAGACGGCTGCCCTTGGCCCATTCTATGATTTCATCGGAATAATCGGGCCGAACGGTGGTCTGCATGGCGTCAATGGCGGTGTTTCCGGTGACGAAGATGCTGGCAGGATCCCGGCCCTCCCGCAGCAGATTGTCCCTGCTCTTGGCGGTGGGGGCGAAGTTCATGTCCGCCATGGCGCTGACGAACTGCCGGTTCATCTCCTCCGGGAAGGGGGAGTACTTATTGTAGGTGCGCAGGCCTGCCTCCACATGCCCGATGGCGACCTGCTGATAGAAGGCGGCCAGCGCGCCGGCGAAGGTGGTGGTCGTGTCGCCGTGCACCAGTACCAGATCCGGCTGCACCTGACGGATCACCGCCTCGATGCCCTGGAGCACCCGGGCCGTGATATCGGACAGGCTCTGCCCCGGCTGCATGATGTTCAAATCATAATCGGGCACGATGGCAAAGGCCTCCAGCACCTGATCCAGCATCTGCCGGTGCTGGGCGGTGACGCATACCGTGCAGGCAATCTCCGGCCGGGACTGCAGCTCCTTCACCAGCGGGGCCATCTTGATGGTCTCCGGCCGGGTGCCGAAGATCGTCATGACCTTGATCTTTTCCATTCTATCCTCTTTCCGCCCGCAGGGTGCGGGCTTTGTTCATCCGTGGCTTTTTTCTCCGGTCCTCGTCAGTCCCTCCCGGGCCGCCGCCCGGTGAACCTGCTGCAGGAAGCGGTACATGGGCATCAGCTCCGTAAAGGCGTCAGCCAGCATGCCGGGAAGAGCGGAAGTGAACATCTCGCCCTCCAGGTCGTGCACCGCCTCAGCGCCCACATACTTCCGTTCATACCAGCTGCGCACCGGCTCGTCATAGCTGCCCTTGGGGCGGGCGTAGGTCGCCCCGAAGATCCGATACCGACCCATCCGGTCGATCTCCTCCGCCAGGCGGGCAAAGCGGGCGGGATTGGCGTCGATGCTGCTGCGAAAAACCGCCATTTCCGCCGGCGTGGCGTCAAAGTAACCCATGCCCCAGCTGCAGGTGGCCGCGCCGATCTCAAACCAGAAGGCGGGACCCTCCTTGCCGCTTGAGCCGTCCCAAAGGGTGAACCACAGGTGGTCCTTGTAAGGCCCGCGGCCGAAGAGCCGCCTGGCATCCCGGTAGATGCGGGAGACATGGGCCTGCACGTCCAGATCCGGGCAGCGCTCCTGCAGCAGCTGGGCCGTCTCCTTCGCCAGCTCCTTGAAGGGCGTGTTCACCACCCGCTCAAACTGCTCCTTGTGCTCGAGAAACCAGGGCCGCTCATTGTGAAAGCTCAGCTCCCACAGAAATTCGCCCGTCTCTTTGGAAAAACCTTGAAACATGGAAGGATCCTTTCTCTATCAGAGTCTCGTATTTTTTTATTATACCCCTCCGAAGCAGATCGCGCAAGAGCAGAAAACCGGTCTTCCCGGGGCGGGAGAGGGGCGATTGAGCCGAGGGGCTGCGCACCGGCGGCGCATGGCAGGGCGCAGGCTCAGCTGTGCAGGCGGAAAGAAAAAACCAGGCCATAGGAAGGAAAGGGGCGGAATACCTGTACAAATCCCGGCGGGCATGGTATAATTTTCAGAAAAGCAGACGCCTTTGCAAAGGAGAAAACTATGAAGATCATCATTGCCGGCGGAGGAAAGGTTGGCCATTCCGTTTCCGCCCTGCTGGCCCGGGAGGGCCACGATATCACCATCATCGACCGGGATCCGGAAACCATCCAGGCCCTGTCCAACGATCTGGACGTGATCTGCGTGGAGGGCAGCGCCACCAACCCGGAGACCCTGCGGGAAGCGGGGGCAGACCATGCGGATCTGCTGCTGGCGGCCACGCAGCAGGATGAGGCCAACATGATCTGCGGCATCTCCGCCCGGAAGCTGGGCACGCCCCATGTGATCGCCCGCGTTCGGGATCCGGAGTACCTGCATCAGACCGAGTTTTTGCGGGAGGCCCTGGGCCTGTCCGTGATCGTGAACCCGGAGTACGAGTGCGCCAAGGAAATCTCCCGCACCCTGCGCTTCCCCGGCGCCGTGCGGGTGGACGCGTTTTCCAAGGGCAGCGTGGAGATCGTGGAGCACAAGGTGCCTGCCGGCGGCAGGCTGGATGGGGTGACCCTTCGGGAGCTGCCCCAGAAATTCGGCGCCAAGGTGCTGGTGGGCGTTGTGGAGCGGGGCAGGGACGCGCTGATCCCCAACGGCAATTTCACCCTGAAGGCCGGCGACCGGCTCAGCATCACCGGCAGCGCCCGGGAGCTGCGGCGCTTCTTCATGGCCATCGGGGAATACAAAAAGCCCGTGCGGCAGGTCATGATCATGGGCGGCGGGCGCATCTCCGTCTACCTGACGCGGATGCTGCAGGAGAGCGGCATGTCCGTCACGGTGGTGGAGGAGGACCGGGAGCGCTGCGATACGCTGTGCGACCTGATCCCGGAGGCCCACATCGTCTGCGGGGACGCCACCCGCAGCGAGGTGCTGCTGGAGGATGGCCTTGCCTCCGCCGACGCCTTTGTGGCCCTCACCGGCGACGATGGGGACAACATTATCACCTCGCTTTACGCCAGAAGCTGCGGCCTGGGTAAGATCGTGGCGAAGGTGAACCGGGATTACTTTGCGGAGATCCTGGAAAACGCGGGGCTGGACAGCATTGTCTCCCCCAAGGAGCTGGTGGCCCAGCAGCTGGCCCGCTACGTCCGTGCCATGCAGAACTCCCTGGGCGGCAGCATGGAAACCCTCTACCGCCTGGCGGACGGCAAGCTGGAGGCTCTCGAGTTCCGGGTCAGCGCCGATTCCTCCTGCGTGAACGTGCCGCTGAAGGATCTGAAGCTGCGGCCCAATATCCTCATCAGCGCCATCATTCGCGGCAGCAAGAGCATTATCCCGGACGGCTCCAGCCGCATCCTGCCCGGCGACCACGCCGTGATCGTGGCGGAGGCGGGAAGGCTCCAGAGCCTGGACGGGATTTTAGGTGAGGGACGATGAACTATCGAATGATTGCCCGGGTTCTGGGCTGGATTTTGCTGATTTACGCAGCGCTGCTGCTTCTGCCGCTGCTGGCGGGGCTGTGGTATGGGGAGAAGGTGCTGAATTTCGTTCTCACCGGCGGCATCACCGCCGCCTTGGGCGGCCTGCTGCTGCTTCCCAAGCCCCGGGTCAACTCCCTGGTGGCGCGGGACGGCTTTGTGATCGTGGGCATCGGCTGGATCACCATCTCTCTGCTTGGCGCGCTGCCCTTCGTTCTTTCCGGCAGCATCCCCCGCTATATCGACGCCTTGTTTGAGACGGCCTCGGGCCTCTCTACCACCGGCTCTACCATTCTGGACGGCGAGGGGATCGCGGCCATGCCCCGAGGGGATATGCTCTGGCGGCTCTTCACCCACTGGATCGGCGGCATGGGCGTACTGGTGTTCCTGATGGCGGTGCTGCCCATGAGCGGGGAGCATTCCATGCACATCATGCGGGCCGAGATCCCCGGTCCCACGGTGGGCAAGCTGGTGCCCCGGGCAAGAAAGACCGCCCGGGTGCTCTATCTCATTTACATTGGGCTGACCCTGCTGGAAACGGCGCTGCTGCTGTGCGGCGGCATGAGCCTCTATGACGCGCTGGGCCACGCCTTCTCCACCGCCGGCACCGGCGGCTTCTCCACCAACCCCGCCAGCATCGGCGGCTTCGGCAGCCGGTATATCGAAACGGTGATCACCGTTTTCATGTTCCTCTTCGGCGTGAACTTCAACCTGTATTTCCTCATCCTGATCGGGCATGGGAAGGAGGCGCTGAAAAACGAGGAGCTGCACTGGTATCTGGGTATCATCTTCGGCTCGGCGCTGCTCCTGGCTCTGGGGACGCAGAAGATCTTCGGCAGCTTCGGCATGGCGCTGCACCAGGCCTTTTTCAACGTGGGCGCCCTGTTGAGCACCACGGGCTTCGGCACCGTGGACTTTACGGACTGGCCGGAGTACTGCAAGTGGATTCTGATCCTGCTGATGTTCTGCGGCGGCTGCGCCGGCAGCACCGGCGGCGGCATCAAGCTCTCCCGCCTGATGATCCTGGGCAAGTCCGAGATCGCGGAGCTGCGGCAGATGATCCGCCCGCGCAGCGTAGTGCGGGTGCAGATGGACGGCAAACGGGTGGAGCGCAGCACCGTCAAGGCCGCGGCCACCTTCTTCACGCTGTATATGGCTCTGCTGCTGCTCTTTTCGCTGCTGGTGAGCCTGGACGGGGTGGACATTGCCACCAGCTTTACCGCCTCGCTGAGCTGCCTGTCGAACATCGGACCCGGCATGACCCGGGCCATCGGTCCCGCGGGGAACTTCGCCTTTTTCTCTGACCGGGCCAAGCTCCTGCTGACGCTGGCCATGCTGCTGGGACGGCTGGAGATCTATCCCATTCTGGTGCTGGTGAGTCCCCGCACCTGGAAGCGATGAGCGGGCGGGGCGGATGGAGCCGCTGGGCGGCCCTGAGCCTGATGGCGGCGCTGTGCCTGGCCTTCGCCATGGTGGTGCTCCTTCCGGGCGCCGGAAGGGCGGCGCCTCAGCCTGCGGAAGAGGCGGAGCAGGAGCGGACGCTCCGTGGCGCCGATGATCCTACCCGTACCGCGCTGGAGCTGCTGCCCGGGGAGGTGCTGGACCTGAACACCGCTACTGCGGAAGAACTGCAGAAGCTCCCCGGCATCGGGCCGGCACTGTCCCAGGCCATTGTGGACTACCGGGAGGAGCACGGCCCCTTTCATAGCGTAGAGGATCTGCTGCAGGTACCTGGCATCGGCCCAGGGCGACTGGACAATATCCGGGACCTGGTGAGGGTGGAGCCATAAGGCGAATGATAAACCTGCGCGGGGAAACCATTCGATTTCCCCGCGCAGGTTTTGTCTATTCTTATTCGTCCGGGAGAAGCTCCCCTGTGGCGGAATCCACCTTCGCCCAGGGCACGGCCTGCCCGGCCTGTTCCACATAGATCTGATAGATCCCATCGCCCAGCGCCTGGTAGGACAGGGGCCGGATCCCTTCGCTTTCCCACAGCGCAGACTCCAGCTCCAGCTTCCAGGAAGCGGGCCAGTTCTCATTGTCCTCGCCCTTTCCGGGAATCCAGTAGACCAGCATGCACTTCACATCCATGGTCAGCGTGCGGCGTCCGTTCTTCTCGCTATAGTTCATCCTGATGGTCAGCGGCTCGCCGCCGGGATCGCCGGTGAGCACAGCCTCCACCAGATCCCCGCTTACCTGGAAGCTGCCGGTGGCGCCCTCTTCGCCGATGTACCAGGAGATTTGCCCGTTGGGGCGGATTTCCATGCAGGCGCCAAGCTTTTTCGATTCCGGAAAATTCTCGCGCAGCGTGCTCATGCTGGTTGCGCTGTCGGAAATGTGCCAGTAGCCGGACAGGTCCTCTGCCGTCAGGCCATCGGGCGTGGGCTCCGGATCGGGCACGTCCAAAGTCTCCGGCAGCGGGTCGGACTCCTGCTTTACCCCGCCTCCACAGGCGGCAAGGCCCAGAATCAGGCACAGAGCCAGGATCAAAACGCTCAGCCTTTTCATGTTCCGCGCTCCTTCCGGGGGCAGGCTGCCCCTCGGAAAAAATGTAATGCCCCAGCGCGGCTTTGTCAAGACCCAAAAATCCCCGCCCTTTCGGGCGGGGATCATGGGTCAGGCCTGGGTGCTGTACTGCTGCCGTACCTGCTGAATGCTCTGGGCCTGGGCCTGCTGGGTGGTGTACCAGCCGCGGCTCTGCATGGCGGAATAGATCCCGTTCTGCATGCAGATGGCGTCGTTGAGCGCGGTGCTGAAGGCGTCGTGCACGTTGGGGGTGGAGGATTCCACCGCGCCGTGGAGAAACAGATCGCACACGCCCTTGGTGGTGAGCAGAATGCCCTCCATCATTTCCTTGTCGTTCATGGGTTTTCCTCCTTAGACCAGGTTGAAGAAGCGGTTGAACAGGGCCTGATTGCTGGCGGCCAGCTGCTCGACCTGGCTCCGCAGAGCGGGGTCGCTGAGCTGGGCGGCAGCGGTCTGACACTGGGTCTTCAGATACTGGGCGTGACCCAGCGCGTCTTCGATATAAAGCAGTTCTTTGGGACTCATGTTTGATCACCTCGAGGATAGTATGAGCCGGAGGAACGGGAACTATGCCGGAAAATCCTGGAAAGAAAAAATTCCGCCGCCCCCCTTTGCGGCGAGCGCGGAATGTGGTAAACTGCAGGGGAAAAGAAAGGGAGGCGATACCATGGAACTGCTGCTGGGAGGTCTGGCCGGTCTGGCCTGGGGCCTTATCTGCGGCTTAGTCAACATCCTGATCCTGAAAAAAGCCATCACAAAGAACGACAACAATGCCATCATGGCGGCAAATCTGGCCCGCATGGCGGTGGATCTGGCGGCGCTGGGGGCCGTGTTCCTGCTGCGGAAGGTGCTGCCCTTCTCCTTTGAGGCGGCGCTGATCGGAACGGCAGTGGCCCTTTCGGTGGTCACGATCGTGTATGCCTACCGCTATGGGAAGAAGTAGTTTTGCATTATGCAACGAGCGCGCCGGCTTTTGCCGGAGCGCTCGCATTTTTTATTCCGCTTTTTTCTTGCGGAAGATCAGGAACTTGGAGATGACGTAGTTGCCGATGACCACCACGATGCTCACCAGGATCGTGGTGACATGATACTCGATCCCCAGAACGTTGGAGAGCAGCAGGTTCAGCAGCAGGCTGAGACCCCAGGTGCCCAGGCGGGAGGTAAAGAAGCCCGCAAACTCCGGGAGGATCTTCGGGTTCGTGCTCTGAAAGACCCATCTGCGGTTGGGATAGTAGGCAAACAGAATGCCGGACAGGTTTTCCACCACGTTCAGCACGGTGGTCTGGCCCACCGTGGTATGGGTGACGCCGGGGTAGAAGATGGCGCCCCAAAGGAACTTGCAGCCCCAGGACACCGCCGTGGTCAGGCCACCCACGATGAGATACACCAGGATCTCCCGGTGCTTCAGGCACAGGGCCTTGATTCTTTCGATCATTTCTGCTCCTCTCTGCCGCAGGTGCGGGAGATGATATACCGGGGCCGCCCCTTCAGCTCTTCATAGATGCGGGCAATATAGTAGCCGATGATGCCGAGAGAGATCATGATCACGCTGCCGGTAAAGAGCAGCAGCAGGATCACCGTGGTAAAGCCGCCGATGGCAACACCCGTGAACTTCTGCACCAGGGCCACCACGCCGAAGACCAGGGCGGTGATCAGCATCAGGATCCCAAGGACGGTGATAACGTGCAGCGGGGCGGAGGAGAAGGAGCCGATGTTGTTGATGGCGTACTTGATCAGCGAGCGGGTGGACCACTTGCTCTCTCCGGCGGTGCGCTCCTGCACCCGGTAGGAAACGGTAGTCCGCTTGAAGCCCACCCAGAAGCTGAGGGCGCGGAAAAATACGTTCCGCTCCGGCATCTGATTGAGCGCGTCCACCACCTTGCGGTCCAGAAGCTTAAAGTCCGAGGAGTCGGCCATGTTCAGGCCGGTGGCGTGGCTGATGAGCCCGTAGAAGCTCTTGGCGGCCAGACGGTGCAGGCCGCTTTCCTCACCCCGATCTTCCTTGATGCCCTCCACGACCTCGTAGCCCTCTTCCCAGAGGCGGTACATTTCCACGATCTTCTCCGGCGGATGCTGCAGGTCGCAGTCGATGACCACGCAGCAGTCGCCCCTGGCCTGCTCCAGCCCGGCGAACATGGCGGCCTCCTTGCCGAAGTTCCGGCTGAAGTGCACGCCGACCACATGCCGGTTCCCCTGGGCAGCCGTTTCGATCTCCTCCCAGGTCTTATCCCGGGAGCCGTCATCTACAAACAGCAGTTCGTGCTCGATCCCGGCGCCATCCAGAACCTCCGTGACGGTGCGGGCGGCGATGGGGATCATTTTTTCTTCGTTATAAGACGGTAAAATGACAGAAAGCATGGGAAACTCTCACTTTCTTAGCAAATATGCAACGGATAGTCCGTTTTCGTACAGCAGCTCGCTTTCGGTGTATTCTGTGCTCGCCAGGAGCGCGGGGAGCATTTCCGCCGGGTCAAAGCCGCTGGACCAGGCTTCGCTGACGTCGATGTAGACCACGCATGCATCCGAGGGCCGGGCGGCCAGATAGGCGTCCAGCGCGGGAGAGTCCGGATCCCCGGTCACGAAGAGATCCTCGAAGTACAGCAGCTCGCCCAGATCCTGGGTCAGCGGATAGGAATACTCGGTCAGATACAGGCAGGGCTCCTCTGCGTGTGCGGCTGCCAGCGCGTCATATGCGGCATAGCTGTCCACATAGCGGGGGTCCTTGGGGTAGAGGTACATGGGCGGCTCCCACCGGGCCAGACCCAGGGACAGGGCCAGCATGAGCAGCAAAGCCGCGCCCTTCCACAGCTTCTCCCGAGGGAGGCTGCCCAGACTCCGCTCCAGCAGCGCGAGCAGGAAGCTGACGGAGGCGGCAAAGAAGGGGGCCAGATTGTAGATATAGCGCTGCTCGGTCACCGGGGAGACCAGGGCGACCACCACGAAGGCCACAAAGGCGGGCAGAAGGATCACCAGGCTGCTCCAGGGCAGCGTGCCGGCTTTCCCTGCGGCCCGGAGCTTTTTCCAGCAGAGCAGCAGGCAGAGCGCCAGCGCCAGGGCGACCAGCACCGCGGCCTTCATGCCGTGGCGCGCCTCCCGGAAGAACAGCAGCAGCCGGAAGCGATACTGGGAGAAGGCGGAGAGCTGCTCCAGGGCGTTGCCGCCGGAGACCAGCTTGTCCGCCGTCAGATGCTGGATGCAGGCGGGGAAGACCAGCAGCAGCAGACCCACCCCCGCAAAGGCACTGATGGCGAAAAGCGCCAGGGATTTCCAGCGCTTCTTGCCCATGGCCCAGAAGACGTAGGCCGCGCAGAGGAAGAAGGCGTAGAATACAAAGTAATACTGGGTCAGCAGGCCCAAAAACACCGTCAGCCCCACAAGGGGATAGTAGCGCCGCTTCTCCTGCTGCATGAGCCGGGCGACCCACAGCGCCAGCAGCACGGAGAAGAGGGTCATCATCATATACATACGGATCAGCAGCATGGCGGCAAGGCCAAGTCCGCTGAGCCCATAGAGGATCACGGCGGCCAGAGCGGCTGTCCGGCTGTTGAACAGGGTCATGACCAGCTTGTACAGGGCCAGCAGCGTCAGCCCCAGGAGCAGCAGGTTCAGCCCCACGCCTGTCCACTTGCTGTAGACATTGGGCGTCAGGCAGGAGACCAGGTGGAACAGCCAGTAGTACAGGGGCGGGTGCACGTCCTGCACCTGGTTAAAGTAGACCGAGCCGAAGTCCAGCGACTCCCCATCGTTCACGACCACATAGTCCAGCAGATCCTGCCGGGTCAGCACCGCGTCCTCCAGGCTGCCGCCGGCCACGTCCTTCAAAAAGGGCCGGTAGTGGCTGTTGGAGAGGCCGTAGGTATAGATCTCGTCGATAAACATGCCGTTTTTGCGCGCGGCAAACAGCAGCCCGACAGAGAGGATAAGCGCCAGCGTCAGCACCAGCGCGCCGTATTTTTTTACAGCCTCTTTCATGGGAGCCTCCCGATTGTTATTACAATCCTATAGTATAAACCATTTTCCCCCTGTTCGCAACCAATTTCCCGTGAAAAAACCGCCGGCGCATCTGGCCGGCGGTTTTCACGTTCCTGCAGGGGGCTTTACTCCTCGCCCTTGCCGTCGTTCTCGGTGGCGTCCACCACCGCGTCGAAGTCCGGGACCTCTTCGGTGATTTCCACCTCGATGTCCTTTTCCTCCTTCTCCGCGCTGAGAGAGGCCTTCAGCTCCTCCAGCTCCCGGTCCTTGGCGTCCAGCTCCTCCAGGAGCTTTCCCGCCTGGGCAAAGAGAGGGGCAAAGAAGCCCTCGGGCGCGTCCTTGGCCTGCTGGTAATAGAGCTTGCCGATCTCGGTGTAGACCTTGCGCAGCTCGTCGGTCTGCCCGTTCATGCTCAGGGTCAGACGGGCGATGCGGCTGTAGACCTTGGCCCGGTCAGCGCCCCGCTGGTACACGCTGCCCACGCCGCTCTGCTCCATGGCGTCCTTGGCCTTGTTTACCAGGGAACCCAGGATTTCTTTATAATCTGCCATCACGATACCTCCTTATGTGTCGCTTTCTTTCTTGCTATCTTCCGCTTCCGCCTCCCGGGCGGCAGCTTGGTTCACAAACAGGGCTTCCTTCGGGTGCTCCTTCCGCCGCTGCCAGAGCAGCACGCCCCCGGCAAAGACCACCAGCACCAGGCTCAGCGCCTGGGACACCCGGATCCCTGTATGGCCGATGTAAAGACTGTCGGTCCGCAGACCCTCGATCCAGGCCCGGCCCAGGCCGTACCAGAACAGATACAGCAGGATGACCTGCCCGTCATAGCGCCGCCGACCCTTGCGGAACCAGAGGACCAGGGCGGTGAGCCCCACCAGGTTCCACAGACTCTCATACAGGAAGGTGGGGTGGACGTAGATGGTGTGGCCGGAGGGATCGGTCAGCCCCATGCGGCAGAAGATCTCCGTCTGGGCGCCGAAGGCTTCCCGGTTTATGAAATTGCCCCAGCGGCCGATGATCTGCCCGATGAGCAGGCCGAACACGCACAGATCCAGCATAGCCGTCACGGGGATGCCCTTGCGCCGGCAGACACAGTAGACGGTGATTGCGCCGCCGATGATGCCGCCGTAGATGGCAAGGCCCCCTTCCCAGACGGCAAGGTAGGAGATCAGGGGCTGGCCTGCGAACTCCTCCAGCCGGAACAGGACATAGTAAAGCCGGGCAGAGAGAATGGAGATGGGGATCAGCCAGATGACCATATCATAAAAATCATCGGACTTGATGCCGAATTTCCGGCTCTTCCGGGCGCAGGTCACAATCGCCAGCAGAAAGCCGATGGCGATCAGCACGCCGTAGAAATAGATCCGGTGGCCGAACACCGTGAAATACGAGGGGGGATTCAGGCTGATGCCGAGACCGGGAAAGGAAATGACCGAATCCCGCTGGATGGTTTGCAAAACCTCGTCCTCCAGCCGGACGAGCAGCATGAGGATAGACGACATGTTCAGGTTCTCCTTGCTTCAAGAATGGATAGGGCCAGACGCTCCGGGGGCAGCGCCTGCCGCAGAAAGTCCTCGCACTCCCCGCGATGGATGCTCTGGAGCAGCTCGGCTGCGTCCAGGGGGCAGAAGCCCTCAAAGGCGCCCTCCGCCAGAGCCAGGCACAGGCTTTCAAAATCCTCCAGGGCACGAAGCCTTGCGCCAAGGCTTGCCCGCCGGGCCCGCTCAAAGCGGCCCTGGTCCAGCCCCTCTCGTCCGACGCGCTGCAGCTCCTCCGTCAGGGCGCGGAGCACGGCCTCCGGGTCGGCGCTCTCGCCGCCCAGCAGCAGCGTGCCGGTTCCGGCGGCATATTCCAGCTCCGCGTCAAAATCCCGGTCCAGCAGCCCCTGGGCGTAGAGCCGGGTATAGAAGTCCGAGGATGCGCCCACCAGCAGCCGCAGGGAAAGAGACGCCACCAGCCGCTGCCGCAGCGCGGCCTCCCCCCCAGGCGCGGGGCGGAACTTTGCGCCGATGAGAAACTGGGGCGCAGACACGTCCATGGTTCGTTTGGCAAGGCGCTGGACAGGCAGCAGGTCTTCCGCCGGGCCGAAGTCCGCCACGGGGATGCTGCCGCCCTCCCGAGGCAAAGCCTCCCGGGCGATGCGGCAGATCTCCTCCGGGTCCACATCTCCCGCCACGCACAGGCACAGATTGCCCGGCGTGTAGAAGGCCCGGTAGCAGTCCCGCAGGGTCTGGGCCGTAATGGCCCGGATGCTCTCCACCGTGCCCACCACCTGGTCCCGGATGGGATGATGGCCGTAGAGCTGGCGGAGCAGCGCGTAATACAGGGCGCTGTCCGGATCGTCCTCGCTCTCCTGGATCTCCTGGGCGATGATGCCCTGCTCCTTCTGCACGGTCTCCTCCGTGAAATAGGGGGTGGCGACCAGATGCAGCAGCAGCTTCAGATTTTCCGCAAAGCGGTCCGTACATTCAAAAAAGTAGCAGGTCTGGCCCGCGGAGGTGAAGGCGTTGGGGTCGGCTCCGTTGGCAGTGAGCCGGGACAGGGTGCCGTCCCCTTCGGGCAGGTCGAACATCTTGTGCTCCAGGTAATGGGCTGCCCCAGCCGGGCTGTCCGCAGTCTGCCCGTCCAGGGTGAAGCGCCGGTGGGCGCTGCCGTAGTTCACGGCCAGAACGGCGTAGGCGCTGCGAAAGCCGGGCTTTGGCAGCACCCGCAGCCGGAGCCCGTTGGGCAGAGTTTCGCTGTACAGCGTCTCCCCCAGATGGGGATAGGCTTTAGTCTCCATCCGCGTCCTCCTCGCCGCCGTCCTTCAGGAAATAGATCAGGTCGCAGTCCACGCTCCGGGCGATGGCGGCAACGTCTTCCCGGGTGACCTCTTCCGCCAGAGCGGCCAGCTCCTCAGGACCGTAATCCAGCCCGTCCAGAGTCTGGGAGAGATAGAAACCCTCCAGCTCGCCCTGGCTGTCCGCCAGGGCCCGCAGGGCCGAGGCCACGCCCGCCCGGGCGGCGGTCAGTTCCTCCTCGGTGATCTCCCCCTGCCGGATGGCCTCCAGCTGGCGGAAAATCTCTTCCCGCGCTTCGTCCAGCTTGGCAAACTCGATGCCGGAGGATACCAGCAGAAGGCCCTTGTGGGTGTCCACCAGGGAATCGGCATAGTAGCAAAGCTGCAGCCGCTCCCGCACGTTGCGGAAGAGCTTGGACAGGGTGCCGCCGCCGAAGACGGCGTTGAAGACCAGGAGCGCGGCCTGGTCCGGCTCCTCCATGCACTCGCCCAAACGCCAGCCGATTACCAGCTTCCCCTGGGTCACGTCCAGCTCCTCCTCCACGAAACGGGGCTGGGCCTCCAGGGCGTTCATGCGCACGTCCGTGCCGATTTCATAGTCGATCTCGCCCCGGGGCAGGGTGGCAAGGGCCTCCCGCAGAGCAGCGGCGACCTCCTTTTTGGAGGCGCGGCCGCAGTAGAAAATCTCCACGGGGCTCTGCTGCAGCAGACTGTGGTACTGCCGGGTCAGCTTTTTGTAGTTGATAGCCTCGCACTCGCTCTCCCCGCCCAGGCGGCTCACGGCAAAATCCTCGCAGCAGCACATCTCCTCCACGCAGCGGGAGACGGCATAGCTTGCCCGGTCGTTCATGCGGCTGCGGATGGCGTCCAGCAGCTTTTCCTTTTCGCTGTCCACATATTGGGGCAGAAGCAGGCCGCCCCGGGTGGAGGGGGCCAGCAGGAGCTGACCCATCAGCTCCGCGGCGTCGTGCAGCACGTTCTGACCGCCGGGGAGGAAGGCCCCCTCGGGCATGCTGGCGTAGAAGCCCAGGCACTGGATCTCCCCGATCCGGCGCACCGCCGGCTCCACCGCCGTGCCGTAGAGGCTGTCCATCCGGGCGGAGAGGGATTCCAGATCCGGGTAGCGGGTGGTGCCCCGGCGGAGGACATAGGGGATCAGCGCGTTCATGGCGGCGGTCTCCCGCTTGAGCTGGGTCAGCAGCGTCAGACTCAGGCAGGCGGTTTTGAATTTCTCCGTGCGCAGGTGGCTGAGCCATACGCCGGGCAGCAGTTCCGTTCTCGTCAGCTCCATAGGACACCTCCAGGGCAAAATTTATCATATCATTATACCATGAAGGGTCCAAAAAGGGAAGAGTGAAGGAATGAAGAAATGCAGCAGTGGCATCAGAGAAGCTTCATTTTCCCTCTATGGGCCCGGTGTACGCTTCCCCGTCTACGGTGACGGCGCCGTGCTCCACCCGGATGGCGCGGCCCTTCCAGTTGGCTTCCCAGTCCTGAAGCAGGGGGCGGATCTCCAGCTTCCCGTCCCGCAGCCGCAGGCCCAGCAGATCCTCCGTGACCACCCGGAAGAACCAGCCGGCAGAGCCGGTGTACCAGGTCCAGCCCGCCTCCCCCTCGTGCCCGGGCGCGGCGGACACATCCGCCGGCAGGACGAAGGGCTCCGCCTCATATCGCCGCAGGTCGTGCCCCTCCGGGATCAGCAGCCGGAACAGGCGCAGCCCGTCCGAAAGCCGCCCCCGGCGCAGGCAGGCCCGGATGAGCCACAGGGCGCCGTGGGTGTATTGTCCCCCGTTTTCCCGGATGCCGGGGCCGTAGCCCACAATGCTGCCGGGGCTCCGCTCCTCCGGTGTGAAGGGCGGGTCGAACAGCCGGATCAGGCCGTGCTTTTCGTCCGTAAGCCTTGTGATGGCCGCGTCCAGCGCGGCCTGGGCCCGCTGGGGCTCGGAGAAGGAACTCATGGCGGCAAAGGCCTGGGGCAGCGCGTCAATGCGTTCGTCTCCGCCCAGGGGTGTGCCGTCGGCCCAATAGCCCCGGCGATACCAGCCGCCGTTCCAGGCGGCGTTTGCCGCCCGACCCAGCCGTTCGGCCTGGTCCCGGAAGCGTTCCGCGCCGGGGCGGCCAAGCCTTGTCAGCAAGGAGGCAAAGCGAGCCAGACATTCCGCCAGAAACCAACCCAGCCACACGCTCTCGCCGTCCACAGCATCCATAGCGTCGTTCCAATCTCCGCTGCCGAAGAAGGGCAGACCCTTGGGACCCAGCCCCCGGGCCAGGCAGCATTCCAGCGCGGCCCGGGCATGGGCCAGGACCGGGGCTGCACCGGCCTGCTCCGGGGCCTCATAGCGGTCCCACTCCGACCGGCCGAGGGGCGCGGAGCGGAGCCAGGGTTCCTCCCTGGCGCAGATGCCGATGTCGCCAGTTGCGTCCACATATTCGCACAGCGCCCAGGGCAGCCACAGCAGATCATCGCTGCAGCGGGTGCGAACGCCCCTGTCCCCCTCCGGCAGAGGATGCCACCAGTGCAGCACGTCCCCCTCCCGGTATTGGTGACGGCAGGCGTCCAGGATCCGTTCCCGGGCATAGCTCGGCTCCAGCAGCAGGAGATTCACCGCGTCCTGCAGCTGATCCCGGAAGCCGTAGGCTCCGCCACTCTGGTAGAGGCTGGTCCGGCCCATCAGGCGGCAGGCCAGGGCTTGATAGACCGTCCATGGCAGCAGCCGATTCAACTCCGGGATTTTGGCGTCCACGGTCAGGTCTCCCAAGAGCCGCTGCCATTGGGCGCGTCCGTCCGCCCCAGCGGAGAGGGCCGCCCCTGGCCGCAGCAGCTGCCTGAGCTCCCCTTCGCCGCAGCAGCCGCAAGCTAAAACGGTCAGCTCTTCCGCCTCCAGCCGCAGCAGCATGGCAGAGGGCGTGAAATCTGTCCGGCAGGCACAGGGCACGCTGGCCCCCGCCAGAAACAGCAGCCCCTCCCGACCGCTCTCCGGATTCTCCGCCCGGAACAGGCCCTCCTCCCAGCGACAGCGGAGGGAGGCGGCGTCACCCGGCCCCAGGGTGGGCCGCAGCAGCCATTGGAGCGTGAGCCCGGCGGCGCCCCGGATCAGCAGCACCCGGGTGTTCTGCCAGGGCGGAATCCATAGCTCCGTGACCACCGCGTGCCCCTGGATCGTCTTTTCCCAGCGGGCGCTGCCCGGGGAGAAGCGGACGCGGCAGGGAATGCCGTCGTTTGCGGCAAAGAGACTGACGGGGCCATCCTCCGTCTCCGCCCAGAGGAGCTCCGCCCCCTGGGTGTCATCGATCTCCCGCAGCGGCGGCAGCAGCCGCAGCTCCCGGGCGTTATCCAGCCACAGAGCGGCAGGGCCGCAGTCGGCGGCAATGGCGCCGAGACGCCCATTGGAAATCAGCTGCTGCCAAGCTCGGGACGGAAGAGGGGATGCGTCAAAACAGAAGACGTCCCCCTCCCAGGAATAGGCAGGCAGGCTGCCGGCCATTCGGGGACCGCCCAAGCGGGGCGGCGCTGCCGCCGGGAAGCGCCACTGGGGATCCCCTACGCTGATGGCGGCCCGGCTGCGCAGCGCCTGCTCCGCGCTGTGCGGGGCAAAATGGATGCCGCCACGGGCGCCCAACAGGGGGCTGAGGCCCCAGCCGTCCAGAAGCTTTGCCACCTCCCGGCCCAGGGGCTGGCGGTATTCCCCTGCCTCATCGGTCAGGTATACCAGCTCCGCCTCTTCTCCGCAGCTTTTCAGCAGCAGGAAGCGGCGCAGCAGGGGTAGGGCCTCCCGGGCGGCGCCATCGCATACCAGCAGCGGCAGGTCGCCGGAGATGCCGTAGGGCCACAGCTCTCGCCTTGGCGCGGCGGCATGCAGCGGCCGCCGCAGCAGGGGCAGCAGACCCATGGCGGCGCCCACCTCCGGCCCGGCAAGGCCCAATCGCTGGGCCAGGGCGCCGGTGAGATCGGAGCGGTCTCGGCCCCGAAGGATCCCCTCCGCGCCGCTTATGGCCGCCTCCCGGCTCTCTCCCGGGCAGAGGGCCAGCACCAGCTCCTGCGCCTGGCCCGCCTGCAGGCGGAAGGGCAGGGTCAGGGTACAAAACCGGCCTGCTTCGGCCTGAAGGGGGGCGCTTGCCCGCAGGCAGAGCCAGAGATCCGGCTCCCCCCGTCGGGGCAGCCGGCGCAGCAGCAGCCCGTCCGGCAGCGGCTCCGCCGCTATCCCCAGGCTCCAATAAGCCGGGTGGGCGGCGAAGTCCTGAAAATGTGCCAGAATGGGCCGCAGAGACAGAGAAAGCTGGCCCTCCCCATCCTGCGCGGCGTGGAGAGACAGGCGCCTTCGCTCCCCCGACTCCGCTGCGGCGCAGCAGACCTCCGCCTGGCAGAGCAGGCCGTCCTGCTCCCAGGCCCATAGACCCCTGCTCTCCGACAGCTCCCAGCGATCCGCCTGCTCCGGGCCGGGCAGCGACCTGCCGTTCCAGCGCAGCGACAGGGCGATGCCGGGCATGTCCAGGTCGGGGGAGCCGTAGACGGTCCGGCCACGGAAAACGGCCTGGGCAGCGCCGCTGCGGGAGAGCAGCAGCTCATAGCTTCCGTTTGTGAGCCGACAGCGGGTTTCGTCCCAGTCCTCCGGTCCGCCTTGAACAGACCACCAGCGATCCGGATCCCGGGGCGGCTTCTCCGGCGCCCTTGTCAGCTCTCGGCGCAGCAGGGGCACGCTCTCCGGCATCCGCTCCTGCAGCAGGGGCAGTGCGCCTGCCATGGCTGCATCGCCCAGAAACCAGCGGCGCACCAGCCCGTCCGAGAGGGCGTTTGCCGCGGCCAGAATGCTCATGCCCACATGGTGGGCCATGGTGCAGCGCACCACCGCGCCCTCCGCCTCCCGTACCCGGTGGGGCGTGAAGTCCACCGCGTCGTAGAAGCCGAAGCGGCCCTGGGCGCCGCAGCGGGCGAAGAGCCGCAGATCCGCTGCGGCGGCCCGGGGGTCGATGGCCAGGGCCAGAAAGGCGGCGTAGGGCGCGGTGACCAGATCCTCATCCTGCCCCCGCTTCAGGGCCAAATCCGCGCAGCCGCTGGCCTTGTAGCGGTAGCTCAGCGCCCCGTCCAGAGCGTAGTAGGCGCTTTCGGATACGCCCCAGGGCTTGCCTGCGAAACGGCGGTGCTTTTGCACATAGACGCAGAAGCGTCCGCTCTCGTGCAGGAGGCTGCCCGGCTCATAAGGCAGGAACAGCGCGGGCATCAGATACTCGAACATGGTGCCCGTCCAGCTGGCAAGGCCCCGGTAGCCGTCCTTTTGCAGCAGCGCGCGGGAGAGCTTCCGCCAGTGCTTCAGCGGCACGTCTCCCCGGGCAACGGCCAGATAGCTTGTGAGCATGGCCTCGCTTGCCAGCAGGTCATACCAGCCACCCACGCCCCGCTGCTCCTCCGGGTCGAAGGAGATATAGAAGAGGCCCCGCTTCTCGTCATAGAGGAAGGAAAAATCCATGGCGGAGGCCAGCGCCCGAAAGCGGGCGCATAGCGCAGCCTCCCCCCAGCCCTCCAACGCCTCCGACAGCGCGATCAGGCAGGCGCAGAGGTTGCCGCTGTCCACGGTGGAGACGGCGGCGGGCAGCAGGGGAGAGAGACTGCGGGTGTCATACCAGTTGTAAAAATGCCCCCGGCAGCGGGGCAGGCGTTCCAGCGTGTCCGCCATGTGCCGGAGCAGGGCCAGGGCAGCCTCCCGGCTTTCCAAGCCCAGCTCCGCCGCCGCGGCGGCGGAGAGCAGGGCCAGGCCCATGTTGGTGGGGGAGCTGCGGTAGGCCAGGCCCACCGGCGGCTGTTCCTGCAGATTGTCCGGCGGCAGGTAGTGATCCTCCGCCCGGCAAAGCTCCCGGTAGTAGCCGTAGCTCTGCCCGGCGGCCTCCCGCAGCTCCTCCCGGTCGGCGGGGGAAAGGGTCGGCTCCTTGCGGGCTGGGAGGGTCAGGGCCAGTGCCATCAGCGGCGAGAGCAGCCAGAGCAGCCCCGCCGAGCGGCCCAGAATGGAGGGACTCAGCAGCAGACAGCCCAGCCCCAGCACCGCCGCGGGCCAGAAGGCCGAGAGCGTGCTGCCGATGCCGCCCCGGTTTTGCTCGGCCTGGGCCGCGGTCTGCCACTGGAGCAGATTTCGGTGGCTCACCGCCATGCGCCACAGGGCGGTGACGGCGGCGGTCAAGCAGATCCAGCTTTCATAGGGCAGCAGCCACAGCCGGAGGAAGGTCTGTACCATGGCGCCGCCCGCCCCGGTGAGGAGGCGGGAGAAGCGCCGGATGCGCGGCCCCTCTCGGCGCAGCAGGGTCTCCCGCAGCAGGGAGAGGAGCAAGCGGTCGGTCAGAGCCAGCAGGGCCGCCCAGGCGGAGAGGGCCAGGGCGCTGCCCGGCAGGAAGAAGCCCGCCACGATGGCCAGCAGGGTCATGGGCGGCAGGAGGCTGCGGCGCAGGCTGTCGAAAAGCCGCCAGCGCTCGATCCCCGGCAGGGCCCGGCAGAACACGAAGGGCAGGTTCTGCCAGTCTCCCCGCACCCAGCGGTGCAGCCGCTTGTAGTAGCTCAAGGGCCGGGCGGGGAAGCTGTCCATGGCCTCGGCGCCGCCGAGGAAGCCCCCGTGCAGCAGGGCGCCCTCCACCGCGTCGTGGCTCAGCACCCTGCCGGGACGGATGTGCTTCTCGGTACACTGCAGTAGGGCGCGGGCGTCCAGAATGCCCTTGCCCGCAAAGCCCCCGCTGCCGAAAGCGTCCATATACAGCTCTCCGCAGAGACCGCCGTAGAGATCGCTGCCTCCCGGCGGGGCGAAAATCAGGGCGAAATCCGTGGCGGCGGCGGAACGCAGATCGGTGGACAGCCTTGGCTGGATCACGCCCCGGCCCCGGGTCACCACGCCCCTTCTTTCGTCTACCTCCGGTCGGTTCAGCGGATGCAGCATGGCGCCGATCAGCTTTCCCGCCGCGCCGGGGAACAGGCGGGTGTCTCCGTCCAGGGTCAGCAGATAACGGGTCCCCCGCAGGGCGTCAGCGTCCCCGGTGACGGTGAGGACGCTCGTCTCCCCGCAGCAGAGCCTGGCCAGCTCCAGCAGGGCGCCCCGTTTGCGCTCGAAGCCGGTCCAACGCCGCCCGTCAAAGCTGCGGGGGCGGGTAAAGAGATAAAAGCCCCCGCCGTATCGGGCGTTCAGCGCCTGGATCCCGGCCCGGGCGGCGGAGAGCACGGCCTCATCCCCCGGGGCGGTCTCCGTCTCCGCCTCCGGCAGATCGGCAAGCAGGCCGAAGAGCAGGTTTCCTCCCTCCCGGCGGCAGGCCATGCGCTGCTCCTCCAGCCGGCGGCACTGGGCCTGGGAACTCTCCGCGTCCGTCAGCAGGACGGAGATGACGCAGAGGGTCTTCCCCTCTGGGGGCACGCCCCTCTCCAGATCCATCCCCGGCAGAGGGCGGGGCGGGCAGAGTCTGGCGAGCAGCAGATCCAGCCCGCCTTTTACCAGCTGGGACACCGGGATCAGCAGCAGCAGCGCTGCCGCGCCGCCGCCTCGGGAGAGGCCGATCAGCAGGGAGAGCAGCAGCGTGAGGGCAAGGTTTGCCCCCATGTACAGTCTGGCCCGGGCCGGACTCGGCTCCGGGAACAGCAGCGCGCCTACGTGGCAGCCCAGGCTCTTGGCCCGGCCGACCAGCTCACGGGCGCAGGCCTGCTCCTCCAGGCGCTGCCGCCGGGCCAGCCTCTCCACCCGGCGCAGGTAGTCCTGTCGGGCGGCGCTGTCCATGCGGGCATAGTCCCCTGTGGGGTCGGCACAGAGGATGGCGTCTGTCAGGTCTGCTCCGGTGAGAAGCGCCTCCGCATCCAGAACGGAGAAGAGCCGCAGCGTGGTAAAGAGCGCCTCCAGTCCTTCGGTAAAGCGCTCGGGCTCGGCGCTCTGCCGAAGTTCCCGGCACAGTGCGGCCAGCTCCTCCAGAGCCGCGGCCCGGAGAGCAGCGGGGAAGAGCTGCAGCTCCGCCCGGCGCAGGGGCGTCACGGTTTGAAAGCCGTCCAGAAACAGCCTTGCCCGCGCCTCGGTGACCTGCCCCCGGCCGGAGAGCAGCAGGGCCTTGGCCAGCGCCAGAATGAGCAGACCCTCGCTGCAGCGGCGCAGGCGGCGGGCCGGGGCAAAGTCCCCGGCGGCGCTGAGCTGCTCCCGCCGGGCAAGATAGGCGTTATCCAGCAGCCATTCCCAGGCGGCGGGGACCTCGGCCTGACTTTCGCTCCGGCGGCGCAGCAGGGCCTCGCAGCGGCGGATCTCCTCCCCGTGCCGCCGCAGAGCGGGCAGGGCGCGCCTGCCCCGTGAGACGCCCCGGGGCGGCAGCAGCCGTGCCGCCGAGGCGCCGCAGGCGGAGAGCTTTTCCGGCTCCACAAAGGGCGCGTTCAAAATCGTGTCCATGGTAGTTTTCTCCTTTACAGGTTTGCACAGGTTTTCAGCAAAAGTTTTCCCAGCCCTGCCAATTCTATACAGGCGGGAAAACACCCCACTGTTAAGAAAAAATACTTGACAGCGGGGCGGAGAGGGTGTATAACTGTAAAGCTGTGATTCTTGACAGGAGGGATACCCGTGAACGACGGACGCTTGATGCAGTCAATGCTGCTGGACTTTTACGGGGAACTGCTGACAGAGAAGCAGCGGGAGTGCTATGACCTGCATTACAACGAGGATCTGTCCCTTGCCGAAATCGCCGAACAGAGCGGGATCTCCCGCCAGGGCGTGTGGGACAATATCCGCCGGGCCGAGGCGGCTCTGCGGGAAACCGAGGAGAAGACCGGGCTGATCCGCCGCTTCCTCCAGATCCGGGAAGGGCTGGAGTCCGTGCGGCAGCAGCTGCGGCAGGTCGAAGCGCTCAGCGAGGGACAGGCAAGGGTGCTGGCCGGGCAGGCCGCGGGCACCGTGGATGCATTGCTGGAGTGAGAAGACATGGCATTTGAGAGCTTATCCGATAAACTGAATGCCGCGTTCAAGCGCCTGCGCGGCAAGGGACGGCTGTCGTCCGGCGACGTGAAGGAAGCGATGCGCGAGGTGCGCATGGCCCTGCTGGAGGCCGACGTCAGCTATAAGGTCGTCAAGGACTTCACCAAGAAGGTCACCGACCGGGCCGTCGGCACTGACGTGCTGGAGGCCCTGAACCCGGCCCAGATGGTCATCAAGATCGTCAACGAGGAGCTTTGCGCCCTCATGGGTGGGCAGAACCAGAAGCTGAACATCTCCTCCAAGAGCCCCAGCGTGGTGATGCTGGTGGGCCTGCAGGGCGCGGGCAAAACCACCAACGGCGCCAAGCTTGCCGGCTACATGCGCAAGCAGGGCAAGCGCCCGCTGCTGGTAGCCTGCGACGTGTACCGTCCCGCCGCCATCAAGCAGTTGGAGACCGTGGGCGCCCAGCTGGACATTCCCGTGTTCCAGATGGGGCAGTGTAATCCCGTGGACATCGCCAAGGCGGGCATCGAGCATGCCAAGAAGCACGGCAACGACCTGGTATTCCTGGACACCGCCGGCCGCCTCCATATCGATGAGGCGCTGATGCAGGAGCTCAAGAATATCAAGGCCGCCACGGAGCCTGCGGAGATCATGCTGGTGGTGGACGCCATGACCGGCCAGGATGCGGTGAACGCCGCCACCGCCTTTGATGAGGCGCTGGACATTACGGGCGTCATGCTCTCCAAGCTGGACGGCGACGCAAGAGGCGGCGCGGCCCTCTCCATCCGGGCGGCTACCGGCAAGCCCATCAAGTTCATGGGCGTGGGCGAGAAGCTGGATCAGATCGAGCCCTTCCACCCGGACCGCATGGCCTCCCGCATTCTGGGCATGGGCGATGTGCTCACCCTCATCGAGAAGGCCGAGCAGAGCTTTGATGAGAAGAAGGCGCTGGAGGCTGCCGAAAAACTGCGGGCCAACCGCTTTTCCCTCAGCGACTATCTGGATCAGATGAAGCAGCTTCGAGGCATGGGGGATCTGGAGAGCCTGGCGGGCATGATCCCCGGGGTGGATTCCAAGGCGCTGAAGGGCGCCAAGATGGATGAAAAGGCCCTGTCGAGACAGGAGGCCATCATCCTCGCCATGACCCAGGCGGAGCGGGATAACCCCGCCATCATCAACTCCAGCCGGAAAAAGCGCATCGCTGCCGGCTCCGGCACCAATGTGGTGGATGTGAACCGCCTGCTCAAGCAGTTCGAGGCCATGCAGCAGATGATGAAGCAGTTCTCCGGCAAGAACATGAAGAAGCTGCAGAAGAAAATGGGCAAGCTGGGCGGCCTCGGCGGAGGCGGCGGCTTCCCGGGCCTGGGAGGGCTGTTCTGACCGCAGGGGCGGATAGCATCCGCCCGCACAACACGCAACCATGCGCCAAATGGCGCTTGGCATAGATCAGATTATTTTTGGAGGTGAATCATACAATGGTCAAAATCCGTCTTCGCAGAATGGGTGCCAAGAAGGCTCCTTACTACCGTATCGTCGTGGCTGATTCCCGCAGCCCTCGTGACGGCCGTTTCATCGAAGAGGTCGGCATTTACGATCCCATGGCCGATGGCGAGAAGCTGAAGGTCAACCAGGAGCGCGTGCAGTACTGGATCGCCAACGGCGCCCAGCCCACCGACACCGTCCGCGGCCTGCTCAAAAAGGTCGAAGCGTAAAAAGGAGTTTCTACCGGCATGAAAGAACTTTTGACCTACATCGTACAGAGCCTGGTCGATCATCCCGACGAGGTATCTGTGACCGAGCGCAAGGCCGACGGTGAGACAGTCTTTGAAGTCCGCGTCGCCGACGGCGATATGGGCAAGGTCATTGGCCGGCAGGGCAGGATCGTCAAGCAGATCCGCGTTCTCATGCGGGCCGTCGCCCAGAAGAAGGGCAAGAAGGTCTCTGTGGAGATCCTCGATTAAAAAGCACAGGCGAAAAGCCTGTGCTTTTTTTGTGCATCAAAGCCGGTTGCCGCGCAAGCGTCGAGGCTTTGGCACAATGGAGCGGGATACTTTTTTCGCCTGTTCCGTCATCGTATCGCGGACAATTGCATCTTGTAAAGCAGGTCCCGATCGGATATAATTGAAATGGTACTGCCAAACATTCCGAGGAAGGAGAAATAATATGAAAAAGATGAACCGAATCCTGGCGCTGACGCTGACGCTGTGCCTGCTGCTGTGCCTGTGCGCCTGCGGCGGCGCGAACGAGCAAAGCTTCTCCGAACGCATGGCCCTGGCCCAGAAGAATATGGCCGCGCTCCACAGCGTGCGGATGGAAACCACCATGGACGTTTCGATGGAAATGTCCGCTATGGGCCAGACCCAAAGCATGGACATGACCGTCGCCTATGTGGTGGAGAGCAATCAGGACTCCGGCATTTGCCGGATGGAGATGACCACCACCGCGATGGGGACAAGCCAGAAGCTGCTTGCCTACAGTGAAACCGTCGATGGGGCTACCACGGTCTATGTGTCAATGGACGGCGGACATAGCTGGCAGAAGCAGAATGGCAACACAGTCCAGATGCCCAGCAACCCCGAACAAGTGACCGAACTGTTCCTGAACAATGCCAACAGCTTCCAGCCTGCCGGGACCGAGACCATCAACGGCTCCAGAGCCACAATATACACCGGAGTACTGGACGAAAAGTACCTGGAAGAGGTGATGCAGATGACCGGCCTTGGCAGCAGCCTTGACAGCGCCCTTGGCATGGAAGGCGGAGAGGAGATGTTCCGCGGCCTTGGAGACGTTCCCATGACCATCGCCATCGACGACGCCAGCGGCCAGATCGTTCGTTACACCATGGACGTGACCAAGGTGATGCAGACCTTGATGGAGAATCTGCTCTCTGCCGCCATGCAGGCCAACGGCATGGGCGGGATCGAGATCCAGATCACCATTCACAAGGCTGAGGGGGTCACTGTGTTCTCTCAGTTTGACGCGGTGGGCGAAATCACCATTCCCGAGGAGGCCCGCACGGCCTGACGAGGGGACAACAAAAGGAATAACCCGGCAGAAGGGCGCATCAAGTGATGCGCCCTTGTTTATTTTTCTGCCCTATGGTACAATGCTTTCGTTCAATCTCTTCCCAGTCTAACGGAGGTGGCCCATGGAAAAGAGCGCGTTTATCGAGGCCGGGCGCATTGTGAATACCCACGGCGTGGCCGGCGAGGTGAAGATCGAGGTGTGGCTGGACAGTCCCCAGTTTCTCCGCCGCTGCGGCCGGGTGTATCTGGACGGTGCGGAGCGGAAGATCCTCTCCGCCAAGACGCAGAAGAATTTCCTGATCGCAAAGCTCCAGGGCGTGGAGGATGTGAACACTGCCATGGCGCTGAAGGGCCGGGACGTGTATATCGCCCGGGAGGACGCGAAGCTGCCCCGAGGCGGCTATTTCATCCAGGATATCCTGGGGGCCTCCGTGCTGGACGAAGCGGGCAACGAGATCGGCAAGCTCACCGACGTGCTGGAGCGCCCGGCGTCCAACATCTATGTGGTACAGGGGGAGCAGGAGCATCTGATCCCTGCCGTGCCGGAATTCATTCTCTCCGTGGACCCGGAGGCCGGCGTCATCCGGGTGCACCTCATTGAAGGAATGTGAGTACCTATGCGGATTGATATTTTGACCCTGTTCCCGGACACGGTGAACGCCGTGCTCCACGAGAGCATCATCGGCCGCGCCGCCAAAAAGGGCGTTGTGGAGATCAACTGCGTCCAAATCCGGGACTATACCGAGAACAAGCAGAACCAGGTGGACGACTATCCCTACGGCGGGGGCTTTGGCTGCGTCATGATGGCCCAGCCCCTGAAAAGCTGCCTGGACGCCGTGATCTCCCAGGCCGGGGAACGCCGCCGCCGGGTGATCTACATGAGTCCCCAGGGCAAGCCCTATAACCAGGAGACCGCCAAGCGCCTCAAGCGGGATTATGACCATCTGGTGCTGGTCTGCGGCCACTACGAGGGCGTGGACGAGCGATTCATCGAGCAGTGTGTGGACGAGGAGATCTCCCTGGGAGATTTCGTCCTCACCGGCGGGGAGATCGCCGCCATGGCGGTGGCGGATTCCGTGTGCCGCCTGGTGCCGGGCGTCCTCTCGGACGAGGCCTGCTACACCGGCGAGAGCCATTGGGACGGGCTGCTGGAGTACCCCCAGTACACCCGGCCCGAGGTCTGGGAGGGCCGTGCCGTGCCGGAGGTGCTGCTTCAGGGCGATCATCAGAAGGTGGAAAAATGGCGGCGGAAGCAGCAGTTTCTCCGCACCAAGGCGAAGCGGCCGGATCTGTTCGAGCGCTTTGAGCCGGCGGATCCCGGCGACCGGAAGCTGCTGGAAGAAGCGCAGAAGGAAGCGGGACGCCTGCGCCTAAAGGAGCCCGTGACCTACCGCGCGGCAACGGAAGAGGATCTGCCAGCCATCATGGCGATCGTGGGGGATGCCCAGGCGAGCCTCCGGAAGCACCGGGTGGATCAATGGCAGGACGGCTATCCCCGGGAGGAGAATTTCCGCTTTGATCTGGAGCGGGGCGAGTGCTTTGTGCTGCTCCACGGGGCGGAGATCGCCGCCTTCTTCACCCTCTCCACCCGGGACGAGCCCAGCTACGCCGCCATTACCGACGGCAAGTGGACCGAGGGCATGGCAAGCTGTGTGCTGCACCGGGCTGCGGTGGCGAAAAAGTTCCGGGGCAGCGGCATGGCGGCGGAACTGATGAAGGCCGTGGAGCGGCAGGCCAGGGAGCTGGGCCTGCGCTGTATCCGCACGGACACCCATAAGAAGAATAAGCCCATGCAGACCCTCCTGCGGGAGAGCGGCTACCGCTACCGGGGGAACGTCCAGGTTCGCGTGAACGAGGGCCACGACCCTGCCAGGCAGGGATATGAGAAAATAATGAAGAAATGAAGCAAAATGAAGAAATGAAGAAATGATGGTGTCGTGCTTTGCGCGACGGGTTGAAATCCGTGTCTTGAAGCGGCACACCACAATTTCTTCATTAGGCGAAGCCGTCTTCATTCCTTCATTAGCGAAGCGCCTTCATTTCAAAACGGAGTATTACCATGGATCTGACCAACTACAACGAAATACGCACCCTGCTGGCCCGGCACGGGTTTCGCTTTTCCAAATCCCTGGGCCAGAATTTTCTCACCGCCGCCTGGGTGCCGGAGCGGATCGCGGAGAGCGCCGGACTGGATGAGCGGACGGGCGTTCTCGAGGTGGGGCCGGGCATCGGCTGCCTGACGGAGCAGCTCTCCCTGCGCGCGGGGAAGGTGCTGGCCGTGGAGCTGGACAAGGCTTTGAAGCCCGTCCTGGCCGAGACCCTGGCCGGCCGGGAGAATGTGGAGCTCCTCTTTGACGATGTGCTCAAGCAGGACCTGCCCGGACTGGTGGAGGAAAGACTCCCCGGTCTGCGCCCGGTGGTCTGCGCGAACCTGCCCTACAACGTGACCACCCCGCTGCTCACCGCCTTCCTGGAGGCGGGCTGCTTCGAGACCGTCACGGTGATGATCCAGCGGGAGGTGGCAAAGCGCATCTGCGCCCCGGCGGGAAGCCCGGACTACGGCGCCTTCGGCCTTTTCGTCCAGTGGCACTGCGAGACAGAGCTGCTGTTTGACGTGCCGCCCTCCTGCTTCATTCCCCAGCCCAAGGTGACCTCCTCCGTCATCCGCCTGACCCGGCGGGCCGAAAAGCCCTTCCCGGTGGCCGATGAAAAGCTCCTCTTCCGCGTGATCCGGGCGGCCTTCAACCAGCGGCGCAAAACTTTGGTCAACGCCCTTGCGGCAGGACTGGGGGAGCTTACGAAGGAAGAGGCGGAAAAGGTGCTGGAAACCTGCGGATTCGACCCGAAAATTCGGGGGGAAGCGGTGGAGCTTGGTGGTTTTGTTAAAATCACGAACGAAATCGACGGGAAAGTTTTCTCGAATTTGTAAGGAAAATGTATTGATTATTCTGCCAAAAATGTGGTAATCTAACAAACGGCTGTGTATACAATTATTCACACATAGAAAGGATCAATAAGATGAGCAAAAAGTACGTCTACCTGTTTACCGAAGGCAACGCCAAGATGCGCGAACTCCTCGGCGGCAAGGGCGCGAACCTGGCCGAAATGACCAACATCGGCATGCCCGTACCCCAGGGCTTCACCATCACCACCGAAGCCTGCACCCAGTACTACGAAGACGGCCGCCAGATCAATGACGAGATCATGGCGGAGATCATGAAGAACGTTGAGATCATGGAGAAGATCAACGGCAAGAAGTTCGGCGATCTGCAGAACCCCCTGCTGGTCTCCGTCCGTTCCGGTGCCCGCGCCTCCATGCCCGGCATGATGGACACCATCCTGAACCTGGGCCTGAACGACGATGTTGTCGCCGCCATGATCAAGGGCAACCCCGACCCCAAGTTTGAGCGCTTTGTGTACGACTCCTACCGCCGCTTCATCCAGATGTTCTCCGACGTGGTCATGGAAGTGGGCAAGAAGTACTTCGAGCAGCTCATCGACGAGATGAAGGAGCGCAAGGGCGTGACCTTCGACGTGGAGCTGACCGCCGCCGACCTGAAGGAGCTGGCTGAGCAGTTCAAGGCCGAGTACAAGAAGCAGATCGGCGAGGACTTCCCCTCCGACCCGAAGGTGCAGCTGTACGAAGCCATCCGCGCCGTGTTCCGTTCCTGGGACAACCCCCGCGCCAATGTCTACCGCCGCGACAACGACATCCCCTACTCCTGGGGCACTGCCGTCAACGTCATGCCCATGGTCTTCGGCAACCTGAACGACAACTCCGGCACCGGCGTCGCCTTCACCCGCGACCCCGCCACCGGTGAGAAGAAGCTGATGGGCGAGTTCCTGACCAACGCCCAGGGCGAAGACGTGGTCGCCGGCGTGCGCACTCCGATGCCCATCGCCCAGATGGAAGAGAAGTTCCCCGAGGCTTATGCAGAGTTCATCGACGTCTGCAACAAGCTGGAGGATCACTACCGCGACATGCAGGACATGGAATTCACCGTGGAGAACGGCAAGCTCTACATGCTGCAGTGCCGCAACGGCAAGCGCACCGCGCAGGCCGCACTGAAGATCGCCTGCGACCTGGTGGACGAGGGCATGATCGATGAGAAGCAGGCCGTTCTGATGATCGACCCGCGGAACCTGGACACCCTGCTGCACCCCCAGTTCGACGCCGGCAAGCTGAAGGCCGCTACCCCCATCGGCAAGGGCCTGGGCGCTTCCCCCGGCGCTGCCTGCGGCAAGATCGTCTTCTCCGCTGAGGACGCCAAGGAATGGGCCGCCCGCAAGGAGAAGGTCGTTCTGGTCCGTCTGGAGACCAGCCCCGAGGATATCGAGGGCATGAAGGCCGCTCAGGGCATCCTGACCGTGCGCGGCGGCATGACCAGCCACGCGGCCGTTGTGGCCCGCGGCATGGGCAAGTGCTGCGTCTCCGGCTGCGGCGACATCAAGATGGACGAGGAGAACAAGAAGTTCGAGCTGGCGGGCAAGACCTACCACGAGGGCGACTACATCTCCATCGACGGCTCCACCGGCAAGATCTACGACGGCATCATCCCCACGGTTGACGCCTCCATCGCCGGCGAGTTCGGCCGCATCATGGCCTGGGCCGACAAGTACCGCCGTCTGGGCGTGCGCACCAACGCCGACACCCCGCGTGACGCCGCCAAGGCCCGCGAGCTGGGCGCCCAGGGCATCGGCCTGACCCGTACCGAGCATATGTTCTTCGAGGGCGACCGCATCGCCGCTTTCCGCGAGATGATCTGCGCCGACACCGTTGAGGAGCGCGTGGCTGCTCTGGCAAAGCTGGAGCCCATGCAGCAGTCCGACTTCGAGGGCATCTACGAGGCCATGGAAGGCTGCCCCGTCACCATCCGTTACCTGGATCCCCCCCTCCACGAGTTTGTGCCCACCGAGGAGGCCGACATTGAGCTGCTGGCCAAGGCCCAGGGCAAGAGCGTTGAGGAGATCAAGAACATCATCGCTTCCCTGCACGAGTTCAACCCCATGATGGGTCACCGCGGCTGCCGTCTGGCTGTCACCTATCCCGAGATCGCCGAGATGCAGACCCGTGCCGTCATCAAGGCCGCCCTGGCCGTCCAGGCCCGTCACCCCGAGTGGAACATGGTTCCCGAGATCATGATCCCGCTGGTGGGCGAGGTCAAGGAGCTCAAGTACGTCAAGGACGTGGTTGTGAAGGCTGCTGATGCGGTTCTGGCCGCTGCCGGCTCCAACATGAAGTACAAGGTCGGCACCATGATCGAGATCCCCCGCGCCGCTCTGACCGCGGACGAGATCGCCAAGGAAGCCGAGTTCTTCTCCTTCGGCACCAACGACCTGACCCAGATGACCTTCGGCTTCTCTCGTGACGACGCCGGCAAGTTCCTGGGCGCCTACTACGAGAAGAAGATTTACGAGAACGACCCGTTCGCCCGCGTGGACCAGATCGGCGTCGGCAAGCTGGTGAAGATGGCCGCGACCCTGGGCCGCGAGACCCGTCCCGACCTGCACCTGGGCGTCTGCGGCGAGCACGGCGGCGATCCCAGCTCTGTGGAGTTCTTCCACAAGGTTGGCCTGGACTACGTGTCCTGCAGCCCCTTCCGCGTTCCCATCGCCCGTCTGGCTGCCGCCCAGGCCGCCATCAAGGACGAGAAGTAATTCTCTCCCGGCGACAGCAAAAGAATAACGGCAAAGGCCGCACCCTTTCGGGTGCGGCCTTTTCGTATCTTGCCGTCAAAACAGCGCAATGTTGCTGTCCGTGCGGGACTCGGTGCCTCCCACCAGGACGCCGTTTGGCAGCCGCAGGATCATCTGTCCCCGCCCGAAGGAGGCGGTGTTCAGATCCTGCCGCACCCGGTGACCCATGCGCTGCAGAGCCCGGGCCAGGTTTGAGTCAAAGCGGCTCTCCACGGTGACGCTGCCGTCCCGCAGCCACTGGAAGCGGGGCGCATCCAGCGCCTGCTGGGGATCCATGGCAAAGTCGATGTGATTCATCAGCACCTGTACATGGCCCTGGGGCTGCATATAGCCGCCCATTACCCCGAAGGGACCCACGGGCAGCCCGTCCTTCATGAGGAAGCCGGGGATGATGGTGTGGTAACTGCGCTTGCCCGGGCGGAGGACATTGGCGGCCTGGGGATCCAGGGAAAAGTCCGCGCCCCGGTTCTGCAGGGAGATGCCGGTGCCGTCCACTACGATGCCGGAGCCGAAGCCCATGTAGTTGGACTGAATATAGGAGACCATGTTGCCCTCCCCGTCGGCGCAGCAGAGGTACACCGTGCCGCTCTTCGGCGGCAGGCCGGGGCCGTAGTCCCGGGCATGATCGGTGATTTGCCGGGCGCGGACAGCGCCGTATTCCGGCTGCAACAGCAGGTGGTAGTCCAGCTCCATGGCTCGGGGATCGGTGACATAGCGAAAAGCGTCGGCAAAGGCCAGCTTCAGCGCCTCGATCTGCCGGTGAGCGGTGAGGGCGCAGTCCCGCTCAGGGAAATCAAATTCCTTTAGGAT
Organism: uncultured Oscillospiraceae bacterium; assembly: GCA_964395795.1. GTDB lineage: Bacteria > Bacillota > Clostridia > Oscillospirales > Oscillospiraceae > Limivicinus. The sequence continues at coordinate 116,489 of CAYNBS010000003.1, forward strand.
GTTCAGCGCCATCAGCGCCGTGATGCCCTGACCGTTGGGCGGGATCTCGCAGACCTCATATCCCCGGTAGTTTACCCGGAGGGGCTCCACCCACGCCGGCGCATAGGCCGCCAGATCCTCATAGCGGAGCCAGCCGCCAAATTTCCGGCTCTCGGCATCGATCCGCCGGGCCAGCTCTCCCCGGTAGAAGCTTTCACCGGCCGTGCATCCGATCTCCTCCAGCGTGTCGGCGTGGTGGGGCAGGCAGATCAGCTCCCCCGCCTGGGGGGCGCGGCCATCCGGGGCGAAGGTGCCAAACCAGGCGTCAAAGCAGGGCTCCGTCAGCTTTTCCCGATAGGTGCGGAAGGCGCTCTGCCAGGCAGAGGCCAGATTCGCCGCGCAGGGATAGCCCTCCCGGGCGTAGCGGACGGCGGGAGTCAGGTTTTCCGCCAGAGTCCTGCGGCCAAAGCGCTTTACCAGCGCAGCCCAGGCGCCCACGGCACCCGGCACCGTCACCGGTGTCCAGCCGTGGATCGGCATCTTTCCGTCCCGGTCCCGGTGCTCTGCCAGCACCTTTGACCAGTCAGCCAGCATGGGAGCGGGGCCGCTGGCATTCAGGCCGAAGAGCCTTTTGTCCTGTTCGCTCCAGACCAGGGCAAAGGCGTCGGAGCCCAGACCGTTGGCCGTGGGTTCCGTCACGGTGAGACAGGCCGCCGCGGCCACCGCCGCATCCATGGCGTTCCCGCCCTGCCGCAGAGCCTCCAGCCCCGCGGCAGCCGCCTGGGGGCTGGAACAGTTCACCATGCCGCCCCGGGCGTAGAGGGGAAAACGCTGGGAGGGATAGCGCTGGGAAAGAGGATCAAAGCTCGTCATCATATCGGTTCGTCTCCTTTTGTGCCTGTGCGCCCTTGACCGTCAGACTTCCTGCGCTCAGCGCAGCACCACGCTGGTTTGGCCGCCGATGGTGAGGCTGCTGCCGTCCAGGCTTGCGTCCTCCATGCCGATCACGGCTACCAACCGGGTGTAGTCCAGCCCCAGCGCCTGCAGGTTAATGGTCTTGCCGCTCTGGGAGGGGTTATGCAGCACCAGAACGGAGCTTCCCTCCAGGGTCGCCACAAAGCCGCCCACCTTGGTGTTCGGCACGGTGACGGCGGTGTAGCTGCCCCGGGCGATCTCCGGATTGGCCCGGCGGATCAGGATCAGCCGCTTATAGTAGGTGTACAGGCTGTCGTCCCGACCCAGCTGGTCGGCGGCGCTGATCTCGGACTGATCCGGGTAGGTGCTTCCCTCTGGGTCTGCCACCGTGTCCCCATCGCCCCAGCGCATGGCCAGGCGGCGGTTGGCGTCGGTGTTGGCGCCGCCCCGGGAGCCCCGCATGCCGATCTCCTCCCCGTAGTAAATAAAGGGGGAGCCTGGGCCAAGGATATACAGGTTTGCCGCCATCTGCATTTGCCCGCTGGCCGCGGTCAGGAAGCCGGAGGCCCGGTCGGTGTCGTGGTTGGCCACAAAGGGAACGTACATGGCGTCAGGCCGGATGGCCCGGGTGGCGTTCAGATAACTCTCCACATAGCCGGTGTAGCGCCCGGCGGCTCCGGACTTGGCGGTCTCCGCGATCAGGCCGGAGGCCTGGGATACCGTGAAGTTGAAGCAGTTCATGGAGCTGTAGTACACATCGGTGATCCCATCGCCGTCCCAAACCTCGGCCACCAGGTAGATCTCCGGGTCGATGGCCCGCAGCTGGGCTACATACCAGTCCCAGAAATCGGCGCTGCTGGGGTTGTCGCCGTAATAGACATATTTCGCCGCGTCAAAGCGGAAGCCGTCCACCCCCAGGTCCAGGTAGAACTTGGCAACATCCAGCACCGCCTGGCGCACGGCAGGGTTATCAAAGTTCAGCTCCGGCATGGAATTGTCGAAATTGCACTCGTAGTAGTCGCTGGTGCCGGAGATGGGGGCAAAGTGCCGCCCGGCGGGGGCGGTGTCCTCCGGGCCGTACCAGCAGTAGAAGTCATAGTAGGGATCCTCGGTTGCCTTCTGCCTGTGGGCGTTGACGAAGGCGGTGAACCAGGCGTTGCGGCTGCCGGTGTGGTTGATGGGCAGGTCCAGGATCAGCTTCACGTTCCGGCTCTCGCAGAGTTCCGCCAGCTCCCGCAGGTCGTCCATGGTGCCGAAGTCCGGGTCGATGGTATAGTAATCCGTTACATTATATTTATGGTAGGAGGGGGAGTCGAAAATGGGAGTAAGCCAGATGCCCTCCACCCCCAGGCTCAAGCCGGAGTCGGGTTCGCCGTCGTTGAGATAGTCAAAACGGTTGATGATCCCCCTCAAATCCCCGATCCCGTCCCCGTTGGAGTCGGAGAAGGAGCCCACAAAGATCTCGTAAAAGACCCGGGCGTTGTCCGCGGTCTCGGCGGCGCAGGAGAGATCCACATCGTCCACGATGGCCTCGCCGCCTTCGCTGAGGGAATAGCGCCCCGCGGGGGTACTGGTCCCTGCCGCCCCCTCGGAGGCAGAGTCCGCCCCGCCGCCGGCCTGGATGCCGCCGCAGGCGGAGAGCAGCAAAAGCGCCGCCAGAATCAGAGAAAGAACAGATCTGCGCTTCATGATCGAACACCTCTTCCGTGCAAACTTTGATAAAAAAATCTTACGCAAAATGCCTGCCCTTGTCAAGCTTGGACAGGAGAAATCTGCAGCCAGAATAGGTGGCTGCCTTCGCCGCAGGTGGGCAGATCTGCCGGGATTCCGATTCCGGATTCTTGACGCAGGAGGGAAGCAACGATATAATCATTTATATGGATACGATCAAAGAACTGTACAGCCCGGAGGAATTCTCCCGGCTGGAGAGAAAAATCGAACGGGAGCGGGTGTGGGTCCTGGCGCTGCCGGGGCTGACGCTGGCGCTCTGCGTGCTTTTTTGCTGCCTGGCCACCACAGCCAACGCGGAAGAGATGGCCCTTGCCGCCATCGGCACCTCCACCGTGGGGGGCTGGCTCACGATCTACCGGAGGCTCTTCGGCCTGCAGGAGGCCCGGCACGAGCTGGAGCATGCCCGCCATCTGGCAGATGCGCCACGGGAGCAGCTGCGGGGACGGCTCACCGTCACCAAGGAAAAGCTGCGGATCAAAAACAGCATCCGCATCCGCATGCTGCTGCTGGACGACGGGAAGCGGCAGCATCGCCTGAAAGTGAACGAAACACGGGTGCGGCAGCTGCAGGCGCTGGACGGGAAAGAGGCTGTGCTGGCCCTGGCGGGCAGCTTTGTGGCCGGGATCGGAGGCGTGCATGCGGATTCTTAAAAACATCGTCTCCCAGATGCACCGCTGGGTGCTGTGGGCCATCCTCTCCGCGGTGTTCTGGGGCTGGATCTTCACCATGGTGACCGATACTACCCCCGATCGGAAGGTGACCCTGTTTGTGAAGGTAGACCGCTGCGAGGACAAGGCTTTGGCTCTCAAGCTGGAGGAGAGCCTGCCCCCGGGGATCCGGATGATCAAGGTGCACCCCTTCTCTTATGTGATGCTGGGCAGCGGCGAGCTGGAAACGGCGGACCTGTACATTGTGCCCGCGTCGGAGGCGTCGGGAATGACAGACGCCTTCGCGCCGCTGGACGGGGAGACGCTGGAAACCGGAGACCGAGAGCTTTTTCGGGTAGATGGCGTGGCCTACGGCGTCAAGGTGTACGACGCCGCCTCCGGCACCGGGGCGGCAGCCCAATACCTGGGCTATGAGCCGGGGGAGGACTATTATCTGTTTTTGAACGCCGCGTCCCTCCATCTGGGATCCAGCGACGGGGCGGCTCTGCGCGTGGCGGAGGCGCTGCTGAAATTGCAATGAAGGAGAAAAACGGCATGAAGAGAAGGACAGCTTTGGCGCTCCTGCTGCTGGCGGCAGTGGCGCTCACGGCCTGCGGCGGCCAAACGGCGGACCAGGCGGGCGGTATTCCCCAGGAGGAGAAAGTGGAGAGCAGCCTGAACGTGCAGAAAATCGAAAACCTCCCGGAGAATTTCATCCTGGGCATGGACGTCTCCTCCGTCATCGCGCTGGAGAACAGCGGCGTCCGCTTTTATGACTTTGACGGGCAGGAGCGGGACCTGTTCCAGATCCTGGCGGCAAACGGCATCAACCACATCCGGGTGCGGGTGTGGAACGATCCCTATGACGCCCAGGGCCGGGGCTACGGCGGCGGCAACTGCGACATTGAAAATGCCCTGCAGATCGGGCAGCGGGCCACGGCGGCGGGCATGAAGCTGATCGTGGACTTCCATTATTCCGACTTCTGGGCAGATCCCGGCAAGCAGATGGTGCCCAAGGCCTGGGCCGACCTGGACCCCGCCGCCAAGGCGGACGCGGTCTATGCCTATACCCTGGACTGCCTGCAGCAGCTGCGGGATGCGGGCGTGGACGTGGGCATGGTGCAGGTGGGCAACGAAACCAACAACGGCCTTTGCGGCGAAACGGAGTGGGACAAGATCCTGCCCCTGATGGCTGCCGGCTCCCGCGCCGTGCGGGAGGTCTATCCCGAGGCGCTGGTGGCCGTCCATTTCACCGAGCCCCACAACAAGGGCGCCTTCCGGTATTATGCCGACATCCTGCGGGATGGCGGCCTGGATTATGACGTATTCGCTTCCTCTTATTATCCCTTCTGGCACGGTACCCGGGAAAACCTGGTGGCAGTGCTGACGGAAATCAGCCGGGACTACGGCAAAAAGGTCATGGTCATGGAGACCTCCTGGCCCTACACCGGAGAGGACACGGACTTCTCCGGAAACTCCGTGAACGCAGACAGCGCCGCCGGCGCGGATTACCCCTTCTCCGTCCAGGGCCAGGCCGACGCGGTGCGCGATGTGGCCGCTGCGGTGGCCCAGGTGCCCGACGGCATCGGTGTGTGCTACTGGGAGGGCGCCTGGATTTCCGTCGGCACCCAGTCCTGGGAGCAGAACCACAGTCTGTGGGAGCAGTATGGCTCCGGCTGGGCCTCCAGCTATGCCGGCGAATACGACCCCAACGACGCGGGGAAGTGGTACGGCGGCAGCTCCTGGGATAACCAGGCCTTCTTTGACCCCCAGGGCCATCCGCTGGAGTCGCTGCGGGTGTTCCGCTTCCTGGGCGAGGGCAACGGCGACCAGAACCGGCAGCCTGCCCCCACCGCCGCGCCCGCTGTTGCGGAGGAGCCGAAGGACGAAGGAAACCTCCTTGTCAACGGCGATTTCGAGACCGGCGAGCTCAGCCCCTGGGAGCTTTTGAACCGAGGAAGCGGCGAGCTCTATGTGGAGGATAAAGAGGTCGATTCCCTGGACGGCTCCTGGCACATGCACTTCTGGAGCCCGGACCCGAACAGTGTGGACTTCTCCCTGCAGCAGACGGTGACCGATCTGCCTGCCGGCAGCTACAGCTTCCAAATCTCTATCATGGGCGGCGACTGCGGGGAGACGGAGATCTATGCCTACGTCCTGCTGGATGGGGAGCAGATCGCCACGGCGCCCATGCAGGTCACAGTCTGGGACAGCTGGGATACCGCCGTTATCTCCGGCATTCAGGCGGCGGAGGGCCAGAGCCTGACCGTGGGCATCTATGTGAAGGTTCAGGGCGAAGGCAGCGGCGCCTGGGGCAAGATCGACGGCGCGGAGCTGATCCCCGGATGAGAGGAAAGTGCTGGAAACCCCGTCGTTTCCCCTCGTTCAGACAGGATAAAATTGGAAATTTCTCAGTTTTGCACAAAAGGACAGGACTATTTTTGTTGAAAAACACTTTTCAAATTTGAAGTCCCCCGGTGGACAAGGAAATTTGGAAGGAGTATAATAACAAAATGAAAACGGGGGTTCCCGCTTTCTTCTTCTGCATGAGACAGAAGGATGCGCTTTTATTCAAATTCAAGGGCATATGCCATTGAATATATCTTTGAGGAGGAAACAAAATGAAAAAGTTCTTAGCAATGCTTCTCGCTCTGGCTATGATCTTTGCGCTTGCTGCTTGCGGCGGCAGCACCGAGACCGCTGAGCCCGAGACCGAGGGCGAAACCGAAACCGAAACCGCCGGCGATCTGGCCGGTACCTATGACATCGTCGTTTGGTGCCCTGAGAAAGAGGTCGAGCTGCGCAAGGCTCAGATCCAGGCCTTCAACGACACCAACGAGGACGGCATTATCATCAATGCCACCGTTGAGAACGTTGGCGAGGGCGACGCTGCCACCAAGATGATCACCGACGTGCAGGCCGGTGCCGACCTGTACAACTTCGCTTCCGACCAGTTTGCCCGTCTGGTTCAGGCCGGCGCACTGGGCAAGCTGGGCACCAAGGCTGCCGAAATCGTCAACGAAGGCAATGACGCTGGTGCTGTTGCTGCCGTTACCATCGGCGGTGAGATGTATGCCTACCCCCTGACTGCCGACAACTGCTACTTCATGTACTACGACAAGTCCGTCATCCCCGAAGAGGCCGTTGGCAATCTGGACGCGATTGTTGCCGCCTGCGAGGAGAACAACAAGTACTTCGCGTTTGACGTTGGCAATGCCTGGTACATGGCTTCCTTCTTCTTCGGCGCTGGCTGCGTTTCCGAGTGGTCCACCGACGCGGAAGGCCACTGGAACGTGAACGACGACTTCAACAGCGACAAGGGCATAATTGCCATGAAGGCTCTGAACAAGCTGCAGAACTCCCCCATGTTCCTGTCCAAGAGCGGTGCCTCCGAGTTTGATGCCGGTGCTGCCGTCGTCGTCAGCGGCACCTGGGACGCCAATGCTGCTGCCCAGATCCTGGGCGACAACCTTGGCGTTGCTCCCCTGCCCCAGTTCACTGTTGACGGCACCGACTACGATCTGGTTCCCTTCATGGGCTACAAGTTCATCGGTGTCAAGCCCCAGACCGATCCTGTCCGTAGCGCTGTCCTCCACAAGCTGGCTCAGTACCTGACCAGCGAAGAGGCCCAGATTGAGCGTCATGAAGCTCTTGGCTGGGGCCCTGCCAACGTCAATGCCAAGCAGAACGAGAGTGTCATGAGCGATCCTGTCATTGCCGCTGTTGTTGCTCAGACCGAGCACTGCGTCAACCAGGGCCAGGTCAACGACGGCTGGTGGAACCTGGCTGCCGCTCTGGCTGCTACCGCCAAAGAGACCGACGATGAGGAGGTCTACAAGACTGCTCTGTCCGGCTATGCTGATGGCCTGGAGAAGCTGAAGAACCTGCGCGAGGGCCTGCTGTTTGTGGGCGCCTGGAACGGCTGGAACAATGCTGACGAGGAAGACACCTACGTCCTCACCGACAACGGCGACGGCACTTTCTCCCTGACCCTTGAGGTTCCTGAAAGCGATTACATGGGCGGCCGCATCGTCAACATCGGCAGCTGGGAGAGCGATAAGGGCTTTGCCCAGGTTACCGAGGGTGCTGACCTGCTGAACGCGGATGCTGCTGGCGACGACAACAACATCGTGTTTATGGAGCCGGGTACCTACACCATTACCATCAATACCGCCACCAACGAGATTACCATCGTAGTTGCTGGTTGATTTTGTCCGTCCAAAGTTTGATGCAGAAAATCACTTTGGCTGAACCTATGTAACGATTTGGGTGGGGCCATTTTGGCCTCACCCAAATTTTATTAAAGGGGCAATGATATGAAAAGATATAGCGATTTGGAATATCTTCGTTTATCAAAATGGGATAAATTCGTGTACAAGTTTGTTGGCTTTTTCGCCGCCATTCCACGTGCACTCCTGAACTTTATCCTTTCCATATGCCGCTTCTTCAAAAATATCGGGCTGTCCATCGGCAGGGAAGTCAAGGATATTGTCATGACCTTCGTCACAGGGGACTGGAAGACCAAGATCTCCTATCTGGTCATGGGCTTTGGTTGCATCGCCCGGGGTCAAATCCTCCGCGGCCTGCTGTTCCTGCTGTTTGAAGGCGTGTTCATCTTCTATATGGTCTTTGCCGGCGCCCACTGGATGGCGATGCTGCCTTCCCTGGGCAAGGTCGGTCCCGAGTGGAAGTACAGCGAGGTGTACGACACCAGTGTCAAGGTTTACGGCGACAACTCCTTCAAAATCCTGCTCTACGGCGTGCTGACAATTTTCTTTATTATTGCATTTATCTATACCTGGCGCTTGAATGTAAAGCAGAACAAGATTGCCGAGGGAATCCTCCGCTCCGGCAAGAAGCTAAAGAGCGGCGGAGACGATTTGCGCTCCATGGTGGATGATAACTTCCACAAGACGCTTCTGGCGCTCCCACTGACCGGTATCCTGGTCTTCACCGTTCTGCCCATCGTGTTCATGATCCTGGTGGCCTTCACCAACTATGACGGTACCCATGACGGCTACAACAACGCCCTGTTCACCTGGGTTGGGCTTGAGAATTTCAGGACGATGCTCTCCTGGGAGGGCGGCGGCAACGTCTATTCCGCCACTTTCGGCGAAATCCTGACCTGGACGCTGATCTGGGCCTTCTTTGCTACCTTTACCAACTACTTCATCGGCATGTTTGTGGCCATGATGATCAACAAGAAGGGCATCCGCCTCAAAAAGATGTGGCGTACCATTCTGGTGCTCACCATCGCCATTCCCCAGTTTATCTCCCTGCTGTATGTGAGCAAGATGTTCGACAAGAACGGAATTGTAAACGGCCTGCTCCTAAACCTGGGCTGGATCGACCAGGCCATCGATTTCTGGGGCAGCACAGCGCACAATGCGCTCCTCCCGCGTGCGATGGTCATTATCATCAACATCTGGATCGGCATTCCTTACCTGATGCTGATTGCCACCGGTATCCTGATGAACATTCCCGCCGATCTGTACGAGTCCTCCCGCATCGACGGCGCCAGCGGCTGGAAGCAGTTCACCAAGATCACTCTGCCGTACATGCTCTTTATCACCGGCCCCTACCTGCTCACCAGCTTCACCGGCAACATGAACAACTTCAACGTCATCTATCTGTTGACAGGCGGCGCTCCCCGTATGACATCGGCGCAAGGCGTAGCAGGCTCTGCAGGCTATACGGATCTGCTGATTACCTGGTTATTCAAGATTACCACCGGCGAGGGTGCGCGATATTACTTGGCCTCCGTCATCGGCATTTTGGTGTTTGTTGTGGTTGCGGTCATCTCCCTGATCGTCTACAACCTGCTACCTTCCATCAAGAATGAGGAGGATTTCCAGTGATGAGTAACAACAATACTGCCGCTATCGAGCGGAAAAAGCGGCACATGGGCCTGAAGGCCAGCGCCCGCATCAGCAATACCATCATTTACATTCTGCTCATTATCATGAGTGTCATTTGGCTGGTTCCCTTTATCTGCATCGTTCTGCAGTCCTTCCGGATCGAATCTACCTGGAAGGTCAACTATGTTGTGCCCAGAGAATGGGGCTTCGACAATTATGTTGCCCTGTGGAATTCGGACTTCAAGAAGTGGTATCTGAATACCTTTATTATTGCCCTGGTGGTTTCGGCCCTGCAGACGGTCATCGTTCTGTGCATGAGTTACACTCTCTCCCGCTTCCGTTTTAAGATGCGCGCGGGCCTGATGCGTTTTATGCTGATTCTGGGCATGTTCCCCGGGATGCTTGCTATGATCATTCTCTACCGTGTTCTGGCTGACCTGCACCTGACCCAGGGAAATGCCGTCCCCGGCCTGATCCTGGTCTACGTGGCCTCCTCCGGTATGGGCTACTACGTGTCCAAAGGCTTCTTTGACACCATCCCCAAGTCTCTGGACGAGGCCGCCCGGGTGGATGGCGCCAACCGCGCCCAGGTGCTCTATAAGATCATCCTGCCCCTGGCCAAGCCCATCGTCATCTACACCATTCTGACTGCCTTCATGGGCCCGTGGGGAGACTTCGTGTTCGCAAGTTACGTTTCCAACGGTACATCTGCCGGTATGAACGTAGCTGTCGGTATGTGGAATTGGTTGACTCCGGATATGATTGACTACCGCTATACCATGTTCTGCGCAGGCGGCGTGATTGTCGCGCTTCCCGTTGTGATCCTGTTCCTGTGCCTGCAGAAGTATTATGTGGAAGGCGTCACCGGCGGCGCGGTCAAGGGTTAAGGTCCTACGATGTTGAAAAGGAGAATTCAGTATGGCAAGTGTGAAACTGACGAAAGTCAAGAAAGTTTATGATAACAATGTAGTGGCCGTGCACGACTTTGACCTGGACATCAAGGACAAGGAGTTCGTGGTATTCGTCGGCCCCTCCGGCTGCGGCAAGTCCACCACCCTGCGCATGATCGCGGGCCTGGAGGAAATTTCGGACGGCACCGTAGAGATCGACGGCGAGGTCGTCAACGACCTGCAGCCCAAGGACCGCGGCATCGCCATGGTCTTCCAGAACTACGCCCTGTACCCCCACATGACGGTGTATGACAACATCGCCTTCTCCCTGCGCCTGCAGAAGATGCCCGAGGATCAGATTTACGAAAAGGTCACCAACGCCGCGGACGTGCTGGGCATCACCGAGTATCTGCTCCGCAAGCCCCGGGCCCTGTCCGGCGGCCAGCGGCAGCGTGTGGCCATCGGCCGCGCCATGGTGCGTGACTCCAAGGTCTTCCTGATGGACGAGCCCCTCTCCAACCTGGACGCCAAGCTCCGCAACCAGATGCGCGCGGAGATCATTCTGCTCCGGCAGAAGCTGAACACCACCTTCATCTACGTCACCCACGATCAGACCGAGGCCATGACCCTGGCAGACCGCATCGTGATCATGAAGGATGGCTTCATCCAGCAGGTCGGAACCCCTGAGGAATGCTTCGACATGCCCAGAAACCTCTTCGTTGCCGAATTCATCGGCGCCCCGAAGATGAACATCATGAAGACCCAGCTCCTGAAGGAGAACGGCAAGTACTTCGTCACCCCCTTCGGCTCCAAGATCGAGGTTACCGGCGAGAAGGGGCGTAAGCTGGCGGAGCGGAACGTGCCCGCCGGCGAGGTCATCCTGGGCGTGCGGCCCGAGCACATGGTGCTGGCCAAGACCGATGACCGCGGCGCCATCCCCACGGTGCTGGAGGTCAACGAGATGATGGGCAGCGAGCTGCACCTGCATGTTTACACCGAGGACGGCACCCGCCTGATCGTCCGCGTGCCCACCATCGGCCTGAGCGCCGAGGAGCGGGCCTCTCTCGTCAACGGCAAGCAGATGAACGTGACCTTCGAGGGCAAGGTCATGCACTTCTTTGATCCCGAGACGGAGATGAACCTGCTGCTGTAAGGCATACGCAATCCAAAAAGGCTGCGCTTCGGCGCAGCCTTTTTCATGGATTGACAGGCTTTTTCCAGCGGCGCTATAATAGACACGGAATAAACAGAAACAGGAGGATTTGCCATGAAGCCCATCGAACTGCGGGACATCCTGAACTACCGCTTCCTCTCCAACATCCGCTATGCTCCCGGCGGCATGCGGGCCGCCTTTGTGGTGGCCAACGCCAACGAGGAGGACAACAGCTACGAGCAGCGGCTCTGGCTCTATGAAAACGGAGCCGTCCGCCAGCTTACCGACCTGGGCAAGGAGGGCCGCTTCACCTGGCTGGATGCAAACCGCCTGCTCTTCCCGGCAGTGCGCTCCGCCAAAGAAAAGAAGCGGGCGGAGGCCCATGAGGAGTTTACCTGCTTTTATGTGCTGGACCTGCGGGGCGGTGAGGCGCTGCCCCTCTTCACCCTGCCCTTTGCCGCCGGAAATCTCAAGGTGCTGGACGAGAAGCACTTCGCCGTCTCCGGCACGGTGGACAAGCTCCATCCGGAGCTCTACGCCGCAGATGAGGAGGCGCGCGCCAAGGTCTTCAAGCAGCGGGAGGAGGACAAGGACTACGAGGTCTTCGATGAGCTGCCCTTCTGGTTCAACGGTCAGGGCGTCGTGAACGGCCAGCGGGAGCGGCTCTTCCTGGTGAGCCTGGAGCCGCTGACCATCACCCCTGTGACAAATCTGCCGGAGGAACTGCTGGGCTTCACGGTGCTGGGGGACGAGATCTGCTATGCGGTGAATCCTCGGGGTGACAAGCTGCCGCTGAAGGGCTTGACCCTCCGCGCCCGGAACTGGAAGACCGGGGAAGAGCGGGAGCTGCTCCGGCAGGAGGAGCTGTGCTTTGCCGGGATGGAGGCCGTGGGGGAGGAGCTCTGGCTCTCCGCCACCGAGGGAGCCCGCTTCGGTCTCAATGAAAACAACTGGGTCTACCGTGTGAACCCCGCCACCGGAGAGCTGTCGCTCCTGCGGCCGGAGGAGTACTGCATGTATAACTCCGTGGGCAGTGACTGCCGTCTGGGCGGCGGACGCCAGCATGTGCCCCAGGGCGGGAGCCTCTTCCATCTGACCACCCGGGAGGGGGACTGCCATCTCTACCGCCTGGACGCCGACGGCAGCGACACGCCCCTGCTGGAAAAGCCCGGCAGCATCGACGCCTTCGACGTAAACGGGGACGAGGCCCTGCTCATCGCCCTATACGACATGGGCCTGCAGGAGCTGTACCGGGCAAATCTGAGCACCGGGGAAATTACCCGCGTCACCCATCTGAACGACGCTGCTCTGGCGGACCGCTATGTGGCAAAGCCCCAGCCCCTTACCATCTGCTCCGGCGGAACGGAGATCGGCGGCTGGGTACTGCTGCCGAAGGATTATGACCCGGCGAAAAAATACCCCGCCGTTTTCGATATCCATGGCGGCCCCAAAACCGTCTACGGCACGGTGTTCTACCATGAGATGCAGCTCTGGGCCGGCATGGGCTACTTCGTTTTCTTCTGCAACCCCACCGGCAGCGACGGGCGGGACAATTCCTTCATGGACATCCGGGGCAAGTACGGCACGGTGGATTACGAGAACCTGATGGATTTTGCCGATGCGGTGCTGGCGGCCTATCCCCAGATCGATCCCAAGCGGGTCTGCGAGACCGGCGGCAGCTACGGCGGCTTCATGACCAACTGGATCATCGGCCATACTGACCGCTTCTGCTGCGCGGCCAGCCAGCGGTCCATCTCCAACTGGCTGAGCTTCTGGGGCACCAGCGATATTGGCTTCGACTTTACCCCCGACCAGAACGCCGGGGATCTGTACGAGAGCCCGGAGAAGCTCTGGGCCCGTTCGCCCCTGGCTTACACGAAGAATGTCAAGACCCCCACGCTCTTCATCCACTCGGATGAGGACTACCGCTGCCCCCTGGAGCAGGGACTGCAGATGTACGCAAGCCTGGTGGACCGGGGCGTGGAGGCCAGGCTCTGCCTCTTCCACGGGGAGAACCATGAGCTCAGCCGCTCCGGCAAGCCCAAGCACCGCCTGCGCAGGCTCCAGGAGATCACCGATTGGTTCGAGAAGCATACGAAATAAGATTCATCTATACCGTAGGGGCGGGCCTTGTGCCCGCCCGTGCGTGACGGGCAAACAGAACAGGAAACGGTGGGGCGAATTCGCAGCATGTACGAATTCGCCCCACCGTTTTTGCACTTTTTCACAAAACCCCGCCGGGCGACCAATGGTCGCCCCTACGGACTATTGTCCCACGCTGATTTTGTACTGCCGTCCCGTCTCGGCGTGGACGCAGATTTCCACGGCGCGACCCTCCTCGTCCCGGCAGGAGAAGGCGTAGCAGGGGACGGCAAGGCCGCCGGGACTCTGGAGGATCAGGCGGCGGCTCTCCCGCAGGGTCAGTCCCTCCGGCAGGGTGGCGCGGGCGGCGTCCTCCTCCACGGCCCAGTTCACCTCCGCCGGGGCCGGATCATAGGAGGTTGCGTCAAAGGCATAGAGGCTGCCGTCGTCCAAAGCGATCACGAGGCGCAGCACGTTGTCGGGACAAAGGGCACCGTCCTGGCTGCGGGCATAGGTGAAGCGGGCAAGACAGGCGCGCTGCTCTGCTTCCAGCAGCTCCAGCTCCCCGTAGTCCCGTCCCTGCAAGAATTGCTCCGCCGCGGCCTGGGCAGCGTCCAGATCCAGGGCTTCCGCTCCCACCAGACGGCTGCGGCTCATGCTCTCCACGCCGCTGCGGCCCACGCAGAGCCAGGCGTCCTCCGCCCGGTAGCAGCGGCGCCCGTCGGTGCCCTCGTATTGGAAGGCCTCCTGCAGCTGCTCCTCCGGCAGACCCAGAAAGTCCGCGGCCGCGGTCAGCATCTCCGCTTCAGTCAGCAAGCCGCCCCGCTTTTCCGGCGTTCCCGTGGAATAAGCCCCGTCATAGCGCAGGGAGAGAGGCGAAAAGTCCGCCTCATACCGCTTTAGTTCCCCGCTGAGGGGAACGCCCGGCTCCGTGCCCACGTTCCGCAGCCGGGTCTCCCGGCTGTCCATGCGCACATCCCGGGTGTGCAGCTCCTCCCGCAGGGCCAGAAGGGTGTCCGAGAATTCTGCCGCGCCCTCCGCAAGCTGCTGCAGATCCTGCCGCTGCGCCTCGGAGAAGGCCTGACCCTGCCCGCAGAGGCTGTGGGCATAGTCCCCGGCGGTGTTGAGGAAGGCGGAAAGCTGCTCCAGCTCCCAGGTAGAGAAGGGCAGGGTAGACATGGCGCTTTCCGCTGCGGCGGCGCAGGCATAGGCCTCGCAGCAGATGCGGTCGCACATTTCGGGATCCGTGGCGTAGGGCGCCTGGGCCAGCACGGAGGACAGGGTCTGAACGGAGCGCACCGTCTCCTCATAGGCAAGGCCGGCGCTCTCATTTGCGGTGCGCCGGTACCAGCTCAGCCCCCATTGACCGGCCCAGGCATAGAGCGCCAGGGTGACTACCAGCACGGAGAGATAGGAAATCAGAAGGATTTTCGTTTTACGTTTCATGAAAAAACCACCTCTTTTGAGATAGCTTACCCAAAAGAGGTGATTTTATCCATTTAGATGATGCAATCAGCCCAGCTTTTCCAGACCTACCCGCAGGCGGCGCAGGGTCTCGTCCTTGCCCAAAATGCGGCAGATCTCCACGGCACCGCCGGGGGTCACGGCCTTGCCGGCAGCGGCGATGCGCACCGGCCACATGACCTTGGCGTTCTTCACGCCCTGCTCCTCCGCCAGCTTCACCATGCAGTCCAGGATGTGCTCATCGTCCCAGGCTTCCAGCGCCTCGAAGCGGGGGATCACGGTCTCCAGCACGGCCTTGGAGGAGGCCTCGTCGGACTTGGATTTCTTGTGGACGAAAAGCTCGGTGCCGTATTCCGGCAGCGTGTCGAAGAAGTCCAGCTTTTCGGGGATCTCGGTGAGCACTTCCGTGCGCTGCTGTAGGAGGGCCGCGATGGCGGCGGCGTCAATAGCCGGGTTCTGCACGGCCTTGCGGATCCAAGGCTCGGCCACCCGGGCGAAATCCTCCGCGCTCATGCGGCGGATGTACTCGGCGTTGAAGTAGCGCAGCTTCTCGATATCGAAGATGGCGGGGGACTTGGAGATGCCCGCCATGTCAAAGGCGGCCTTCAGCTCGTCCATGGAGAAAATCTCCTGCTCTGCCTGCTCGCCCCGGGGGCTCCAGCCCAACAGCGCCACATAGTTCAGCACCGCGTCGGTCAGATAGCCCTGGGCAATCAGATCCTCATAAGAGGGGTCGCCGTGGCGCTTGGACATCTTGTTGTGGGCGTCCCGCATAACGGGGGAGCAGTGGACGTACTTGGGAATGTCCCAACCGAAGCCCTGGTACAGCAGGTTGTACTTGGGGGCGGAGGACAGGTATTCGCTGCCCCGCACCACATGGGTGATGCCCATCAGGTGGTCGTCCACCACATTGGCAAAGTTGTAGGTGGGCAGCCCGTCCCGCTTCATGAGCACCTGATCGTCCAGCGTGCTGTTCTCCACCGTGATATCGCCAAAAATCTCGTCATGGAAGGTGGTGGTGCCCTCCTCGGGGATGCGCTGGCGGATGACGAAGGGCTCGCCGGCAGCGGCCCGGCGGTCGGATTCCTCCCGGGTCAGGAAACGGCAGGGATTGGCCTCCCGGTTAAACTCGCCGGAATCCTCTTCGCTCTCGGTCTTTTCGCAGAAGCAGCGGTAGGCGTGGCCCCGCTCCAGGAGAAGCTCGGCATACTTGCCGTAAAAGGGGCGCCGCTCGGTCTGCACATAGGGGCCGACGGGGCCGCCGATGTCCGGGCCTTCGTCATGCTCCAGGTGGCACTCCGCCATGGTCTTGTAAATCACGTCCACCGCGCCTTCCACCAGGCGGCCCTGGTCGGTATCCTCAATGCGCAGCAGGAACTTGCCGCCGTTGTGGCGGGCGATCAGATAGGTGTAGAGCGCCGTGCGCAGGTTGCCCACATGCATATACCCCGTGGGCGAGGGGGCAAAGCGGGTGCGCACCTCGTTCTGGGGGATGCGCGCCTCCATTTCGTCAAACCAAGAGAGATCCATATCCGTAAACTCCTTCTCAAAACTGAAAACTCAAAACTGAAAACTGCGCCGTAAGGCGCTATTATCTTATTTTACATTTTCCCTGTTGTCAAGACGAAGTTCTTTTGGTAAAATACAAATTTGACGAAACAGTTTAAAAAGGAAGTGTTACTATGGATCAATCCGCTCCCGCGAAGAAAGTCATGCTTTCCGGCATCAAGCCCACCGGCGACCTGACGCTGGGCTCCTACCTTGGCGCCATCAAGAACTGGGCCGAGCGGGCCGAGCAGTACGACTGCTATTACTTCATGGCGGATCTGCACGCCCTCACCACCCGGAATGATCCGGCCCTGCTGCGCCGGCGGACGCTGGAGCAGCTGGCCCAGTATGTGGCCTGCGGCCTGGATCCGGAAAAGAACACGCTGTTCATCCAGAGCCATGTGCCCGCCCATGTGGAGCTGGGCTGGGTGCTGAATTGCTATACCATGTTCGGGGAACTGAGCCGCATGACCCAGTTCAAGGACAAGAGCGCCAAGAACGCCGACAACATCAACGGCGGCCTGTTCACCTATCCCGCCCTGATGGCGGCGGATATCCTGCTCTACCAGCCGGACTATGTGCCCGTGGGGGAGGATCAGAAGCAGCATGTGGAGCTGACGCGGGACGTGGCCCAGCGCTTCAATAAGCTCTACGGCGAGACCTTCAAGGTCCCCGAGCCCTTTGTGCCCAAGGTGGGCGCCCGGGTGATGGACCTGCTGAATCCCACCAGCAAGATGTCCAAGTCGGACGAGGTGGGCAACGGCCGGGTGCTTATTATGGAGGCGCCGGAGGATATCATGCGCAAGTTCAAGCGCGCGGTTACCGACTGCGACACCGAGCACTGCGTACGCTATGATCCGGAAAACAAGCCGGGGGTAGCAAACCTGATGAACATTTACGCCGCCGTCACCGGCAAGAGCTTTGAGGAGATCGAGCGGGAGTTTGACGGACTGGGCTACGGCGCCTTCAAGCCCGCCGTGGGCGAGGCCGTGGTGGAGATGCTGCGCCCCATCCGGGAGGAAGCCCAGAAGATCATGAAGGATAAGGCCTATCTGGAGGGCCTGTGCAAGTCCGGCGCCGAGCGGGCCGGCTACATTGCCAACAAGACCATCCGGAAGGTCTACAAGAAGGTAGGGCTTGTCCCCCTGCCCAGGTAAAGCCTCATGCACCGGGCCCCTTGCGTAAGGGCGCCTGGAAGGAAGAGAATTTGTATTGGAGTAAGCTGCCATGCTTTCAAACATGGATTTGTGGGTCAAATTAATTTTGGCGGCGGTGATGGCCTTTTTGGTCTGCTTTGGCATGACGCCGCCGGTCAAGCACTTTGCCGAGCG
Source organism: uncultured Oscillospiraceae bacterium (assembly GCA_964395795.1). Lineage (GTDB taxonomy): Bacteria > Bacillota > Clostridia > Oscillospirales > Oscillospiraceae > Limivicinus. The sequence continues at coordinate 134,087 of CAYNBS010000003.1, forward strand.
AATCGGCGCGGTAGATCAGCCCGGCGAGCGGCGGGTCAATAAGGTTCCTGTTCCCCGGATGGGGGGACTGGCGATCTTCCTGGGCTTTGTGCTCACGGCGCTGCTGTTCGTGCCGCTGGACACCAAGGTGACGGGCATCCTGCTTGGCGCAGTGATCATCGTGCTCATGGGCGCGGTGGACGATATCGTGTCTCTCAACGCCTGGATCAAGCTGGCGGGGCAGATCGTGGCCGCTGTGGTGGTGATCCGCTGCGGCGTGGTGTTCAGCGCCATTTCCAACCCCAACCCGCTCTCGCCCAACGCCACCTTTGAGATCGGCTGGCTGTCCGTGCCGCTGACGGTGCTGTGGATCGTGGCCTGCACCAATGCCGTGAACCTGATCGACGGGCTGGACGGACTGGCGGTTGGCGTGTCCACCATCAGCTCGCTGACCATGCTGGTGGTATCGCTGATCGTGTCGGAGCCGGTGGTGTCGCTGCTGCTGGCGGCGCTTTGCGGGGCCTGTTTGGGCTTTATGCCCTATAACCTGAACCCGGCAAAGATCTTCATGGGCGATGTGGGCTCCCAGCTGCTGGGCTTTGTGCTGAGCACGGTGTCGATTCTGGGGCTGTTCAAGCTGCATGCCATCATCACCTTCCTGGTGCCGCTGCTGGCGCTGGCTCTTCCGCTGGCGGACACTACCTTCGCCTTCTTCCGCCGGATCCTGCGGGGACAGAGCCCCTTCCACCCGGATCGGGGCCATTTCCACCACAGGCTGCTGGCCATCGGCATGAGTCAGAAGCAGGCCGTGGCGGTTATGTACGGCATTTCCGCCGTGCTGGGCCTCAGCGCCGTGCTGATGGCCGGGCACACCCCCATCCTGCGGATCGGCTGCCTGGTCCTGGCCTTTGGCATCTCGATCACCGTGTGGCTCTATGTCTTCCGCAAAAACCCCAATCTGCGCCTGGGTCGGCACGAGGCGGAAGAAAAGAAAAGCAAGGAAGAGCAATCCTAAGCATCAAATGATTGATAGGGGCCGTTTCCGGCCCCTATAAAAACAACATGGCCCCCAAGGTCACCAACCAGTCCTGGTCGCCGCTCTCCCGGTACAGCAGGTAGAGGATCAGCAGCAAGAGCAGATCCTCCGTCTCCAGATCGCCCAGACTGCCGGCGAAAAGCCGCTGCAGCGGGCCGGGCAGACTGCTTTGCTGGGGCGGCCGGGCCGTGGGCCTGGGGGATGGGTTCTGCGCCGGCTGGGATCTGGACGGGTCCGGCCCATCCGGCAGGCGGATGACCCGGCCTGTGTTTCCGTCATAGCGTTTCACCATTTCCCAGCTCCCCCATGGCCAATCTTGCCAGCTTTGCCATCCGGGTCAGCCGCATGGCCCGATCCAGTTTGTCCCGCCGCTTTTCCGAGAGGTAGGGCTTCATGGCCTCCAGCAGGGCCTGTTTGTCCCTGTCGCCCTCCGGCTTTGACAGCAGCCCCAGCAGCTTTCCCGGCAGAGCGGCGTCTCCGCTGGAGGCGGGCGCTTCTGCGGGAGGCGCCTCACCACCCATGAGCGACTGGGCCAGGCTGTTGATGCGGGCCATCTGCTCGGGATCGCTCAGAATCCGGTTGAGCTGATCTTCCAACTCGCTCATGGCGGACGCCTCCTTACTTCTGCATCATGCGGCGGATGCTTTCCGCAAGCCGCTGCCCCTCCGCGGTGTCGAGCACGCCCCGGAGAATTTGCTGCAGCGCGGCGGAATCTCCGCCCTTCACGGCCTGCTCCACTGCGGCAGCGTCGATCATCTTGCCCAACTTTTGCCCGTCGGCGGAGTCTGCCAGAGCGCGGATGCCCTCGGCCTTACCCTGCCGCCGCAGCTCCTGTGCCATCTTTTCCAAATCCTGCATCTTCCATCACCCTTGCCATCCTATGCGGAGAAGCAGGGAAACTTGACAGAAACATGGATCGCAAATGGAAAATACCTGACAGAAATGAGGATTCTTCTATGAAAGCAGCCGTTTTTTCCGATACCCATTCCAATACCGCCCTGATGCTGGAGGCGGTGCGCCGCTATCGGCCGGACGTGATCATCCACCTGGGGGACCATGAGCGGGACGCGGAGCTGCTGCGCCGGGATTTTCCGGAGATTCCGCTGTATGTGGTCTGCGGCAACTGCGATATGGGCTCCCGGGGCTTGCTGGCGGATGTGGTGCCGCTGGGACCGGTGAAGGCCTATATCACCCATGGGCATCTGTATAACGTGGACTGGAACGTGGATTCTCTGGTCTATGCCGCCCAGGAGCGGGGCTGCCAGCTGGCCCTTTACGGGCATACCCACCGGGCGGATTACCAGGAGGTCGGCGGGGTGAAGGTGGTCAATCCCGGCACCGCCGGGCAGGGGAGGAAGCTCACCTGGGCCTGGATCCAGGTCTTTGATAACGGCGGCATCTCTGTGGAGATCCGGGATCTGTGAAAAAGTCTGCATAAAAAACCGTAGGGGCGGCAACAACGGCCGCCCCTACGGTTTTTATGCTCTTCAGCCCAGGGTGCCCCGGGCGGCATAGCGCCGGGGGACGCGGGAGACAAAGGGATGATCCTTGACAAAATAGCGCCAGAGCCGGTCCCGGTAGTCTTCGGCATAGTCCACGTTCACCCGGGGCGAGACGCAGATCTGCGACGGGGGAAAGTCCCGATAGTCTGCGATGAACAGCTCCTCTCCGCGCAGATCCAGGCCAACCTGCGCCATGCCGATATCCAAAGCCTGGCACAGCTTACCCGGCCCGCTGCAGAGCCGGAGGGGATCGGTCTGGCCCCGCCGTTTCTCCATCAGCGCCAGCCCCTCCACCGGCTCCAGCGCCCGGATCAGCACCGCCTGAGGCTGCCCTTCAGGGCCGGTGACGGCGTTAAAGCAGCAGTGCAGCCCATAAATGCGGAAGATATAAGCATGACCGCCGGGGCCGAACATGGCCCGGGTCCTTTCCGTCAGGCGGCCGCCAAAGGAATGGGCGGCGTCATCCTCCGGACCACAGTAGGCCTCGGCCTCCACGATCATGCCGGCGGCAATGCCTTCGTCCGTCCGGTGACAGAGGAGCTTTCCCAAAAGCTGCGGCGCCACTTCCGTGGCGCCGCGCATGTAAAAATCCTGTGAGAGCATAGGATTATTCCACCGGGTGGATCTCCGCATGGCGGCGGATGGCGTCAAAGGTCTCCATGCTCAGGTCATGCTCGATCTTGCAGGCGTCCTCCCGGGCGATTTCCGGATCCACCCCCAGGCGGATCAGAAGCTGGGTCAGCAGCTTATGCCGCTCATAGATCCGCTCCGCGATTTCCAGGCCTTTGTCAGTCAGGGTGATGAGACCCTCTGCGTCCATGGTGATATAGCCGTTTTCCCGCAGACGCTTGGTGGCGTAGCTGACGCTGGGCTTGGTCACGCCGAGCTGTCCGGCGACATCCACCGAACGGACGTAGCCGTGCTGCTCCTTGAGCATCAGCATAGCTTCCAGATAGTCTTCCGAGGATTTTTGAATCTTCATAGGAGCGTCTCCCTTTCAGTGGAAGTTATTTCGTCTCTTGTTCCAACGTTACCATATTTTGAAGGAAAAAGCAAGTCACAGGGGCAGAGAAAACAGCGCCACCAGCCCACCGCGCAGGTGTTCGCGGCCAAATTGCGCCAGCGGCTTCGGCTCGCCCATGCGCTCACCGCCTTTTTGAGCCAGTATAGCACAGCGGACCTGAAAAGCAAGTCTTGCCGCGATAGGTTACCTGTTGACAAGAGCGGCAAACAGGAATATAATATATTGAACAAAATTAAATTGCGGAATCAGACAAAGCTGCTCGTTCCCGACACATCCGGCCTGGACGGTGGCCTGCGCAAGGCGCTGCAATCTCCCCTCTTTATATCCCTGCGCAGCGGTGATATCCTGATGGACGAACACGAGGGCGGCTGCGTCCTGTTCCAAAAGCGGGAGCAGGTGGCGGCCCTGCTGAACAAGGAGGACGAATATGGACAGAAATAAACAAATCATTCGCACCAGCTTTGTGGGCATCGGGGTGAACCTGGTGCTGGTGGCCTTCAAGGCCGCGGTGGGCCTGCTGGCAAATTCCATCGCCATTTTGCTGGACGCGGTGAACAATTTGAGCGATGCGCTCTCCTCCATCATCACCATTGTGGGCACCAAGCTGGCGGGCCGCCGCCCGGATAAAAAACACCCCTACGGCTACGGACGCATCGAATACCTGACGGGCATGCTCATCGCGGTGATCGTGCTGCTGGCGGGCCTGACTTCCCTGAAAGAATCGGTTGAGAAGATCATCCACCCCGAGGAGGCCAGCTATTCCGTGGCCATGCTGATCATCATCGCCGCCGCCATCGCGGCAAAGCTGCTGGTGGGCCGCTATGTGAAGGGCGTGGGGGAGAAGATCAAATCCCAGGCTCTGGTGGCCTCCGGGTCTGACGCGCTGTTTGACGCGGTGCTGAGCCTTGGCACGCTGGTCGCCGCAGGGGCGAGCCTGCTCTGGAGCCTGAAGCTGGAGGGCATCATCGGCGCCGTCATCTCCCTGTTCATCCTCAAGGCCGGCGTGGAGATGCTGCTGGAGACCCTGAATTCCATCACCGGCGAGCGGGCTGATCCGGAGTTGACCGTGCCGCTGAAGGAGGCCGTCTGTGCCTTCCCCGGCGTTCACGGGGCCTATGACCTGACCCTGCACAGCTATGGGCCAACCAACACCATCGGCTCGGTTCATGTAGAGGTGGACGATGGCATGACCGCCCGGGAGCTGCACAAGCTGACCCGGCAGATCTCCACGGAAATCTACCAGCGCTTCGGCGTGGTGCTGACGGTGGGCGTCTATTCCTCCGGGGATTCCACCCCCGAACAGGCGCGGGTGCGGAGCCTGGTGGAGCAGGCCGCTGCCAGTCATCCCCAGGTTCTGCAGGTGCATGGCTTCTATCTGGACGAGGAGGCGAAGCGGGCCATGTTCGATTTGATCGTGGATTTCTCCGCCGACGCCCAGGAAATCTGCGACCAGGTGCGCCGGGAGCTGGAGGAGCGCTGCCCGGGCTACGAGTTTGACGTGGTGCTGGATTCGGATTTCAGCGACTGAATCAGGTTAGAGATTTGAGTTTTGAGAATAGAAAACGGAGGATGGAAACCTTGCTTTCCATCCTCCGTTTTTCGTCAATAGGGTCATGCGGCGTTCTGCCAGCCCTCACCCAGCAGGATATCGCCCATGGTGTCAGCCACTTTCTCAAGGCGACCCTCATCGAAGGGACTTTCCAAGCCGGCGTTCAGGGCGGTGTCCAGCATATCCGGGAACTGCCGGGGCAGCATCTCCAGATACTTCTCCAGACCGGCACCGGGCTGCGCCTGCTCCAGCTGGAACAGCTGCATGGCAATATCGTGGGAGACCGGGTAGGTGATCACATAGAAGGGCTGTTCATAGAAGTGGCTGATATCCATCCACATCATGCAGTAGAGATCCTCGTAGCCCTCTTCACAGAAGCCGTATTCCTGGCAGAGACGCAGGAAAACGCCGTTCACATACTCCGTCGTCAGCTCATCGGGATCGGCAGCGTAAAGGATGTGCTCAAATTCCGCAAACGCGCCCTGCTGCACATACATGCTCAGGATGTCCAGCATCTTGATCTCGTAGAGATTGTCCAGCTCCGTGGGCGTCAGCACCCCGTCCAGACGGGTGAGCATCAGCAGCTCCATGGCCTGGGAATAGCATTCGGCCAGGTCGATGGTCTCATCCTCGTCAAAGTTCAGGTAGCCGTCCAGATAGTGGCCGAACTCGTGGGAAAAGGTGGTGATGTCGCCCAGGTTGCCGGAGGCGTCCATAAACAGGAAGGGCACCTCGTAGCTGTTCAGATAGGTCTGGAAGGACATTTCGGCCTTCAGCGGGCTGTATTCCAGGTCGCAGAGCCGATAGGTGACCATGAATTCATAGGTGTTCACCACATCGTCCCCCATACCGGAGACGCCGGCGCGCAGGACTTCTTCCAGCCGTGCCGCGTCAATGGAGCCCTCGTCCAGCGTGAGGTAGGGGTTGCTCGCCATGACCCGGTTGTACAGCGGTACAATGTAGGTCTTGATGTCCTGCAGGTACTCATCGGCCAGCTCCGGGCTGTAGTCCCGCTGGAACACATGGTCGTAGGCAAGCTCCTCATAGCTGTCATAGCCGGCATGCGCGGCCTGCTTCTGGCGGTTTTTGATCATGTCGATGTAGATCCGGCAGAGCTGGGGGTTGTACTGCTCATAGTAGGCGTAGATCAGCTCCACATAGGCGTAGCCGGTGTACTCCTCCATGGCGGTGAACAGATCCACCTCAGTGCCGTCCTTCAGGATAACGGTGGGGCTTGCCACCAGGGCCCGGTACTCGGCCACCAGCGCGCTCTCCTCCTGCATCAGCGCCACCATCTCATCGTCGTAGAAGGCGTTGGAGTCGTCAGCGTATTCCTCGGCAAAGCCGGGCCAGAAGTACTTTTCCTCCAGCTCCTGAGCCATGGGGGACATGCCGCAGCGGAAGAACAAGGTCTCCATCAGCTGGCTCACGTCGGCGCTGGCCTCGTCCAGCCAGGCGTATTCGTCGGCGTAGAACTCATCGGTCATGTCCTGGCAGGAGCGGATGAAGGCGATGGAATACATGGTGTAGAAGACGCTGTAGGCATCGTCGCACGCATCCAGCAGGGCCTCTACGGTCTCGTAGTCGGCGCCGCTGTCCAGCGCTTCGCCCACCGCGTCGATGGCGGTGCGCAGATCGTCCAAATCCGGACGCTCATAGGGCATCTCGTCAAAGGGGATCACGTCCCACATGCCCTCGCGCTCATCCGTAGGAGGAACATAAGGCTTGGGGGTGGGCTCCGGCGTGGGCTCGGCCGTGGGCTCGGGTTCAAGGCCGGGGTCGCCGAAGGGATTCTGCCCCGGGCCGGCGCAGGCGCACAGCATCGCCAGGCAAAGAAGCATCGAAAGAAGCACAGTCAATTTTTTCTTCATGGAAAACCTCCAATTCTGTTCTGGCCATTCAGTATATCATAAGTTCCAAACCCTGAAAAGGGCTTGCAAAGGGAAATTTTTTTCCGTATACTAAACGCAGATAGGACACGCAAAGGAGGAAGACCGTGAACGAGATTTATGTGACCGGACACAGGAATCCGGATACCGATTCCATCGTAGCCTCCATGGCCTATGCCAATCTCCGCAACGCCCTGGGGGACCGGAATTATAAGGCGGTGCGCATCGGCTCGGTGAACGATGAGACCCAGAAGCTGCTGGACCGCTTCGGCTTTGAGGCGCCGCCGCTGGTGAAGAATATGCGCACGCAGGTGCGGGACCTGGAGTTTGACCATCCCCCTGCCCTGGACCGCTCTGTGCCCATCGACCTGGCCTGGCGCACCATGCGGGACGGGGAATTGACCGCCGTGCCCATCGTGGATGAGGAGAACCGGCTCTACGGCATGCTCTCCACCGGGGATATCGCCAGCTATGACATGAAGTCCATGCTGGAAAACCGGATCACGGATATCCCGCTGTTCAATCTGCTGAGTGTGCTGGAAGGGACGCTGGTGAACGAGTACGCCACCTCGGTGAACACCGTGTCGGGCCAGCTCTTTATCGCCCTGCCCCAGAATTATGAGGATGCGGCCCTGACGAATCCCGAGAGCATTCTGGTCTGCGGCAACCAGCCGGAGGTCATCAACCGGGCCATCGAGAGCGGTGTGGGCTGCCTCATCATCTGCCGCTCGGATATCCGGCCTGAATGGAGCGAGTGCCGGTCCAACACCTGCATCATCTCCACGCCCCTCACCGCCCGGCGGGTATCGCGGCTCATCTATCAGGCCCTGCCCGTGGAGCGGATCTGCGCCCGGGAGGAGATCATCGCCTTCCATCTGGACGATTATCTGGACGACGTGCGGGAGACCATGCTGAAAAGCCGCTTCCGGGCCTATCCGATCCTGGATGAGAACGAGAAGGTGGTGGGCACGCTGGCCCGTTTCCATTTGCTGCGCCCGAGGCGCAAGCAGGTTGTGCTGGTGGACCACAACGAGGCGGCCCAGTCCGTGCCGGGACTGGAGCAGGTGGAGATCCTGGAGATCATTGACCACCACCGCCTGGCGGATATCCAGACCGGGCAGCCCATCCGGATGCGCAACGAGCCTGTGGGCAGCACCAATACCATCCTCACCGCCATGTATCAGGAAAACGGCGTAGTGCCCTCGCCCAAGATCGCAGGGCTTATGGCAGGCGCCATTTTGTCCGACACGGTCATGTTCAAGTCTCCCACCTGCACCAAGCGGGATATTGCCATGGCCCAGCGCCTGGCCAACATCGCCAACGTCTCCCTGGAGGAGCTGGGCAAGTCCCTCTTCTCCTTTGATGGAGGCGACAAGACGGTGGAGGAGCTGTTCCGCACGGATTACAAGCAGTTCCACATCTCCGGGCAGAATCTGGCGGTCAGCCAGATCACCTGCGCCGACTCTTCCCAGCTTCTGGCCCGGAAGGAGGACTTCCTGACCTATATGCAGAAGCTGCGGAAGCAGAACGATTTTGACCTGGTGATCCTGATGATCACCGATGTGCTGCGGGAGGGAACGGAGCTGCTGTACATCGGCAGCGACGATACCATCCAGCAGGCATTCTCTGCCACCCCCAAGGCCAATCAGGTCTTTCTCCCGGGGGTCATGTCCCGGAAAAAGCAGATCATTCCCATGCTCACCGCCCTGTGGGGCTGATGCTGGGAAAGCTCAAAGAGCGGCTCACCGCCACGCGGTGGGCCGCTCTTCGCCCTTTCCGCTTTGCGTTATGAGGAGAAAGAGACCTGCGGAGGCCGGCCCATCTCCGCCCCTTTTGTGAATTCCGCAATTTGGACAGACTCCGACAGCCTGTCGGGAATGTAGGAATTTTGACAAGAGATCCGGTAGTTTACGCTTGAAAGAATGCAGTCGGTGCGGTATTATAGTAAATAGCGTAAATGTCGGCACGGGAGGCCATCCCGCGCCGATCCCGCATTTTCCATGATGCAAAATTGACGGATAGAGGGGGTGTGCCAATGTCATTGGAAGCGATCACGAGCGTGACGACGGCGGAGCAGGAGGCCAAAAACGCCGTTGCCGCCGCCCAGACCCAGGCCAGACAGCTGCTGGCGGACGCCCAGGCTGCCGGGAAAGCCTCTTTGGAGGCGGCCCGCGCCAAGGCGGACAGCGAGCTGGAGGCGCTGCGCGTCAAGGCCCAGGAGAAGAGCCTGGCCGACGGACAGACGCTGGACCGGGAGCTGGAGCAGGAACGGCAGGCGCTGTGCCGGAAGGCGGAAGCCCGGCTGGATGCAGCCGCAGCGCTCATAGTGGAAAGGATAGTGAACGACTGACATGGCCATTTTGAAAATGAAACGGCTGCGGCTGATGCTGGTTCGTTCCCGGAAGGAGGAGCTTCTGCGCAGGCTGACGAAGCTGGGCTGCGTCCAGGTCACGGAGCTTGCCGGCGAGCTGCAGGAGCAGGAGGCCCAGGGCCTGGTCAGCCGGGAGAGCAGTGATCTCACCGCGCTGAAAACCCGGCAGGCTTCCCTTGACCGGGCGGTGGAGCTGCTGGGCAGTTACGCCCCGGTGAGAAAGCCCCTGCTCAGCGCCAAGCCCGAGCTGGAGGGAGACACGCTCCTGGCGGACGAGGATATCACCCCGGCCCTGGAGCTGGCTTCCGCCATCGGGGAGCGGGAGGATCGGATCCGCCGCATCGGCGCCGAGGAGAGCCGGGAGCGCAGCCTGATCGAGAGCCTGCGGCCCTGGGAGGACCTGGAGCTGCCGCTGGAGACCGAGGGCACCGAGCGGGCAAGCCTGGTGCTGGGCTCCTTCAGCAGCCGCATTCCCCTCAGCGAGGTGGAGGCTGCCTTGGCGGACGCTGCGGAGGAAGCCGAGCTCTTCCCCGTCAGCGAGGATAAGAGCCAGCGCTATGTGCTGCTGCTGGCCGCGAAGGAACAGCTTGCCGCCGCTCAGGAGTGCCTGCGGGGCTTCGGCTTCAGCGCCGCGTCTCTCAGCGGGCAGACCGGCACCGCCCGGGAGGGCATTGCCGCCGCGGAGAAGAAGCTGGAGGAGCTGGCCGCGGAGAAGGAGAGCCTGGCGAAGGAGATCGAGGCGGAGGCCCCCCATCGGGAGGAGCTGAAGCTGGCCTCCGACCGGGTATCCACCCGCATCGCCATGGCGGAGGCGGAGGATCGCCTCTACCGCACCGGCGAAACGGTAGTGCTGGAAGGCTGGTTCCCTGCCGAGCGGGAAGGGGAGCTGCAGGCACTGCTGGACAGCCTGGACTGCGCCTGGGAAACCGAGGAGCCTACCGAGGACGAGTACCCCCAGGTCCCCGTCAAATTGAAAAACAACAAATTTACCAACGCCCTGAACATGGTCACCAACATGTACAGCCTGCCGGCCTACGGCTCGGTGGACCCCAACCCCCTCATGGCGCCGTTCTTCATTCTGTTTTACGGCCTGATGATGGCGGACATGGGCTACGGCCTGGTGATGATCGCGGCGGCGCTGGTGGCAATGAGGAAGATCAAGCCCCGGGGCGGCACCCTGGCCTTCTGCCAGCTGCTGCTGTACGGCGGCATCTCGACCTTCATCATGGGTGCCCTCACCGGCGGCTTCTTTGGCGACGCGCCCGCCATCGTGGCGGGGATGTTCGGCTCCAGCTGGAAGGGCCTGCCCTATCTGTTCAGCCCGGTGTATGACAGCCAGACCGTGCTGTACGGCGCCATGGTGCTGGGTGTGATCCACCTGAACGTGGGCATGATCGTCTCCTTCGTGGAGAAAAAGCGGGCCGGCAACCTCGCGGACGGACTCTTCGAGGAAGGCCCCCTGTGGGTCATCCTGCTGGGCGGCATCCTGCTGGCCCTGGACATGCTGGGCGTGGTGAAGTCCTCCGCCCTGCATGGGGCCGGAGTCGGGATCCTGGCTGTGGGCGTGGTGCTGCTGCTCTTCGGCGCGGGACGCCATGCCAAGGGCTTCGGCAAGGTCACGGCGGCCTTCAGCATCATCTACAACACCCTCACCGGCTGGTTCGGCGATATTCTGAGCTACTCCCGTATCATGGCCCTGATGCTGGCCGGCGGCGTGGTGGCCCAGGTGTTCAACTCCATCGCCGCCATGCCCTCCGCGGGCGGGGTGACGGTTGTTTCCGGCATCATCTTCCTGGTGATCTTCCTGATCGGCCATTTGCTGAACTTCGGCCTGAACCTGCTGGGCTGCTTCGTGCACGACCTGAGACTGCAGTGCCTGGAGTTCTTCGGCAAGTTCTATCAGGACGGCGGCAAGCCCTTCGAGCCGCTGGAGATCCGCAGCAAGTACGCGGTACCCAAGGAAGACTAAGTATTCACCTGTACATCTTTATTTCAAATACTATTTAGGAGGAAAACAATCATGGAAGGATTTCTGACAAACATCGGCGGTTACGCCATTGGTCTGCTGGGCGCTGGCCTGGCTGCGGTTCTGGCCGGCATCGGCTCCGCCAAGGGCACCGGCATCGCCGGTGAGGCGGGCGCAGGTCTCGTCTCCGAAGATCCCAGCAAGTTCGGTAAGGCCATGATCCTGCAGGTCATCCCCGGCACCCAGGGTCTGTACGGCTTCGTCATTTGGTTCCTGGCCTTCAACAAGCTGGTTCCCGGCATGGAGCTGGCCCAGGGCTTCCAGGTGCTCTCCGCCTGCCTGCCCATCGCGCTGGGCGGCCTGCTCTCCGGTATCGCCCAGGGCAAGGTTGCTGCCGCTTCCGTCAACATTCTGGCCAAGAAGCCTGACGACTGGTCCAAGGGCATGATCCTCTGCATCACCGTCGAGTTCTACGCCATTCTGTCCCTGCTGGCCTCCTTCATGATGCTCAACGCCATTCAGCTCTGATCGGCCCGCGGATAGGAGCAGACTATGAAAGGCACTGAAAAAATCATCGCGCACATCAAGGCCGACGCTGACGCCCAGGCCAACGCGATCCTTGCTCAGGCCGAGCAGCAGTGCGCGGGCATTCGGGCCGAGTTCGACAAGCAGGCCGCGGCGCTCTATGCCGAGCGGCTGCGCGCCGGCGTAAAAGATACCCAGGATCAGGTGGACAGCACCCAGCGCATCGCCCGCATGGAAGGCCGCAAGACGCTGCTGGCCGCAAAGCAGGACATGGTCTCCCGCAGCTTCCGGAAGGCCCAGGAGCAGATCGTCAATCTGCCGGAAGAAAAGTATCTGACCTTCCTGGCCCGCCTTGCCGCCAAGGCCGCCGTCACCGGGGATGAGCAAATCGTGCTCAACGCCCGTGACCGGCAGCGCCTGGGGGAGAAGCTGGTGCAGGCCGCAAACGCCCTTCTGAAGGGCGGACGGCTGACTCTGGCCAAGGACACCGGCGACTTTGCCGGCGGCCTGATCCTTCGCCGCGGCAGCATCGAGGCCAACTGCACGGTAGAGCTGCTGGTGGAGCTGAGCCAGGCTGAACTTTCCGCCAAGGTGGCGGAGATCCTGTTTCAGTGATCCCAGGATCGGGAGGGAAAACATTGGCTACGAAAAAAGAAGCGTATCTGAGCCTGTCTGCCATGCTGCGCGCCCGGGAGCCCAAGCTCCTGAACGCCGATCGGGCCGGGCGGATGCTGGACGCGGCCTCCTTTGAGGAGGCGGCCAAGCTCCTCACCGACTGCGGCTACGCGGACCTGTCTCAGGCAAACGCCAAGGAGATCGAAGCGGCTCTGACCCAGCGCCGCAACCAGATCCTGGATGAGCTGGAGCAGCTCTGCCCCGATAAGGGGATCGTGGGGCTGTTCCGCATGAAGTATGATACCCACAACGCCAAGGTCCTGCTGAAGAGCGAGGCCATGGGCCTGGATCCCGCGCCGCTCTACAGCCGTTCCGGCCGCATCGCGCCGGAAAAGCTGCAGGAGATCTACCATGAGGAGCGCTGGAGCGCCCTGCCGGAGGTATTTGGCAAGGCCCTGCCGGAGGCGAGGAACCTGCTGGCCCGCACCGCCAATCCCCAGCTTGCGGATTTCGTGCTGGACAAGGCCATGTTCGAGGAAATGCTGGCTGCGGCCAAGGCTGTGGGGAACCCCTTCCTCACGGGCTATGTCCGCCTGCAGATCGACAGCACCAACCTGAAGAGCCTGGTTCGTACCGCTCGTATGCGGAAGGACGCGGACTTTCTGCGGGAGGTGCTGCTGCCCGGCGGCAACGTGGATCTGGACCGGCTTGCCGCCGCGGGCGACGGGGAGGGCATCGCCGCTCTCTTCGCCCACAGCCCCCTGGAGCAGGCCGCCGTTCTCGGCACCGAGGCCCTGGAGCAGGGCAGCATAACTGCCTTTGAGCGCGCCTGCGAGAACGCCGTGACAAGCTACCTGCGCTCGGCAAAGCTTATCAGCTACGGCCCGGAGGCTGTTGCGGCCTACCTGGCTGCCGTGGAAGGGGAGATCACCGCGGTGCGGATGATCCTGACGGGGCGGCTTTCCGGCGTTGCGCCGGAGACGATCCGGGAAAGGATGCGTGAGCTGTATGCTTAAGATCGCTGTCATTGGCGGCAGAGAGACCGTCATGGGCTTCAAGGCCCTGGGGCTGGAGACTTATCCCGCGGCCAACGCCGAGGAGGCGGGCCAGGCCCTGCGGCAGCTCACCCGGGAGCGGGACGACGTCGCCATCATCTACATCGAGGAGAATCTGGCTGCCCAGCTGAGCCATGAGATCAACCGCTTTAAGGACAGCCCCACCCCGGCGATCATTCTGATCCCCGGCCGGGAGGGCTCCCAGGGCCTGGGACTCAACGCCCTGCGCTCCGCGGTGGAGCGGGCTGTGGGCACCAATATTCTGGGAGACTGAGGCCCCCCGCAGGGGCGGCTATCAGCCGCCCGCCAAGTTGAAGATCATCACTCCGCAAACGGGCGGATGGCATCCGCCCCGATGACCCAATCATATCAACGAGAGGAAGTTTGATACATGAGCGGAACTATTACCAAAGTATCCGGCCCGCTTGTCGTGGCCGAGGGCCTGGCGGACGCCAACGTATCCGACGTGGTGCGCGTGGGCTCTCAGCGCCTGATCGGCGAGATCCTGAACATGACCGGCGACAAGGCTTCCATCCAGGTTTACGAGGAGACCTCGGGCCTGGGACCCGGCGCCGTGGTGGAGACCACCGGCATGCCCATGTCCGTGGAGCTTGGACCCGGTATGCTGGACAATATCTATGACGGCATCCAGCGTCCCCTGCCCGAGATGCGCGCCCTCACCGGCGACTGCATCACCCGCGGCACCGACGTTAAGCCCCTGAACCGGGAGAAGCTCTGGGACTTCGTGCCCGTTGCCAAGGTGGGCGACAAGCTCTCCGCCGGCGATGTGCTGGGCACCGTCCAGGAGACCAGCGCCATCCTCCACAAGATCATGGTGCCCTACGGACTCTCCGGCGAGGTGCTCTCCATTGAGCAGGGCAAGCACACCGTGGCGGACGTGATCGCCACCATGAAGGACGAAAAGGGCAAGACCCATGAGCTGACCATGATCCAGCGCTGGCCCGTGCGTATCGCCCGTCCCTACACCCGCAAGTATGTGCCCAGCCGCCCCATGAACAGCGGCCAGCGCATTATCGACACCCTGTTCCCCATCGCCAAGGGCGGCACCGCTGCCGTCCCCGGCCCCTTCGGCTCCGGCAAGACCGTGGTGCAGCACCAGCTGGCCAAGTGGTCGGACGTGGACATCGTCATCTACATCGGCTGCGGCGAGCGCGGCAACGAGATGACCGACGTTCTGATGGAGTTCCCCGAGCTGAAGGACCCCCGCAACGGCGAGCCTCTGATGAAGCGCACTGTGCTGATCGCCAACACCTCCGACATGCCGGTGGCCGCCCGCGAGGCGTCCATCTACACCGGCATCACCATCGCCGAGTATTTCCGCGACATGGGCTATGACGTCGCCGTTCTGGCCGACTCCACCTCCCGCTGGGCCGAGGCTCTGCGCGAGATGTCCGGCCGTCTGGAAGAGATGCCCGGCGAAGAGGGCTACCCCGCCTACCTTGCCTCCCGTCTGGCCCAGTTCTACGAGCGGGCCGGCGTGGTGGAGTGCCTGGGCCAAGATGACCGCCAGGGCTCCGTCACCGCCATCGGCGCCGTGTCGCCTCCGGGCGGCGATATCTCCGAGCCGGTCTCCCAGGCCACCATGCGTATCGTCAAGGTGTTCTGGGCGCTGGACTCCTCCCTGGCCTACGCCCGCCACTTCCCGGCCATCAACTGGCTGACCTCCTACTCCCTGTATCTGGACACCCTGGCCCCCTGGTACACCCAGCAGTTCGGCGAGGGCTATATGCAGAACCGCACCAAGGCCATGCATATCCTGCAGGAGGAGAGCGAGCTGCAGGAGATCGTCCGTCTGGTTGGACAGGACGCCCTCTCTCCCGCCGACCGTCTCACCATGGAGACCGCCAAGAGCATCCGCGAGGACTTCCTGCAGCAGAACGCCTTCGTGGACGAGGACGCCTATTCCTCCTACCTCAAGCAGTATAAGCTGATGGATCTGGTGCTGCGCTTTGACGCGCTGTGCCGTGAGGCGCTGCTGAAGGGCGCCGATATGGAGAAGCTGTTCGTCATTCCCGCCCGGGAGAAGATCGGCCGCGCCAAGACCGCGGATGTGAAGGTCTTCGAGACCGAGTACGCCGCCATCGAGGAGCAGATGAAGCGGGAGATCGAAGAAGTCATTGCCGGAGGTGAGGACGAATGATCAAAGAGTATAAGACCATAAGAGAGATCGCAAGCCCTCTGATGATCGTGGAGCATGTGGAAGGCGTCACCTACGATGAACTGGGCGAGATCGAGCTGCCCAGCGGCGAGACCCGCCGCTGCAAGGTGCTGGAGGTCGATGGCGACCGCGCGGTCGTGCAGCTCTTCGAGTCTGCCCAGGGCATCAACCTGGCCGAATCCAAGGTCCGCTTCCTGGGCCATCCCCAGCAGCTGGCGGTCTCCGAGGACATGCTGGGCCGCGTCTTCAACGGCATGGGTCAGCCCATTGACGGCGGCCCCGCCATTTTGGCCGACGCCCATATGGACATCAACGGCCTGCCCATGAACCCCGCCGCCCGTGCCTACCCCGCCGAGTTTATCCAGACCGGCGTTTCCACCATTGACGGCCTGAACACCCTGGTCCGCGGCCAGAAGCTGCCCATCTTCTCCGGCTCCGGCCTGCCCCACGCGGCCCTGGCCGCCCAGATCGCCCGCCAGGCCAAGGTGCTGGGCGATAATGAGACCTTCGCCGTGGTCTTCGCCGCCATCGGCATCACCTTTGAGGAGTCCGAGTACTTCATCAACGACTTCCGCCGCACCGGCGCCATCGACCGCACCGTGGTCTTCTCGAATCTGGCAAACGACCCCGCCGTCGAGCGTATCGCCACCCCCCGCGTGGCCCTGACCGCGGCCGAGTACCTGGCCTTCGAGAAGGACATGCAGGTTCTGGTCATCCTGACCGATATCACCAACTACGCCGAAGCCCTGCGCGAGGTTTCCGCCGCCAAGAAGGAAGTCCCCGGCCGCCGCGGCTATCCCGGCTACCTGTACACCGACCTTGCCACTCTCTATGAGCGTGCCGGCCGCCGCCAGGGCAAGAAGGGCTCCATCACCATGATCCCCATCCTGACCATGCCCGAGGACGACAAGACCCACCCCATCCCCGACCTGACCGGCTACATCACCGAGGGCCAGATCATCCTGAGCCGTGAGCTGCACCGCAAGGGCATCGTGCCGCCTGTGGACGTGCTGCCCTCTCTGTCCCGTCTGAAGGATAAGGGCATCGGCGTGGGCAAGACCCGCGAGGACCACTCCGGCACCATGAACCAGCTCTTCGCCGCTTATTCCCGCGGCAAGGACGCCAAGGAGCTCATGACCATTCTGGGCGAGGCCGCCCTGTCGGAGGACGATAAGCTCTTCGCCAAGTTTGCCGATGAGTTTGAGCGCCGCTACGTCTCTCAGGGCAATACCACCAACCGCTCCATCCAGGAGACCCTGGATCTGGGCTGGGAGCTGCTGAAGATCCTGCCCCGCCGCGAGCTGAAGCGTATCAAGCCCGAGATGATCGACAAGTACATGCCCAAAGAGGAGTAATCTTCCTTCTATCTCGTAGGGGCGACCTTTGGTCGCCCGTGCGGGATTGCGGGCGACCAAAGGTCGCCCCTACGGCATCGAGTATTATATGGAGGTGAAACTTTTTGGCCAATACCGCGATAACCCCGACAAGAATGGTGCTCAACCAGCTGAAGGGACGCCTGAAAACGGCGCGCCGGGGCCATAAGCTCCTCAAGGACAAGCGGGATGAACTGATGCGTCAGTTCATGGACGTGGTTCGCCGCAACAAGGAGCTGCGCACCCGGGTGGAGAAGGGACTCACCGCCGCCTTCGCCTCCCAGCAGGTGGCAAGCTCCATCCTGTCGCCGGAGATGCTGGAGCAGGCCCTGCTCTACCCCCGGCAGAGCGTGGAGCTGGACATGACGTATAAAAACATCATGTCCGTGAACGTCCCCCGCTACCGCTTCCAGACCAAGAACAACGACCCGGCGGAGATCTATCCCTACGGCTTTGCCCAGACCTCCGGCGAGCTGGACGACGCGCTGGAGAAGCTGGCCCAGGTTTTTCAGGACATGCTGGAGCTGGCCGAGGTGGAAAAGACCATGCAGCTGCTGGCCGAGGAGATCGAGAAGACCCGGCGGCGCGTCAACGCCCTGGAGTACGTTATGATCCCGGAGCTGGAGGGGAATATCAAGTATATTTCCATGAAGCTGGAGGAGAACGAGAACGCCACCAAGGTCCGGCTTCTCAAGGTCAAGGAAATGGTCCTGCAGGAAGCGCACCATTATCAGCAATAAAATCCAGAACACGGCATGACGCAAGGTCATGCCGTGTTCTGCCGCCTCTTTTTCGGAGAGGCGGGTTTTGTTCGTTGGGGTTAAATACTATATTGCAGCACGCTTTCGGGCATGGTGGCGGGGTCAACGGAGAGGCTGATGACGAAGCTGATCTTCTCCTGCTCGGAGAAAGCGTTCAGCCAGCGCAGGAAGGCCACCAGCGCGTCGGTGGATTTCTCGTTTACCAGCTTATAGAAGTTGTCGATAAAGAAGTGGGTGATATCGTAATTGCCGGCATGGACGCCGCAGATCAGTCCCTTGAGGAACTCGTAGCTGCCGACATCGTAGCTGCCGGCGTCAATGAGGCGGGCCTGATAGGGGATATCGAAGGTGAGCTTCCGCTCCTTCTCGATGCAGACTACATCGCCGGTCTCTTCGTTGACGGCGGCGCGTACCATATCCACCAGCTTCTTGGTCTTGCCGGATCCTTTCAGACCCATAATGAGTTGAACCATGGGGATCACTCTCCTTAACAGTATTTCGTTTGTTGGCTTTAGCTTACCATGAATCTGAAAAAGGCGCAAGGGTAAAGAAATGAATCTTCGGTAAATTTTCGCAGGCAAAGGGGTCGCCTCGTTTTTTATACGCAAAAGGGCGCCGCAGACGCCTCCCAAGCTTTGCTCCTTTTCTTGACGGGAGGGGGCGCTTGTGATAACATAAACCTATTAAAGCAAAAGCCCGTCGAGACAGGAATTCATAGAATAGAGGTGTATTGCGTGAAAGACCTGAAGCATCTGATCTACTTTGAAAATCTGCTGCAGGACGCGCAGAACGAGCTGGTGGACAAGGCCAAGGCGGAAGGAAAGCTGGCCCTGGGGTATAACTGCTACTATATCCCCGAGGTGCTGCTGAACCTGCCCGGCTGCTTTTCCAGCCGCCTGCGGGCGCCCCGCTGCACATCCACCGACATTGCCGGCTATTATATGACCGGCCGCACCTGCCCCTATGCCCGTTCCATTCTGGAGCGCGCCATTGAAGGCGGCTACAACTACCTGGACGCCCTCTTCGGCGCGGAGAGCTGCGCCACCATGGACCGCATGGAGCAGCACTTCTTCCTCATCAAGCCCGTGAAGAACGAGAAGTTCTTCGTCACCCAGATCGACCCGCCCATGAAGGGCGATCAGACCAACCTGGACTACTACAAGGTCCAGCTGCGGGTCAAGCTGCTGGAGCCCCTGCGGGATCGGCTGGGCGTGGACGTGTCCGACGCCGCGCTGCGCAAGGCCGTGGAGCTGCACAACCGCCTCTGTCGGGTCATTACCCAGATCGGCAATTTCCGCAAGCTGCCCAATCCCCCCATTACGGGCTATGAGTTCCATGTGATCCAGCTGGTCAGCCAGGTCTGTCCCCATGAGCTGATCCTGCCCTACCTGGAGGAGACCCTGGAGGAGCTGAAGACGAGGGAGCCCGAGCCCAAGTTCCCCTTCCGCGCCCGGGTCATGGTGGTGGGCAGCGAGGTGGACGACGAGAACTTCACCAAGCTCATCGAGAGCTGCGGCGCCATGGTGGTGGCGGACCGCTACTGCTTCGGCTCCTTCCCCAGCCGGGAGGAGATCGAGATCTACGGCAACGAGACCGCCTTTGACGCCATCGCCCGCCACTACCTCCATTGGAACCAGTGCGCCCGCTTCATGGACGGCATGAAGATCGAGCAGCGCACCGCGGAGGTGCAGCGCCTCTATGACGAGTTCGGGGCAGACGGCATCATCTACGAGAACATGAAGTTCTGCGAGTTCTGGAGCTATGAGAAGGTGCTGCAGAGCCATATCTTCATCAACGAGCGGCACATTCCCACCTGCACCATCGAGAAGGAGTACGCCCTGGGCGCCGTGGGTCAGCTGCGCACCCGGTTCCAGGCCTTCATTGAGTCGCTGGAGATCAAGCAGATCCAGGGAGGGAAACAGAAATGAAACTGATCGACAAATTTATTGCGCCCATCGACAAAAAGCTGGAGCGCTTCGATCCCCTGTGGCAGGCCGAGCACGGTACCGGCGGCCTGCGCAGCCGCTACTATGACAAGACCGGCGTTGCCAAATGGCGCGAGTGGCGCGGCGTGAAGGACACCCTGTTCGATTACAGCGCCTGGATCAAGAACATCCTCTCCATGGTGCAGATGGTGGCCTCCGCCCCCATCCCCGTGATGAAGGGCTTCTGGGAATACCGCTGGATGGGCTCGTATCTGGGCACCTTCATGTTTATCGACCGGCTCTATGAGGGCTACCGGGGCAAGGAGCTGCGCATCGCCCACATGAACATGCACGGCATCGTCCAGTCCCTGACCAAGAAGATCGCCTTCGGCTTGAAGAACGACGCCCGCCTCGGCGGCGGCAAGGATACGGAGAACATCGTTCCCCATGACGAGACCATCACGCCCCTTTTCCTGAAGGGCTTCAAGGGCCTCTATCCTTTCCCCCTGCAGACTCTGCCGGAATTTATCATCTGCGATATCGACCAGCATATTGAGCCCTATTACATCGACGTGGCCGAGTCCTTCGGCCTGCCGGCGGACGTATGCTCCCGCTGCGCCGCCGAGACCGGCGTGGCCCTGGACGACGCCTTCCCTCTGGTGGGCAAGGTGATGCTGTCCACAAACATGCCTTGCAACGCCTCGGAGGCCACCTCCATGTTCCAGCGCCGCCGCATCGGCAAGCCGGACTTCCCCATTACCCTAGCCATGCAGCACAACGAGCCCGAGGCCCTGCCCTACTCCCGCAAGACCCTGGAGGATGCCATGGCCTTTGTGGAGGAGCACTACGGCGTGAAGTACGACTGGGACGAGTTCTTCAAGTACGCCAAGCTCATCAACGAGCAGAACACCATTGAGCTGGAGAAGTGGGACTATTTCAAGACCCCCTACAGCCCCCTCAGCGGCGTCTCCGAGAGCCTGTACCGCCTGTATGAGTGGCAGTCCGTCAACGGCCAGGAGCCCTATTTCAACAAGGTGGACCGGAAGGTCATCAAGATCATGCGCAAGGCCTATGAGGAGAAGTACCTGCCCTTCGGCGGCAAGACCCGCCACCGGGCCTTCCTGTGGGGCCCCTCCGCCGTGTATTATACTGACTTCCCCACCTGGGTGCAGAACTGCTGGGGCATCACCATCGTGCTGAACATGGACTCCACCATGGGCTTCAATATGATCGACACCGAGGACCCCGACCGGGCCATGGACGATTTGACCCGCTTCACCGAGAAGGCCTGCATGCGCCACCACGCCGTGGGCGGCTGGGACAACATCAACGCCCTCTGGGATTGGGCCAAGGAATTCAACTGCGACATGATCCTCTTCAACGACAACATCGCCTGCAAGGGCATGCTGGGCACCCACGCCCTGATGGAGGAGCAGGCCCGGGATCTGGGCTTCCACTTCATCTTCGTGGAGCACGACCTGCAGGACAGCCGCACCGTATCCCGCCAGGATATGCGCAACTGCGTGAACAATTACATGTCCGTCGTCCTGGGCGAGAAGCCGCTGGATCCCACCATCGTGGAATTTGACGACGCCGAGGCGTATTAAGGAGATAAGAGAATGGAGAAGATTTGCAAGATCCTTTTGAAGGTTCTGGGCAAGACCCTGGTGATCGGCCTGATCACCTTTGCGGCAACCTTTGCCCTCTATATGTTCAACGGCGAGAACAAGCTGATCTACTATGTGATCCGCCCGCTGCTGAATAAGCACTACGACGCCCAGGTCCGCGACCGGCGCATCGTCTGATCCCGAACAGGGGAGCACAGCCCCGGGGAGGCAAGAGCCTCCCCGGGGCTGTGCCTTTTTCATTTTATGGAGCCGGAGGGACATAAGCTGTAGAGGCCTTAACCCTCAACGGCCCGCCAATGTGGGGAAGTCCCGGCGCAGCAGGATAGCTTTTGCGGCCCCATACACATGCCCCGCAGTGTTCAAACGAACGGGAATGCCCCTTCGTCGAACTGTACAAAAGCGGGAAAACCAATTATACAAAACCTATAAAATTGTTGGAGAACCTTGAATTTTTATAAGCAAATTGATAAAATTAAAAAGCCGAACAATACCCAAAAGACCGATTACAGTGAAAAGAGGGATTTGATGAGAGACTTAAAGCATCTGCTCTATTTTGAGAACCTGCTGCAGGAGGCGAACAATGAACTGATCGCCCAGGCCAAGGCCGAGGGCAAGGTCTGCGTCGCCTATACCTGCGAGAACGTGCCCGAGCCGTTGCTGAATCTGCCCGGCTGTTTCTCCATCCGGCTCCACGCGCCGCACACCGGCTCCATGGACATTGCCACCTATTACATGACCAATCTTCTCTGCGAGCCCAGCCGGGCTCTGCTGGAGCGTGCCGTTGAGGGCGGCTTCAATTTCTCCGACTGTGTCATTACGCCGGACGGCTGCACCATGATGAACCGCGCCGTGGAGAACATGGAGCTGCTGCACACCATGGGAGAGGGCAACCCCAAGTTCTTCCACGAGTACATGGAGATCGCCTTCAAGAACAGTGAGACCGACGTGAAGCTGTCGGTGCTGCAGTGCACCAATCACATTCTCAAGCCCCTGCAGGAAAAGTACGGCATCGACGTCTCCGACGCCGCTATCCGCCAGGCCGTGGCCGAGCACAACAAGCTCTGCCGCCTGATTCGCGCCATCGGCGAGTTCCGCAAGGGCGACCGGCCCCGCATCACCGGCTATGAGTTCCATGTGCTGTGTCTGGCCACTTATGTGTGTCCCTCCTATCTGGTTCTGGACAAGCTGGAGGAAACCCTGGAGGAGCTCAAGACCCGCGAGCCCGACGACAAGCCCTGGCGCGCCCGGGTGCTGCTGGTGGGCTCGGAGGTGGACGATTCCGGCTTTGTCAAGCTGATCGAGGAGTGCGGCGCTTATGTCTGCTGCGATCGCTTCTGCTTCGGCTCCTACCCCGGCCGGGAGGAGATCGTCCTGAACGAGAAAGAGGACGCGCTGACCCAGGTTTGCCGTCATTACATCCAGAACTGCCAGTGCCCGCGCATGATGAGCATGGACAAGGTCTACGGCCGCAAGCAGTACGTGGCGGATCTTGCCAAGGAATACGGCGCGGAGGGCATCATCTACCAGCAGGTCAAGTTCTGCGACCCCTGGGCTTATGAGAGAACGCTGGGCTCGGCGATGCTGCAGCATGACTTCGGCTACCCGGTCCTGTCCGTTGACCGGCCGTACAACATTGCGTCTGCCGGCGGCCAGATGCGTACCCGGGTTCAAGCCTTCGTGGAGAGCATCGAGATCAAGAAAATTCAGAGAGGTGGGAAGGCATGAAGACCGTCGAAAAAGTCATCAATTCCCGGAAACGCGCCGGCGAGCAGTCGCCCGGCAAGATTTACAGCGACAAGCTGAAGGTGCGCGCCCGTCGTGAGTGGCGCGGCTTCAAGGACACCTTCTATGATTACACCCGCTGGCTCTATCTGATGAGTGTGCTGGGCAAGTTCATCATTGTCCCCCGGAACGTCAAGGGCTTCTTCCGCTACCGCTGGATGATGAGCTATCTCTTCGTCCCCCACGGGATGGACAAGTTCACCATCGGTCTGCGCGACGAGGCGCTGCGCATCGCCCACACCTCCTTCAACTTCGTCATTGCCGACGTGACCCAGGCCATCGCCAACTGCTTCCGCGGCGACCGCCGGGTGGGCAACGACAAGGCCTATTCCGACAAGTGCGTCATCACCGACGAGAACTCCATGGTCACCTTTATGATGGGCTTTGACAAGGAAAAGGTGCACACCATCCTCCGCGAAGTGCCCACCATGTTCGCCTCCAACATTTTCCATCAGTTCAACGTCATGCACTATCTGGACGTGGCCCAGCTCAACGGCATTCCCGGCGACGTCTGCCCCATGCCCGAGGCGGAGGCCGGCATCTCCATTGACGATGACTTCTGCGTTCTGGGCTGCTGCGCTGTGCAGAACAACACCACCTGCGACGGTTCTCTGATGGGCAACGGCATCATTGCCAAGCGCCTGGAGCGGCAGTATGGCATCCCCACCTTCCAGCTGGCTACTCCGCTGCGCCACAAGGAGCCGGACGTGCTGGAATATGCCGCCGACCAGATCAAGCAGGCCATCGCCTTCGTGGAAGAGCACACCGGAGAGAAGTGGGATTGGGACCGGTATTTTGCTGCCGCCAAGCGCGTCAACTATGCCACCAAGTGCCGCATCGCCCAGCTGGAGATCAACTCCACCCCCTATCCCCAGT
>CAYNBS010000004.1:0-124881 GCA_964395795.1 uncultured Oscillospiraceae bacterium
TTTTCCTACATCAAGGGGGTTCTTGTCTATTGTCCGTTTTTACTGGTTCGGTTCAGAAGACCGGGGGATCGTTTTATCATGATTATCTGAAAGCCCGCCTTCCGGCGGGCTTTTCTCTTTTTCCTTATTTGGCCTGGACGGCAGGCTCGGGCTTTTTGGCCTTCCTCAGCCGGGCATTCTTCGGCAGGCCGAAGCCGGGGACGAAGCGGTCCCAGCCGGTAAAGGTCAGCAGCAGGGCGGTACCCACGATCAGGAAGCCCAGGTAATTCTTGGAGATGATATCCGCCGGCGAAAACTGCCGGATGGGGTAGACCGCCGTGGCGATGCCCGCGAAGAACACGGGGAAGCAGTGCCAGGGGATCAGCTGGGAGCCGTAGATGCCCATGGAGGAGGTGAAGGTGGCAAGGCGCAGGCGGAGCTTATAGGCGTCCTCCTCGCTCTCGGTCTCCACATTTTTCTCCACGATATCCCGCACGATGGGGCTCATGGTGGCCACCTGGGCCGCCTCATCCGCCAGGGCTACGTTCCCCGCCAGGCACAGCACGCCGCACCAGCCCATGAGCTGATGGACGTTGCGGGATATTTTGACCACCAGCCTGGACAGGGGCGCAAAGGCGTTCATGGCGTTCATCACGCCGCCGAAAGCCGAGACCCACATCATCATCACGATGACCCACTCGCCTGCGCCGGAGAAGCCGCCCTTGACCAGATCGTTCAGCCAGCTGACCAGATTCACCGTTCCGGCCAGGGCGCCCAGCGCCAGGGAGGAGACCATGCCCGCGCCCAGGCACAGCAGGGTGTGGAAGCCGCAGAAGCTCATCACAATGACGATCACCATGGGGATCACCATGTAATAGGGCACCCCGTCCTTCACCTGCTGCAGCAGCAGCACCGCCGAGGGCCGTTCCACTTCCAGGGCCGCGTAGGATTCCTCGGGAATGCTGGTCAGGGCTTCCTGCACGTCGCCCTGGACATTGGGAAGGTGCGAGCCGGAAACGTAGAAAATCACCAGCGCAATGATAAGGCAGCCGAAGCACCATACCATCTGATGCTTGATGCGGTCGATGATCTTCACATCCTGCATGCCGCAGCTGAGCACCGTCACATCGGAGATCATGCCCATGTTGTCCCCAAAGCAGGAGCCTCCCGCCACGCCGCAGAGGGTCAGGATCACATCGCCGCCCACCAGGTGGTTGAGCCACAGGAAGATGGGGGCGCAGGCGGCAAAGGTGCCCCAGCTGGAGCCGGTGGCGATGGAGAGGATGCAGGTGACCAGGATCGACACGACAGCCACCGTTCTCGCCGTGACGCCCAGCTTCAGCGCCAGCAGGATCAGCGACGCGCCCACCCCCGTGGCCATAAAGCATTCCGCCACGCCATAGGCAAACATGAGGATGAAGAAGATCAGCGCAATGTTCCGGGTGGCCTTCAGGCCGTGCTCAAAGGCCTTCTCAAACTTCTTTTCCCGGTACAGGATCATGTACACCGCCACTGCCGTAAAGGTGGCGACAGGGGCCGCAATCAAAAGGTCCAGCTGAAAAACGATCACCAAAAGGGCAAAAACAAGCAGCGGCAAAAATTTGACTGCCTCGATCCATCCCTTATCTTTTTTCTGATTCTCCACTGGCGTATCCTCTTTATTCATGGATTTGGTACTATTGTATACTTTACCTTTTTTTTCCGGTCAAAATCAAGGCGCTGTATGCGAAAAATTCACAAATCTTCGCCGGGTCTCCGCCCCATCTGGCAGAGCATCAGCCATGCCGCGCCCCGTTCCGGCTCCAGGGTCAGGGGGCCCCGGGGCGGAAGCAGCAGGGTCTCCCCCGCCTGCAGCGTTTCCCCTTCGCCGTCGCCGGAGACGGTGCAGCCGCCCTCCGCGCAATACAGCAGCAGCGTCTCCGTCCCCGGATGGGGCGTGATGGCGCGGCGGCCCTCCAGCCGGAGCGCCTCCATGCTCCCCACCGCCGCGCCGCGGCGCAGCATCAGGTTAAAGTCCGTGCAGCAGCCGCTGGAATGGGTGGCGTCGGCGCCGGAGAAGGCATGGACCTGATAGGGCGCAAGGCGCAGCGGCGCCCCGCCGTTGTGGCGCAGGCGGATCTCCCCCCGCAGGGTGGCGATGAGCCGGTCATAATCCGGCAGGGGCGTAAAATCCGACTCCGGGAGCGCCACCGTGGCGGAGCTGACCCGCCAGAGAAAATCCCGGTCGGCATACCGGGCGCCCTCCGGGGCGATGGCAAGCTGGGTGGTGCTGCCGCCGCTCCAGGCGCTGACCGTATAGTCCCCTTGGTCCAGCTTCTGCCAGGCCTTCATATGCCAAACTCCCGGGCCCAGCGGGCCGCCTCCCTGGCCGCGCGGGCGGTATTCCCGCTCTCGGCGCTGAAATAACAAATCCGGGTTTTCATAGGGTTTCCTCCTTTTGCATGGGCTCGGTCAGGGCAGGGTCGGGGCCTGCAGCCCGGTCAGTCTCTGGAACTGGGCCAGCTCATAGGCCGGGAACAGCAGGCAGAGCAGCTCCCCGTCCTGCCAAAACTCCAGCGCGCAGCAGAAGCGCAGGCTCATCTGCCCGCCCTTCCGGACGGTCAGACCGTAAGGCTTGAACTGCTTGTGGCTGGGCGGCAGGGGCTTGCGCCAGCCGGAACGCTCCACCGGGATCTCCCGCTGCTCCAGCCGGAGGGCGGCGCCTGCAAGAGGCAGGGCATAGAGCTGCCCTTCATCCAGCAGGCAAAGGGCCTCGTTCCGGCGGAAAAGCGCCATCTGCCGCAGGGCGCCAAGCTGGGGATCCTCCGGGTGGGGGAAGGAGAGCACATCCGTCGTCACGGCGTACTCCGGCACCTCCAGATACCGGCGGATCTTCCCCTCCGCGTTGGCCAACTGCAGCTCCGCGTCAGGCTGCCCGGCATGCCGCTCCTCCATCATCCGCTGCGCCAGAAACAGCACTCCCGCCAAAGCCAGGGCGATCCCGCCGGCCCAGAAGATGCCGGGCGCGTTTTCATAGCCCTGGGCCAGGGTCACATCAGCCCGCGCGATCCCCAAAACGGTCACAAAGACAAGGAAGCTGCAGATCCCCCGCAGGACCCGCAGCACCGTGGGGAACGATGGCTTCCCCGCTGCCTGCTCCCGGGCTGCCTTGGCCCGGCGCCAGTCCTCCGTCAGCTCCTCCGGCGCGCGCTCCCGTGCCAGCAGGCGCTCCGGCGCCTGGCCGCTTCCTTCGCTTGCGGAAAATAAAGTCTGCATGCTTCTGCCTCCCGCTCTCGTTTTTTTCAGTATACCACAGCCCGGCCCAACCTTCAATCCGCCGAAAGAAGAAACTGACCCCTGCGCCTGCCCCGTCATGGGGCAGACGCAGGGGTCAGTGCGGGAGCCTGGCTTTCAGAGAGAAGCCGCCATCTCCCCGATATGCTTCAGCACGTCCTCGTCATGGTTGGTGAAGAGGCCTTTGTCCTCCAGGCCCAAATAGCCCAGGAAGTCCCCCTCAAAGGAGAAGCGGGCGCCCACGTCCATATCCGCATCGCCGGAGGCCAGGAACATGGCCGCCTTTTGCAGACGTTTCGGCGCGGTGGGATAAAGCAGGGCGTAAAAGCGGTCAATGACGCATTTGAGCTGGCCGCTGATATTGTGATAGTAGATGGGCGAAGCCAGAACCAGCATATCCGTCTCCCGCAGGGCTTCGTAGATCTCCTGCATGTCGTCCTTCTGGGCGCATGCGCCCTTCCCCTTCCCATGGCAATACTCGCAGGCCAGGCAGCCGTGGATGTTCCGGCGGCAGACCGGGATGACCGTCACCGCATGCCCCGCCTGTTCCGCCGCCGCTTGGAATGCGCCGACCATTTTCGCGGTATCCCCCTGGGGACGGGGGCTGCCGTTCAGCACCAAAATGTTCATTTTTCTTCCTCCAGCCAAAGGGTAATCGTCACATCGCCCCGGCCCAGCAGCTCCGCAAGCTCCGCCGCGCTCCGGTCGCTGATGTGCCCGAGCCGGGTGTAGGCCCAGGAATTGGAGCCGTAAAACACCACGATCTGATTGCCGGCATACAGGACGATATCCCCGGCTTCGGTGGTGGTCTGCGCATCCTTCCGCGGCAGGCTCGTTCCGATGGGTCCCACCTGCTCAAAGCCGCCGTACATGGACAAGTCGATTATCAGCGGCTCCTCCCGGCACAGCTCCTCCAGCGCCTCCACGGACTCGTTCTCTTCCCAGTCCACCGCAACTGCGGTTTCCCCGATTTGCATCTGCAGCATTTGCGTTTCTTCCTCCTCCGCGCTTTCTTCCGGCACCGCCTGTGCCTCTGCGGACGGCTCCACGCTCTCCTCCGGGCCGCTTTGCTCCGGGCCGGCAGCGCAGCCGGCAAGGCAGAGCGTCAGCAGCAGGGCGACGGCCGTCAGTCCTCTCTTGGGCCAGCTCATGCCTCTTTGCCCAGCAGGTAGGCGGCCTGCAGCCGCTCCGGGTGATCCTTCATCTCTCCGCTCTCCGTCACGCCGCCGCCAAAAACCGTTCCGGCCAGCCGCGCCTTGGGGAAGCATTCGATCCAGCCCTCCAGCCCGCTGACGGCCCGCTGGGGAACAAAATCCTCGTCCTCCGCCGCGGTAGCGAGGAAGTACACGTCGCGGAAGCGGTAGTCCGCCACAAACAGCGGATTGCCCCGGTCCAGCAGGGTTTTCATCTGCCCGCTCATCTCGTAGTAGTAAATGGGGCTGGCGAAAACCAGCACGTCCGCCTGCTCCATCTTGGGGACGATCTCCTGCATATCGTCGCGGATCACGCATTTGCCGCTTTTCTGGCAGGCAAAGCAGCCCTGGCAGAAGCGCAGCTCCTTCCCGCGCAGGCTGATCAGCTCCACCTCATGCCCGCTCTCCCCGGCGCCCTTGGCAAAGGCCTGGGCCAGCGCCTCGGAATTGCTGTTCCGGCGGGGGCTTGTGGACAGGATCAGAATCTTTTTGCTCATTGTGGTTCTCCTTTTATTTCAAATACTCCGTAAAGAAGCGTTCCAGCTTGTCAAAGGGAATGGCGTTTTTGCCGCCGCCGTCGTAGAGATCGGTATGGGTGGCGCCGGGGATGAGCAGCAGCTCCTTGTTCTCCGCGTACTTGCTGCCCCGGATCATATCGGCATAGGCGTCCTTGCCGAAATAGCAGGAGTGGGCCGCGTCACCGTGCAGCACCAGCACCGCGCTGCGGATCTCGTTGGCATATTGCAGGATGGGCTGGTTGAGGAAGCTCTCGCAGCCGATCACGTTCCAGCCGCCGTTGGAGTTGAGGGAACGGGGATGGTAGCCCCGCGGGGTTTTGTAGTAGTCGTAGTAGTCCTTTACAAAGAAGGGCGCGTCCTCCGGCAGGGGGTCCACCACGCCGCCGCCCAGCTTGTATGTGCCGGCTCTCTGATCCTCCAGCCGCTGGGCGCACAGGGCGGCTCGCTTCTGATAGCGGGCCTCCTCGCTGTCCTCGGAGTCGAAATAGCCCTTGGCGTTGACGCGGGTCATGTCATACATGGTGGAGGCCACCGTGGCCTTGATGCGGGTATCCAGCGCCGCGGTGTTCAGCGCCATGCCGCCCCAACCGCAGATGCCGATGATGCCGATGCGGGCGGGATCGACCCGATCATGGAGAGACAGGAAATCCACTGCCGCCATAAAATCCTCGGTGTTGATGTCCGGGGACGCCATATAGCGGGGAAAGCCGCCGCTCTCGCCGGTGAAGGAGGGATCAAAGGTCAGCGTCAGAAAGCCCCGCTCCGCCATGGTCTGGGCGTACAGGCCGGAGCACTGCTCTTTCACCGCGCCGAAGGGGCCGCAGACCGCGATGGCGGGCAGCTTTCCCGCCGCGCCCTTGGGCACATACAGATCCGCCGCCAGGGTGATGCCGTAACGGTTTGCAAAGCTCACCTTGCTGTGTTCCACCTTCTCGCTTTTGGGGAAGGTCTTGTCCCATTCCCGGGTCAGGTTCAGATTTTCGGTTTTCATCATCCTTTTATTCCTCCTTTAGCCTTGTTGTGTTCTGCGGATCAGCAGGTCCAGACGGTCCAGCTGCCTCTGCCTCTCATGCAGCTGCTCCAGCTGTTCGCAGCGGCAGCAGCGCAGGAAGCGGATCAGCTCCTCCCGCGCACCGGCGGCATAGAGCGCCTCCGCCCTGCCAATGCTGCTCTCCCCGCAGCCCGCGTCCGCCATGTGGCTGCGCAGGGTTGCCCAATCGTCCATTCCTCTGTCCTCCGTTTTTTCTGTAATTGCATTTTACCAGCTTGCTTTTTTCTGCGCAAATAGTTATACTGTATATCGTGATATACGTTTTTTGCATTTCGCAGAGAGGAGCATCCCCATGGAAATTCGCAGTCTCCGGTATTTCCTGGCAGTGGCACGGGAGGAGAACATGACCCGTGCCGCCGAGCAGCTGCATGTCACCCAGCCGACCCTCTCCCGCACCATGCGCGCGCTGGAGGAGGAGCTGGGGAAAAAGCTCTTTGTCCGCCACAGCTTCCACATCTCGCTGACGGAGGAGGGGATTCTGCTGCGGGATCGGGCGGAGGATCTGATCACCATGGCGGATAAGATCGAGAAGGAGTTTTTGTCCCTGGACGACATTACCGGGGGCGAGCTGTATCTGGGCCTGGCGGAATCCTATCAGATCCGCTACCTGGCCCGGGAGCTGCGCGGCCTGAAGCGCAGCTATCCCGGCCTGCGCTGCCATATCACCAGCGGGGACACCGAGCAAGTCACCGAAAAGCTGGACAAGGGGCTGCTGGATTTTGCCGTGCTCTGCGAGGAGCCGGATCCCCGGAAGTATGACTCGATCCCCTTCCCGGAGGGAGATCTCTGGGGCCTGATCCTGCCGGCGCAGGACCCTTTGGCAAAAAAAGAGACCATCCGTGTGGATGATCTCATCGGGCTGCCTCTCTTCACCTCCGAGCAGGGCTGGGAGGGGGACATCAAAGCCTGGGCCGGCGATCGCTTTGGGGCCTTGCAGCTGGAGGGCTCCTCCCGCCTGGCCTACAACGCCTCTCTCTTTGTCAAGGAGGGGCTGGGCTATCAGCTCTGCTTTGCGAACCTGGTCAACACCTCACCGGAGAGCGGTCTGGTGTTCCGCCCGCTCTCTCCTCCCCTCAAGGTCAAGCTGCACCTCATTTGGAATCGCTATCAGGCCTTCACGCCCATTGCCGAGCGCTTCCTCTCCCAGGTGCGCGCCTCCTTCCTGGCCCTGCGGGGCTGACCTATCTCCCCTGCGCGGCGACCCAGCGGAAGGCCTTCGCGGTGCGCAGCTCCGAATCCCGGAAGTGGTTGCCCGGGTTCCACTCCAGCGTGACGCTGTGCCCGTCCTGCAGCAGGGCTGCCTGCTCCCGGATGCATGCGCCCACCGCCGCCATCACAGGATTCTTCGTCCGCTCTTCCCGATCCCCCAGGCTCAGATACACCGTCGGCGCCTGGATGGGATGGGCCCGGACGTAGTCGATCCAGCCGGGAAACCACACCGAGGGCGAGGCCGCCGCCACAGCGGAAAAGAGGGGCGTCCTGGTTGCCGCCCACAGGGCGAAAAGCCCCGCCAGGGAATAGCCGCCCAGGCAGAGCGGCGCCTTCTCTCCCAGCGGAATCCGCCTCCGCAGCTCCGGCAGGAGCCGGTCCGTGACAAAGGCGAGGGTCTCCTCCCCTCCGCCCCCAAAGGGGAGCTTGCCGAACACCGGCGGTGCCGCCCAGGGGCTCAGCTCCCGGTTCCAGTCCCGGATCTGGAAGGCGGCCAGGGCAAAGGGCGCCTCCCCCATGGCCTCCACCTGCCGGTCAAGGAGCTGGGCGTCGTGCTCGTCCACCGGCTGAAGGAAGAGGATCCCCGGGCGCTCTGTGCGGTAGAGCCAGCCTTGGCGCCCATCCAGTTCCAAGCAGCTTTTCTTCATGCCTTCTTTTCGCCGCGCTCCGCCAGTCTTTCGCTGATGCAGTAGCTCTCCA
The DNA here is from genome assembly GCA_964395795.1 of uncultured Oscillospiraceae bacterium. Classification (GTDB taxonomy): domain Bacteria; phylum Bacillota; class Clostridia; order Oscillospirales; family Oscillospiraceae; genus Limivicinus. The sequence goes on from CAYNBS010000004.1 coordinate 7,923, forward strand.
CCTCTCCTGCCGTAAGGAGCACAGACTCCTGGTGGAAGAAGACGCAGAGGTCCTTGGCGATCTCCTCGATGACGGTCCGCTCCACCCCGATCAGGGACAGCACCAGCGTCCGCTCCTGGGTGTACTCGCCGGACTCGTGGATATACCCACCCTCGATCAGGGAAAACGAGAAAGGCACCCGGTAGCTGATGCAGACGTTTTTCAGAATCGATACATACTTTTCGGTTTCAAACCGCTGTTCCTTGGTGTCCTGGTCGTTCAAGCCGATGTAAATCTCCGTCTTGGTCATGGGATTCTCTCCTTCTGTGTTCCGTGGCAGTATGGTCCCCTGTATTATACCTGGCCTCTCCGGTTTTCGCAATCCCAATTCAGCCTCCGGCTTCGCGTTCGGTTTGCTGATACAGAAAGATCGCCCGCGCACCGGCCCACAATCGTGGCCCATGCGCGGGCGTTGTTCGGTTTTCCCTCAGCAGGCCGGGCGAAAAGCCCCTTCTGCCAAACCCTCAGTGGATGACCGCGAGGGTATTGAGCATGTAGGACGCTCTCGCGCCGAAGCCCTCGGCGCTCTCATAAGTGCAGTGCACCGTGGCGACGAGGCAGCCGTCCCCCGCGGGGATGACATACACGGTCTGCAGCGAACCTGCCGGCGCGAGAGCGTCCTTGGCGCCGGAGGCGCTGATCTGCAAGCAGGCGCCTGCCCGCTCCAGGCTGGATTCCTCCACGGTAACCGTATCGTAGGAGCCCGAAAGGGTCGCCTTGAGGGCGTCGGCCACCAGATTGGCATTCCCCGTGTCGGATCTCAGCTCGAAATAGTTCCAGGGATCTTCCGGGTCCTCCCCCTGGGCGAGGAAGCATTCCCGATCCTCTTCGCTGTATCGCTCCAGGATCTCGTAATCATAGTCCAGTTCGAAGCCCATCGCTTCGTTTCGGACGTGCTCGTACCGGACCGTCTCCTCCATGCCCTCCAGCATGATGACCGTTTCAAAGCGGTCTCCGTCCTGTCTGGCGGCATCGGCGGCCTCGGAAGCAGCGTCCTGGGGATCGTTGGCGGGGACGCCTCCGCAGCCCGCCAGCGTGCATCCGATCGCCGCGAAAAGGGCGAATGCAAGCAGTTTCTTCTTCATGGTTTTTCCTCGCACTGTTTCTTGTGTTGCAGATGATCGTCTCCGAATCGTGGTCCCTACTCCTGCGGCACGATTTCCACCTGGGGGTGGCCCGTGTCGTCTTCATAGATTCGTAGGGTATAGCGGTAGCTGTTCTCTCCGTCCTGAACGGTGAAAGCGGTTTCCCCGTATGCTTCGGCCTGAACGCGAACCATGCTGTCCTGCCCGGTGCTCTCCACGGATACCGTGGCAAGCCCGCTATCCTCCACCGTAATGCTGGCGTTTTCGGTCAGGACGGGCTCATCCGGCAGAAACTGCGTGGCATTCAGCTCGACCTTCGGCGTTGCCGCCAGAAGGATCAGGGCTGCCGCCAGGGGGATGAGGAACCCGACCATCTTCTGCCAGCGGTTTTCGGTGAACGCGAGCAGATAAAGGACCACCTGCGTCAGGCAGAACACAGCCATCACGATCATGCGCGGGAAATGCTTCGAAGCCTGCAGGAAACCTCCGACATAGGTTTCTGTCAAGAGGAACAGGACCGGCGCCAGGATCAGCAGGCTCAGCCAGTTCCTCTTTTGGATATACCAGCCGATATAGGCCGCCGGAAAGGTGAGCAGCGTCAGCATGAACCAGTACCGATAGTAGCCAAACAGCCCCCAGCCCTGCCAGGAGAACGGGACCTGGATCAGGTAGATCAGCGGCTGGCTCACAAGGAAGAACACAAAGGTCTTGGCAGCCGCCTCCAGCGGCTTTTTTGCATTTGCCATGATGAGCACGGCAAAAAAGATCCAGGCCTCAAGGGTCTCGCCCATCCGTGCAAAAGAGGTATTCTGAAACGCAGGGACAAGCAGGAAAATCGAAGTCAGAACGGCCGTTCCGACGGCGAAAAGCAGCACAACCGGCCAGCTCATGGGAAGTCCGCCGCAAAGCCTGTCGGTCAGGCGTTTACAAAAGGCCTTTCCCTTCATTACCGGTTCACGATCCCGTTGATGGCGATGATCTCAAGCTTGGGCTCAAGCTCCGTTCCGAAATTCGGATCGCTGAGCCAGATCTCGCCATCGCCCATCATGATCCCCTCGCCGTTGACGAACATGTCAAGGAAGTCCTCTTCCATCATGGCCTCGCGGTCGCTCTCGCTTATGGTTTTGTCGATCATGTAGCCCAGGAAGGCGTCGGCGTCGGCAAGCTCTGTGTCGTTGATCGTAATGGGATAGCGGATCATGTCGGCCATGGCATACCAGTTTTCGCTCAGATAGTAGGTGCGTACATTAAAACCGACCACCGTCTCGACCTGGAACTTGTCCATGGCCGTAACGGAAGCATAGTGTTCCGGGTCGGTAACGGTCTTCATGTCGGCGGCAGGACCCCAGGTATAGACGGTGTCCATATTGCCGGAGGGAAATTCCTCCGTGACGGTCAGGGTGTTGCTCTCCATATCGAAAACCGCCCGACCGGTTCCGTCGGTATTGCTGACCTTCTCTTCGGCAACGCTGCCGTCGCTGTTGTAGGTATACTCCGTCAACGTCGCGTTGCTGAACTCCACCGTGAGGGTCTCCGGATCGAAGCGCCCGCTCATGACGGTCTGATTGTGGAACCAGGGGCTGCCCGCCCAGGTGACGGTGATCTTGGCGTTTTCCATTCCCTCGGCTTCCACCAGCGCCTCTGTGCTATCATCCGCGTGGTAGACGCCGACAAAGTTCATCACGGGGTTCTGCCCATCGCCCTCGTCGGACGCTTCGCCTTCAGTCTTGGGCGCGTTTCCGCAGGCAGCCAGCGAAAGCACAAGCGCAAGGGACAGCAGGACTGCAAGAAGTTTCTTTTTCATGTTTTCCTCCAATCGTTTTATAATGATTTATATGATGGCGAAAAGCAAAAAAGCTTTTCGCCGCGCAGCTTTGCTGCGCAGCAAAACAGCATGGCTGTTTTGCCATATACTCATTGCAATGAGCATCGGGCGAATGATTTTGAGAATCATTCGCTGCCAAACCTGTCGTTTGGCAGCGAAATCAATCGAATTCTCGATTGATTTCGCCATCCGATGATCATTATGGTTCGGCACCGTGCAAAAAGCCGGTGCTGCGAGATCATTTTTCCGTGAGCACCAGGGTGTCCAGCATATAGCCGAAGCGTCTGGAAAAGCCTTCGGATTCCGTAATAAAGGAATGCACCGTTGCGATGCGGCAGCCGTCTTGCGCCGGAATGATGTAGACCCACTGCAGCTGCTCGGCCATATTGTTGGTGCCCTTGATCACGGACGCTTCGATCCAGATGCACTCGCCCGCATGGTCCAGCACGCGGGTTTCCTGGGTGATGTCATAGTCCTGGGAAAGTCTTTCGATGATGGAGGCGGCAGCGGTCTCGGCGTCCTCCGGGCTGTAGGTCAGCTCCATATAGTTTTCGGGATGTTCGGGGTCGTCCCAAACGGAAATGAAGCGTTCCCGATCCCCGTCGCTCTGCCGCACGAAGTTCTCATAGTCGTAGTCCATCTCGAAGCCCAGGGCGGTGTTGACGATATGCTCGTATTGGACCGTCTCCTCCATGCCCTCGAGGACGATGGTGGTCTCAAAGCGTTCGCCGTCCTGTCGGGCGGGCTCGGCAGGAGCCTCGGAAGGCTCGGCAGGAGCAGTCTGCTCCTCGCCCTCGACGGGGGCCTGAACGTCCTCCGTCACCTGGGGCTCGGCGGCAGGCGCTTGGTTTTCGGCAGTGGGGACCTCCCCGCAGCCGGCCAGCGAAAGCATGAGCGCCGCGACGACGGCAAAGGTAAGTACTGTCTTTTTCATGTTTTCCTCCAACTGTTGATTGTGTTGGAGATTATAGTCTCCCACCAAGGAGAATGCAAGCGACTTAATGGAAATTAAGAACGCCCCCGCCTTTTCGACAGAAGAAGCCCCCGGCAAAAATTCCGGGATGCTTCTTATGGCGAATCTTTCCGCGAAAGATGCCGTCCCCAAATCGGAGCCCAGCGAAGCGGGTCCGACTCGGAAGAGGGTGCAGGATTCGCTTGCATTTCTTTTTCCCTTGCGGGGGACGGGAAAAAGAAATAGCGGTGTTGACCAGTTTTTGAACTGGTCAACGCACATGCCCTATGGCATGTGCGGACATGATTCGAATCCTGGCCTCTGCCAAAGAAAAGCAGCCCGGCCTCTGGCCGGACTGCTTTTCTTTGGCGGAGGGTGCAGGATTCGAACCCGCGTGGACTTTCGCCCTAACGGTTTTCAAGACCGCCCCGTTATGACCACTTCGGTAACCCTCCATGTATGTTAACTCCCTCGCGGGAGATAACGGCAATATGAAATTGTCTTAGTTTTTCTCTTAGATGCAGCGGAAAACGTCCCCGCTTCGGGTTCCCTCCGTATACGGGCAGATTATACACGATGCGCCGGGCAAATGCAAGGGAAACCGCCGCTTTTTCCGTTGACAGTCCGCGCCGCCGGGGGGTATAGTAGCCATAGAATGCACCCGACGGGAGGCGTACCCATGGACAAATACGAGCTCAAACGCTATATGGAAGCCGAGCCCGGCGCCAAGCTCCGGGACCTGGTGATGAAGCTGCTGTACGACGAGATCGTGAGCCTGCGGATCCTGCCGGGCACCAAGCTGAACGTGAATCAGCTTGCCGCGACCCTGGGCGTCAGCCGCACGCCGGTGGCCGAGGCGGTGGCCAGTTTGGCTGACATCGGCTTCGTGGTCAGCCGCCCGGGCCAGAGCGGCAGCTTTGTGCTGGACCTGAACATGGTGGACATGATCAACCTCTACCATGTGCGCGACGCCATCGAGAGCGAGGCCGCCTACCTCTGCGCCTACGCCGCCAGCGACAACACCGTGCGGGAGCTGACCATTCTGGCAGAAGCCTTCAAAACCAGCGTGGAGGGCCGGGACATCCGCGGCATGCGGGAGACGGACATGCCCTTCCACCAGCTCATTATCCGCTCCTGCGGCAACCCCTACCTGATCCAGAGCTATGAGACCATCCTGCCCAAGCTCACCATGTATCAGGCGTCCATGATCGAATTCGTGGGCCAGCAGGGCAGCAAGGCCAATCCCTGGCTCTCCAGCGTCAAGTTCAACCACGTCGCTGTGGTCTCCGCCATCCGCATGCGGATGCCGGAGCTGGCCCGCCAGTCCATGACCGACCATATCCGCACCAGCCTGAACTACACCAGCCTCTCCGGCGAGGGCGACGACCCCTTCCGCCGCCTGCGGAAGGGCGAGAAATGAGCTGGTCTTCCCCCGCCTATACGTTGAAGCGCCCCGGCTTTTGCCGGGGCGCTTTCCCTGTGTAGGCTCCTGTATTGCTTTCTCAGCCGCGGATCCAGCCGCGGGCCACGCACTCGGCCTTGATGCGGGCAAATTCCTCATCGCTGATCAGGCCCTGCCGGTGCATCTCCGCCATGCGGCGCAGCGCTGCGATGGTCTCCGCGTCCGGAGGCGTGACCGCCTGCTTGGGAGCCGCCTGACGAGACGGCGCGGCGGTGCGGACAGCCGCAGGCCGCCGGGCAGGCTGCTGCGTTGTGCGGGAAGGCGCGGCGGAAGCGGGCTTGGCGCTGTCGCCCCGGCCGGCCAGCACCACCAGCACGGGGATCGCAATACCGTTCAGGATAAACAGCCAGCCGAAGAAATTCAGCTTGGGCGTGATGCCGAAAAACTCTTTGTCAAAATACCGGTTGATGGTGACAACGCAGATGAGATACAGCACCATCGTGACCACGGAAAAGGCGATGGTCGCCGACGGGATCGGGCGTCCGCGCAGCAGCACGGGCAGGGCGATGCTCACCAGCACACCCAGGCAAAGCAGGATCAGCAGCACGGCCAGGAAGCTTGCGTCTCCCTCCTTCATCACGGTGAACAGCGAGAAGGACTCGCTTTCACCCATAAAGGAAATGCTCATGGTCTTCACGAAGAGATAGACCAGCTGGAGCAGGCCCAGCAAGCCGGCAATCAGGCAGAAGAGCATGGTCTTATTCTCCGTCAGCGCAGCAGGCACGGGCAAGCCTCTCCCGGCAGAGGGCGCGGGTCTGGCCGCCGCATGGCGTCCGCCCCCCTGGACTCTGGCGCGGATCTCCTCCCGGCTGGGCTGCCGCCCGCCATTGGGGGTACCGCATCGGGTGCAAAAGCGTTCGCCGGGCTGAAGCGCGGCGCCACAGTTGATGCAATTCATCTCTCTGACCTCTCTTTTCTGTCCCGCTTATTTCCGCTCTGTGGGGGACCTGGACCGTCGGAAACAATTTGGGGAAATATAGTTACAAAATGATTATAACGCAAGTAGTCGGGCTTGAAAAGCCCCTTTTTTATTTTTTTATGAAAGCTCCATTGTGCTTCTAAGGCGGATGGAGGGGCGGAGAGGTTTAAAAAAGTGCAAAGAAAACTCCCGGCTTCCGCCGGGAATTTTCTTTGCAGACTTGCTTTACAGGACAATGGCCTTCTTGGGGCAGGCCTCCGCACAGGTGCCGCAGCCCACGCAATTGTCCTCGTCTAGGGTCCAGGTCTTGGCGGCCCGATCCACGGTCAGGGCGCCGGCGGGGCATTTCTTGGCGCAGAGCGTGCAGTAGACGCACTTGGAGGGCACCTGAACGGGCTTGCCGTCGTCCCGGGGCTTGATCTCCGCCGCGGGCGCAGGGGCGGGCTCGGCAGGCTTGGCCTCCGCCTTGGGGGCGGGAGCTGCCGCGGGGGCTTCCACGGTCACCGGCTCGTCGCCGGGCATGAGGATGGCCTTCTTGGGGCAGGCCTCCGCACAGGTGCCGCAGCCCACGCAATTGTCCTCGTCTAGGGTCCAGGTCTTGGCGGCCCGATCCACGGTCAGGGCGCCGGCGGGGCATTTCTTGGCGCAGAGCGTGCAGTAGACGCACTTGGAGGGCACCTGAACGGGCTTGCCGTCGTCCCGGGGCTTGATCTCCGCCGCGGGCGCAGGGGCGGGCTCGGCAGGCTTGGCCTCCGCCTTGGGGGCGGGAGCTGCCGCGGGCTTGGGCGCCGCGGGCTTCTTCACCGGAGGCTTCTTGATGAAGGTGCCGGAGACCATCAGGTCCTCTTCCTTGGTGGCGATCATGTGGTAATCCCGGGTGAACTCGATGGCGCCGTGGGTGCAGAAGTCCATGCAGGTGGCGCAGAAGGTGCAGGAGCCCAGGTAGAAGGTGCGGGTGACCTTGTCGCCCTCCTCGGTCTTCTCGATGCTGTGGGAGATGGCGTTGCCGGAGCAGACCCGCTCGCACATCATGCAGTTGATGCACTTGTCCGGATGGAAGACGATGCGGCCACGGTAGTTGGGCGCGCCCTCCTTGGTCTTGTCGGGCACATACATTTCACAGCTGGGCTTGGAAAAAAGCTGGGATATCGCTTCCTTGATAAACGGGAAATCCATTACTTCTTCATCCCCTTCCTTTTCTCCTGCAGGATCTTGGTGGCGAGGGCCAGGCCGTCGATCACTGCCTCGGGCTTGGGCGTGCAGCCGGCCACGTCCACGTCCACATGCACATACTTCGAGAGAGGACCCATGACGGAATAGCTGCCGCGGAACACGTTGCCGGACTGGGGGCAGGAGCCCATGGTGACGATGCAGCGGGGCTCCGGGACCTGCTCGATGGAGCGCAGGACCCGGGGCAGGGACTGGGCGGTGATGGGTCCGGTGACCACGACGATATCCGCGTGGCGGGGACTGCCTGCCAGCTTGAAGCCCAGACGCTCCGCGTCATAGCGCGGCGTCAGCACGGAGACCAGCTCAATGTCACAGCCGTTGCAGGAGCCGGCGTTGATATGGAAGAGCCAAGGGGATTTGCCGGTGCTCTCTTCGATCAGTTTTTGAAACATACGCTCTCCTCCTTACAGGCCGAACCAGACCAGCACCAGGCTCAACAGCGCGAGCCCAGACACCACAGTCCAGTAATACTTGAAGATCTGCTCGATCTTGAGACGGGCGGTGACCGCATGGACAAGGGAGATGCCCACCGCCGTGACGATGACGCACAGCAGGAACAGCACCAGCACATCCAGCAGGATGAGCACCGCCGTGGCAGCCATTCCGGTCAGGCCCAGGAGGGCCACCAGCTTGGCAAGACCCGTGCCGATGCCGCCGAAGAACAGCATGACGAAGAGGCTCGTCATGGTCAGCATCTTGATGGCGTGGTTCAGCTTGAACACGCCCAGGGGCGCGCCGCTGTACTCCGCCAGCATGCCTTCGCAGATCTCGGTCTCGGCCTCCGCCGCGTCAAAGGGGTGGTTGCCGGTTTCGCCGGGGATCACCAGCAGGAAGGCGATGGCCGCGGGAATGAGGCTGGCCTTGGTGATCAGGCTGCCGTTTGCCAGCTGGTAGTTCACGATCTTGGACAGGGAGAAGCAGACGCCGCCCTCGGCCTCCGCCCCAACGACCCGGCCCACGCTCAACAGCACCAGCACCAGGGGCAGCTCGCAGGCCAGCACCGTGACCATCTCACGGCTCAAACCAACGCCGGCATAGGGAGAACCGGTGGAGGCGCCGCCCAGGATGATGGCCACCGCCGGGATCAGCAGCAGGTACAGGATCACGATCACATCCGCCACTTCGGCAAAGGCCGGGATCTGCACATGGAACACGGGGATGAACAGCTGCAGCACCACCAGCGCCGCCAGGCCCACCAGGGGCGCCATGAGGAACACGGTCTTGTTGGCGGCGGCGGGCACGATGGTCTCCTTGCCGCAGAGCTTGAAGAAATCATAGAAGGGCTGCAGGATCGGGGGGCCGACGCGCTTCTGCATCCGGGCCACCAGCTTGCGGTCGATGCCGCAGAGGAGCATGCCCGTCAGGAAGCAGAACAGGAAGCCGGGGAAAATCAGCACATAAGCCAGGTATTTGAGCGCATCCAAAATGATATCCATAGCTCCCCCTCCTTTACAGATGGACGATCAGCGCATACAGGATCGCAAGCGCAAGCGCGATCACGGCCCATAGCGCGTAGTCATTGACGATGCCGCTGTGCAGGTCATGCATAAAGCTGAAGTAGCGGCGCCAGTTATGTTTGAAGCCCCAGAACAGGTCTCCGCCGCCCACCTGGGAGAACACGGTGTCCTCGCCGCCGTAGAAGAGGCTGTACTTGGCGGCGATCTTCTCGCCCTTGTTCTCGCGCACGGCGTCATACTTGGAGGATACCGCCACGATGCAGATGGAGAGCAGCGCGATCATCAGCAGCATCAGCCAGTTGACCGGGTTCCAGACGCCCACGATCTCGTAGCTGATGGTGCCGGCCTCGGGCGCGCCCAGGCCCATGGCAGTCTCGGCATAGCCGCTGCCCAGCATGGCGTTGATGTACTCCGTGACCCGGAACATGGTGCGGGCCGCAGGCTCGGTGAGGTAGGTCTGCACGAGGCCCGGGAAGAGGCCCGTGACGACGCAGAGCAGGGCCAGGATGCCCATGGCAAAGCGCATGCCGAAGGGAACCTCCTTCACATGCTCGCACTCCTTGGGCAGCTGCCCGAAGAACACGGACTGGGTCACCTTCACGAAGGAGGCCAGGGTCAGGGTGGAGGTCACCAGGGCCACAATGGTCACCAGGGCGAAGCCGATGTTGCCGGTCTCGGCGGCCTTCTCATAGGTGGCCTGGTAAATGAGCCACTTGGAGGCGAAGCCGTTGAAGGGCGGGATGCCGCTGATGGAGGCGGCGCCGATCAAAAACAGCACGGTGGTGTGGGGCATCTTCTTCGAAAGGCCCCCCAGCTTGTCCAGATCCGTGGTGCCGGTCTCATGGAGAACAGCGCCGGCGGCAAGGAACAGCAGGCCCTTGAAGAGGGTGTGGTTCATGGCGTGGTAGAGGCCGGCCGAGGCGCCCAGCGCCGTGGAGAGGCCTACCGCCGCCAGAACGTAGCCGATCTGGGAGATGGAGTGGAAGGCCAGCAGGCGCTTGAAGTCATGCTGGGCCAGAGCCATGGTGACGCAGACGAACATGCTCACCGAGCCCAGGAACACCAGCCAGAACTGCATGGTGCCCAGATGCATGGTCTGGAACAGGAAGTAGGTCAGACGAATGATGCCGTAGATGCCGCTCTTGGTGAGCACGCCGGAAATCAGCACCGAGATGGACGCGGGAGCAGCGCCGTGGGCGTCCGCCGCCAGGGGATGGAAGGGCACGATGAAGGCCTTGGTGCAGAAGCCGATGAACAGCAGCGCGAAGGCCAGCGTCACGTTTGTGCCCTGGCAGCCGGGGATGATGGTGGCCAGCTGGGCCAGGTTCAGGGTGTGGGCCTGCTGGTACAGCAGGATGGTGCCCGCCAGGATGCAGGTGGAGCCGATGCAGCCCACCACCAGGTACTTGAAGGCGGCCTCCAGGGCGCCGGTGACCTGGTTGCGGAAGGCGGTGAGCGCCACGGCGGCGAAGGTCAGGATCTCCACCATGATGAACATGTTGAAGAGGTCGCCGGAGAGGACAAGGCCCATGACGCCGCCGGCCAGCATCAGGAACAGGGTGTAATACTGGGGCTCGTTATCGTCCCGCCGCATGTACTGGAAGGAGTAGAGGCAGGAGACGAACACGGCGGTGGCGATGAGCAGGCCGAAGAACAGGCTCAGCGCATCCACCTCCAGGGCAATGCCGATGGCATAGCCGCCGGCAGGCTGACGGCCGCCCATCCAGTAGGCGATGATGCCGTGATCCAGCATGATGGGCTTGACCAGCAGCACCAGCAGGGTCAGGGACAGGCCCGTGGCCAGAAACGCGATGCAGTTGCGCGCAGCCCGGTTTTTGCCGAAGAGCACGATCAGAAACGCGCCCAGGAAGTAGAGCATGATCGCAAAGATGGGGAAGTGCTGGGGATTCAGAAAATTCATGAAATTCATCCTCTCAGCCTCCTTATCTCACGGGTGTCCAGGGTGCCGTACTGCTCCCGGAGCTTGATGACAAGCGCCATGGACATGGCCGTAACGCAGGCGCCAATGACGATGCTGGTCAAGGTCAGCGCCTGGGGAATGGGATCCACGAAGTAGCTGGCCGCCTGCAGCTCTCCCTCGGTGAAGATGGGGGCGGTGCCGCCGGGATTATAGCCGATGGTGATGATCAGCAGGTTCACGCCGTAGTCCATAATGGAAAGGCCGATGACCGTCTTCACCAGGTTATATTTCACGACGATGCAGTACAGTCCCAGGGCGATGAGGAAGAAGGATGCGATATAGTTCATTGTCATCATGTCTTTCACCTCATCCTTTCTCGTTCTGCTCGGCGCGCTGAGCCACCAGGCCGGTCATCAGCAGGGCGATGGAGCCCACGCCGGTCAAAACCTTGACGCCGACGGTGACGTTCATCCAGAAGATGGTGCCGGAGCTGTACAGCTCGCCGATCTCACCCTGCTGGAACAGGATGTTCTGGCAGAACTGCGCGCCAACCGCGACGCCCATCATGGCCAGAGCCACATAGACCACGGAGGCAAAGCCCTCCGCGCCGTGGAGGAAGCCTGCGCTCAGTGCCCGGGCGGTGGTGGCGTAGTCATATCCCAGATACAGGATCGTGACCACTGCGACCATCAGCACGCCGCCCTGGAAGCCGCCGCCGGGGCTCAGGTGGCCGTGGAAAATGATGTAGAACATGTACACCAGCATCAGGGGCAGCAGACTGTCCGCCCCGCAGCGGGGGATCAGGTTCTTAACTTTCACGTTCTGCTTCATTTCTTCTCCTCCTCTCCCTTTTTCTTGGTGAAGAGGATCACCGCGCTGCCGGCTACGGCAGTAATGAGGATGAAGGCCTCGCCCATGGTATCGTAACCACGGAAGTCGAAGACGATGGAGGTGACGTCGTTCACCGCATGGCTCTTGGCCAGGTTCTGCTGGACGATGACAGCGGCGGCGCCGTCGGCCTTGGAGTCGTCATAGGCCTCGGGGTTCTGCTGCAGCTCCGCCACGGGAACGGTGGCCTTGCTGCCATCATAAGTAGGGGGAAGCTGGGCCATGCTCAGGCTCGCGGCCAGGAAGGCCACCAACAGCACACCCAGAGAGACCCAGGTCAGGAATTTCTTCATTTCCCGTCGCCTCCCTTCACCTTCCGCAGGGTTACGATGAAGATCAGCGGGGTCAGAGCCGCGCCCACGGCGGCCTCGGAGATGGCAACATCCGGCGCGTGCAGCAGCAGGAACTCCGCCGCGGCGAAGACGCCCGTGATGCCCAGGGCGATGACCGCGCTCAGCAGCTTTTCAAAGTGCACCGCCAGGATCGCGGAGACCACCATGCCCAGCAGCACCAGAATATTGAGGATCACGATCAGATTACTCATAGAGATCCCTCCCCAAATCGTCAACGTCCATCTTCTTTTCCGGCCGGATCCCCGCCTTGTAGGCGCCCTTGGCGATGGCGTGGGAGCCCAGGGGGTTGGTGACCAGGATCAGCAGGGCGATGACGCCGATTTTCACGGCGGCGCCCGCGTCAGCCTTCACGAAGATGGCAACCAGCAGCGCGCCCAGCATCGCCCCCAGCATGCCCAGGGTGGCGACGCAGGTGCTGGCCTGCATCCGGCTGTAGGGATCGGGCATTTTCAGAATGCCGATCACGCCGGCCAGGGCAAAGATCGCGCCGATGGCGATCAGAACGTCGGCAAGGATGCGAACAATCATTTCTCTTTGCCCCCTTCCTTTTCCAGATACCGCCCAACCAGCATGGTGTCGATCACGCCGAAGAGGGCGGCGATGAGTGCGATGTCCAGGTAGATGCCGCGGCCGGAGAAGAGGGAAAACAGCACCATAGCGATGCAGATCAGGGTGTCGGCCGCATCGCCTGCCACCATGCGGTCCGCCGCGGTGGGGCCTTTGCAAAGCCGGATCAGCGTCAGCGCGGCGAGCACGGCGAAGACGATGGCGCAAATCAGAAGATCAAGGCTCATTTCGTTCATTGCCAAACCCTCCTTAAGCCTTTTTCCAGGGTGCCCTTGATGGCCTCGCCTGCCGCCGCCTCCTCGGTGGCGGTCACGTCGATCCAATGGATGTAGAAGTAGGTCTGTCCATCCTCCTCCGTGGCCTCCATGGTGATGGTGCCCGGAGTCAGGGTGATGGAATTGGCCAGAGCCGCCTGGCCGTAGTCGCTTTTCAGCCCCACAGGCACCTTGACGATGCCGGGGTTAATGTTCTTGCAGCCGCCGAAGCAGCGCTTTGCCATGTCCACATTGGCCTTCACCAGCTCAATGGGGAAGATGCAGAGCCAGTAAAAGAGGCCGCTGAAGAGCTTCAGGGGATTTGCGAACCAAAAGGCCTTGTCATGGATGAAGAAGCGGGCCGCGAACAGAGCCACGGCCAGGCTGACCACGCCGCCCGCGATCAGCTCCTGCATCGTAAACGACCAGGTCAGCAACAGCCAGAAGGCAAAGCAGACCACAAAGGTCGCAACGACGGCAGGGAATTTCGTCTTTTGCAAGGTAGGATCTCTCCTTTCTCTCAAAACTCAAATCTCAAAACTATTATTCTACTTTCAGGTTTTCCACATAGAATTCCCTTCCCGCGGTCATGCGGATGGCGGTACTGCCGCAGTGGGGGCAGCAGGCCGTCCCCCTGGGGATGGGGCCTTCAAAGCCGCAGCCAAAGCAGCGGAAGGCGGCGGGCACCGGCTGGATGCGGAGCGAGGCGCCCTCGGCCTTGGTCCCCTTGGACGCGATGGGGAAGAATTCCTGCAGGCATTCCGGGATCACCCCGGAATACTCGCCCACCATGAGGGAAACCTCCAGCACCCGGGCAAAGCCGTTTTTCTCGCTCTGCTCCCGGACGATCTCCAGGATCCCCTCCGTCAACGCCAGCTCATGCATCAGCGGTCCAGGCAGCTGAAGCAGGGGTCAATGCTGGCAATGATCAGCCCCGCGTCCGCCACGGTGTTGCCCCGCAGCATGAAGGGAATGGTGGGCGTGTTTTTGAAGGAGGGCACATGCACCGAGACCCGGTGGTTATTGAGGCTGCCGTCGCCCACCACCATGTGGCTCAGCTGGCCGCGGGGAGCCTCATGGCGGGCCACTGCCTGGCCTTCCTTGATCTTGATGAGCTTGTTGCCCAGATTGATGGGGCCTTCCGGCAGATTCTCCAGCGCCTGGCGGATGATCTTGATGCTCTCGTAGCACTCCAGGGCGCGGACCACCACGCGGGCAAACACGTCGCCGCTCTCCACCACGGGCACGCCGAACTCAAACTCGTTGTAGGCGGAGTAGGGCGCGTCCCGCCGCACGTCCACATCCACGCCGGAGGCGCGGGCATGGGGGCCGATGGCGCCGAGGCGCAGGGCGTCTTCCTTCTTGAGAACGCCCACGCCCTTGGTGCGCATGGCGATGGTCTTGTCGGTGAGGGCGATCTCGGTGATGCGGTCCAGGGGGGCCTTCAGCTTGTCGCAGGCGTCCAGGATCTCGCGGCGCAGCTCGTCGCTGATATCCCGGCGGCTGCCGCCGATGGTGACCATGGCGTAGTTGACCCGGTTGCCGGTCATCTTCTCCAGGATGTCCATGACCAGCTCCCGCTCATCCCAGATGTGCATGAACATGCTGTCATGGCCGATGATGTGGCAGGCGATGCCCAGCCACAGGAAATGGGAGTGGAGCCGCTCCAGCTCTGCGGTGATGACGCGGATGTAGTCGCCGCGCCGGGGGACTTCGATGCCGTTGATTTTCTCCACCGCCATGGCATAGGTGAAGGCATGGGAATGGGAGCAGATGCCGCAGACGCGCTCCACCAGCACCAGGGTCTGGATGGCGTTGCGCTCGGTGGCCAGCTTCTCGATGCCCCGGTGGTTATAGCCCACAAAGACCTCCGCGTCCTTGATGACCTCGCCCTCGGTGATGAGCCGGGCGTGGATGGGCTCCTCCAATGCGGGATGGTACGGCCCGATTGGCACGATATAGCTCATTCGCTCTCCTCCTTCTTCTGATTCTTCTCCACCAGCTCGCTGAGCGGTGTGACCATGATCTGGCCCTTGCCCTGGGTCTCCAGCATGTCCTCCGGCAGGAAGAGACGCTTGGAAACGTCCAGCCCCTCGAAGGTGATGCCGAAGAGCTCGTTCAGCTCGCGCTCGGGCCAGCGGGCCGCCTCATCGTAGATCTCTCCGATGGACGGAACCGTCATCTCACCCACCAGGTGGTAGGACTCCACGGCGGGATCCACCGCGTAATCCCAGGAAATGTCCATCTGCCCGTCCTTGTTGATAAAGGCGTGGATCATCACCAGGTATACGTTGTTTTTCCGCATCCGCTCTGCAATGGGTACGATCTGGTCTTTCGTGATTTCGATCCGTTTGTACTCCTGCTGCAAGTTCTTCACCTCTCCGTATCTGATAATTGTATTTGCTTTTTATTTGAAAGGGTATTGCTAACAAATTCGGGGAAGCTGAGCGCCGCTCAGCTTCTGCAGCACCCGCCGCCCGCCCAGGGGCGTGCGCAGCACCAGCTTGCCGGGAAAGTCCGCCGTGACGCGGCCGATGAGCGCCGCGTTTTCCCCTTCCGGCAGGCTTCGCAGCGCCTGAAGGGCCGCTTCCGCCCGCTCCGCCGGCACCACGGCCAGCATCTTGCCCTCGTTGGCGCAGTAGAGCGGATCCAGCCCTAAAAGCTCGCAGGCCGCCTGCACCGCCGGGCGCACCGGTACCGTCTTTTCCTCCAACTCAATGGAAAGATGGGTGCCCTCGATGAACTCGTTGAGGGTGGTGGCCACGCCCCCCCGGGTGGGGTCCCGGAGCACCCGGGTCTCCGGCACTGCCGTGAGCAGCGCCGCGGCAAGGCCGTTCAGCGCAGCGCAGTCCGAGCGCAGCTCGCCCTGGGCCAGAGCGTGCCGGGCCAGCATCACGGTGGTGCCGTGGTCGCCCACGGTGCCGGACACCAGCACGGCGTCCCCCTCCCGGATGGCCCGGGGGCTGAGTCCCGGATATTTCAGCAGGCCCACGCCTGCGGTGTTGATATAGATCCCGTCGCCCCGGCCCTTTTCCACCACCTTGGTGTCGCCGGTGACGATCTGCACCCCGGCGCTCTTCGCCGCCCTCGCCATGGAGGCGATGATGGCTTCCAGCTCCTGCCGGGGCAGGCCCTCCTCGATAATGAAGGCGCAGCTCAGATATTTCGGCTCGCCGCCGCACATGGCAATGTCGTTCACCGTGCCGCAGACGGCCAGCTTTCCGATGTCGCCGCCGGGGAAAAAGCGGGGGCTCACCACGAAGCTGTCAGTGGAAAACACCAGTTGCTCCCCGCCGGGGAGGATGGCCCCGTCCCCCAGCTCGGAGAGGGCCGGGTTATCCAGCGCGGGGACAATCGTTTCTTCGATCAGCCGGGCGGTCTTCTTCCCCCCGCTGCCGTAATCAAGGGTAATGATTTCGTCCATTTTCATTTTTCCTCTTTGGCTCTCTTGTGCAGGGAAGGTCAGATGGCGCTGTATTTATACGCCGCGGCGCAGGCCCCCTCGGAGGACACCATGCAGGGCCCCACCGGATCCTCCGGGGTACATCTGACGCCGAAGAGCGGGCAGCCCTGGGGCCCCATGCGCCCGGTGATCACCTGCCCGCAGCAGCAGGCGGTGGGCTTGGGGGCGGGCAAGCATTCCAGCCCGAAGCGAGCCTGGGCGTCATAGTCCCGCAGTTCCTCTCGCAGGCCAAGGCCGCTCTGCTCGATCTTGCCGAGGCCTCGCCAGAGGTCGGTCCGCGGCTCCAATGCCTCCCCCATCATCCGCTGGGCCAGCTCGTTGCCGTTTGGGGACACCGCCCGGGTGTACTCGTTCTGCACCCGGGGCGCGCCCGCCTCGATCTGCCTGAGCAGCCAATAGACGGAGAGCAGGATATCCTCCGGCTCAAAGCCGGAGATGACGGCGGGCATCCGGTATTCCTCCGGGAGGAAGCCAAAGCCCCGCTCCCCGATGATGGTGCCCACATGGCCGGGGCAGAGGAAGCCCTGCACGTCAAAGCCCTGCAGTCCCATCAGCGCCCGCAGCGCCGGCTCCACCCGCTTGAGCATGGACCATAGGGTAAAATTCCTCACGCCCTGCTCCCTTGCCGCCAGGACTGCGGCGGCGGTGCCGGGGGCGGTGGTTTCAAAGCCCACGCCCAGGAAGACCACTTCCCTGGCGGGGTTTGCTTTTGCGATTTCAATGGCGTCCATGGGGGAGTAGACGATCTCCACCCGGGCGCCCAGGGCCCGGCGGCGCAGCAGACTGTCCCCCGGGGTGCTGCCGGGGACCCGCAGCATGTCGCCGTAGCTGGCAAGGATCAGCCCCGGCTCCATGGAAAGGGCCAGGATCTGGTCGATGACCTCCGCCGGGGTAACGCAGACCGGGCAGCCCGGCCCGCTCAAAAGCTTCACCTGCTCCGGCAGGAGGGACTTGATGCCCGCCTTGGCAATGGCCATGGTGTGGGTGCCGCAGACCTCCATCAGGTTCACCCGGCCCAGATCCAAGCGCCGGATGGCCTCCAAAATCTTCTCAGCGGAGGGCATCGTCCAGCTCCTCCCAGCTCTCCAGATCCTCCAGCGCCTGCTCCTCCGGCAGCCGCTCGATGGCAAAGCCCGCGTGGACGATGACGTAATCGCCGATCTTCGGCTCCGGGATAAAGTCCAGGCGCAGCTTGCGCTGCATGCCCATGGCCTCCCCCACCGCGTCCTTGCCGTTTATTTCAATCAATTTCAAGGGGACTGCTAAACACATACTTTTTACCTCTTCGATCTTGGCTCCCCCTCCGGGGTAAGTGAGCGTCCAAATCTTGATTTGGAAACGCGAACTTATTCCTTGTGCGGAGCTGTCGCGCCAGCGACTGAAGGGGCCCCTATCGGCGCTTCGCGCCACTTCCCCCGAGAGGGGAAGCAAGGGCTATTCCTCCCGCTCAAAACTCAAATCTCAAAAACTATTTGCGCCGATCATCACCTGGCCCAGGCTCAGCCCCTCGTCGTTGCAGGAGACGCGCCGGTGATGCCAGGGCCGCAGTCCCGCGTCCCGCAGGGCGTCGGGCAGGCGGCGCATCAGGTATTGATTCTGGAAGGTGCCGCCGGAGAGGACCACGTCCCGCAGCCCGGTCGCTTTGGAAGCGGCCAGGGCCATCTGAACGGCCATGTCCAGCAGCGTGTTCAGAAAGCGCGCCGCCAGGATCCCCGCGGGCACGCCCGCGTCCCGCTCCCGCACCAGGGCGCGGATCATGGGGCGCCAGTCAAAGCGCAGGGGCTTCCCCTCCAGGATCACGGGGTAGCGTCCCCCGTCCTCCTCCGCAGCGGCCTCCAGCAGCACGGCGCCCTGCCCCTCGTAGCTGGCCAGGGTCTTCACGCCCAGGATCGCCGCCACGGCATCAAAGAGCCGGCCCATGCCGGAGGACAGGGGGCAGTTCAGCCCGGCGTCCAGGAGCTCTCCGTAAATCCCGGCCTTCTCGATCCCGGACACGTCGCATCCCGCGTCACGCAGCAGGGCGAAGGCCACCCGGTCCAGCTCCTTCGTGGCCCGGTCGCCGCCAAGGAGCGGGATGGGCCGGATGGAGCCGTAGCGCTCATAGCCCCCGTAGTCCCCCACCAGGCACTCCCCGCCCCAGGTGGTGCCGTCATCACCGTAGCCGGTGCCGTCCCAGATGAGGCCGATGCACCGCCCGGTTAGGCCGTTATCCGCCATGCAGGCGGCCATGTGGGCGTGGTGGTGCTGCACCTGCAGCACGGGGATCCCTTCCCGTTTCCCCCGCTCCAGCGCGTAGGCGGTGGAGAGGTAGTCCGGGTGCCGGTCGCAGACCAGCTTCCGGGGTTTGGTATCAAACAGCCGCTCAAAATGGGCGATCTGCTGTTCATAGTGTTCCAGGGTCTCGGCGTTTTTCAAATCGCCGATATGCTGGCTGGGGAACAAATAGTCCCCCCGGGACAGGCAGAAGCTGGCCTTCTGCTCGGCCCCGCAGGCGAGAATGCCGCCAAGGCTTCCCGCCACCTTCACCGGGAAGGGCACATAGCCCCGGCTGCGCCGGGCGAAATATTCCTGCCCGTCCAGGACCCAGCAAAGCGAGTCGTCGCACCGGGTCTGAATGTCCCGATTGTGGAGGAGGAAGCCGTCTGCAATGCCCCGCAGCCGCTCCAGCGCCTCCTCGTTTCGATAGACGATGGGCGTGTCGGAGAGGTTGGCGGAGGTCATCACCAGTGCGTCCAGATCTTCCCCGAAAAGCAGGACGTGCAGCGGCGTATAGGGCAGCATCACGCCCAAATACCCGTTCTCGCTCAAGGGCGAGGGGGTCTTGTCCCGCTTTTCCAGCAGGACGATGGGCTTGCGGAAGGAGCATAGCGCCGCCTCCTCCGCCGGGGAAACGAAGCACAGCTTTTTCGCGCAGTCCAAGTCCCGGCACATGAGGGCGAAGGGCTTCTCATCCCGCTCCTTGCGGCGCCGCAGCTCACGCACCAGGTCCGGGTCGTCCGCCCGGCAGGCAAGGTGCATGCCGCCCAGGCCCTTCACCGCCAGGATCTTCCCGGCCTTGAGCCAGGCCCGGGCCGTCTCGATGGCGTCGCCGGGGACCTCCCTGCCCTCCCCGTCCAGAAAGCTGGTCTGTGGGCCGCAGACGGGGCAGGCGTCCGGCTGGGCGTGGTAGCGGCGGTTTTCGATGTCGTGATATTCCCGGTCGCAGTCCGGGCACATGGGAAAGCGGCTCATGGAGGTCAGGGCCCGGTCATAGGGCACGTCCCGGATAATGGTGAAGCGGGGGCCGCAGTTGGTGCAGTTGATAAAAGGGTAGCGGTAGCGCCGGTCCTTGGGGTCCAGCAGCTCCCGCCGGCAATCGTCGCAAATGCCAACGTCCGGGGAAATGAGGGTGCGGCGCTTCTCCTCCGCGTGGCTCTGCAGGATGGTGAAGCCCCGGAAGCCCCGGGCAGGGCCGTATTCTGCCCGTATCTCCTCGATCACCGCAAGGCCCGGCGCCCGCTCCGGCAACGCCCGGACGAAGGCCTCCAGCGCCGCCCGCTCCCCGTCCAGCTCCAGCTCCACGCCGGAGGAGGTGTTGCGGATGGCGCCCGCAAGGCCGAACTCCCGCACCAGGCGGTGCACAAAAGGCCGGAAGCCCACGCCCTGCACAATGCCATTGATTTTCAGATGGACACTCTCCAAGCGGCGCCTCCGACAGCTTCGTTAATAATCAGACAATTTGCATTGTAACGCGAATCCCGCGCTTTTGCAACCGCTTTTCTGCTATTCTTCCAAATATTGTTTATCCATATTCCGATACACTGTAATTATACCGCGAAACCGGCCCATATGCAACCTTATCCTGATGCGAGATACAAACAAGACGATCTTTGTCTCCTTTCTATCGGGCTTCGGAAGGATTTGACAATGCCCGCCGCAGCAAAAAACGGAACGCGAAAAGGCTGCTTTCGCGTTCCGTTTGTGTCTTTATAGATCCTGTTTTGCGGTTTCCTTTCGCTTCCAGGGGAGCTTCAGCGGCTCATACTGACTGCCCAGGCGGTGCAGCAGATGCATGGCGTCATGCTCGGAGCGGTAGGGGCGATCCAGGAACACCTCCACCGGGCGGAGGGCTGGGTTCTCCTGCCGCAGCAGCTCCATCATTT
Organism: uncultured Oscillospiraceae bacterium; assembly: GCA_964395795.1. Lineage (GTDB taxonomy): Bacteria > Bacillota > Clostridia > Oscillospirales > Oscillospiraceae > Limivicinus. Next base: position 28,480 of record CAYNBS010000004.1, read on the forward strand.
TCCGCTCTGCCTGCTTCACGCTCATCTTGTCCGAATACAGGTACAGGGCGCTGATGCCGCTTGCCCCGGCCTCGGGCCGAAGCACGGCACGCAGGTTCCGGCTGTGCACCAGGGGCTGGAGCTTGGCATGCCAGGCCGCCGCCTGGTCATCGGTGCCGAGGAGCTTCACATAGACGACCTCGTTGGGATCGGCGCTGCTGTCCTCCAGGTAATCCCGGTAGGGAGAACGCTTCATGCGCCGGTAGATCACCCGCTCCTCCTCCCGCAGCTCGCCCTGATGGAAGATGCGGGTCTTATGCCCATGGACCGTGTAGATGAAGTAGCTCATCCCCAGCCGGTCCAGATGCTCCCGCAGGCGGGCGTAGTCCTGGGGCCGGATGGTTTCGGCATAGAGATACCGGTTCTCGATCGCGTCATAGATGGCGGCGCCGCCCATGACGATCAGGGGCACGGAGAGCATGGCGTCGCTCATCTGCAGGGCAAAGAAGGCGGGGGCATGCTCGGAGATGAGGCAGATCTTGGCCCCGTCCTGGCAGAGGTAGTTGAGCCGGTAGAGGGCCGCCGAAGGGATCTGGGAGAAGCGGTCCGGCGCCAGATCCCGGACGCGGACGAAGAACACGCTGTCCCGATTCTTGCGCCGAGGCAGACGGAAAACGTTGACGGCGATGGCAATTGCCGTGCCCAGCAGCACGCCGAAGATCCGATCGCCGGTCTGACGAAGAGGCTGATCGATATCCGGGAAGGAGATGACGATGCAAAGAAATACGATAGCGGCAAGACCGGAGGTGTCAGGCTTCCGGATCAGCACCGCGCTGTAAAGGGAGGCAAGGGTGCCAAGCCCCATCAGCCCATAGACCAGGAACAGCCGCTGCCCCAGGGCCGGGAAGAGCAGGAGCACCAGTAGAAGCAGCAGGCCCCAGACCGTTCCCACCAGGGTCCCGGCCATGCGGTTGAGGGCAAAATCCCGGGAATCGCGCACATAGGGCTGCATGCAGATGATGGCGGTGATGGCAGCCTCGGTGGGCATATCCTGTCCCCGGTAGCCCCGGATCCAATAATACAGCAGGCACAGGAACACTGCCACCGAGGTCTTCATGATCCGCTGCCCCAAGGGTGGCAGGCTCAGCCTCTTGGGCCTTTCGCCCTGCTTTCCTTTTCTCCGCGCCATGGCGCCGCCTCCTTTCGCCGTCAGCTTTCCCGCTCCGCGGGCCGCGGCGTGGGGATAGCATAGCATAAGAATCCATAAGGGTCAAAGCTTTTTCGCCGGGTTTTTTGGAGTTTTTCCCAATTGTAATTTCTCCTACTTTTCTCTACAATGGGAGCGTATTTTCCCGGGCTTTGAAATTCTGACGGCCGCTTCTTTCCGCGGCCCTCCGCAGAATGTTTCGCAGTTCCCGGAAAGGATCGAACCCAAACCCAAAGAGAGAAAAAGGAGGAGAAAAACCAAAATGGAAAAATTGTTTCGCCTGAAACAAAACGGCACCAATGTCCGGACGGAGATTGTTGCAGGCCTGACCACCTTCATGACCATGGCCTACATCATCGCCCTGAACCCCAACCTGCTCACCGGCTTCGCCGTGGGTACCCCGCTGTGGAACGGCGTGTTCCTGGCCACCTGCATTTCTTCCGCCATCGGCACCATTTGCATGGCGTTCCTCGCAAACAAGCCCTTCTGCATGGCCCCCGGCATGGGTCTGAACAGCTTCTTCGCCGTTGTCGTCGGGAACCTGGTGGCTCTGTCCGCCCTGAACGGCGCGGAGATGAGCTACACCGAAGCCTTCCAGGTCGCCCTGGTCGTCATCTTCATTGAGGGCGTTGTGTTTATTCTTCTCTCCCTCTTCAACGTCCGTGAGAAGATCGTGCATGCCATTCCTCTCGGCGTGCGCCTGGGCATCGGCCCCGCCATCGGCCTGATGCTGATGAACATCGGCCTTGGCTCCAACGTCAGCCTCTACGGCGAAAAGGGCGGTCCCTTCTTTGCTATGCATGATTTCTTCGGCGCGCTGACCGCCGCCTTCGGCAAGGAGACCATGGGCGCCGACGTGTATCCCCAGATGGTGCTGGCCGTTGTCACCATGTTCTTCGGCCTGTTCGTCATTGTTGCCCTGAATCACAAGAAGGTCAAGGGCTCCGTGCTCTACGGCATGCTGGCCGCCTCCGTGCTGCACTGGGCCGGCCAGTACCTGTTCCTGCACACCAATCCCTTTGAGGGTCTGAAGACCGCCTCCTTTGTGCCCCCCTTCCATGACATGGCGGAGACCACCCTCTTCAAGCTGAACTTCGCCGGCATTACCCAGATCGGCTGGTTCACCGTGGTCACTCTGGTCATCACCTTCTGCATCATTGATATGTTTGACACCATCGGCACTCTGGTGGGCACCGCCTCCCGTGCCAATATGCTGGACAAGGACGGCAACATGCCCCAGATGAAGGAAGCCCTGCTGTCCGACGCTGTCGGCACTGTGGTGGGCTCCGTCACCGGCACCTCCACCGTCACCACCTTTGTGGAATCCGCCTCCGGCGTGGAGGCAGGCGGCCGCACCGGTCTCACCGCTCTGACCGCCGGCATCCTGTTCCTGCTGTGCATGTTCATCGCCCCCATCGCCGCCATCATCCCCGCCGCCGCCACTTCTTCCGCGCTGATCTACGTGGGCATCCTGATGCTCTCCAACCTGAAGAAGATCGACTTCGACGATATCTCCCAGATGCTGCCGGTTGCCATCATGCTCATCGGCATGCCCATCTCCGGCTCCATCGGCCACGGCATCGGCCTGGCCCTGATCTGCTACACCGTCATCAAGCTCGTCACCGGCAAGGCCAAGGAGGTCTCCGTGCTGACCTACATCCTGAGCCTGATCTTCCTGGTGAAGTTCTTCCTAGCCGTCTGATCCCGGCTATTTCCACACAACAGTCTGAACCGCCCTCTTCGGAGGGCGGTTTTTCTTCTTTGTCGCTTCTTTTTTATTGTCGGGAAAAGATCGAAAAAGCCGTTGTGCGGGGGCTCTGTTCTATGTTACAATAAGGAAAAAGGCTTAGGGCTTGACGAAAAAACAGATTCTGCTGAAAGGGTAAAACTGTGCCATGAGCATTCTGAACCTGATCTCTTTATTAAGCGGTCTCGCGCTCTTTCTCTACGGCATCACCCTGATGGGCGACGGGCTGAATCTGGTGGCGGGCAACAAGCTGGAGGTGGTGCTCTACCGCCTGACCAGCAACCGCTTCAAGGGCATTCTGCTGGGCACCCTGGTCACCGCGGTGATCCAGTCCTCCTCCGCCGCCTCGGTCATGGTGGTGGGCTTTGTAAACTCCGGGCTGATGCAGTTCGGTCAGGCCGTCTCCGTGATCCTGGGCAGCATCCTGGGCACCAGCATCACCGGCTGGATCGTGGCCCTGTCCAGTGTGGGCGGGGGCAGCGGCTGGGTGGAGCTGCTGAGCACCACGGCCATTACCGGCATCATCGCCGTCATCGGCATTATTCTGAAAAAGTTCTGCAAAAAGCAGCTGCAGCACCATGTGGGTGATATTCTCATGGGCTTTGCCGTGCTGATGTTCGGCATGAGCGCCATGAGCTCCGCCGTGGAGCCTCTGCGGGACAGCCCCACCTTCCTCTCCCTGATGGTCACTCTCTCCAACCCTCTCCTGGGCTTCCTGGTGGGCACGGTGTTCACCGCCATCATCCAGAGCTCTGCCGCCGCCGTGGGCATTCTCCAGGCCCTGTCTCTCACCGGGGCACTGGAGTTCGGGCAGGCCTTCCCCCTGCTGCTGGGCATCGCCGTGGGCGGCGCGCTGCCGGTGCTGCTGGGCGCGCTGGGCGCCAACCGCAACGGTGTGCGGACTGCCACGGCCCATCTGATCATTGACGTTTTGGGCGCGGTTTTCTGCGGGGGCGTCTTCTATGCCATCCACGCCATCCATCCCTTCTCCTTCCTGGAGAGTAAGGTCAGCATTGTGGACGTGGCCGCCATGAACACCGCCTTCCGCCTGGTCACCGTGCTGGCCCTGGCGCCCTTCATCGGCCTGCTGGAGAAGCTGACCTGCCTGCTGGTCAAGGACGGCAAGGCGCCGGAGCAGGCTCCCTCCCCTGCCGAGCAGCTGCAGCTGGAGGATCGTTTCATCCGCTACCCCGCCGTGGCTCTGGAGCAGAGCCACCGGGTCATCGACGACATGGCGGTGCATGTGCGCCGCAATCTGCTGGACGCTATGGCGCTGCTCACGGAGTTCACCGAGGAGGGCTACCGCCAGGTGCAGGAGACCGAGGCGCTGGTGGATATTTACGAGGACACCCTGGGTTCCTATCTGCTGCGCATCTCTCCCACGGAGCTGACCGCCGCCCAGAACGAGGACCTGCACCAATACCTGCACACCATCACCGACTTCGAGCGCATTTCCGACCACGCCATGAACATTGCCGACAGCGCCAGAGAAAAGGCGGAGAAGCAGATCGACTTCTCCCAGGCCTCCGAGCATGAGCTGGACGTGCTGCGCCGGGCCGTGTCCGAGATCCTGGAGCTGACCATCTCGGCCTTTGTGGACCACGACATGGAGCTGGCGCTGCAGGTAGAGCCCCTGGAGGAGCTGATCGACGGCCTGTGCGACGAGATGAAGAGCCACCACATCGACCGGCTGCAGAAGGGCATCTGCACGCTGCAGCACGGCTTTGTGTTCAACGACCTGCTGACCAACTATGAGCGTGTGGGCGACCACTGCTCCAACATCGCCGTGGCGATGATCGAGCTTGCCCACGACGTGTTCGACACCCACGAGTATCTGGACAGTCTGAAGCAGATCAAGGACGCCGCCTTCGCTGCCAGATACCAGGAATTTCGCGACAAATACTCGATTTGAGCTTTCGCCTCCCTGCGCAAAGCGAACAAAAAAACGCGAGGCCCGAGGAAGGCACTTCGTTAGGAAGTGCCTTTTTCACGTTTGAGCGCGAGATAATTGACCACGCCAGTCAGCAATGGTACAATGATGAAAACAAATCGGGATTTGTGGAGGTTCTTTATGGAAATAAATTTTGATTTCTTGCTTTCGGGCTGTAATACGCGTTGCAAGCATTGCTATGTGAACGGCGGACCCGGCAGTATGATGAAGTCGGAGGATGCCCTGCTGTTCATTGAAAAACTGGACGAGCTGGCGGAGCTTCTGCCCTTTGAAGCGAGCTTTACATTGGATAACGAGCCGATGAATCATCCGGAGATTGCGTCCATTGTTCGTAGTGCTGCCGCCACGAAAAATATCAAAAACTATCACCACGGAATGACAAGCGGTATTGCGCTGATGCATCGGAAAGACCGGAACGCCGTAATTGAGGCTTACCTTGACTGTGGCTATAATGATTTTGGTATAACAATTCATGGGAATGCGATACATCATGATGAGATCGTCAGGCGAGAAGGTGCCTTTCAGACCGGGATTGAAGCGGCTGAGTTCATGAAATCCTGTGGTGCGAAGGTTGGGGTGTCCCTGATGTTTAACCGCTTTTTTACCGATGATGCATTGGAGATCGACGCAGTAATTCAATGGTTGCAGCCCGCTTATATATTTTTTGCAGTTCCCAACTTTACACCCCATGTTCACATGACGGATTTTGAACCTTACCGCGGTTCCTTGGAAAGCTTTCAAAGAATTCGCCCATGGCTTGAGAGGTGGAAACAAAATATAGATGAATTAGCAGAAGAAATCTGTACGATCGGTATGCTCAGGGGGCAGCTGGAAGAAGGACTGGATATCGCTACATTATTCAGACAGCCCCAGGATGAAATCTATATGACTGTTCACCAGAACGGAGAACTGTATGTTGGTAACACCGGCGTGGAAACAGAGTGTCTCGGAAATTTGCGGACGCTGGATATCGAAGAAACGGCGAAACGCATTTCAGAACTCCCCGGGAACCGGGACTACAGCGCATTCTACGAGGTGAATCAACTGCCTGACCGAGAAGCGCTGATTCATGCTTTTGATCAACAACCACAGGATCTATTGTATAGTGATAAGGCGAGTGCTATTTACAGAATGTTGACATCAATCGGAATTCCGACAATACTCTGCGATTGTGTGCACAGATAATTTAGTACCGATAATCTATGATACAGGCAAATTCCGGTTTGCCGAATAGATCATCTATTGTCCACAGTTGTAACGAGCATCGGATTTTGCCCCACAAAATCCAAGAGACAAAACCGGCGTGACCGCAGCGGTCACGCCGGTTTCATATCCTTTTGAGCCGGTGATTGCCGCCTCAAAACAGCTTCTTTATGGAGTACGCCCCGATTGCCTCGCGTTTTTTGTTCTGTCCGGGTCGCGTCAGCCCCCGTCCCGGGCGTCCTCGGGAATGGCGGTGACGAAGTACAGGATATCGCTGACCTGGCGCTCCTCGCCGAAGTCCATGTAGCTGTATGCCTCGTTCCGGAAGACCACCTCGCCGGTCTGGCCCCCGTCCACGCAGTAGGCGGTGATCACAGGCTTCTCGGCAAAATGCTCGGCAAACTGGGTCACCGTCCAGCGGGCGGAGCGATCGCCGTGGTTCAGGGACATATACAGATAGTGGCAGGGTCCCATCTGGCCGATGCCGGCCCGGGAGTAGCCCTGGTTCACCTCGCCCACCGGATACCAGTCGCAGGGCACGGGCTCCCCGTCCTCTACGATCACCGGGCCGAAGGCGACGGAGAAGAGCAGATCGTTTTCCTCCATGAACTGCCGCACGCTCTCCTCGTTGTTTTCTTCTCCCATCCGCAGATAGACGAAATCTCCGTTCCCGTCGATGAACAGGGTGTCCACGCAGTTATAGAGCTTATACTGCCCGGTGTAGGTGCCCATCTTCATGCGGTACAGCTCCCGGTTCCAGGCCACGATGCCCACGTCCCGGAAGCGGTAGTAGTCCGCATTCATGGCCACCACGGCATTGGTCTGCCGGGCCATTTCGGTGGCGAAGTACTGGTTGGGGGCGTTGTAGGTATCGTCCGCCAGCTTCCGGCGGAACTGGGAGGGATCGGCGATCTTGATCTCGGTGAAGGTGCAGCACAGGCCGTCTACCTCCTCCTTCCAGAGGATCACCAGAATGCTGTCGTCCAGATAGTATTCGATGTCCCGGCTGTGGGTGCCCCGGTAGAAGCTCACGTTCGGGTCAAAGGCCACCGCCTCGTCCTCCCCCAGCAGTCCCCGGTCCCGGGCCTCCTGGATCACGGGCAGCAGCTTCTCCGGCTCATCCATGCTGACGGTGCCGTAGCAGGCCTCATTGGGCGCGGGGCCGGCGTTGGCGTCCTCGGGAATGGTATAGTGTACCGGCTCCGGGGTGGGTTCCGGCGTGGGTTCCGGGGTGGGCTCCGGCGTTGCAACCAGGGTCTGCTCCCCGGCGGGCTCCGGCGGGGCGCTCTCCTCCGGCTCCGCCGTCTGGACGGCGGGGGCCTCCTCCTTCCGCCCATCGGGGAAAAACTGCTCCCTTGCCAGGCCCCATACGAACCACAGCAGCGCCAGGGACGCCGCAAGGCCCAGCAGGGCCGCCAGGATGCCCAGCACCTTGCGCACGCCGCTCTGCTTTTTCGCCGTCTTCTTTTTCTTTGTCATGCTTTTGTCCTCTCTCTGCGCCGTCGGCGCGGCTTTCTCTCTTTGGTTATAGAGGAATCCGCCGAAAAATGCAAGTCCCTTTTCCGGGAAAGCCGCCCCCATGGGCCGAGATGCGCCCACAAGCCCGCTGCGCCGCTTCGATCCTTGGCCGGGCTGAATAAGTTCTTCCCCCGCCGGGGAAACTTTTCCCGAGGTGATTTGAATGGCAAAGCAGGGTATGAAGCGCCCGGAGGACGACCGGAACACGAAAAAGAATTCCCTTCCTCCGGTGCCGGAGCTGCAGGGAAAGGCAAAGCGCGGAACGCGGAAGGCCGGCCCCATGGTTCCGGGCACCAATCTGTTCGTCCCCGGCACCGCGCCCATCTCCCCCGCGTACCCGGTGATCGACACCGATTTGGGCCGGGACAATGTGGAAAACGACCTGACCGCCGCGGATTTGCAGGATCTGTAACAAGCGCATACGCAAAAGTCCTCGCGCCGGCATATGCTGGCGCGAGGTGATTTTTTATGCAGCTTCAGCTTGGACGGCCGGGGGCCTCGGCCTGCGTTTTCGGGGCGGGAGAAGGCGCCGGCATCAGGGGCACGGTCCGCTTCTTTCCCTTCCGCAGGGGCGTTTTGGTGCTGGCGGATGTCTGCGGCCTGCCCCGGCAGCGGGACTGCCCATACGGGGTTTTCGCCTTCCACATCCACGAAGGCGAATCCTGCGGCGGCGAGGACTTTTCCTGCACCGGGGGCCACTTTGACCCCGAGGGGCAGCTCCATCCCTGTCACGCGGGGGATTTGCCGCCGCTGTTTTCTCAGGAGGGCAGCGCCTTTCTGGCAGTCTATACCCGGCGCTTTTCCATACCGGAGATCATCGGCAAAACCGTCGTGATCCATTCGCTGCCCGATGACTTCCGCACCCAGCCCGCCGGCGCGGCAGGCGAAAAGATCGCCTGCGGCGTCATCCGCCGGATCTGACCAAGCGCATATTCCCGCCAGAAGGAGGGAAAGCTGTCTTTGAGGTGATGAAGATGCCAAAGCCCAGCAAAAAGCGAGGCCCCACGGACGGGGATGAGAAGACCCGCCGGGCGCAGAACGCGCTCCCCGTCACGCCTCCCCTCTATCCCTTCGGCGCCTTTCCCATGACGCCCCCGATCTTCCCCAACACGGGGATCAGCGATGTCCCGGAGCAGGGGGAAAAGGATAGCCGGGGTCTGTAAGCGCAAAAGATCCGCACGCTTTTCCGCGTGCGGATCTTTTTTGGATCATCAATCAGGCGTTCCAGGCGGTGATCTGCTCGCGCAGCCACTGGGCCCAGGCGTCCACCCCTTCGCCGGTGCGGGCGCAGATGGGGAAGATCTTCATGTTGGGGTTCAGGCGGTGGACGTACTCCTTGCACTTCTCGATATCGAAATCGAAGTAGGGCAGCACGTCGATCTTGTTGATCAGCAGCACATCGCAGATGGAGAACATGAGGGGGTACTTGAGGGGCTTGTCATGCCCTTCGGGCACGGAGAGGATCATGGCGTTCTTCACGGCGCCGGTGTCAAACTCGGCAGGGCAAACCAGGTTGCCGATGTTCTCCAGGATGGCGAAGTCCACGTCGTTCACGCCCAGGCCCTCCAGGCCCTGCTTGGTCATGCCCGCGTCCAGGTGGCACATGCCGCCGGTGTGGAGCTGGATGACCTTCACGCCGGTCTTCTCGATGGTGGCGGCGTCCACGTCCGAGTCAATGTCCGCCTCCATGACGCCGATGCGGAACTCGTCCTTCAGCGCGGCGATGGTCTGGCGCAGGGTGGTGGTCTTGCCGGAGCCGGGGGAGCTCATCAGGTTCAGGAGAAAGGTCCTGTCCTTCTTCAGCTCTTGGCGCAGCTTGTCAGCCTCCCGGTCGTTGTTCTCAAAAACGCTCTGCTTTATCTCTAAAATACGGTATCCTTCCATGGTGCACCTCTTTTATAAAATTTACCTTTGCAATATACCACATACAGGCGCAAATTGCAATCAGAGAAATCCGTTGATCATGGTCCGGAGCACAAGCTCAAAGTCCCGCCGGTTGCGCAGATAGTCCCCGCCCGGCTCATAGAGATGCACGTCCTGCTCCGCCTGCAGCCGCAGCAACTCCCGCTCCAGGGCCGTTTCCGCCTGCAGCTCACCCTCCATCACGGGGATCAGGCCCGCGTCCAGCGCGGCCTGCCCGGCCCGGCCCTCCTCCAGCAGCCAGCGCAGAAAGGCAGTTGCGGAGCGGGTGCCCCGCCCGTCCCGGGCGGTGACGGCAAGGCCCAGCGCCATCCCCGGCAGAGGCTCCCCCGCGTCCGTCCCGGGCAGGGGCGAGAAGGCAAAGCCCTCCCCCGGCAGCGCCGCCAGCGACGCGGAGGACGCCGCGATGCAGGGCAGCTCTCCCCCCTGCAGCAGCAAGGTCACGGGCTGGCCCGTCAGGGCGATGCTCCCGTCAAACATGCCGCCTGCCAGGGCATTATACAGCTCCCGAAAGTCTTCGTTTTCCCCGTCCCGGCTCAGATCGGCGCGAAATTCCACCCGGCGCTGCAGCAGCGCCTGATAAAACAGCGACCCGTATTCCTCCGCGGAAAAATAGGGCATGCCGCTTTCAGCGCTGTAGTCCGCGGCGCCGGCCCAGAAAGCGGCCCAGCCCCGCCCCGGGGCTGGCGCGTCCTCCCGCCAGGCCAGCAGCGTCACCTCCACCCCCAGGGGGAAGTAGCTCCGCCCCAGGCAGTCGGACAGGCAAGAAAGCCACGCGGGATAGTCCGGCACCGCGCCCAGGCCGCCCCGCACATCCCGCAGCAGGCCCTGACGCTCCAGGGTCCAGGCCCGGTCATGGCTGCACAGCAGCAGATCGGGCCTGGCCGCGTCAAAGGCGGCTGCCAGGCTCTCCTCATCGGGGAAGCAGCGCAGGCTCACCGGCAGCCCCTCCGGATCTTTGTTATACGCCCGGATCCACGCCTCCAGGGCGGGGCGGAGAGGCTCATCCTCCAGGCACCAGACGCTGACGCTGTCCTGCCCTGCGGAGTCTTCCGCGCCGCCGCAGGCGCAGAGCAGCAGGCACAGGGCGGCCAGAAGCAGGGCCGCGCCACGGCGCAGATTCATACTCGCTCTCCGTTTCCACAGCAGTGATCCGCCCTTCGGCGGGGAAAATATTATACCAAATTCTCCCCCGATTGACAAGGCGTATATAATAGAAGCGTTCGTGATCGGAGGAAGTTACCATGGCTTACAAAGCGGTTTTATTTGATATGGACGGCACAGTGCTGGACACCCTGGAGAATCTTTGGGCGGCGGTAAACGTGAGCCTGCGGCGCTTCTCGCTCCCGGAGGCAAGCCTGGAGGCGGTGCGCGCAGGGCTGGGCAACGGCGCGGCCCACCTGATCGCCGCCGTGACGCCGGCGGAGCAGGCGGCGGAGGTGCTGGCCTTCTACAAGCCGTATTATGACGCCCACTGCAATCTCCGCACCCGACCCTATCCCGGCATTCTGCCCCTGATGGAGCGGCTGCGCGCCAGGGGCGTTCGGCAGGCCATCATCTCCAACAAGCCGGACCCGGCGGTGCAGGAGCTGGCCCGGGCCTATTTCCCCGGCCTGCTGGATTCCGCCGTAGGCGAGAGCGAGACCGTGCGGCGCAAGCCCAACCCGGACGCGGTGCTCTCCGCCGTGAGACAAATGGGCCTTTCGGTGGAGGACTGCGTGTATATCGGGGACACGGAGGTGGACCTGGCCACGGCGAAAAACGCCGGCATGGCCTGCATCGCCGTCTCCTGGGGCTTTCGCAGCCGGGAGCAGCTGATCGCCGCGGGAGCCACACGCATCGCGGACACCGCGGAGGAACTGGAAAAAATGTTGTAAAAGAACAGAACGGGCGACCTTTCGGTCGCCCGTTCAGACTGTCGCCAAAGTCGGTTTCTGTCATTGCGAACCAGTGACCGATGTCACTGGTTCGCAATGACAGAGCTTTCCCTTGCGGCAAGAGAAGCCACCCTGGGGTGCTGGCTCGGAATGACAGTCTTTGGGGTTTGTCTACACATTGAGCGGGCGGCCTTTGCCGCCCGTTCTCTATTCGCCTTTCACAGCGGCTGCTTTTTCATCTGGCCCCATTTGCGGGGGTATTTTTGCGGCGTGGAGGACGTTTTGCGGATCAGCACCGCGTTGTGCCGCAGCTCGGTACCGGGGACGGCATATTCCGCCACCCGTTCGATCTCCCCGCCCAGGAGCCGGATTCCCTTTTCCGCTTCCCGCAGCTCCTCCGCGACCTCGGGACCCTTCATGGCAAGGAACAATCCCCCCACCTTCACGAAAGGCAGGCACAGCTCCGCAAGCAGGTTCAGCCTTGCCACCGCCCGGGAACAGGCAATGTCAAAGCTCTCCCGCAGCGCCTGCGGCGCCTCCTCCGCCCGGGCGTGGAGGCACTGTACATCCTCAAAGCCCAGCTCCTCGCAGGTGTCCTTCAAAAACTTCACCCGCTTGTCCAGGCTGTCCAGCAGGGTCAGATCCAGGTCCGGACGGGCGATCTTCAGCGCAAGGCCGGGAAAGCCCGCGCCGGTGCCCACGTCGATGACCCGCTTCCCGGCAAAATCCGCAAGGCCCAGCAGGGCAGCGCAGTCCAGAAAATGGAGGCGGGCCGTGTCCTCCTCGCCGGAGATGGCGGTCAGATTCATCACCCGGTTCCACTCCGTAAGATGCTCGTAATACCGCCGGTAGCGGGCCAATACCGTTTCATCCGCGGCAAGGCCCAGTTGGGCAAAGCCCTCCTGTACAATCGTCTCAAGCATAAAAATCATGGTCTCCGATCCGTATAACAAAGGTGCGGCTGGCCTCAAACCAGGTGGCGTTGCCGATTTCGGGATTGACAAAGAACTCGCTGGGCCCCACGGTGTTGTAGCCCTCCAGACACAGCAGGGCCGCCACCAGGCTGATCTCCTGGGACTCCCGATTGATGTTGCCGTCCTCCACCGGGTCAAACTGCGTCCGCTCTCCCCGCTGGAAAATGACCTCGATGATGCTGTTGGGATAACGCTCGTCCGCCACCCGGTTCAGCACCACGTTGCCCACGCCGATCTGCCCGGCCAGGGGCTGGGTGCCCGCCTCGGCGGAGATGATATGGGCCAGCCAGTAGATCTCCTCGTCGGTATAGTGCTCCAAATAATACGCAAAGTCGCCGTCCATCAGCCGGGCGCCCCGGGTGGAGATCTCCACCCGCGCAGGCTCCCCTGTGACCTCCACCTCGGTCTGGAAGATGCGGCCCACGGCCTCGGCCGGGAGGTAGACCCGGTCGCCCTCCAGCACCCAGTCCTCGGGAACGTAGAGATACCGCTCCCCTGCGCAGAGATACTCCTGCCCGGTCTCCCCGGTGATGGTAAGCTGCCCGATCCGCAGAGAGAAGTCGTGCCCCTCCCGGGCGCACTCCATGTGCAGATCCAGCTGGCTGCACAGCAGCCCCGGATCCACATAGACCGCCCCGTTCCGGGAGGTGGCCCGTCCCGCCAGCAGCCCGTCCACATAGACCTTGACGTCCTCGCCTTCCCTATGCTCGGGCCTGGGCTCCAGGGTGGGCAGAGGGCCGTCCTCCGGCGCGTCCGAAGACTCCGCCGTCGGACCGGCGCAGGCGGATAGCAGCAGGCACAGCGCCAGAAGCAGCGCTGCCAAGGCCTGCCGCGCCCTGCTGCGCGCCCCGGTCATGCCTGGTCCCGGCAGGCCTTCAGGGCCTGGGCCAGCTGATCCGGGCAGGAGGTGGGCTTGAAGCCGCAGCGGATCCCCTCCAGGCGGCGGATGGCCTCGTCCACGTCCATGCCAACCACCAGGCGAGAGATGCCCTGCAGGTTTCCGTCACAGCCGCCCAGCACCTCCAGGCTGCGGATCTTGCCGTCCTCCACGTCCAGATCCATCCGCTGGGAGCAAACGCCCTTGGGGCGATAAGAAAACTTCATGTGAAATCAACTCCTTTGGACGAATATACCATGTTTGGCCCGCTTTTGCAAGAAGCCCTGCATACCCCGGCCCCCGGTGCGCATACAATGGCAGCTGAGAATACCAAGGAGGAGGGATCCCTGTGCGAGTATCGGGAAGACTGGCCCTGCTGGGTCTGGCGGCGCTGATGAGCTGCCTGCTGTCTCTCGGCGGGTTTTATGATCGGGCGGAGAAATTGAACCGGGAGCGGCTGGACGCCGGGCGGATGGAGAACGTGGTGCTGCTGACGCCGCCGGAGGCGGAAGGAGAGGCGCCTCCGGCCACGCCTGCCGCGGAGCCGCTGCCCGCCCCCCATGCGGATGAGGAGGAACCGGGGGAAGTGCTGAGCGCCGTGCTGGACTCCTCCGGGGAGGCGGAGATCCGGGAGACCACCATCGCCGGGGGGCTGCGGCTGAAAAACGCTACCAGCTACGACGTGGACGCCGAGGCGCTGCTGGAGGACGGGCCCTCCCTGCGCCTGCCGGCGGAGGGGCCCCAGATCCTGATCATCCATACCCACGGCAGCGAGGCCTATACCCCCGCGGGGCTGGACCGCTACGAGGCCAACGACGTGGGACGCACCGGGGACACCAACTGCAACGTGATCCGGGTGGGCGACGAGCTGACCGCCCGGCTGGAGGAGCAGGGCCTGCGGGTGCTCCACGACCGGGAGATCTACGACTACCCCAGCTACACCGGCTCCTACACCCGTTCGGGGGAGGCGGTGGAGCGGTATCTGGCCCAGTATCCCGACATTGCCGTGGTCATTGACCTGCACCGGGATGCCCTGGGCGAGGGCGGGGTGGTCTACAAGACCATGGCGGAGGAGGAGGGCACGGTGGCAAGCCAGGTCATGCTGCTGGTGGGCACCGATGACAGCGGCCTGGAGCATCCCAACTGGCGCTCCAACCTCGCCCTGGCCCTGTACCTGCAAAACGCGGTGATCCAGCAGCATCCCACCCTGATGCGCCCGGTGGACCTGGTGCCCCAGCGCTACAACCAGCAGCTCACCGGCGGCTCGCTGATCCTGGAGGTGGGCTGCAGCGGCAACACCCTGCAGGAGGCCCTGGCCGCCGTGCGCCTCTTTGCCGACGCCGCCGGCCCCGCCCTGCTGGAACTTACGGAGCAGCCCCCGGAAGCATGAATAATTTTCCTTTACAAAATAGCCGCTTTCTGTTATCTTGAAGGCAAGCGCAACCACTATCTTTACATCAATTACAGGAGGATTTTTACCATGAAGAAATGGGTATGCCCCGTATGCGGATACGTTCATGAGGGCGACACGCCCCCCGAGAAGTGCCCCGTCTGCAAGGTCCCCGGCGAGCGCTTCACCCTTCAGGCTGAGGAGCTGACCTGGGCTGCCGAGCATGTGCTGGGCGTGGGCAAGGTCTTTGGCGCCGACGTTCCCGAAGACGTGAAGGAGACCATCCTTGCCGGTCTTCGCTCCAACTTTGAGGGCGAGTGCAGCGAGGTTGGCATGTACCTGGCCATGGCCCGCGTGGCTTACCGGGAAGGCTACCCCGAAATCGGCGCCTACTGGGAAAAGGCCGGCCTGGAAGAGGCCGAGCACGCCGCCAAGTTCGCAGAGCTGCTGGGCGAGGTGCTGACCGACAGCACCAAGAAGAACCTGCAGATGCGCGTTGACGCGGAGAACGGCGCCACCGCCGGCAAGTTCGAGCTGGCAAAGCTGGCCAAGAAGTATAATCTGGACGCCATCCACGACACCGTCCATGAGATGGCCCGCGACGAGGCCCGCCACGGCAAGGCCTTCAAGGGTCTGCTGGACCGCTACTTCGGCAAGTAATTTACTCTGATCATACATAGGAGGGAAAGACAAATGAAGTATGTTTGCACCGTTTGCGGCTGGGTCTATGATGAGGACGAGGCCGGCGTGAAGTGGGAAGATCTGCCCGAAGACTTCGCCTGTGAGCTCTGCGGCGTCGGCAAGGACATGTTCGAGCCCGAAGCCTGATTCTCTTTTCACTCAAAACCGCCCGGGGATTCCCCCGGGCGGCTTTTCTTGACAGAGAGCGGAAATCCGGGTATTCTGAAAGTGCCAATTTATCAACAAAAGGAGGAAGCGTCCATGGACGGTGGAAGTAGTACCGGCACATCCGCAGGCCGAAGTACAGCGGCAGAGCCCGCCCGCCCCGGGCGCTTCTGTCGATAATTGCATAGGGACTTTGGTCTGCTGGACCGGCCTTCCTGACCTGAGGCAAGCATCAAGCAAAAGGAGGAGGACCCCATGGCAGAACGCAATGCAACCCTGGGGAGCACCATTCAGGCGCTCCTGGAAGAGAAAAAGTATTCCACGATCAAGGACGTTCTCGTGACCATGGAGCCGGCGGACGTGGCCGGCATCCTGGAGGAGATCGGGGACGCCCGCATTCCCAAGCTCTTCCGTCTGCTGCCCAAGGAGCAGGCGGCGGAGACCTTTGCCGAGCTGGAGCCGGAGCTGCAGGAGTTCTTGATCCGCGGCTTTTCCGACGCGGAGCTGCACGATATCATCGAGGAGCTGTATGTGGACGACGCGGTGGACCTGGTGGAGGAGATGCCGGCCAACGTGGTCAAGCGCATCCTGGCCCAGGCCAACCCCGACACCCGCAAGGAGATCAACGACCTGCTGCGCTATCCGGAAAACTCCGCCGGCTCCATCATGACCACCGAGTACGTCTCCCTGCGGCCCGCCATGACCGTGCGCGACGCCATCAACCGCATCCGCTCCACCGGCGTGGACAAGGAGACCATCTACACCTGCTATGTCACCGAGAACCGGAAGCTCTTGGGCCTGGTCACGGTGAAGGACATGATCCTCTGCGCCGACGAGAACACCCCCGTCTCCCGGATCATGGACGAAAACGTGATCTCCGTCAGCACCTTGACCGACCAGGAAGAGGTCGCCCAAATGCTCTCCAAGTATAATTTCCTGGCCCTGCCCGTCATCGACACGGACGGGCACATGGTCGGTATCATCACCTTTGACGACGCCATGGACGTCATGCAGGAAGAGGTCACCGAGGATATCGAAAAGATGGCCGCCATCCTGCCCTCGGACAAGACCTACCTGCGCTCCAACGCCTGGGATCTCTTCAGGCACCGGATCCCCTGGCTTGCGCTGCTGATGGTGTCCGCCACCTTCACGGGCATGATCATCACCGGCTTTGAGGACGCGCTGGCCGCCGTGGTGGTGCTCACCGCCTTCATCCCCATGCTGATGGACACCGGCGGCAACTCCGGCTCCCAGGCCTCCGTCTCCATCATCCGCGCCCTGTCCCTGGGTGAGCTGGAATTTACCGACCTGCCCAAGGTGGTCTGGAAGGAAGTCCAGACGGCGGTACTGTGCGGCTGCGCGCTGGCAGTGCTCTGCTTTGGCAAGATCATGCTGGTGGATAAGCTCATGATGGGCGCGGATATCACGCTGCTCACCGCGGCGGTGGTCTGCGTCACCATGGCGGCCACGGTGCTGATCGCCAAGGTCATCGGCTGCACGCTGCCCATGGCGGCCCAGAAGCTGGGCCTGGACCCGGCGGTGATGGCAAGCCCCTTTATCACCACCATTGTGGACGCGCTTTCGCTGCTGGTCTACTTCGGCATCGCCAAGGCCCTGCTGTTTTAGGGCAGGCGGATAGGGCAGAGAACGGATTGCCACGCCAGTGTGCGCACTGGCTCGCAATGACAATCTTTATCGTTTTTTGCACTGTAAAAGGACGGATCCAAACGGATCCGTCCTTTTTGCTGAGCGCCCCGGTGAAAGCCGGGACGCTCTTCTCAAAACTCAAAACTCAAAACTCAATTGGCCACCCGGTGATGGGCTGTGGGGCTGGAGATGTCCAGAGCGCGGAAGGTATAGCCGTTGTTCAGGCCCCAGATGATGATCTGCTCCACCGCGTTCACGCTGTAGTCCTTCACGTCGTGCTGCAGCACAACGGAGACCCGCCGCCCCTCGCAGCCGGAGGTCACGTTTTCCACAACGCCGGCCGTGGTGTTGGTGCCGCCGGCGTCATTGCTGTCCACATGCCAGTCATAGTACTGATAGCCCATGTCGTTCATCTCCCCGGTGAGCCGGGTCATGACGCCGGGGTTAAAGTTGCTGACGGTGTTGGAGCTGCCGCCGGGGAAGCGGAACAGCCGGGTGTACTCCCCGGTCTGCCGGTAGATCATCTCCTCCGTCTCGTAGAAATCGTCAAAGTACGCCTGCTCGCTGGCGTAGATCACATAATAGTTGTGGGTGGCGGAGTGCACCGCGATGGTGTGCCCCTCCCGGAAGGCCCGGCCAACCAGGTCCTCATATTCCGGGTTCAGGCAGGTGACGAAGAAGGTGACCTTCACGTTATAGGCCGCCAGGACGTCCAGAAGCTGCTCGGTATAGGGCCCGGGGCCGTCGTCAAAGGTCAGGTAAATGGTCTTCTCGTCCGGCTGAACGGTGGGCGGGTTTTCCACCGGCTCCACCACCACCGTTCTGGTGGCGCTGACGCTGTCCCCCGCCTCATTTTCCAGGGTGTAGACAATTTCGTAGGTGCCTGCCCGGTAAGGCAGCACCTCCCCTTCCACCTGCACCAGCTCGCTCAGATCCTTGCCATTGCCGTCCACGGCGGTAAAGCCCGGATCCTCATAAACGATGCGGGCGCTGATGGTCATTTCCTCGTCCCCCAGAAGGGTCAGGGTCGGCGGCGCCACAGCTGCCAGCTCCCGCACCGCAACGGCGGTGTTGCCGGAGCTGTCCGTCACCCGGTATTCGATCCGGTCCCCCAGATCCTCCCGCTCCACCTGCTCGGTCAAATCCCCGTCCCAGTCGTCCCAGGCCAGGAAGCCCTCCTCCTCATAGCCGGTGAACCAGTCCGGCTCATAGCCCTCCTGGGTCTGGAGGGTGATGACCGGCGGGGTGATATCCGCCACATGGACGGTGCGCTTGGCAGTGTATGTGGTGAACAGGAAGCGGGCAGAATAGGTCAGCTCATAGGTGCCAAGGGTGTCTGTATCCACGCTGCCCTCCGTGGTCACGGGCAGCTCCAGATCCCAGCGGCCGAAGATGCGGCCCACCGTCACCGCGCTGCGGCCCGGATCCACAAATTCCACGCCGTAGGGCACGGTGATCTCGCTGCTCTCCACCAGGCGGAACTGCACATGCCGTCCATCCAGCGTCAGCAGGATCGCCGCAGCGCCCAGGATGACCACCAGAAACAGCAGCAGCCCGATCTTCCAGCCCCGGCCGGAGCCCTTTTCCGGTTCCGCAGCCTGTTCCGTTTCTTTCTCTTTCTCCATGATTCTGCCTCATTTTCTGCGTTATGTCACCCTATTATACACCATTCGACCCAAGATGGAAGAGAGATTTTTTGCTTTTCAGAAAGTTTAAGAACTCCGCCTGTTCTCGCGCCTGTCATTTCTTTATCTTTTGTTGCGGCAGGGGGGAATATGTGCTATATTATTTTGTTGTGATACGGAAAGTATCGCAGAAATCAATCATCTCTGCGGCAGCCAGCCGCAGGAAAGGACAGAAATTTATGAACAACACCGAAAAAACCATGGACAAGATCATTGCCCTGTGCAAAAACCGCGGCTTCATCTTCGCAGGCAGCGAGATCTACGGCGGCCTTGCCAACACCTGGGACTACGGCCCCCTGGGCACCCGGCTCAAAAACAACGTGAAGGACGCCTGGCGCAAGCGCTTCATCCAGGAGCGCCGCAACAGCTACGAGGTGGACGCCGACATTCTCATGAACCCCCGGGTGTGGGAGGCCAGCGGCCATGTGGCCAGCTTTGCCGACCCCCTGCTGGACTGCAAGGAGTGCAAGATGCGCTTCCGCGCCGATAATCTGATTGACGAGTTCGACCCCGAAGCCCATGCCGACGGCATGAGCAAGGAGGAGATGTTCCAGTATATCAAGGATCACCACATCCCCTGCCCCAACTGCGGCAAGCATAATTTCACCGATATCCGCGAGTTTAACCTGATGTTCCAAACCTACCGGGGCGTCACCAATGACGCTAAGTCCGTCATCTACCTGCGGCCGGAGAACGCCCAGGGCGAGTATGTGAACTACCCCAACGTCCTGCGCTCCATGCGCGCCAAGCTGCCCTTCTCCATCGGCCAGATCGGCAAGGCCTTCCGCAACGAGATCACCCCGGGCAACTTCACCTTCCGCACCATCGAGTTCGAGCAGATGGAGTTCCAGACCTTCTGCAAGCCCGGCGACGACCTGGATTTCTACGCCTACTTCAAGGAGTACGGCAAGAAGTTCTTTGAGGATCTGGGCCTGCCGGAAGAGAACCTGCGCTTCCACGACCATGAGAAGCTGGCCCACTACGCCAAGGCCGCCTGCGACATCGAGTTCCTGTTCCCGTCCCTGGGCTGGGGCGAGATCAACGGCACCCACGACCGCACCGACTTTGACCTGAGCCGCCACCAGGAGTACAGCGGCCAGAAGCTGGAGTATATCGACCCCTTCACCAACGAGCGCTATGTGCCATACATCGTGGAGAGCACCTACGGTCTGGACCGCACGGTCCTGGCCCTGCTGTGCCAGGCCTACGATGAGGAGCTGGTGGACGCGGAGAAGAACGATGTGCGCGTGGTGCTGCACCTGAATCCCGCCATGGCCCCCATCAAGGCCGCGGTGCTGCCCCTTTCCAAGAAGCTGGGCGAGAAGGCCATGGAGATCCGGGACGAGCTGGCGAAGAGCTTCATGGTGGAGTATGACGAGACCGGCTCCATCGGCAAGCGCTACCGCCGGGCCGACGAGGTTGGCACTCCCTTCTGCGTCACCTACGACTTCGACTCTGAGACCGACGGCTGCGTCACCATCCGGGAGCGGGACAGCATGGAGCAGGTCCGCATCCCCATCGCAGAGGTCAAGGACTATATCGCCTCTCGCGTGCAGTTTTAATTCGGATCCTGTGTCCTCCTAAGCACGCCGAAGGATCCCGTGGGATCCTTCGGCGTATCCCGCTTCAAAACAGCAGAAAAAGGATGGATTAATATGAAAAACGGATTTATCAAGGTCGCGGCGGCAAGCCCGGTCATCAAGGTGGCAGACTGCGACTACAATGCGGAGCAGGTTATCGGCTGCATCCGCGAGGCCGACCAAAAGGGCGTAAAGGTGCTGGTCTTCCCCGAGCTGACCCTCACCGGCGTGAGCTGCTGGGATCTGTTCCGGCATCGGGTGATCCTGGACGGGGCCGAGAAGGCTCTGATCCGGGTGGTGGAGGCTTCCGCCGGAACCGATATGCTGGTGTTCGTGGGTCTGCCCCTGGCGGTAGGCGCCCGGGTGTACAGCGTTGCCGCCGCTATCTGGGACGGCGAGCTGATCGCCTTCGTCCCCCGGCAGACGGCCGATGGCTCCTTCAACGGAGACGACTGGCAGTACCACGAGATCGAGATGGAGAGCTTCGGCACCGTTCCCCTCTGCGCCGATTCCCTCTTCAACTGCGACGCGCTGCCCGAGCTGAACGTGGCCGTGGAGCTGGGCGAGGATATCCAGAGCATCTGGTCCTACGCCACCCGCCACGCCCGTGCCGGCGCCAACCTGATCGTGCAGATGGCCTCCTTCCCCGCCACCGTGACCAGCACCGCTGACGCGGAGCTGGCCGCCCGGGCAAGCTCCCGGCATCTGAAGGCCGGCCTGGTGCTGGCCGCCCCCGGCAAGGGGGAGAGCAGCACCGACCGGGTCTACTCCGGCCTGTGCCTGGTGGTGGAAAACGGCAAGATCCTGGCCGAGGACGAGCAGAACGGCGCCGCCCGGACAAGCCTGGCCCTCAGCGAGATCGACGTGGAGAGGCTTACGAACCTGCGCCGGAACAGCGGCGAATTCGACCTGACGGACGAGGATTACACCAGCTTCTCCTGGGGCGAGGATCCGGTGGACACCCCCCTCACCCGGCGCTTCAACAAGCACCCCCACCTGCCGGAGGATCCGGCGGAGCTGCCCGCCTACTGTGAGCGGATGCTGGACATTCAGGTGTCCGGCCTCGTCAAGCGCATGGAGTACGCCCATCTGGACCACTGCGTGGTGGGCATCTCCGGCGGCGTGGACTCCACCCTCGCGGTGATGGTCTGCGCCATGGCGGTGAAGCGTATGGGCCTGCCCGCCACCAACGTGGTGGCCTGCACCCTGCCCTGCTTCGGCACCTCCAGCCGCACCAAGTCCAACGCCATCGTGGTGGCCGAGCAGTGGGGCTGCGAGGTCCGGGTCATCGACATCGGCAAGGCCGTGTATCAGCACTTTGACGACATCGGTCACGCCCACGACGACTACTCCATCGCCTTCGAGAACGCCCAGGCCCGGGAGCGCACCCAGGTGCTCATGGATATCGCCAACAAGGTGAACGGCCTGGACGTGGGCACCGAGGACCTCAGCGAGTTCATCGACGGCTGGTGCACCTACAACGGCGACCACACCAGCATGTACGACGTGAACCTGGGCCTGACCAAGACCCAGGTGCGGGCCAATGTGAGCTACATCGCCCAGACCACCGAGGACAAGGTGCTGAAGGCCGCCCTCTACGACGTGCTGGACTGCCCCGTGACCCCGGAGCTGCTGCCCATCCACGACGATCTGATCGAGCAGAAGAGCGAGGACGCCGTTGGCTCCTACGCCCTGCAGGACTTCTTCACCCACAACATTCTGATCCAGGGCTTCACCCCTGCCAAGACCTTCCGGCTGGCCAAGGCCGCCTATGGGGACGAATTTTCTGACGAGGAGCTGAAGCGCTGGCTCTTAAGCTGGTGCAAGCGTCTCTTCTCCCAGCAGTTCAAGCGCAGCTGCCTGATGGACGGCCCGGCGGTGGAGGCCTTCACCGTCTCCCCCCGCTCCGGCTGGCTCATCCCCTCCGACGCGGAAGCGGCCCTGTTCCTGAAGGATCTGGAGCAGATTTGAATAGGAAACCGCGGGGGTGGATCGCCTCCACCTCCGCATCCGAAAGAACCGGCAAACGTGCGGGCGCTCCTGCGCGTTTGCCGGTTCTTTTTGTCTCGTGGGACGGGCGTGGGGTCCCACCCGCGTCCGTAGGGGCGGATAGCATCCGCCCGCCGTGGGACGCTGGAACAGGTCCCGGGCGGCTGATAGCCGCCCCTACAGGAAAAAGCGGGCTCCCTTTTTCTGCCACCGGCAGCGGGAGCCCGCTTTTTCCCTTGACTTTTCTTTCTGTCGTGTTAAAATATGTCGTACACGACATATCGAGGTGATACCATGGAAAACCAACTGCCCATCGGGCTGCGCTTTTCCCTGCTGCACCGGGCCTTTCGCCGGAAGATGGACGCCCTGCTGGCAGAAAAGGAGCTGACTGGGGTCCAGTTCGGGGTGCTGATGGCTCTCGTCCGCATGGAAAAGGAAGGGGCGGAGGAGATCAGCCAACGGGCGCTGGAGGAACGGGCCAGGGTGACCCACGCCACCATGACCGAGATCCTGAAGCGGCTGGAAAAGAAGGGCTTTCTCCGCTCGGAGCAGAGCCAGCGGGACCGACGCTTCAAATGCATCCACGCAAGCGACAAGGCATACCGTCTGAAGGATGAACTGGCTGAGACGGAAAACGAGACCTTCTCCTGGCTCTGCCGGGGCCTGAGCGGGCAGCAGGTGGAGGACCTGCTGGCCTGCATTGACCTCATGCTGCAAAACGCATGGGAAACCAAGCAAAAAGGAGGCGACAGCGGCTGTGATTAAGACCTTTCTCAAGTGCATCCGCGAATTCAAGGTACCCACTCTCCTGACCCTGTTTTTCATCATTCTGGAGGTGTTTCTGGAGGTGCTGATCCCCACCCGCACGGCGGACCTGGTGAACAGCATCCAGGCCGGCGCGCCCATGGGCGAGGTGGTGAAAATGGGTCTGATCCTGGTGGGGATGGCGCTGCTGAGCCTTTGCTGCGGCGGCGGCGCCGGCTTCATGGGGGCGCGTGCCTCCGCAGGCTTTGCCCGGAACGTCCGGCGGGACGTGTTTGCCCGGATCCAGGGCTTCTCGTTCCAGAATATCGACAAGTTTTCCACCGCTTCTCTG
This sequence comes from uncultured Oscillospiraceae bacterium, assembly GCA_964395795.1. Lineage (GTDB taxonomy): Bacteria > Bacillota > Clostridia > Oscillospirales > Oscillospiraceae > Limivicinus. The sequence goes on from CAYNBS010000004.1 coordinate 51,966, forward strand.
GTGACGCGGATGACCACCGACATCACCAACGTCCAGATGGCCTTTATGATGACCATCCGGGCGGCGGTGCGCTCGCCGCTGATGTTCATCTTCTCCATCCTCATGGCCTGGCGCATGGGCGGTGCCCTTGCCGCCACCTTCCTGGTGATCGTGCCGGTGCTGCTCATCGGTCTGATCGCCATCGCCCGCAAGGCCATGCCCGCCTTCCGGGCCGTGTTCCGCAAGTACGATCGGCTGAACGAGTCCGTGGAGGAGAACGTGCGGGCCATGCGGGTGGTCAAGGGCTTCGCCCGGGAGGGCTACGAGAAGGAGAAGTTTGCCGCCGCTTCCGGCGACATCGCCAAGGACTTCACCAAGGCGGAGCGGATCGTAGCGCTGAATAACCCGCTGATGACCCTCTGCATGAACTTCAACATGGTCTTTGTCCTCCTGGTGGGCGCCAAGCTCATCATCACAAACCACGGCCAGACCATCAACGTGGGCCAGATTTCCGCCATGCTCACCTACGGCATGCAGATCCTCATGAGCCTGATGATGATCTCCATGATCTACGTCATGATGACCATGTCCTGGGAGTCCATGAAGCGCATCGTCGAGGTGCTGAAGGAGGAACCCAGCCTGCGCAATCCGGAAAACCCGGTGACAGAGGTGGCCGACGGCTCCGTCGACTTTGAGGGCGTGTCCTTCAAATACAGCGCGGAGGCCGAGAAAAACGCCCTGGAGGGCATCGACCTGCACATCAAATCCGGCATGACGGTGGGCATCCTGGGCGGCACCGGCTCCAGCAAAACCACCCTGATCCAGCTGATCCCCCGGCTCTATGACGTGACCGAGGGCAGCGTCAAGGTGGGCGGCGTGGACGTGCGGGACTACGACCTGGAGACCCTGCGCTCCGCCGTGTCGGTGGTGCTGCAGAAAAACCAGCTCTTCTCCGGCACCGTGCGGGATAACCTGCGCTGGGGCAACCCCGACGCCACGGACGAGGAGATCCGGGAGGCCTGCAGGCTTTCGCAGGCGGATGAATTCGTGCTGGCCCACGCCGACGGCTACGACCGCTGGATCGAGCAGGGCGGCGCCAACGTCTCCGGCGGGCAGAAGCAGCGGCTCTGCATCGCCCGCGCCCTGCTGAAAAAGCCCAAGATCCTGATCCTGGACGATTCCACCAGCGCCGTGGACACCAAGACCGACGCCAAGATCCGCGCCGGCTTCCGCTCCTACATCCCCGAGACCACCAAGATCATCATTGCCCAGCGGGTCGCCTCCGTGGAGGACGCGGATCTGATCCTGGTGATGGACAACGGCCGCATCGTTGAGCGGGGCACCCACGCCCAGCTCATGGAGAGCAGTCGGATCTATCGGGAGATCTACGAACAGCAGACCAAGGGAGGTGAGGAAGATGCATAAATCCCGCGGCGAAATGCTCAAGGAGAACTTCGGCGCCATCAAGTGGACGCTGAAAAAGTTCTTCGGCTACTATCCGGTGATGGGGCCCCTGGCCATGCTGTGCATCCTCTTCTCTGCCATCGTGGCCTCCCTCCCCGCCATCTTCATCCAGAAGATCCTGGCCGTCATCCAGGTCTGGGTGGAATCCGGCGACTGGGCCTCCGCCAAGGCGGAACTGATGCCCTATATCCTGACGCTGGTGGGGCTGTATGCCCTGTCCCTGGCCTCCCTCACCCTGGAGACCCAGCTCATGGCGGTCATGACCCAGGGCTTCCTGGACAAAATGCGCCGGGAGATCTTCAACGGCATGCAGGATCTGCCCATCCGCTATTTTGACAGCCACAAGCACGGCGACATCATGAGCTTCTACACCAACGACATCGACACCCTGCGCCAGCTGGTGAGCCAGGCTCTGCCGTCCCTGATCCGCTCGGTGGCCATCGTGCTGGCGGTGTTCTTCATCATGCTGTGGTACAGCCTCTGGATGACCCTGGTGCTGCTCCTGGGCGTGGTGGCCATGTTCTACGTCACCAAAACGGTGGGCGGCGGCTCCGCCAAATACTTCATGCGCCAGCAGAAGGCCGTGGCGGCCATGGAGGGCTTTGCCCAGGAGATGATGAGCGGGCAGAAGGTGGTCAAGGTCTTCTGCCACGAGGAGCAGAGCATCCAGGACTTCGACAAGGTCAACGACGAGCTCTTTGACGTCAGCTACAAGGCCAATGCCTATGCCAGCACCCTGGGGCCCATCATTTCCAACATCGGCAACATCCTGTATGTGGGCCTGGCCCTGGCAGGCGGCGTGTTCATCCTGACGGAGGTGCCCAGCGTCAGCCTCTCGGGCATGGTCTTCGATATCACGGTGCTGGTGCCCTTCCTGAACATGGCCCGGCAGTTTACCGGGAACGTGAACCAGCTGAGCCAGCAGATCAACTCCATCGTCATGGCCGGCGCCGGCGCCCAGCGGATCCTGTCCCTGGTGAACGAGCCGCCCGAGGCCGATGAGGGCTACGTCACCCTGGTGAACGCCAAGCTCCTGCCCGACGGCAGCGTCACCGAAACCCAGGAGCACACCGGCCACTGGGCCTGGCGGCATCCCCACGCGGCGGACGGCACCGTGACCTATACCCCCCTGCGGGGCGATGTGCGGATGACGGATGTGGACTTTGCCTATGTGGAGGGGAAGCCCGTGCTGCACGACGTGTCCGTCTACGCAGAGCCCGGCCAGAAGGTGGCCTTCGTGGGCGCTACCGGCGCGGGCAAGACCACCATCACCAACCTCATCAACCGCTTCTATGATATCGCCGACGGCAAGATCCGCTACGACGGCATCAACATCAACAAGATCAAGAAGGCGGACCTGCGCCGCTCCCTGGGCATCGTCCTGCAGGAGACCAACCTCTTCACCGGCACCGTCATGGAGAATATCCGCTACGGCAACCTGGACGCCTCGGATGCCGACTGCATCCGGGCGGCGAAGCTGGCCGGCGCGGATGACTTCATCACCCGCCTGCCCCACGGCTACGAGACGGAGCTGCACAACAACGGCTCTAACCTCTCCCAGGGCCAGCGGCAGCTGCTGGCCATCGCCCGGGCGGCAGTTGCCGATCCCCCGGTGATGATCCTGGACGAGGCCACCTCCTCCATCGACACCCGCACCGAGGCCATCGTGCAGCGGGGCATGGATAAGCTGATGGAGGGCCGCACCGTCTTCGTCATCGCCCACAGGCTCTCCACCGTCATGAACTCGGACGTCATCATGGTGCTGGACCACGGGCGCATCATCGAGCGGGGCAGCCACGAAAAGCTGATTGCCCAGCGCGGCACCTATTATCAGCTCTACACCGGCGCCTTTGAGCTGGAGTAAGCTTTCCCGCAAACAAAAAAGCTACCGGATTGCTCCGGTAGCTTTTTTTTGTTTCGGGAACCGGCGGGACTCTTACTCGTCCTCGCCCAGGTCGAACTCCAGCTCTTCGCCGCAGTTGGGGCAGCGGATGGAGCCCTTCTCCAGGGTCTCCTCGTCAAAGGTGATCTCCTCCCCGCAGGAGGGGCAGGTGGCGTCGTAGAGGATGCCGTCGATCTCCGCCTCTTCGTCCTCATCCTCTTCCTCGTCTTCGTCGTCGTTGAAGTTCAGGTCGTAGATCTTGTCCGCATCCTCGTCCTCGTCGTCGAACAGCTCGTCGTCATCGTCCCAGCTATGGTCGGGCACGTCCAGCGCGTCCACCATCTCCTCCAGCATGGTCAGATCATCGCAGACGTCGTCCAGGGTGTCGGCAAAATCCAGGTTGGCGGACTGGAGGTCTTCGATCTCATGCGCCATGTCGGACAAAAGATCATTCAGCGCCCCCCAGAGCTTTCCGTCGCGGGATTCCGGGTCCACGCCCAGGCCCTCGGTCAGTCCCTTCAGATACGCGGCCTTCTCAACAATCGTCATGGTGAAAACCTCCTTATGATGGTATAAAAATATAGAAAAAGGGGGAATATCCGCAGACTTCCCCCATTTTCATCCAACAATGTGCTTTAGGCTCTGGACAGATACTCGCCGGTGCGGGTGTCGATCTTGATCTTCTCGCCGCGCTCGATGAAGAGCGGGACCTTGATCTCGGCGCCGGTCTCCAGGGTGGCGGGCTTGGTGGCGTTGGTGGCGGTGTTGCCGGCAAAGCCCGGATCGGTCTCGGTGACCTCCAGCTCCACGAAGAAGGGCGGCTCCACGTTGAAGACCTTGCCCTTGTAGGAGTAGATGGTGCACTCCATGTTCTCCTTGACGAACTTGAAGTTGTCGCCCAGGACGCTGCCGTCCACCGGCTCCTGCTCATAGGTCTCGGGGTTCATGAAATAATAGAGGTTGTCGTCGTTGTAGAGATACTCCATGGTCTGACGATCCACGGTGGCGTTCTCGAACTTGGCGGTGGGGTTGAAGGAAGTCTCGGTCACAGCGCCGGTGATGACGTTCTTCATCTTGGTGCGGACGAAGGCCGCGCCCTTGCCGGGCTTGACGTGCTGGAACTCGACAACCTGCATGACGTTGCCGTCCATCTCAAAGGTAACGCCGTTTCTGAATTCGCCTGCAGTAATCATAACTGGGTCCTCCCGTAGTAAGTTTCTATATATGCAGATTATAGCTGATTTATTTTACAGTATATCCGTCCGTTTTGCAAGTGTTTTCTTCAAGAATCCGGCAGCGTGCGAGACGATGCCGCAGGGACGGGGCAAGTCACCACGTTTTCAGCCGTTGGCCTCTGCCCCGTCGATCACCGGGCGGTAGTCCTCCGGCAATTCCTGCAGCACGGCGTAATACCGGCTCTCCGGGCCGGGCAGCGCGCCCTTCCGAAAGGCCGAGCCGCAGCTGTCGGTGAGGCTGTGCTCCGCCCCGTCCGGGAACACCACTTCCACATAATAGTCCAGGGCGCCCTCCTTGTGAATCACCGTGCCCTTGGCGCCGCCGGGCAGGGAGAGGGGCTGCTGCGCCGTCTGATCCGCGCTCACAATTCGGTAGCCCTGCTCCGAGCGGTCCAGCACGGTGAACACCACCTGGTCGCCCTCCTGTCCCAGCACCAGGGCGGTGTCCAGCCCGTAGACCACCTCCCGGGCCTCCAGGCCGGAATGGGCGGCGGCAAAGGCCTTTTCCGGCGTTTCATACACGCCCACCTGGTTCCGGACGATCACATACACCAGCTCCAGGGCCAGAATGGCGATCACCACGATGGCGGCGGTCTTGTAGCCCAGCTTCTTGCCGAGAATGTACAGCACCAGTCCCAACAGCAGCAGGGATACCCCCGCCAGCGCCAGAATACTCATTTTCTTCCCTCCAAGCAAAAACGCAGAGGACGGCTCCGCGTCATGCCCCGGAACCGTCCCCCGTCTCCTGAAGCTCCCCTTTCCCCCGCAGGGCAGGATCTCAGTTGTTCAGCACGATCAGCTCCATCTTGGGAGCCTTGGTGATGACCTCGGCGCCCTCGGGGCGAATGATCATCACGTCCTCGATGCGGACGCCGAATTTGCCGGGGATGTAGATGCCGGGCTCGGCGGAGCAGAGGTCGTTGACCTCCATGAGTGCCTCGCCCCGGGGACCTGCCATGGGGGGCTCATGGATATCCAGGCCCAGGCTGTGGCCAAAGCCGTGGCCGAAGTAGGCACCGTAGCCGGCCTTCTCGATCACGTCCCGGGCGGCCTGGTCGATGAGCTTGCCGGGGATGCCGGAGCGGGCGGCGGCGATGCCGGCCAGCTGGGCTTCCAGCACGGTGTAGTAGACCTTCTGCATCTCCTCGGTGGCGTGGCCCACGGCCACGGTGCGGGTCATGTCGGAGCAGTAGCCGTTATACAGGCTGCCGAAGTCCATGGTGATGAAATCCCCGTCCTGAATGACGGTGTCGCCGGGGACGCCGTGGGGCATGGAGGTGTTCTTGCCGGTGACCACGATGGGGTCAAAGGAGTTGCCCTCGCTGCCGTTACGCAGCATGTGATAGACCAGCTCCGCCATGACTTCCTTCTCGGTCATGCCGGGCTTGATGATGCGCAGCACTTCCTCCAGGGCCTTCTCGCTGATGCGCTGGGCGGCGATCATGCTCTCGATCTCCTCCTGGTTCTTGCTGGCGCGCAGGCCCATCATCAGGCCGCCCGCAGGCAGGAACTCCCGGTTCAGGGCCTTCTCCATGGCGGCCCAGCGGGCATGGCTGAGCTGCTGATCCTCGGCGGCCAGACGCTCCGCCTTGGCCTCCCGGAGGGCGGCGCGGATCAACTCGGTCTGGCTGTGCTGCCGGTCAAACATCTGCACAGTGCAGCAGCCCCCGGCGATCTTTTCCGCCGCCTCGATGTAGCGGGAATCGGTAAGCAGCCAGGCCTTCTCCCGGGCCACCACCACCGCGCCGTCGGTAAAGGCAAAGCCGGTGGCATAGCGCTGATTCTTCTCGTCGGTGATGAGAATGGCGTCCAGATTCTGCCGGACAAGCGCTTCTTGGATGCGAGCGATGTTGTTCATGTTTCCTCCTCTGATATGGGCCGCGGGAACGATACGGTAAACGTCGATCCCTGCGGCTGATTTTGCCCGACGTGGATGCTGCCCCCGTGGGCCTGCACCGCGTCGTGTACAATACTGAGTCCCAGGCCGCTACCCCCGGCCTCCCGGGAGCGGGCCTTGTCCACCCGGTAAAAGCGGGAGAAAATGTTCTCCCGGTCCTCCTCCGGAATGCCGATCCCCGTGTCCGAAACCGAGAGGATCACCCGATTCTCCTCCCCGTGCAGCCCGATGCGGACGCTGCCGCCGGGGACGTTATACTTGATGGCGTTTTCCACCAGGTTAAAGATAATATGGAACAGGTCGTCCTCCGTGGCACAGACCACGCAGCCCTCCTCCAGCACGGTTTCCAGCGTCACCTGCTTCTCCTGGGCCAGAGGGCGCAGGGGCGTCAGCGTGCTCTCCACCGCCTGCTTCACGTCCACCGGCTCCTCCTCGCCGCTCTTCCCGTCATCCAGCCGGGAGAGGGTCAGCAGCTTTTCCGTGGTGCGCTGCAGGCGCTGGGCCTCGCTGCCGATATCGGTGACAAATTCCCGCACGGTTTCCGTGTCCATATTCTCGTTCTGCACGATGCTGTCCGCCAGCAGACGGATGGAGGCCAGGGGGGTCTTCAGCTCGTGGGAGGCGTCGGACACGAAGCGGCGGCGCTCCTGGTCCGTGGCCTGCAGCCGCTCGGTAAGCTGGTTGAACTCCTCCCCCAGCTCGGCGATTTCGTCCTGCCCCCGGTTCACATGGCGGTAGCTGTAATCTCCCTCCGCCACCACATGCATGGAGCGCACCAGTTCCCGGATCCGCTGCAGCAGCAGGAAGACAAAGAAAAGCGCCACCACCAGCGCCAGGGCGCCGATGCCCAGGGACGCGGCCCGGATCCGATGCTGGAAGCCGAGGATGATCTCCGCCCGCTCCGCGTCATGCTCCATCAGATACAGCGCGCCGCTTCTCTCGCCGTTTGAGCTGAGGGGAATGGCAACGCTGCTGGTAAAGGCGTCATCCGAAAAGGAGGAGCGGAACACCGTTTTGCCGGTCAGGCAGGTGAGGATATCCCCCAGCTCCGTGACCGCGCCTACCGCGCCGTCGCTGTCATAGAGCACCACGCCCTCTCCGTCGGTGACCACGATCCGGGCATAGCCGCCCAGATCCAGATAGCGCAGCACCTCCGCGATATTGTCCCGATTCAGGCGATCCAGGCCCGAGAGGGACGCGGCCACCGTGGCGGCCTGGGCGGTCATGGAGCTGCGCTTCTCCTCAAACACCGCGTCCCGGGAGGAGATAAGCGGATAGGTATTCAGCAGCAGCAGCAAAATCACCAGCAGCGCCGCAATAAAGGAGATAAATTGTGTGCGGATACTGTGCATGGCAAATTCTCCGTATTATCCTGCAGGGGCGGTTGATCGAGACGCGAAGCCAGTCCTTTGGGGCCGCCCCTGCGGATTCATTTTTCACTGAAATAGTATCCCACGCCCCATTTGGTGGCAATATAATCGGGGTGGGCGGGATCCAGCTCCAGCTTCTCCCGCAGGCGGCGAATGTGCACGTCCACGGTGCGGGTGTCCCCCTGGTACTCATAGCCCCAGACCAAATCCAGCAGCGCCTCCCGGCTGTAGACCCGGCCGGGATTCTTCATCAGGAACAGGATCAGGTCAAACTCCTTCATGGTCAGCTCCACGGGCAAGCCGTCCTTATACGCGGTGCGGCGCTCCTCATCCACGCTGATATGACCCCGGCGGAGCACCCGGTCAAAGCTCTGGGGCGCCGGTGTGGTGAGAGAGGCCCGCCGCAGCAGGGCCCGTACCCGGGCCTTCAGCACCATGATGTCAAAGGGCTTGGTCACATAGTCGTCCGCCCCGGACTCAAAGCCCATCAGCAGATCCGCCTTCTCGCTGCGGGCGGTGAGCATGATGATGGGCACGGTGGAGAAGCTGCGGATCTCCTGGCAGGCCTCCAGCCCGTCCTTTTGGGGCATCATCAGATCCAGGATGATCAGATCATAGCTCCCGGTGCGGGCCATGTTCACGGCCATTTCGCCGTCATAGCCCACGTCTACGGTATAGCCCTCGTTCTCCAGGTTGAACTTGATCCCCTTGACCAGCAGCTTTTCATCGTCAACGACCAGAATCTTCATGGGAGGCTCCTTCAGCAAATTTTAAGTTGCAATTCGACAGTTTCCTCTTTATAATGAAAACGTTATATTGGAAACCTTGCAGGAACGGCGGCGGTCGGCCCCGTTCCGGCTGTAATCCACCTGATATCTTATCATACCACATTCCGGAAAAAACGGGAGAACAAAATGAAAAAATTAAGAATTTTTCCGCTGCTTCTGATCCTTTGTATGCTTTTTGTCCTGTGGACCCCCACCGCCCTGGCGCTGGACGGGCCGGATCTCACCGCCCAGGCCGTGCTGCTGGTGGATCTGGACAGCGGCACCATCCTCTACCAGCTCAACAGCATGAACCCCCGCTCTCCTGCCAGCCTCACCAAGGTGATGACCATTCTGCTGACCCTGGAGGCAGTGGATCGGGGCGAGGTCAGCCTGGACGATGTGGTCACCGCCGGGATGGACTGCCAGAACGGCATGAGTGATGACAGCAGCAGCGTCTACATCGTCGAAGGCGAGCAGATGACCCTGCGGGATCTGCTGTATTGCGCGGCAGTCTCCTCCGGGAACGACGCCTGCAACGTCATCGCCTCCTACCTTGGCAACGGCATCCCCAATTTTGTGGAACGGATGAACCAGCGGGCCGCCGAGCTCGGCTGCACCAACACCCGTTTTGTGGACCCCAACGGCCTCTCTAACGATAACGTCACCTGCGCCTACGATCTGTATCTCATCACCCGGGAGGCCATGAAGTACCCGGACTTTATGCAGATTTGCGATACCCGGGCCTACACGGTGCCCGCCACCAACACCAATCCCGCCAGGGAGCTGAAAAACTCCAACGCTCTCATCTCCCCTGATGGGATCTACGGCCCCGGCTATCTCTACGAGGGTGCCAGCGGCGTCAAGACCGGGTACACCCGGGCAGCGGGCTATTGCCTGATCTCCACCGCGGAGAAGGACGGCATGCATCTGCTTGGCATCGTCATGGGCTGCGACGGCCCCTATCTCTCCAACACCGAGACCCGCTATAACTTTGTGGACGCTGCCAAGCTCTACGACTGGGCCTTCGAGAATTTCACCAACCGGGTCATCGTATCGGAGAACGAGGTGCTGGACTATGCGGATGTGGCCATGGCCGCCGGGGATGCCCGGGTGGGCCTGAAGCCCCAGCGAAGCGTCACCCTCCCCCTGCCCAACGACGTGGAGCCGGGCACCGAGGATGTGCGCATCACCCTGTATGATGAAAATCTGACCGCTCCTATCGAGGCGGGCACCGTGCTGGGCGAGGCCCATGTGCTCTATAACGGCGCGGAGTTTGCCACGGTTCGTCTGGAGGCTTCCGGCAGCGTGGATCTGAACCGCTGGGAGTATTTCAAGATCCGGATCCGGGAGTTTCTCTCCCGCCCGGCGGTGCTGATCGTGCTGATCCTGGTGCTGGTGCTGGTGGCAGCCTATGTGGCCCTGGTCACCCGCTACCGCCGCCTGCGCCGCCAGCATCTCAAGCAGCGGCGGCTGGCCGAGCAGCGGCGGCGGGAGCTTGCCCGCCAGCGGGAGGAAGAGGCCGCCCGGGCCGAGGAGACCACCCCCTTCGGGGAAGATCTGTTTTGAGGTTTTGATGGAAGAACAAAAGCAAAGAAAAGAACGGGCCGTGCTGGCCGGGCTCTCCGCCGCCAGCATGGACGAGCATGAGCGCTCCACGGACATTTCCATGGAGGAGCTGGCCGCCCTGGTGGAGACCGCCGGGGGCGAGGCCGTGGCCATGCTGATCCAGAACCGCCCCACCCCCGAGCCCCGCAGCTTTATCGGGGACGGGAAGGTGCAGGAGATGAAGCAGCTCATTGAGGCAAACGACTGCGACCTGGCCGTATTTGACAATGAGCTCTCCCCCTCCCAGATGCGGGTCCTGTCCGAGGATCTGGGGGTCAAGGTGCTGGATCGCTCGGGCCTGATCCTGGACATTTTTGCCCAGCGCGCCCAAACGAAAGAGGGTCAGCTCCAGGTGGAGCTGGCCCAATACAAATATCTGCTCCCCCGACTCACGGGCATGTGGACCCATCTGGTGCGGCAGACCGCCTCCGGCGGCTCCTCGCCCATCGGCACCCGCGGCCCCGGCGAGACCCAGCTGGAGACCGACCGCCGCCACATCCGCCGCAAGATCCAGAAGCTGGAGGAGGAGCTGGCCGCCGTGCGTCAGGTGCGCTCCACCCAGCGCCGCCGGCGGGAGAAGAACGCCATGCCCGTGGTGGCCCTGGTGGGCTACACCAACGCCGGCAAGTCCACCCTCCTCAATTGCCTCACCGGGTCGGACATTCCGGCAAACGACCGGCTGTTCGACACCCTGGACACCACCACACGGCGCCTCCGCATCGACGAGAGCACCGAGGTGCTGCTGTCGGACACCGTGGGCTTCATCCGCAAGCTCCCCACCCATCTGATCGAGGCCTTCAAGGCTACTCTGGAGGAGCTGCGCTACGCCGACGTGCTGCTGCACGTCATCGATATCTCGAATCCCGAGTGGGAAGAGCAGGCCCGGGTGGTGGACGAGCTGATCTGCCAGCTGGGCGCCGAGGGCACCCCCTGCCTGCGCATCTTCAACAAGTGCGACCGGTATATCGGCATTCTCCCCCATGGGGAGGATATCGTCTGCATCTCCGCCAAGAGCGGCGAGGGAGCGGAGGCGCTGGTGAAGAAGCTCTCGCAGATGCTGGACCGGGGCAAGAAGCAGGTGACGCTGCTGCTGCCCTATTCCGCCGGCGGGCTGCTGGACAGCCTGAACCGGGAGGCCAAGGTGCTGCGCACGGCGTATACCGAAGCGGGCATCGAGGTGGAGGCCGTGGTCCCGCCGGAGCTTTACGGGAAGCTCAAGCCCTATATCCCCGGCTTTGAGGAGCCGAAGGAAGACTGGGAGTCGTAGAGACGAGCATGGCTCGTCCGCCTATCTGGTACAGTGTCGGAATGGAGCGGACGACCAATGGTCGTCCCTACGGGCTGAGAGGATCGAATCATGTCTATGTCCATCATCGAAACCCCGCGGCTGATCCTGCGCCCCTGGCGGGAGGAGGACGCCGCCGACCTGTACCGCTATGCCTCCGACCCTGAGGTCGGCCCCGCGGCGGGCTGGGCGCCCCACGAAAGCGTGGAGGACAGCCTGCAGGTGCTGCGCACGATCCTGATGAAGCCGGACACCTGGGCCCTCACCCTGCGCCCCAGCGACGAGCCGGTGGGCAGCATCGGCGTCTTCCCCAGCTCCTGCTCCCAGGCAGACGGGCAGCCGGAGATCGGCTATTGGCTGGCCCGCCCCCTCTGGGGAAAGGGCTATATGCCCGAGGCCGTCCGGGCGCTGATCGGGCTGTGCTTTGACCGGGGCGCGGAGGAAGTCTGGTGCGCCCACGCGGACTTCAATGCCAAATCCCGCCGGGTCATCGAAAAGTGCGGCTTCACCTACCGCTGCGCGGAGGATTGGACGGCTCCCGTGGGTGATGTGCGCCGCTCTCTGTACTACTCCCTTTGCCGGGAGGATTGGCAGCAAGCCGTAGGGACGAGCATCGCTCGTCCGGAAAACCGCGGCGAAGACGAGAAAAACGGACGACCAATGGTCGTCCCTACGAATGGATCGGAGCAGCAGCCATGACTGAATACTTCATCCCCACCGGGGCGGGCGAGAGCGAATATGTGGAAAAGCGCAGCCGCTTCCTGGGCCATGTACGCCCGGTGGAATCGGAGGACGAGGCCCGCGCCTTTGTGGCGGAGATGAAGAAGAAGCACTACGACGCCCGGCACAATTGCTGGTGCTATCTGCTGAAGGACGGCCCCGAGCGCTACTCCGACGACGGGGAGCCCCAGGGCACGGCGGGCATTCCCATGCTGGAGGTCTTTCGGCGGGAGGGCGTGACCAATCTGGTTTGCGTGGTGACCCGCTATTTCGGCGGGGTGCTGCTGGGAGCCGGCGGCCTCTTCCGGGCCTACACCAAGAGCGCCAAGGATGCGCTGGACGCATCCGGCCGCTCGGTGGTGCGGCGCTGGATCCGGCTGGAGATCCCCTGCTCCTACGCCGCCCTGGAGCGCTACAAGCAGGAGATTGCCGCCTTTGACGGGGCGGTGGAGAGCCTGGACTACGGCGCCGCCGTCACCATCCGGGCACTGCTGCCGGAGGAAAAGAGCGAGGTCTTCCAGGCCCGGATCCTGGATATCAGCGGCGGCGCGGTGAAGGCCGCCGTCACCGGCGAGAGCTTCCAGGCCGTGCCGGTGTAGGGGCGGCTATTAGCCGCCCCTTGGCTTGCACCACGTCCGATATGCGGGCGGCTATTAGCCGCCCCTACAGATAGAAGCGAACAGCGCACAGAGAAAAATCTCTGCGCGCTGTTTTCTTTTTTGGTTCAGGCTTTCTTCTTCCGCCAGAGGGTGACGGCTGCGCCCAGAGCCAGGGCGCTGCCGCCCAGCAGGAAGCCATAGTACCCCGCGCCGGGATCGCCGGTCTTGGGAGCTTTGGAACCGCTGCCCGCGCCGCTGCCGGAGCCGCCGCTTGTGCTGCTGCCGCTGCCGCTGCGGGCCCAGACGGCATAGAGCGTCACGTTGCCGCCGGAGATTTCCACCTCATCCCCGTCAAAGTAGGCCGCGGCGCCCCGCCGACTGGTGGCCCAGCCCTGGAAGCTGTAGCCGCTGCGGGTGGGCGCGTCGGAGGTGATGACGGCCCGGCCGGTGTAGACGGGATTGCCCTTGGAGTCGGTGCCGGTCTTGGTCTGGGTCAGGAGCACCGTGGCCGCCGGGGCGTTGGTGCCGCCGTTTGCGTCGTAATTGATCTGGTAGTTCTTCTCCCACACGGCGTAGAGGGTCTTGTCCTGGGTCACGGGAATGTCCCGCCGGCCCTCCTTGTCGGAGTCGTACTTATACAGCTTGTCGTTCTTGGTGGCGTCCGCGCTTTCGCCCCAGCCCAGGAAGGTGTAGTAATCCCGGTTGGGCTCCTGCTCGGGGATGTTCACGCCCAGGTCTCCGCTCTCCGTGGAGCCGACCACATGGACGATGGGCTCCGGCGCGTTTTCACCGCCGTTGGGATCAAAGCGCAGGGTGGCCAGCACCTGGTCGATATCGGCCACGCCGTCCCCGTTCGTATCATAGCCGTACACGGCGTAGACCGTCTGGGTATTGTCCAGCAGGTCGGGCAGCTCCTCCACGCCGTGGACCGCAAGGGTGGTCACGGTGGCGGGCTTATCCTCGCCGTTTGCGTAAATCTTCTCGTCCTTGGTCTCGGTCCAGCCCAGGAACACCACCGGCGTTCCGTCCACGTTCTCATGGGTGGGGGCGGGGCTGGTCTTCAGGGGATATTCCTTCTGGGGGGAGACGTTGTCCTCCCGCGCCGGTCCGCCCACGCCGCCGTTGGGATCATAGACGATGGCGGCGTTGCCCAGGCCCAGCATCTTGGTCTTCGCCGTCTTCTCCGGGGTATCGTAGGGTCCGATTTGCCGTCCCTCGGCCTTCCCTTCCAGGCTGACCATGGCGGTGGAAATCAAAAATTCATCCTGCTCGGCGGTGCTGGCCTTGAAGTCCATGGCGCTGAGGGTGGTGCTGCAGGTGAAGGTCATGGGCTGGGTCAGCTCCTCCATATGTTCGGCCCAGTCCTCCTTGAGCTTGAATTGGGCCGTGATGCGGGATCCGTCCAGCTTCGGCTCCCCGTCCAGCTCAAAGACGCTGCTTTCCAGGACGCAGCTGCTCAGATCCGGCGTCAGGCGAGAATCCAGCGTGATGACGATGCTGCCCTTGACCTCGGCCTCCGCCCCCAGGGTGTGGGCGGTTTCCACCAGGGTCTTGATCCGTTCGCTGACGGTGAAGGTCAGGGTGTAGTTCACCGGGTACTGGAGCACGCTGTCCTTGATGCGGGTCACGGTCTCCGGCGCGGTGAATTCCAGAGCGGCAGCACTGTCGCTCTGGCTCTCCCCCTCCTGGGCCTGGAGCACCGCGGGGGCCTCCGCCGCTACCGGTGCCGGGCTGCGCTCCTCCAGCTTGGCGCCCTCGAAGGTCTCGATGGTGGCGCTCTCCGGCGCGCTGACTGCCTTGCGTTCGTTCTCCACCTTCTGGGTATCCCGGATGGCGCTGCCCGCCTCCAGGGTCAGCTTGCCCTTTTCGCCAAGCTGCACGGCGGAGCGGCCGCCGAAGTTCCGCAGCTCCGCGCCGGTGCTGAGGATCAGGCTGCCGCCGGGATCCAGGGAAACGATGGCGTCCTGCACCATGTCGCTGTGGGGCTGCTCTGCGGCAGGCTCCTTCGGCTCTTCCCCGGCAGGCTCTGCCGCGGGTGCGTCTTCGCTTTCCTCCGGCGCAGCCACGGAAGCCGGCTGTGCGTTCTCCTCCGGCGCGGGCATCTCCACCGGGGCAGCCGCCGCCTCGGGCGCGGCAGGCGCAGGCTCCACGGGAGCGGGCGTGGCAGGCGCCTCGAAGAGGCTGCCCTCATGGCGTCCCGCATCGTCCAGCACCACGCCCACCAGCGTCAGGGTGCCGGCGGTGCTGCGCTCCCCCGTGGAAGGGGCACGCAGCTGAACCATAGCAGGGTTATAGACATTCCCTTTCTCGTCCTTTTCCGGCAGGAAGCCCTGGGCGCGCTTCACGGTGACGGGCGTTCCCGCCGCCGCCTGAATGGTCAGCTCCCGGCCCACAAAGCAGGCGGTCTCTCTGGCCTCCAGATCCGTCAGCAGCAGCACATACACCGGGATCTCCGGCGTCTTGTTGGCCTCCCGGGCGGCCCGGGCCAGGCTCCGGAAGGGTGCGGCCTCGGAGCCGTCCCCCGTCTCATCGCTGCCGTCCTTGGAGACGTACAGCTCCCGGTACTCCGCCTCTGGGGTCTGCTCCTCGCCGCCGCCCAGGTGCTTCACGCCCCCGGTCACCTGCCCCTCAGGCTCACTCTCCGGTTCCTCCGCCAGCGCCGGCACCGCCAGCGTCAGCATCAGAGCCAAAGCAAACAGCAGCGCAAGGCCGCGCTTCCACATGGTTTTCATCAAAGCAGCTCCTCCTGTATCGCAGGGATCATTTACAATTTTGGAAACTTTTGTTTTCAAAACGTAATCTATTTCGCCTTTTCTTCTTGCATTTCCGTACATTTTAGCATTATAGCACAGGCTTTATAAGAAAGTACTGAAAATTTTTTTCGGGAAATAAAAAGGAAATGTTTTTCCGGCGTCGTATTAGATAAGTAGACGGAAATCAGGAGGTGGCGCCCATGTCTCTCCCCCGCGAGGAACGCGAATTGCTGGAGCATCAGCTGATCGGGCCCTATGGGGTGCTCTCGGAGAACACCCGCGGCCGGCTGCATCCGGAGCCGGAGTGTGACATTCGGCCCTGCTTTCAGCGGGATATTGACCGGATCACCCATTCCAAATCCTTCCGCCGCCTGAAGCACAAGACCCAGGTCTTCCTCCAGCCGGAGGGAGATCACTACCGCACCCGCCTGACCCACACCCTGGAGGTGACGAGGCTGGCGCGGACGGTGGCCCGGGCCTTACGGCTCAACGAGGATCTGGCGGAGGCCATCGCCCTGGGGCATGATCTGGGCCACACGCCCTTTGGCCATGCCGGGGAGCGGGCGCTGAACAAGATCTACGAGGGCGGCTTCAAGCACTATGAGCAGAGCCTGCGGGTGGTAGACCTGCTGGAGCGGGACGGCCGGGGATTGAACCTGTGCTATGAGACCCGCATGGGCATCCTGAACCACACCCACGGCGCCCCGGACGATACCCGGGAGGCTACCACGGTGCGCCTGTGCGACCGGATCGCCTACATCAACCACGACCTGGACGACTCCATCCGCGCAGGACTGCTGCGGGAGGAGGACGTGCCGGAGCGCATCCGGGTCCATTGCGGCGAGCGCAACAGCGCGCGCATCAACGCCTTCCTCACCGACTTGATCCGGAACAGCGGGGACGGGGAGCTGAAAATGTCTCCGGAGATGTGGGAGACCTTCCTGTTTTTCCACAACTTCATGTACTCCGATATATACACCAATCCCATTGCGAAAAGCGAAGAAAGCAAGGTAGAGGGGATCCTGGGCAAGCTGTACGAGCACTACACCGCCCACCCCGAGGAGCTGCCGGAGGACTTCCAGCCCATTGTGGAGCGGGAGGGCCGGGGCCGCGCCGCCTGCGACTATATCTCCGGCATGACCGACGGCTACGCCATGGAGAAATACGGGGAGCTGTTCATCCCCTTTGCGTGGTCGGTTAAATAACTGCTTGCTTGTAGGGGCGGCTATCAGCCGCCCGCAAAAACTGCCTTTGAAAGCGGGCGGCTGATAGCCGCCCCTACAGAAAATTGAAAAGGGGAGGTGTCCGCACATGGCCTTTCCTGAAAAGTTCATAGAGGAGTTGGTAGACCGCAACGACATTGCGGACGTGGTCTCCGGCTATGTGCGTTTGTCCAAGCGCAGCGGGGCCAACCAGTTCGGCCTCTGCCCCTTCCACAGCGAAAAGACCCCCTCCTTCGCCGTGAATGCGGAGAAGCAGATCTATCACTGCTTCGGCTGCGGCAAGGGCGGCAGCGTCATCAACTTCATCATGGAGATCGAGAACCTGGGCTATCGGGACGCGGTGGCCTTTCTGGCCCGCCGGGCCGGGATGACCATGCCCGAGGAGGAGAACGACGCCGAAAGCCGCAAACGCGCCCGGATGCTGGCCTTGAACAAGGACGCCGCCCGTTTCTTCTACGAGCAGCTCTCCACCCCCGCGGGGCAGGCCGCCCGGGACTATATGGCCCGGCGCCGCATCTCCCCCGGCATCGCCCGGACCTTCGGCCTGGGCTTTGCGCCGGATAGCTGGGACAGTCTGGAGAAGGCCATGCGCCAAAAGGGCTATACGGGCCTTGAGCTGGCGGACGCCGGTCTTGTCCGCCGGGGTAAGAGCAGCGGCTTTTACGACACCTTCCGCAACCGCCTCATGTTCCCCGTTATTGACGTGCGGGGCAACGTGATCGGCTTTTCCGGCCGCATCCTGGGGGATGGGGAGCCCAAGTACATGAACAGCCCCGAGACCCTGGTTTTTAACAAAAGCCGGAATCTTTTCGCCATGAATCTGGCAAAAAAATCGAAAAGCGGATATATTATCCTTTCCGAGGGCAATATAGACGTAGTGTCCCTGCATCAGGCGGGATTCGACTCTGCCGTGGCCTCTCTCGGCACCTCCCTGACGCCGGAGCAGGCCCGCCTCCTCTCCCGCTACACCAAGCAGGTCATCATAGCCTACGACAATGACGGCGCGGGCATGAAGGCCAGCCAGCGGGCCATCGGCATCCTGGAGAAGCTGGACGTGAAGGTGAAGATCCTGCGGCTGACCGGCGCCAAGGACCCGGACGAGTTCATCAAGGCCCGGGGAGCCGAAGCCTTCCGGAAGCTTCTGGAGGGCTCAGAGGATCAAATGGACTACCGCCTGCGGAACGTGACGGAGAAATATGACCTGACGGCAGACGACCAGAAGGTAGCCTTTTTGAAGGAGGCGTCGGATCTGCTGGCCCATATGCCCGGGGCGGTGGAGCGGCAGGTCTACGCTATGCGGGTGGCCTCTCTTGCGGGGGTCGCGGCGGATGTGGTCTCCGGGGAGGTGGAGCGCCGCCGCAAGCAGCTGGTGCGCCGCGCCTACCGGGAGGAGGAGCGGCAGCAGGATCGGCCCGAGCGGCAGACCCAGCCCAGGGAAAAGGAGCTGCGCTACGACGACCCTGTTTCCGCCATGGCGGAGGAAGGCCTGGTGCGGCTGCTGTCCCTGGAGCCGGAGCTTGGCGCCCGGCCGGAGCTGCCCCCGGCAGCGGATTTTTCCTCCCCCCATCTGGGGCATATCTACGAGGTGCTGCGCGGGCGCATCGCCCGGCACGAATCCGTCTCCAGCGCCAGCCTTGGCGAGGCGCTGACGGGGGACGAAATGTCCCTGCTCATTCGCATTCAGCAGGCGCCGGTGAACCTGACCCGGGGTGACCTGGCCCTGCAGGACTACATAAAGATCATCCAAGAGCACAAGACCCAACGGGAACAAAAAAACGCGCCCACCGATCTGCGGGCGCTGGCCGCGAGCCAAAGAGAAAAAGGAAAGAGGTATGAGGGAAATGGCTGACGAAATCAAGCTGAGCGAAGAAGAGCTGGAGACCATGGCGGACAAGTTCCTGGAAGAAGCCAGCGCAAGCGATATTGCCGATCAGGACGAGACGGAGCTGCCCAAGCCCAAGAAGCGTCCCGCCAAGAAAAAAGAGACTGCCAATGAACCGGCGAAAACGCCGGAGGAGCGGCTGAACGAGCTGCTGGAAAAGGGCAAGAAGATCGGCCGCCTCTCCGCCAAGGAGCTGGAGATTCTGGAGGATCTGAACCTGGACAGCGAGGTCATCAACAAGTTCTACGAGACTCTGGAGCAAAATGGCGTGGACATCGACGTGGGCGGGGACGACACCCTGCCTCCCATTGACGACATTCTGCCCGAGGTAGAGGATCTGGCCGAGATCGAGGAGGTCCCCGAGGAGGAGATCGCCGACACCGACGCCATGATGGACTCCTTCTCCACCGACGACCCGGTGCGCATGTACCTGAAGGAGATCGGCAAGGTGCCCCTGCTGACCCCGGAGGAAGAGATTGCCCTGGCCATCCGCATGTCCGAGGGGGATGAGGAGGCCAAGCACCGCATGACCGAGGCAAACCTTCGCCTGGTGGTATCCATCGCCAAGCGCTATGTGGGCCGCGGCATGCTGTTCCTGGATCTGATCCAGGAGGGCAACCTGGGCCTTATCAAGGCTGTGGAGAAGTTCGACTACACCAAGGGCTACAAGTTCTCCACCTACGCCACCTGGTGGATCCGCCAGGCCATCACCCGCGCCATCGCCGACCAGGCCCGCACCATCCGCATCCCCGTGCACATGGTGGAGACCATCAACAAGACCATCCGTGTCTCCCGCCAGCTGCTGCAGGAGCTGGGCCACGACCCCTCCGCCGAGGAGATCGCCGACGAGATGGACATGCCCGTGGAGAAGGTGCGGGACATTCTGAAGATCGCCCAGGAGCCCGTCAGCCTGGAGACCCCCATCGGCGAGGAGGAGGACTCCCATCTGGGCGACTTCATCCCCGACGAGGACGCCTCCGAGCCCTCCGAGGCTGCTTCCTTCTCCCTGCTGCGCGAGCAGCTGGAGGAGGTGCTGGACACTCTGGCCCCCCGGGAGAAAAAGGTGCTGGAGCTGCGCTTCGGTATTGCCGACGGGCGCACCCGCACTCTGGAGGAAGTGGGCAAGGAATTCAACGTCACCCGTGAGCGCATCCGGCAGATCGAGGCCAAGGCCCTGCGGAAGCTGCGCCACCCCAGCCGTTCCAAGAAGCTGCGGGACTTCCTGAACTGAAGGACGCGCATATGCAGCCCCGTGATCCCCATCACGGGGCTTTGCCTGCGCGTTTCCCATCCAGAAGAAAGAGAGGTACATAAGAATGGCAAGCACAAGCAAGTGCCCCTACTGCGGCGGCGTCGTCCGTTCCGACGAAGCCAACTGCCCCCACTGCGGGGCGGCAAACGAGCTGTTCGTGGCGGATATGCCGCGCACCGTCTTCCAGCCTAAGACCATCGAGGAGCTGAAGGAATACTGCGCCGAGCGGGGCATGCCCCTGCTGCGGATGCGCTTTTTTATCGGAGAAGACTACCGGGAGGCCAGAGCCTTCGGCATCTACCGGGACGGCCGGGACGTGGTGGTCTACAAAAACAAGGCCGACGGCAGCCGGGCCATCCGCTACCGGGGGCCGGATGAGGAGCACGCGGTCAACGAGATCTATCTCAAGCTGCTGGAGGAGTGCCACAACCGGGGCATCTACCCCGACGGCGAGCCTGCCACTCGCTCCGGCGGCAGCAAGCGCAAGAAGACCTCCAATAGCCGCTCCGTCCTCCTGTTCGTGCTGTTTTGGGTCATCTTCCTCAGCGTTGGCCTCTTGCTTCGCGGCTGCGTGCACCGGAACGACGGCTATTACAGCAACGGCAACGGCAGGGTCTATTATCACTACGGCAGCGACTGGTACTATACCTATGACGACAACGCCTACGGCTATTGGTATGAGGACAACAGCTTTCCGGAGAGCAATTATTCTGACTACAGTCTGGGCGACAACTGGGACTCTGACTGGGGCGTCAGCGATTTCAAGCAGTCCAGCACCTGGGACGAAATTCAGGAGAGCGAATCCTCCAGCTCGTCCTCGGACTATGACTCCTGGGATTCCAGCGACACCGACTGGGATTCCGACTGGTAAAAGGATCAGACAGAGGACAATGCCATGACATACGACTTTACCACCGTGCTGGATCGGCGCGGGCAGAACATCATCGCCGCGGACATGATCCCCTTCCCGGACGTGACCGTGGACGAGGGCTTTTCCACCATCCCCATGTGGATCGCGGACATGAGCTTTCCCACCGCCCCCTGCGTGCTGGAGGCCATGGAGGAGCGGCTGCGCTTCCCGAACCTGGGCTACTTCTCCCCGCCGGAGGCCTATTATCAGGCCATCATCGACTGGCACCGGCAACGCAAGGGTGTGACGGATCTGGAGAAGGAACACATCGGCTACGAAAACGGTGTGCTGGGCGGCGTCAGCTCCGCCATCCGCATGCTCACCACCCCCGGCGACAAGATCCTGCTCCACGCGCCCACCTATGTGGGCTTCACCCATGTGCTGGAAAACACCGGGCGCACGGCGGTGCACACCGATCTCGTCCGGGATGAGAACGGCGTCTGGCGCATGGACTTTGCGGACATGGACCGGAAGCTGAAGGAGCACAACATTCACCTGGCCATCTTCTGCTCGCCCCACAACCCCACCGGTCGGGTCTGGGAGCGCTGGGAGATCGAAAAGGCCATGGAAATCTACGCCGCAAACGATTGCCTGGTCATTTCTGACGAGATCTGGTCGGACATTCTCATGCCCGGGGTGCGGCACATCCCCACCCAGACCGTGTCTGAGGACGCAAAGCAGCGCACCATCGCCTTCTATGCGCCCAGCAAGACCTTCTCCCTGGCAGGGCTCATCGGCTCCTACCATGTGGTCTACAATCCCCGCCTGCGGGACCGGCTGCGCCGGGAGAGCGAGAGCACCCACTACAACAGTCAGAATGTGCTCAGCATGGCGGGCCTCATCGGCGCCTACACCAAGGGCGGCCCTTGGGTGGATGAAATGTGCGCGGTCATCGACCAAAACCTCCGCTACGCCTGCGCTTTCATCGAGGCGAACTTCCCCGGCGTGCGCGTCATGCTGCCCCAGGGGACCTATATGCTCTTCCTCGACTGCGGCGACTGGTGCAGGGCCCATGGCGTGAAGATCGACGAGCTTCTCCGCCGGGGCATCCGGGCCGGGGTCATTTGGCAGAACGGGGAGAGCTTCTTCTGGCCCGACTCCATCCGCATGAATCTGGCCCTGCCCTTCTCCCTGCTGCAGGAGGCCCTGGAACGGCTGAAAGCCTACGCGTTTGTTTGATTCTTCCCGCAAAAAGCTCCCGGATCGGTACGATCCGGGAGCTTTTTGCTTGTTTATTCAATGACGATTTCAGCGTCCTGCTGGTAGAACATGCCCATGTACTCCTCCAGGGTGATGTCCAGGCTGTGGATCTGCTCGGCGGCGGTGAGGCCCACATAGCGGTAATGGGCGTTGTCGGCGCTGCGGCCGGTGATCTGCTCGCTGCCCGGGGGATAGCGGAGGATGAAGCCGTAGCGCCAGGCGTTCTCCTTCATCCAGTTCTGGGCATTGGCGCCCTGGACGTCGATGGCCAGCCCCAGCTCATGCTCGCTGGTGCCCGGTGTGCCCACCCGCTGCTCGGCAATGGCGTAGGCCGCATCGGCGCTGCGGCCGTTCATCATCTGCTTGTCCACTTCGTTGTTGAAAAGCGTCAGCTGCTCTTCCCGGCTGCGGTAGCCCGCCGTCAGGGTGATGGGGCAGCCCTCCGCCCGGCAATCCTCCAGAAGCCGCTCCAGATTTGCGGCGCAGCTCTGATCGACCTGCACGCCCTCCACCGTCTTCAGTTTGGGGCTGAAGCCGCTGTTATCCACGGTATTCCAGGGGTTCACCAGAACCATCACGCGGGTATCCCCCCGCTGCTCCATCCAACTGTGCAGCCGGAACCCCACCAGCGCCAGCAGGCCCAGCGCCAGCAAGGCGAGGATGATCTTCGCCGGCGCGCCCAGGGGCTTTCTGCGGGAAGCATGTCTGCCCGCCGTTTTCTTTTTCTGCATTCGATCGCCTCTTTTCCTGGCTCTCTCGATCATGATTTCAGGATGGTGGTATCTTATCACAATCCGGTTTCAAAAAACAGTCGTCCCCGGGAGAATTAATGATTTTTAAGAAACGAAAAAAGATCCGCCTCTTATATGAGACGGATCTCAAGCTGTCGACAAAGTGTCGACAGCTTGAGATGCAAAAATGGGAACTTCCGAAAAAGTTCCCATTTTTGCATAGATTGTACGTGAAGAGGGGACTCCCATCCCGTCTTCACAATCACCCCATGCGGATCGAAACCTTGCCGCATAGGTTTGTCTACAGTCTGATCTCTTTCCTCTTTGTTCCCTGTTTTCCCGACAATTTATGCCCGGCCCTCCCGCAGCTCCAGATACTGCTCCAGCGGCAGGCCCAGGCGGAAAATTTCCGCCGCATAGGCCGTGCCCACATAGCGGTAATGCCAGGGCTCGTAGATGATGCCGGTCACATCGGTGGTGCCGTTGGGATAGCGAAGGATGAAGCCGTAGCGCCAGGCGTTTTCCATCAGCCACTGCTGCGTGAAGGTCTGCTCCTGCTTTTCATCCAGGTAGGGATAATCCTCATCGATGATATCCACCGCAAGGCCAAGCTGATGCTCGCTGGTGCCCGGCACCGCCACGGTATTGCCCGCCAGCTCCGGCGCCTCTTCCCAGGAGACGCCTTCCTCCAGCAGACGGCGTATCTTATCCTGGAACAGGGCCTGCTGCTGCAGCTGGGTGCGATAGGCCGAGCAGACAATGGGCTTCCCTCCTGCGGCGCGGCAATCTTCCAGCATCCGCAGAAAAGCCTCGGCGCAGCGCCGGTCCAGGGCAAAATCCCGGTCCACATCCCGCGCCACGATCTCCAGCTCCGGTTCATAGCCCTCCGGCAGCGGATTCCAGCGGTTCACCAGGATCAGCAGGGAGGGATCCGCCGCCTCCGCCGCGGCCCTGCGCTCCCGGGGCAGGCGGGCAAGCCGCGGCTCCGCCGCCGCCCAACGGGCAGCCCGATCCCCCAGCTCCGCAGCTGCGGCGCTCCGCCCGACGCTTCCCAGCTCTCGGAGGATCTGCGCCGCAGCAACAGCCTGCCGCCGGGAAGCCACATAGCCCAGCAAGCCTTGGATGCACAGGCCCAGCAGCAAGGCCAGCACCACGATGCGCCCATAATGGGTTTTTTGTCTCTCTCTCGTCATAAGCCTTAAAAGGGCAGCAGCCCCAGATGCTCCAGCAGGATCTTCAGGCCGATCAGGATCAGAATGACGCCGCCTGCCCGCTCGGCTCCGGCCTTATACTTTGCGCCGAAGGCCCGGCCGATATAGATGCCCACCACCGAGAGCAAAAAGGTGGTGACGCCGATCAGGCCGGCAGCCGGCAGGATCTTCACCGACAGGAACGCGAAGGTGATGCCCACCGCCAGCGCGTCAATGCTGGTGGCCACGGCCAGCAGCAGCATGGTCTTCACGCTGAAATCGTCGTTCATCTCCTCTTCCTCGGAGAAGGATTCCTTGATCATATTGCCGCCGATCAGCCCCAGCAGCACAAAGGCGATCCAGTGATCCACACTGGTGATCATTTCCTCAAAGCGGTAGCCCAGCAGCCAGCCCGCCAGGGGCATGAGAAACTGGAAGCCGCCAAAATACAGTCCCGCCAGCAGCGCATGCCGGGGGCGCAGCTCCTTCACGCTCAGGCCCTTGCACACGGAAACCGCAAAGGCGTCCATGCTCAGGCCCACGGCGATCAAGAACAGCTCTGCAAGATGCATTTTGATTCACCTCAAGGCAACACTCTACAATAGCCGAGGCAAAAAGTCAAGGAAAGCCGCCGGGATTTGGCCCCAGCGGCTTCTATTCCCAAAAGGGAACGCGGGCGGCGCCGGCGCCGCCCGCGTTCCCTTTTGGGAAATTTAAAACTTTTCGTCAAACTTATAGGTGATATCCTCCACCCGGCTCAGCTTTTCCTCCTCGTGGCGGAACACGCGGCCCAGGGCGGGGATGTGGTGCACCAGCACCAGCACGGCGATCAGCACGATCAGGATCAGGATCAAGCGCTGGGGCGCATCCAGCACCATGACGCTGATGGCCGCCATGGCCACCGCTCCGGTCACAGCGCCAACGGTCACGCTCTTGGAGATCCAGATGCCCAGCACCACGCCCAGAACGGCCGTGACGCCGATGGGCGGGGAGATGAGCAGCCCTGTCATGATCAGGGCCAGGCAGCCGTGGCTGCCCCGAAAGCGGTTGAACACCGGCCAAAGCCGGCCCATCATCAGGCAAAAGCCCCCGAAGGCCACGCCGATATCCGCCCTGCCCCGGAAGGAAATGAGCAGCGCGCCGAACAGCAACGCCAGCAGATCCTTCCCGATCTCCACCAGGCCAAGCTTCACAAAGCCGACGGGCCCGTAGAGCCGACGGAAGTTGGAGAGCCAGACGTTCCCCTTCCCCAGCTTTTGCAGGTTCCGGCGGAACACATACTGGGATGCCACCCGCAGGGTGCTGATGCTGCCCACACAGTAGGCCACGAAGGCCACCAGCAGCAGCAAAAACACGTTGAGGATCATTCCTTGTCTCCCTTCTGCCGGATCACGATGCGCACCGGCGTGCCCTCCAGGCCAAACACGGCGCGGATCTGGTTTTCCAGATACCGCTGATAGGAGAAGTGGAACAGCTCCCGGCTGTTGCAGAAGATGACGAAGTTGGGCGGCTTGATGCCCGTCTGGGTCATGTAGTAGATCTTCAGGCGGCGGCCCTTGTCCGTGGGCGGCTGCACCCGAGCCTGGGCGTCCGCCAGGACATTGTTCAGCATGCCGGTGGAGATGCGCATATTGCTCTGGTCGTTGACAAAGTTGATGAGCTCAAAAATGCGGTTGGTGCGCTGGCCGGTGAGGGCGGAGATGAAGAGGATGGGGGCGTAGCTCATGAAGCTCAGATCCCACATGATGTCCTTGCGCATCTTCTCCATGGTGCCCGTCTCTTTTTCCACCAGGTCCCACTTGTTGACGATAATGATGCTGGCCTTGCCCGCCTCGTGGGCCAGACCTGCGATCTTGGTGTCCTGATCGGTGACGCCGTCCCGGGCGTCGATCATGATGAGGCACACGTCCGCCCGCTCAATGGCCATCTGCGCCCGCATGACGGAGAATTTCTCCACCCGCTCGTCCACCTTGGACTTGCGGCGGATGCCGGCGGTGTCGATGAACATATAGCGGCCCAGCTCATTTTCATACACGGTGTCCACCGCGTCCCGGGTGGTGCCGGCCATGTTGCTGACGATGACCCGCTTCTCCCCCAGGATATGGTTCACCAGGGAGCTTTTGCCCACGTTGGGCTTGCCGATGATGGCCACCTTGATGAGATCCTCATCCTCCTCATCCTCCTCGGCGGGCGGGAAATACTTCAGGCACTCGTCCAGCAGATCGCCGGTGCCGTGGCCGTGGACCGCAGAGGTAGGGATGGGGTCGCCAAGGCCCAGGGAGTAGAACTCATACACGCCCAGGTCCGTGACTCCGGTGGAGTCGGCCTTGTTCACCGCCAGCACCACGGGCTTTTTGGAGCGCAGCAGCATGTTGGCCACGTCCTGATCCGCCGCGGTGACGCCGGTGCGCAGGTCGGTCACGAAGATGATGACCGTGGCCTGGTCGATGGCGATCTGGGCCTGCTCCCGCATGAAGAGCAGGATCTCGCTGTCGGTGGTGGGCTCGATGCCGCCGGTGTCCACCATATCAAATTTACGCCCGCACCACTCGCATTCGGCATAGAGCCGGTCCCGGGTGACGCCGGGGGTGTCCTCCACGATGGAGAGGCGCTGCCCCACCAGGCGGTTAAAGAGCATGGACTTGCCCACATTGGGCCGGCCCACGATGGCTACCAAAGGCTTTCCCATCTGGCAAAACCTCCTTTTCCTTCAATTTCGTTCGTCCGTCACCACATGGCGGACATAGGGCACGGGATCGGATGCCATGGTCCGGAAAAAGGCGGGGTAAATCGTCTTCTCCGTATCGGGCGAGATCCATTCCAGATGCTCGCCGCGGCCCTCCTCGGTAAGGCTCTCGCAGCGGGGCGCAAAGTCTCCCGGGGTCTTCATGTAGAAATAAAATCCGATCTCGTAGATCAGCTTCCCCCGCTTGGCGGGCGAATCGCCCAGGAAGAAGTCCTCCTGGATAAAGCCCAGCCGGTCGATCTCAAGCTCCCAGCCGGTCTCCTCCAGCACCTCCCGGCGCACCGCGTCCTCGGCGCTCTCGCCAAACTGGATCCGGCCGCCCACGGAGTAGCAATAATCGGCGGTATCGTTGCCGACCATGAGGATTTTCCCGTCTTTTTCGATGATCGCGCCCACCCGGACGTTCACATATCCGTCCTCGATGGGCAGTGTAATATCTTGTCCCATAGCGCTTCGTTCAATTCTGATTGTACTGGTAGTACTCCGTCTCCTCCCGGGCGGGCCGGGGGATGCGGATCTCCGGCAGCAGGTCGCCGGAGATGGCGTCCCACAGGGCGAAGCCGTCCGCCTCCACGGGATAGATGGGCAGGCCCAGGGCCGCTGCGGCCTCCTCCAGCTTCACATCGTCCAGGAAATCCATCTCCTGGCGGCGAAGCATATTCTGGGAGACGAAAAGCCGCTCCCCCAGCTCCCTGCCCTTGAGCTGCCGGATCAGATCCCGGCCGGTGACCAGCCCCGCCACGGTGATGCTGTGGCCGAAGAAGTCGTTCTCGATGGCATAGACCCGGCCGTTCAGCTCCGGCCACCGCTCCTTTGCCCGGGCAAGCAAGCCCTCAAAGAAGGGGGCCGCCGCCGTGCCGGTGGCGATGGAGAAGGGTACCCCGTCCGGTGCGTCGGAGAGCTTCAAGGCGGAGCGAAACTCCGTCTCCATAAGGCGCAGCATGCCCACGCCGTTTTCCAGCTGGGTGTGCTCCTCATAGAATTCATCCGGGGGCAGCTCCCGCCCGGCCTCCAGGTACAGCTCGTCCCCGCACCAGAAGATGCGGGTGCCGTACTTCTCGATACAGGCATCTCCGAAGGCGGTGATCTGGTCGATGGTCTCCCCGGCGTGCTCGGCAGTGAAGGGGATGAGCTTCTCCAGCCCCTCCCGGTACTTGGTCAGCCCCACCGGCACGATGCTGACGCTATGCACCCCCGGGTACATGGCCGCCAGATCCTCCATGGTCCGCTGCAGGGCCGCCCCGTCGTTCCAGCCGGGGCAGCAGACGATCTGGCAGTTCATGGTGATGCCGTTCTCTGCGAAGCGGCGCATGACCTCGATGGTCTCCCCCGCCCGCTTGTTTTTCAGCATCCGGCAGCGCAGCTCCGGATCGGTGGTGTGCACCGAAATGTTCACCGGGCTCACATGCAGGTCGATGATCCGCTGGATCTCCCGCTTGGAGAGATTGGTGAGGGTGATGTAGTTGCCCAGCAGGAAGCTGAGACGGGCGTCGTCATCCTTAAAATACATGGTCTTGCGCATACCGGGGGGCAGCTGGTCGATGAAGCAGAAGACGCAGTTGTTGGCGCAGGAGCGGGGATTGTCCATGAGATAGCTCTCAAAATCCAGCCCCAGGTCGCCGCCCTCCCGCTTGTGCACCGGGACGTGATATTCCGTCCCGTCCGGGCGGCGCAGCAGCACGTCCAGCCTGGTGTCATAGGCGTAGAACTTATAGTCCAGCACGTCCAGCACCCGCTTGCCGTTGATGGAGATCAGATTGTCCCCCACCTTTGCGTGATGCCGCAGCGGGCTTGTGGGGTCGATGGATTTGATGATGTTGTCCATAAGTCACTCCGTAGGGGCGGCTATCAGCCGCCCGTTTCCATTGCCGGGCGGCTGATAGCCGCCCCTACGAAAAGGATCGAGCGTCTGCAGGCGCAAATAGCAAAAGGAGGAGCGGACTATGCCTCTCCTCCTCGAGCTTTTTCACTTCTCCTCAACGTTCAAGACCACGCGGCCCTTGTACTGTCCGCAGTGGGGGCAAGCACGATGGGGCATGCAGAACTCGCCGCAGTTGGGGCACTTCACGATGCTGGGGGCGGTGAGCTTCCAGTGGGAAGAGCGTCTCTTATCACGCCGCTGTCTGGATACCTTTCCTTTCGGGACTGCCATGTTGACACCTCCTGATTTTAAGCTGTTCTGAGCAGCTCAGTTATTCTTATCCAAAAGCTGCTCAAGCACAGCAAATCTTGGATCAATTTCTTTCCTGCATCCGCAGGGGCCAAGGTTTAAGTTTTTGCCGCACCGGGAGCAGAGGCCCTTGCAATCCTCCCTGCAGAGGAACTTGGTCTCCATATCCAGGATGAAGCAGGTGGAGAGGATCTCGTCCAGGTCGATCTCGTTGCCGTCCAGTACGAACAGCTCGGGATACTCCTCGCTCTCCTCCTCCACGATCACGGCATCCAGCGCCGTCTCCTTCACGCTGTCATAAGCCTCGCCGCAGCGGTCACAGACACAGGTCATCTCCGCCCGCAGCGTGCCCTCCAGGTGCAGCACGCCGGCCTCGTTATACACGCGGCCTTCTGCATGAGGCTTGCCGTGATAGTTCAGAACCGAGGGGAAATCCAGCCGCTCCGTTTCCAGCTCGCACGCAAAGGGAACGGCGCCGCCGGGAACTTCAATGATCTCTCGCAAATTCAGTCGCATAAGCATACCTCGCTACAGTCGCCTAAGTATTATAGTTGAACCATTCCCACTTGTCAACACCAAATTTGTGTTGTATACTACAAAAAAATGGATTTTGAAAAGGATCTTTTTATGAAAGAATTGCAGATCAAAGCCAATGACGCCGGCCAGCGGCTGGACCGCTTTGTCTCCAAGGCCGTGCCCCTGCTGCCGGAGAGCCTGCTGCAGAAATATATCCGCCTCAAGCGCATCAAGGTAAACGGCAAGGGCGCCAAGCGGGACCTGCGCCTGCAGGAGGGGGACCTGCTTCAATTATACATCAACGACGAGTTCTTTGAAAAGCCCCGGGAAGAAAATTCTTATTTAAAAGTGGGCACGCCCCGGCTCACCATCGTCTATGAGGACGAGAACATCCTCCTGGCGGACAAAAAGCCCGGCGTCCTCTGCCACAGTGCGGGCGTCTGGGACTACAACACTCTGATCGCCAACATTCAGGCCTACCTGGCCCAAAAGGGCGAGTGGCGGCCCAGGGAGGAGAATTCCTTCGCCCCCGCCCTCTGCAACCGGATCGACCGGAACACCGGCGGCATCGTCATCGCCGCCAAAAACGCCGAGGCCCTGCGGATCCTGAACGACAAGATCCGGGATCGGGAAATCGAGAAGTTCTACCTCTGCGCCGTCCAGGGGAGGCCCAAGCCTCCCGAGGGAAGGCTGGAAAATTATCTCTTCAAGGACGCCCAGAAAAACCAGGTTTTTGTGAAGCAAAAGCCCGAGCCGGGGGCCAAGACCGCCGTGACGGAATATAAGCTGCTGCGCTCCAAGGGGCCGTTGAGTCTGGTGGAATGCCGGCTTCTCACCGGACGCACCCACCAGATCCGGGTCCAGATGGCCCATGCGGGCTGGCCCCTGCTGGGGGACGGCAAGTATGGCCGGGAGCGCTTCAACAAGGATTTTGACGAGAAGGGCCAGGCCCTCTATTCCTACAAGCTGCGCTTCGATTTCCCCACCGACGCGGGGATCCTGAACTACCTGCGGGGCAGGGAGTTCACCGTGGAGAAGGTCGATTTTGTGGAGAAGTATTTTGATTAAAAGGAGCTTGCCATGCTGCTGAATGAACAGGAAACAAGAGCGCTGGAGGATCGGGTCAGCCTGGAGCTGTGCTTCCGGCCGGACGCCAAATATCGGGGGCACTCCCTGCGCTGGTGGAAGCGTCCCTTCCGGCTGCCGAAGCCCTGGGCCGTCTACGCCCTGGACGAGGTGAGCCAGGAGCAGATCGAGCAGACGGCGGAGAAAGTCAAGGCTTGCCTGCTTTCCGTGACCGAGCCGGGCAAGCGGCTCTACGCCATGGACTGGTACCACTGCGCCTTCCTCTATGACCCTCGGAGGGAAGAGGAGCAGAAGAGAGTCAAGCTGGAGGACGGCGGAGGACAGTACCGGGCGGCCTTCCCCTTTTATTACCCCGACGGGGACTACTATTTCTTTTTGGACGAGGACTTCCGCTTTGGCTATCTTGGTCACCCCTGGCGGAAGGAGATCTGGGTCTTCGGCGCAAAGCTTCTGCCGGAGATCGCCCGCGTCGCCCCCGCCCTGGGCTGGAAAAAGATCAGATAAAAGCGGGCGACCGCAAAGGTCGCCCCTACAAGCTTTGATAGGAGTGTCACCATGTTAACTGTCAACGACTTATCTATGCAGTTCGGCTCGTCCGTGCTGTTTTCCAAGGTGGACCTGCAATTTGTGGCCGGGAACTGCTACGGCATCATCGGCGCAAACGGCGCGGGCAAATCCACCTTCATCAAGATCCTCTCCGGGGAGCTGGAGCCCAGCTCCGGCTCCGTGGTGCTGGAAGCAAAGCGGCGCATGTCCGTCCTCAAGCAGAACCAGAGCCTGTATGACGACTGCCGGGTGCTGGACACCGTGATCATGGGCCACCAGCGCCTCTTCGACTGCGGCAGGGAGAAGGACGCCATCTACGAGAAGGAGGACTTCTCCGACGAGGACGGCATCCGGGCCGCGGAGCTGGAGGAGGAGTTCGCGGAGCTGGGCGGCTACGAGGCCGAATCGGACGCCGGGCGCATCCTGCAGGGCCTCGGCGTCCCGGTGGAGCTGCACGAGAGCCTGATGCGGGACGTCGACCCCCGCCTGAAGGTAAAGGTGCTGCTGGCCCAGGCGCTCTTCGGCAAGCCCGACGTGCTGCTGCTGGACGAGCCCACCAACAACCTGGACCTCAGCAGCGTTGTGTGGCTGGAGGACTTCCTCATGGACTATGAGGGCACGGTGCTGGTGGTGAGCCATGACCGCTACTTCCTCAACAACGTCTGCACCCACATTGTGGACATCGACTACGGCAAGATCAAGATGTACGTGGGCAACTACGACTTCTGGTATGAATCCAGCCAGCTGATCCAGAAGCTGATCCGGGACCAGAACAAGAAGGCCGAGCAGAAGATTCAGGAGCTGCAGACCTTCATCGCCCGCTTCTCCGCCAACAAGTCCAAGTCCCGGCAGGCCACCTCCCGCCGGAAGCTGCTGGACAAGATCACCGTGGAGGAGCTGCCCGCCTCCGGCCGGCGCTATCCCTGGGTGGGCTTCAAGGCCGAGCGGGAGCCGGGCAAGGACCGCCTCTTCGTCACCGAGATCTCCAAGACCGTGGATGGCGTGAAGCTCCTGAACAAGGTCAGCTTCATCGTGAGCAAGGAGGACAAGATCGCCATTGTGGGCAAGAACGAGCTGGCCGTGACCATGCTCTACAAGATCCTCATGGGCGAGGAGGAGCCGGACGAGGGCACGGTCAAATGGGGCGCCTCCATCCAGCCCGCCTACTTCCCCAAGGACCACAACAGCTACTTCGACGGCTTTGACGCCGATCTGATCGAGTGGATGCGGCAGTTTTCCGAGGACAAGCGGGAGAGCTACCTGCGCACCTTCCTGGGCCGGATGCTCTTCTCCGGGGACGATGTGTATAAGCCCGCCAAGGTCCTCTCCGGCGGCGAGAAGGTGCGCTGCATGCTCTCCCGGATGATGCTCTCCGGCGCAAACTTCCTGGTGCTGGATCAGCCCACCAACCACCTGGATCTGGAATCCATCGCTGCGCTGAACAATGGCCTGGAGGCTTTCAAGTACAACGTGATCTTCTCCTGCCACGACCACCAGCTGACCCAGACCGTGGCCAACCGCATCATCGAGATCACCGAGGACGGCATCATCGACCGGCTCTGCAGCTACGACGAGTACATGCACATCGCGGATCTGGAGCAGGCACGGTAAGGCGCTGTTCTGCTGTTGTCATCCTGAGGCGCGAAGCGGCGAAGGATCCTTTCTCCGCGGCGCTGCCGATCTCTTCAAAATTTTTGAACATTTTTCTTGCCTCCCGAACGTCCCGGGGGTATAATGCCAACGATGGGAGGCGGTCGTATGGAAGAAAACAGGAAACCAGAAAGCAACAAGAAAAAAGAGGCCCTGCGGGCCGTGAAATTCACCCTTTTCTCCGCCAGCGCGGGCATCATCCAGATGGGCAGCTTTGCCCTGCTGAACGAGCTGCTGCACCTGCCCTATTGGCTGAGCTATCTGATCGCCCTGGTGCTTTCGGTGCTGTGGAACTTCACGCTGAACCGGAAGTTCACCTTCAAATCCGCAGCCAACGTCCCCATCGCCATGCTGAAGGTGGCCTGCTATTACGCGGTGTTCACGCCGCTGAGCACCCTGCTGGAGCACTATCTGGCGGACACGCTGGGCTGGAACGAGTATCTGGTCACCGCCCTCAACATGGGCCTGAACTTTGTCACCGAGTTTCTCTACCAGCGCTTCTTCGTCTTCGGCAAGAGCATCGACACCGCGGAGAAGTGAGTTTTCAGTTTTCAGCTTTGAGAAAGGGCGTGCTGTAAAATACGAAGCCTTGTCATTCCGAACCAGTGACCGATGTCACTGGTGTGGGAATCCGTACTTTGTTGTAAAGGGAACGGATTGCCACGCCAGTGTTGCGACACTGGCTCGCAATGACATGCATGAGGGTTTGTCTACACATGGATCGGGGGAACAGCTTTGCCTGTTCCCCCGATTCTTTTTTCTGTCGTCATCACTGGTAGATCGCCATGATCCTGCCCTCGTTCCAGAGCCGCTCCATGATCTCCGTGATCTCCCGGTAGATGGGCCAGCCCCCAAAGAACGCGAACATCTCCCGCGCCTGCCGGTCCAGCTCTGCCTTGCCCTGCTCGTCGGCCTCTTCCCGCCGCAGCCAGAGCATGCACATCAGCTTGTCGATGCACAGATCCTCCGCCTTCCCGGCCTCCTCCAGCCGCGCCTTGCCGCTTTTGATGGCCGCAGCGATTTCGTAATATTGAAAATGCAGGGCCGGGATCTTTTCCAGGTAGTATTCGGCCATGGCCTGCTCGCCCAGGCCGTGGTAGGTCTCCGCCATGACGCGCAGCACGTCGATCTTCAGCTCGTCGTCCTTGGTGCAGGCCAGAATCCGCTCTCCGATCTCCAGGATCTCCCCGCTGCGTCTTTTGTCGCTGTTCTGCTCCTGCATATCCTCCAGGATGCAGGTCAGCAGCAGGTCGTTGTTGGGGTACTTTTCCAGCGCCTTGCGCAGAAAGGCCTCGGACTTTGCGGGATCGTTCCCGCCCCGTCCGCTCTCTCGCACCAGCGCCTCCACTGCCGCGTTCACCTGGCTCTGGTCAAAGTCCAGCAGCGCGTCCAGAGAGGTTCCGAAGAAGATCGCAAGCTTGGGCAGCAGGTCGATGTCCGGGCTGGACGCCCCCGTCTCCCACTTGCTGATGGCCTGGGAAGAGATGTGCAGATACTCCGCCAGCTCCTCCTGGGTCACTTTTTTCTCTTTTCTCAGAAATTTGATTTTTGCTCCGATATTCATGATGATTCTCCTTGTTTGCGTTCTTGGAACCGGTTCGATTCCATGATATCCGAATTCAGCGCAGGCGTCTACATGAAACTTTTTGGAGAAAAATCAACTGTTGGTTGCAAAGCGTCTCGCTGCCCCGGGCCGCAAGAATGAGGGAGGCGGCTTGCCCATCTAAAATAACAGGGCTGGGAGAGCAGATCTCCCAGCCCTGTTTTTCTGTCTCAACGCTGCTTAGCGGTGCTTGTTGCGGCCCCAGAAGGTGTTGAAGCGGTCCGGCTCCCAGCCGGGCTTCACGTCCTTCACCGCTTCCGCCGCGGTGATTTCTTTTTCGCCGTTGTCCAGGTCGATGAGCACATAGCGGTCGTTGCCCATGCCGAGCTCCTTCATATAGCTGAGCTGACGCAGGCCGTGGCGGCTCTCCACCCGCTCCACCAGGGCCTTGCCGCCGCCTTCGGGCAGGTTGTAGATGAGATCCATGCAGGCGTTGTCCACCGCCAGGATGTCCAGAGACGCCAGGATGCCCACGTCCGGCGTCACCACGGGCTCGGCCCCGGGGCCCTCACAGTCGCAGGAGACGGACATATTGCGCATCACGTTGACAAAGCAGACATGGGGCGCAAAGTGGTCAATGGTGGCCTTGGTGCTCTCGCTGATGCGCTCCATCAGCTCCTCCTCGGCAATGCTCCACATGCCGCCGCCCGGATAGCTGTGGATCTCCTTCTTGCCGATGCGCCCGTCGGCGCAGCCGATGCCGATGTTCTTGTTCGAGCCGCCGAAGCCGCCCATCATGTGGCCCTTGAAGTGGGTCAGCACCAGGAGGGAATCATAGTTCAGCATGCTCTTGCCCACATGCATTTCGGTGAACCACTTGCCGCCCTTCACCGGCAGGGCCGCCACGCCCTCCGCGTCGGTGATATCCACGGGGCAGAAGGTCCAGCCGTTCACCTCCAGGGTCTTGCGGTGGGCCTCGGTGGTATAGCGGCTGCCCTCATAGTAGGTGTTGGTCTCGATGATGGTGGCTTCGGGCAAACGAGACGCCAGCAGCTCCTTCACCCAGGGGCGGGGAATGATGTTGGGTCCCTGGGCCTCGCCGGTGTGCAGCTTCACCGCCACCTTGCCCGTCAGCACGGAAGCGACCTTGTCGTAGACCTTCTTCAGACCCTCCTCGGACAGATCCCGGGTGAAAAACACCACCGAGCTCTCCCCCGTGCGCTGCTCAAAGGGGACATACTTGTTGCCATCCTTGCCGGGAACGGGTTTCTTTTCGGACATATGCAAACCTCCTCCATTTGTTTTCACTTTAGTGTAACATGGTTTTTCCCATTTATCCAGTCTTTTTTCCCAAGCCCTCTTGACAGAAACATATGAGCGTGTTAACATATGAACAGTTAAACATATGAACGGAGGTTCAAGTGATGGCGCACGATCACGAAGCGATCCTGCAAAAGGTACGGCAGGATCTGCCCACGGATGAGCTGCTGTGCGATCTGAGCGATCTGTTCAAGATTTTTGGCGATACCACCCGCATCAAGATCCTCTACGCGCTGCTGGAATCGGAGATGTGCGTGTGCGCCATTGCGGATCTGCTGGGCATGACCCAATCGGCCATCTCCCATCAGCTGCGGATCTTGAAGGACGCGGATCTGGTGGGCAAGCGCCGGGAGGGCAAGACCATCTACTATTTCCTGTCCGACGACCATGTACGCACCATCGTCGCCCAGGGCTTTGAGCATTTGATCGAAGAGCACTTGGAGGAACAGGAATCCCGCTGACGGCGGCGGCCCCCGTAGGGCCGACCATTGGTCGGCCGTATTCCCTTGCGGAGATCCAAACACGGACGACCGATGGTCGTCCCTACGAGAAGCTTCCCTTTCGGGGGAGCCTATCAGGAAAGGAGATTGGAAATGAAAAAGACCTTTAAGCTGGAAGATCTGGATTGCGCCAATTGCGCCGCCAAAATGGAGGCCGCCATCAACAAGCTGGATGGCGTGCAGAAGGCCACCGTCAGCTTCATGACCCAGAAGATGACCATCGAGGCCGAGGACGAGAAATTTGACGAAGCGGTCAAGGCCGCCGTCAAGTGCATCGCCAAGGTGGAGCCGGACTGCCGGGTGATCCTGAAATGAGCCGGAAGCAGAAGAAAAATCTTCTTCGGATCGTCCTTGCGGCGCTGCTCCTGGCAGGGGCGGCGCTGCTGCCCGTCGAAGGGCTGTGGAAGGGCCTGGCCTATGCCCTGCCCTGGCTGGTCATCGGCTACGATGTGCTCTGGGGCGCCATCCGGGGCATCCTCCACGGGCAGGTCTTTGACGAAAAATTCCTTATGGCCATCGCCACCATCGGCGCCTTCGCCATCGGGGAATACCCGGAGGCCGCCGCCGTCATGCTGTTCTATCAGATCGGCGAGTGGTTCCAGTCCGTTGCCGTGGGCCGCAGCCGCAAGTCCATTGCCGCGCTGATGGACATCCGCCCGGATTATGCGGTGGTGCTGCGGGACGGGCAGGAGGAAGAGGTGGCCCCAGAGGAGGTCCAGCTGGGCGAGACGATCCTGATCCGCCCGGGCGAACGGATCCCCTTGGACGGCACAGTGCTGGCCGGCCAGAGCAGCCTGAACACCGCAGCCCTCACCGGTGAGAGCCTGCCGGTGGACGTGGCAGTCGGCGACCGGGTGGTCAGCGGCTCCATCAACCTCAGCGGCGTACTGCAGGTGCGCTCTGACAGCGTTTATGAAAACAGCACCGTGGCCCGGATCCTGGAGCTGGTAGAGAATTCCGCCGAGAAAAAGGCCAGGGTGGAGGGCTTTATCACCCGCTTTGCCCGCTGGTACACCCCCTGCGTGGTGATCGGCGCACTGCTGCTGGGTCTGGTGCCCCCGCTTTTTGTGGGCGACTGGGGCGGCTGGATCCACCGGGCGCTGATTTTCCTGGTGGTGTCCTGCCCCTGCGCGCTGGTGGTCTCCGTGCCGCTGAGCTTCTTTGGAGGCATCGGCGGCGCCTCTCGGGCCGGCATCCTCATCAAGGGCGCAAACGACCTGGAGATGCTGGCCTCGGTGGACACGGTGGCCTTCGACAAGACCGGCACCCTGACCCAGGGCAGCTTCAAGGTGGACGCGGTGCATCCCAAAGAACTTGCCCCGGACGCGCTGCTGGATATTGCCGCCGCGGCGGAGAGCCGTTCCACCCATCCGGTGGCGGAATCCATCGTAGCCGCCCACGGAAAGCACATCGACCCTGCCCGGCTTGGGCCGGTGCAGGAGCTTGCGGGCATGGGCCTGCAGGCGGAGGTGGACGGGGAGACCTTCTTCGTCGGCAACGGCAAGCTCATGGAGCAGATCGGCGCAGACTGGCACGAGTGCCATCTGCCCGGTACCGTGGTGCACATCGCTCGGGGCCGGGAGTACCTGGGTCATATCGTCATCAACGACCAGCTGAAGCCTGATGCCGCTGACGCCATCGCCGCGCTGAAGAGCCTGGGCGTCCGCAACACCGTGATGCTCACTGGCGATCGGGAGAAGGTCGCCCGGGCCGTTGCGGAACAGCTGGGGGTGGACACCCTGCGCTCGGAGCTGCTGCCCGTGCAGAAGGTGGAAGAGGTGGAGCGCCTGCTGGAAAGCGGCGCGAAGCTGGCCTTCGTGGGCGACGGCATCAACGACGCGCCGGTGCTGGCTCGCGCGGACGTAGGCATCGCCATGGGCGCCATGGGCAGCGACGCCGCCATTGAGTCGGCGGACATCGTGCTGATGGACGACAAGCCCTCCCGTCTGGCCACTGCCGTGAAGATTGCCCGCAAGACCATGCGCATCGTGCGGGAGAACATCGGCTTTGCCCTGGCGGTGAAATTCGCCATCCTGATCCTGGGCGCCCTTGGCGTCGCGGATATGTGGCTGGCCGTCTTCGGGGACGTGGGCGTGCTGATCCTCGCCATCCTCAACGCCATGCGCTGCATGATCCCCGTGAAATAGGTTTCCGTTTTTATAAAGGAACGGAGGTGTGACGGTGTCACACCTCCGTTCCTTTATGGGTTCAGAATCTCGTAGATTTGCCGGGAGAGGGCCGCCATGGCCTCTCTGGCCTCCGCTTCGGTCAGGGCGCCATCCGAGATGACGCAGAGGATATAATCCCCCCCGGGGCTGTACACAATGCCCACGTCCGCCCAGCAGAGGCCCAGCAGCTCTCCGGTCTTGTGGGCGATGGGCGTGCCCTCCGGAAGCCCCGCAGGCAGCCGGTCATTCCGCGTCTGCCCCAGCAGCAGGCCCAGCATCTCCTCCGATGCAGCCCGGGACACGCAGTCGCCCCGGTAAATTGCGGCGAGCATCGCCGCGCAGTCGGCGGCGGTGGTGGTATTCTGCAGGCCGTTTTCCACCAGCATCAGCCGGTTCAGGCTTGTTTCGGCATAGCCCTGTCGGGCACACCAATCGTTTACGGCGGACATGCCCTTCTCTTCATCGCCTCCGCCCAGGAGGCGGATCAGCTCGTTTGCCGAGGGGTTGTCGCTGACGGTGATCATGGCCTTGAGCAAGGGAGCCGCCGTGTCCCGCTCCAGAGCGCCGCTTTCCAGCTGCTCATAGACCGCGCCCATGATGAAGAGCTTGATGAGGCTGGCAGAGACCATGGCTTCCCCGTCTGTGGCCACATAGACCGGCGAGCCACCGGGCAGGGCCATCCAGCACAGGCTCCAGCGTCCCGGATGGCTCCCGGCGAAGGCGACCAGCGCCTCCCCCACCGGTTCCTCCGGCGCGGGGCTAGGGCTGCCTGCCGGGGGCGGCGATGCCTCCGGCGCAGGACTCGCCTGCGCGGGCTGCGGCAGCGGACTCTCCTTCCGGGGAGATGGCGCCTGGGCCCGCCCAAGCAAAACCACCAGCGCCCCCAGCAGGCCCAGCAGCACACCGATCAGCACCAGCAGCACCCAGTGTTTTTTCTTCCACACCATGACTTAATAATAGGATCCGCCATAGTACTTGTTTTCATAGTCCTTAATCAGGGCAATGTTTGCACGCTCATACTCATTGAACACGCTTGTGCTGAAGTTCGAAGCCGAGACGGTGCCGTGATACCAGCTCTTGCTGTTGAAATAGGCGGCGATCTCCGGCGTCTGGAAAATCCGCCCGTGGCGGGCGAAGATCTCATTGCGGGCAAAGCAGAGCTCCTCGTGGGTCAGGCCGCTGATGTCTGCCTCCGTCAGATAGCGGGTGTTGCTCTCCGGCAGCAGATACTCCGACGCAGGCTTGGGCGTCGGCGTGGGAGAGGGCGTGGGAGCGGGCGTCGGCGTGGCCGGAAGGGGGGTGGGCGTCACGATCACGGTGGGTGCCTCGGTAACAGCCGGGGAAGGAAGCTGCCCCTCCTGGGGCTGCCCGGTCACGATGACGATATCCTCCTGGGGCACATTCTGGGACGAGCTGCTTTTCGGGATCAGCAGCAGCACGATCACAAAGGTCAGCACCGCCACCGCCAGAACCGTGCAGATCAGCAGTGCGGTGTTCAGGCCGCGGTCGCTTTTGGGCGCCGCTTTCTTCGCCTTAGGCGGGGCAGCAGGCCGCCGGGGCTGCGGGTTCTGCGCCTGGGGGCGCTGGGGCTGGGCGGGATACGGGACCCGCGGCTCCTGCTGAGGCCGGTATGGGGGCTGGGGCTGAACGGGAGCC
The DNA here is from genome assembly GCA_964395795.1 of uncultured Oscillospiraceae bacterium. Taxonomy (GTDB): domain Bacteria; phylum Bacillota; class Clostridia; order Oscillospirales; family Oscillospiraceae; genus Limivicinus. The sequence goes on from CAYNBS010000004.1 coordinate 91,811, forward strand.
TGGGCTTCAAACTCCGCCTGGAAAGCCTGCTCCAGCTCCGTCTGATAGGCCGGCTCCGTCTCTTCCTGCGTCTGGGGCTGGGCGTCAAACAGATTGTCCGGGATCTGCTCCTCCGGCGCCGTGGGCGTATTGTCAAAATAGGCGCTCAGGTCCAGCTTGGGCTCCTCCGCCGCAGCAGGCGCGGGAGAGCCGTTCAGGGCCGCGCCGCACTGGACGCAGAATTTTTGATTCGCTTGGATGGGCGCGCCGCATTGGGTGCAATTCACAGGCATCATCCTTTCCATAGGCTTATGATTGATTATATGGCAAAACAGCCATGCTGTTTTGCTTTTCGGCATCATATCATCATTATAACATTTCCCTTCGTGATTGCAAACCGTTTTTTCCGCCGCCCCTTGTCGGGACAGGCGGGAGCGTGTATAATACCGTGTAAGAAAGCCAAGGAGGTACAGGATATGAACGAAAATGTGGAAAAATTCTTTGATCTGTATACCCGGGATGAGGCGCTGCGCCGTCGGGTGCTGGACGCGGAGGCCAACTACCCCGGCAGCCTGGAGATTCGGGACGCGGTGGTGGAGGATGTGCTGCTGCCCATTGCGGCGGAGCTTGGCCTGCCCTTCACGCTGAAGGATCTGCGGGCCTTCGAGACCAGGCACAAGCTGAAAAACGCCCCCAACGCCGACACGCCCATTGAAGAGGGCGAGCCCATTGAGGACCCGGTGGACTATTGGCTGCTGGACAAGGGCTGGAGCTATGACTACGAGGGCGCCATCGGGGATCAGAAATCTTGAGTCTTATAAAATTACGGCTGTGAAACGAAAGTTTCACAGCCGTTTTTTATAAGACTCATCGGATGGCGAAATCAATCGAGAATTCGATTGATTTCGCTGCCAAACGGCAGGTTTGGCAGCAAATGATTCTCAAAATCATTCGCCCGATGCTCATTGCAATGAGTATATGGCAAAACAGCCATGCTGTTTTGCTTTTCGCCATCATATCATCATTATAAGAGCGGGGCCAGCACCTTCATCAGCGCGCCCTCCAGCTTGACTCGGAGCTTTTCCTGCCGCAGGGTTTCCGGCGTCACGCTGCGGCACTTTTCCTGGGTTTTGACAAAATCCGCCCGAATGGCGGGGATGCAGTCCGTGTGGTGCAGATAGGCGCCGCACTCGAAGTGGTGATAGAGACTGCGGTAGTCCAGGTTCACGGTGCCGACGGTGGCCTCCCGGTCATCGCTGACAAAAACCTTTGCGTGGACAAAACCCGGCGTGTACTCATAGATCCGCACCCCCGAAGCCAGGAGCGAACGGTAGTGGGTCTTGGCCAGGGCATAGGGCAGACGCTTGTCGGGGATCCCCGGCAGGATCAGGCGCACATCCACGCCCCGCTCCGCGGCAAATTTCAAGGCGGTTTCCATCTCCCCGTCCAGGATCAAATAAGGCGTCATGATATACGCGTAGTTCCGCGCCCGGTTCAGGATGTCCAGATACACCCATTCGCCCACCCGCTCCCGATCCAGGGGGCAGTCGGCATAGGGCATCACAAAGCCCTTTGCCGCCGGACAAGGCTCCACCGGAGCAGACAGCAGCTCCCGCTCCTCCACGGCGCCCTCCTCCAGATTCCACATCTGCAAAAACATCAGCGTGAAGCTGCGCACGGCATCGCCCTGGAGCATCACGGCGCTGTCCTTCCAATGCCCAAAGCGGCGCACCCGGTTGATATACTCATCCGCCAGATTCACGCCGCCGGTGAAGGCTGTCTTCCCGTCGATCACCAGGATCTTCCGGTGATCCCGGTAGTTATAGTGGGTGGAAACGAAGGGCATCACCGGGGCGAAAACCCGGCAGCGGATCCCCAAGGCTGCCAGGCGCTTGGGGTAGTTCCGAGGCAGGGTGAAAAATTCGTTGGTGCCGTCATACATCAGGCGCACATCCACCCCCCGGGCGGCCTTGCGGGCCAAGATCTCCAGAATCCTGCCCCACATTTCCCCTTCATCCACAACGAAGTATTCCAGGAAAATGAACTTCTCCGCCTTTTCCAGCTCTTCCAGCAGTCTGGGGAACAGCTCATCCCCCAGGGGGAAGTACTGCACCCTCGTCTCGTCATACACGGGGAAGCAGCCGGATCGGTTCACATACCGGGCAAGCCCCCGCATTTCCGGCGCCTCATCTGCCAGATGCACCAGCGTATCCACCGACTGAGGCAGACTGTCCCGGGTGTCCCGGGTAACGGCGGAGTAGCGATTGCGCAGGATGCGGTGGCCCAGGTCGCTCTGGGTGTACAGGTACAGCAGACCCCCAAACACCGGCAGCAGCAGGATCACCAGCATCCAGGTCAGCTTGGCGTTTGGCTCATGATTGCTGTTGATGAGCAGCAGACCCATGACCCCGGTGAAGATCAGGGAAAAGCTGTAATAATGGGGCATAAAGTCCTGCAGGTAACCATAGAGCACCAGCAGCAGCGCAAACTGCAGCAACAGGAAGAGCGTAATGAGCCCCGCGCGGCTGAACACCGCCCGCCACAGGCCCCGGCGCCCCCGCTTCAGCAGGCGCAGACCCGCGGAATCCGTTTCGGCGCTGACCTTCGGCTTCATGTTGCTCCCCCCTTACGCTTGACGCTATTTCCCGGAAATGGTATGATACTCTTGTTCATTAGAGAAAAATTATACTGCCTTTCCTCCGCTCCGTCAAGGGATGGGAAAGGTCAGAAAGCTGGGACGATCATGCTGGTTTTCGGAATCCTGCTGGGCCTGCTGGCACTGGCGCTGGGCGTGTGCTTCGGCGCTTATCGCTTCGCCTATTATTCTCCCCATAAATACCAGAACGACCCCTATCTGGACCCCAGCGGAAAACCCTATACCCCGGAGAGCGGACTGATCTATGATCTGATCCGGGAGATGGAGGCGCTGGACTGCGAGTCGGTGACCATCACCTCCCACGATGGCCTGCTCCTCCACGGGCGCTACTACCACGTGGCGGACGGGGCACCGCTGCAGATCCAGTTCCACGGCTACCGGGGCCATGCCCTGCGGGATTTTTGCGGCGGGCACAAGCTGGCCCGCTCCCTGGGGCTCAACACCCTGGTGGTGGACCAGCGGGCCCACGGCGAGAGCCAGGGGCACACCATCAGCTTCGGCATCAACGAGCGTTGGGACTGTCTGGGCTGGGCGGACTACGCAGCAAAGCGCTGGCCCGGAGTCCCCATCACGCTGGCGGGCATTTCCATGGGGGCCGCCACGGTGCTGATGGCCTCGGATCTGCCCCTGCCGGAGCAGGTCAAGGGGATCCTGGCCGACTGCGGCTACTCCTCGCCCCGGGCCATCATCAAGAAGGTCTGCTGGGATATGCCCAAATATATGCGGGTGCTCTACCCCTTTACCAGCCTGAGCGCGGAGCTGTTCGGGCATTTTGACCCGGACGCGGGCAGCGCCGTCGGCGCTGTGAGCAACACCACGCTCCCCGTCCTGCTGATCCATGGGGAGGCGGACGGCTTCGTTCCCTGCAGCATGAGCCGGGAAATCGCCAAAGCCTGCGCCGCCCCGGTGCGGCTGGAAACCTTCCCCGGCGCCGACCACGGCGTGAGCTACATCTCCGACCCGGAGCGCTACAGCCGGATCGTGAAAGAATTTCTGGAAAGCTGCGGCGGACTCTGAGGTGATCCCTTTCCCCCTGACCATAATCCAACACAAAGAGAGAATGGACGAATGAAAAGAAACGCTATGGCGCTGCTGTTGGCGCTGCTCTTCCTGTGCGGCTGCGCGGGCCAGGCAGGCTCTGCCTCTTCCGCCGAACCCAGCCCCCCTTGTTACCGAAGCCCCTACGCCGGAGCCCACGCCCGAGCCAACCCCGGAGCCCACTCCGGACCTGTCCCCCTTGCCGGACAGCTGGTTTGACGACGCGGTGTTTTTTGGCGACTCCATAATGGTCACGCTGCAAAAGCACTGTATGCAGACAGGCGAGCTGGGTCAGGCGCTCTTTCTCTGCGTACACTCCTACTCCGTTCATAACGCCGTTTTGGGCAGACTGCAGCTCTGGTACCGGGGCGCGGCCTATTCCCCGGAAGACGTGATCGGCGCGGCCGGCGCCAACAAGGTCTTCATCATGCTGGGCGTGAACGACGTTGCGCTCTACGGCGGACTGGACAAGACCATGGAGTATTGGGACAGCTTTCTCGCCGGCATCACGGAGAAGAACCCGGACGTGACTGTGTTTCTTATTTCCACGCTCCCGGTCTATCACGGCGCGGAGTACGACAAGTGGAACAACGATATTTTTGACGAGCACAACGCCCGCCTGCAGGCCCTGTGCGAGGAATACGGCTGCGTCTACGTGGACCTGGCCCACTATTTCAAGGACGCGGATAACGGCCTTGCGGAAGAATACTGCTCGGACCAGTCCTGCCACATCACCTATCCGGGCGCCGCTCTCTGGGCGGAACAACTAAAAAACCCGGAAAACTATTCCGTGGACCCCAGGAGCTTTTGAGCATCTGCCTTCGAAAAGGAAGCCGGAGGGAGCGCTTGTAAAGGAAGCGCTCCCTCCGGTTTCCTTTTCTTTCTCGGCAGCCCTTTGTTCTCGCCGGTTCCTTCCTCAAAAAAATAAAAAAATATGTTGACAGGCGATATATGTCGTGCTATGATACAGTCGTAAGGCGACATATCGGGAGGTGACACATATGAAGCGCAGCGAACCCATGTCGGAAAGCTACTATTACATTTTGCTCTGTCTGGCAAAGGGCGCGAATCACGGCTACGGAATCATGCAGATGACGGAGAACCTGTCTGAGGGCGAGGTCACCATCGGTTCCGGGACGATGTACGGCGCCACCAGCAACATGATGAAAAAGGGCTGGATCCGGGAGATCCTGTCCAACGAGCCTGGGCAGGAGCGCCGGCGGCTGTATCAGCTCACGGACGCGGGGCGGGAGGCCCTGCGGGCGGAGATTCAACGGCTTCAGCGGATGCTGAAGAATGCAGAGGGGGTATGAACCATGGCAAAGAACACCAAACGATCCTTCCGGGTCTATGCGGCCTGGAACTATGAGCAGGAAATCGAGGACCTGAACCGTGCCTCGGAACAGGGCTGGCAGCTGGTCAAGGGCGGCCTCTTCCACAGCAAGTTTGTGAAAAAACCGGAGCTGCGCTACCGCTACCAGCTGGATTACCGGCAGGTGGAGGACATGGGCCGCTATCTGGAGACCTATCGGGAGCAGGGCTGGGAGTACGTCAACTCCACCTTCAACGGCTGGCACTTCTTCCGCAAGCTCTATGACCCTGCCTTGCCGGAAGAGGCCTACGAAATCTTTACGGACCGGGAATCCCTGCAGGAGATGAACAGTCGCTGGTCGCGCCTGGCTTTGACCATCGGCATCCTGCTCTTTGGCCTTGCCGTGCCCTACGGCATGCGGGCCTTTGGTCAGCCAAGCCTCGTCTCCTGGATTCAGTTTCTGCCCTTCCTGATCGAAGGCGCGGTGCTGCTGCGGGGCTGGTCCGTCATGCGCAAGCCCAGCGCCCCTCGCAGCAGACGGGGCGGCAGCGCGTGGTTTTCCGTTTTTCTTGTGGTGATCCTGCTGGGCCTTGTGGGCAGTCTCACGCTGGTTGCGCTGCGGCCCAGCTTTACCTCGGATCAGCGCACGGACTCCGTCTCCGAGCCGATTGTGGATCATCGCTGGATGGATTTTGAGGTGCGATATCCCGACAACTATTATCTGGACCTGGAAATGGAGGCGGAGCAGCCCATGACCTTTGCCATCATCGACGCAAACGGCGAGACGGTCTACAGCGTGACGGATACCAGCTTCCATGGCGATAACATCCGACTCCCTCTTGCCCGGGGTCAATACTGGCTTTCCCTGTCCTGTGACAGCGGATATCAGTTGAACTGCTCCTTCAACTGAAAGAGGCGGCGGACCTTTTTTCAGCAGAAAACGGCGTGACCGGAAGTCACGCCGTTTTTGTATTACAGTCTGGCCCCTGACGGGCCTTTTGCCTCGTTTTCCTACTTGGTCAGCTCCAGCAGGGTCTGGCGAAAGCCGTAGCGATTGGCGACCTCCCGGGCCAGGGCGCGGCCCTTCTCGCTCCCCTTCCCGGTGCGCCGGGCCCGAAGCATCAGGTTTTTCGGGGAGTTTTCCAGATCGGTGAATTCGATCACGTCCACCTGATAGCCCATGTCCTCCAGCACCAGGGTACGGATCTCATCCGTCAGCAGGGCGGCCATCCGCTCCCGCACGATGCCGTGGCGCAGGAACAGGTCCAGCTCCCCGCCCTTTTGCATCTGCAGGTTCACCTCATGCTGGCAGCATGGGACAGAAAAAATGTAGTCCGCGCCCTTCTGGATGGCGTAGTGCAGGGCATAGTCCGTGGCGGTGTCGCAGGCGTGGAGGGTCACGATCATGTCCACCCGCTCGCCATAGAGCGTATCCCGGCTCACGTCCGCATGGACGAAGCGCAATCCCGTATAGCCGTATTTTGCGGCCACGGCGTTACAGTGCTCCACCACGTCCGCCTTCAGGTCGTAGCCGATGATCTGCACCTTTCTCCCCTGCTTTACGGCAAAGTACCAGTACAGAATAAAAGTCAAATAGCTCTTGCCACAGCCAAAATCCAGGACCGTCAGCTCCTCGCGGCCATCGTCCCGAAAGGCCTGGTCGATGAGCTCCACGAAGCGGTTGATCTGCCGGTATTTGTCATACTTGGCCCGGACGATGCGGTAGTCCTGGGTAAAGACCCCCAGATCCACCAGGGCAGGGATGGCCTCCCCCTCTGGCAGAAGATACTGCTTTTCCCGGTTGTTGCCCCCCAGGGCCTGGGGCCGGGGCACGGCGGCGGCTCCGCCGGTCTTCTTATAGCTGCCGTTTTGCTTCAGGCTGTACTGGGCGCTCTCGGTCTCTGTCACCAGCAGGGCCTGGCGGTAGCGCCCGTCCAGCTCCGCCTCAAAGCGGCGCAGCAGGCTCTCCCCGTCCAGATTTTCGTGGAAGGCCTTGTTGTCCCGAAAGCGCTCCACTTGATAGCTGCGCCCGCCCCGGAGAAAGATGGGGCGCACCGTCACCTTCCCGTCGGCGGTCTTGTCGATGGGCTGGCTCAGCACCAGCTTGGTGAGGCTCGACAGCGCGGCGGCCAGATCCTGTGTCAGGCGGCTCATGCCTCGCCTCCGAAGAGCTTTTTCAGCCGCAGGGAGGCGGCCTTCAGCTCGTTCTTGCTGTAGGAATTATTGGGGTCGGCCAGCACGGCGGAAACGGCCTCCTTGGGGGAAAGGCCCTTCACCATGGCGTCCACCAGCATGGCCTCGGCAGAAACGGTGTGCTCCACCTTGTTGAACACATAGTCCTTCCCCACCTCCAGGACAATGGCGTACTCGCCCTTTTCATAGTTGCCCTTGGCGAGAAGCTGCTCCTTGACCTCCTGGGGCGTGCCGCGGAAGCACATCTCATGGAGCTTGGTCATGTCGTTGCAAAGGCAAAGGCGCACGTCCGCCTGCTCCTGGATGAAAAAGTCCACCAGATCCATGATCCGCTTGGGGCTCTCGTACAGGGCGAAGGTGCGGGTGTCCCCCCGGCGGAGCTTTTCCAGCAGCTTCCTGCGCTCCACGTTCTCCCGGGGGAAGAAGCCGAAGAAGGTGAAGGAGCTGAGATCGAAGCCGGAGATGGCCAGGGCGTTCACCGCCGCGCAGCAGCCCGGCACGCCCACCACCCGGATGCCCGCCTCCACGGCGGCCTTGATGAGCTCGTTGCCCGGGTCGGAGATGCAGGGCGTCCCCGCATCGGTGATGACGGCGATGCTCTTGCCGGCCTGGAGCTCCTGAATAAAGTGCCGGGCCTTGCCGTATTCGTTGAACTTGTGGTTGGAGACCAGCTTATTGCGGACGCCCAGCTTCCCCAGCAGCACCATGGAGCGGCGGGTATCTTCGGCGGCGATCATGTCCGCCTCCTCCAGGATCTGCCGCCCGCGGGGGGACATATCCCGGGAATTGCCGATCGGGGTAGCCACAATATAGAGGGTGCCGCTGCCGCGCACTTCCTCAACGGCCTCCTCCAGCTCCACTTCCTGCACGATTTCCAGTTCTTCGTCCATCTTGTCTCTCCTGTCCTGTGGTTTTTTTGATTATACCCCATTGCCGGGGCTCTTGTAAAGCAAAACGGGAGCGATTGTTCGCTCCCGTCAAGGTTCTTCGTTCTTATTCCGCCGTATCATCCAGCCAGGCGGCGATCTTCTCCTCCGGCATTTTCAGCTTGCCGGAAAGGAAAGCCACCATTTCGTTGAAGTTCAGGTTCTTCATATGCTCATAGTTGGTTTTCTGCTTTGCCTGGGGGCCAATGTTGCGCCCTTCGATGTAGCCGCAGTTATAGCACATCATCAGGGGAATTTTCCGATGGGTATCCAGCGTCATTTCGCTTCCGCACTGGGGACATTTCATAGCAGGCACCTCCTGTTTTATTGCGCTTGTTCGCCGCAGGGCTTCTATGGCTATGTTACCCCAGCGGCGCGATTTTTGCAAGAGAAAAGAACGTAAAATGCATCAGGGCTGCGCCGAAGCGCAGCCCTGGATGGAGCTTATCTTATTCGCCGTCGTCGCAAATGAGGCCGTAGCCGCCCTGTTTGCGCTTGTAGACCACCGCAATGGCGTCTTCCGCGTCCATGTTCCGGAACACGAAGAACTCGTGATCCAGCAGGTTCATCTGCAGAATGGCCTCCTCGGCGGACATGGGCTTGATGGAGAAGCGCTTGGAGCGCACGATCTTGAATTCTTCATCCGCCTCATCCTCCAGAGGCATAAAGGCAGGCACGGCATCACGCTCCTGCAGCACCCCATCCCGGAGGCGTTTCTCCAGACGGGTCTTGTTCCGACGGATCTGCCGCTCGATGGCGGCCACGCCGGAATCGACGGAAGCGTACATGTCATTGGTAAGTTCGCTTGCCCGGTAGTACAGGCCGTTGTTGTGGATGGTGATCTCAGCCAGGAAGCGTCCGCGCTCAATGCTAAAGGTGACAAAGGCCTCCGCTTCCGTTTTGAAGAACTTGTCCAGCTTGCTGATCTTCCGGGTCGCATAGGCCCGCAGATCCTCCGAGGACTCCATCCGTTTCTCGGTGAAAGTGAACTTCATGGTGCCAACTCCTTTCAAACTATGCTGTCAGGGAGAAATATCCTCCCTGGGTTTAGTATAGCACAAATGCCATGGGATGAAAAGGGCTTTTTGCCATTTGCCGCAGAAATGCGGCCGGGAAATCAAAACTCGATCTCGCAGCCCGGCAAGGCCTGACGCAGCTCCTCGATCTGTTCGTCGGTCAGGGGATTGCCGGTGAGCACCAGACGCCGCAGAGACGTCAAGTGCATCAGCGGACGTACCGAGGAAATGCTGTTGCCCCGCAGGTCCAGGGTCTCCACCGCTGTCAGCGCAGAGAGGGGCGAAACATCCTGGATCCGGTTATAGCTCAGGTCCAGATAAACGATCCGGTCCCGGCTGCGGGAATCCTGGAAGACCGACAGCTTCTCGATCCGGTTTCTGCCCAGCTTCACGGTAACAAGCCGGTCCATCTTCTCCAGTCCGTACAGGTCTGCCAGTTCCGAGCCCTCCAGGGTCAGGCTTTCCGCATCGGTGCGAAATTCTTCCCCTCCCAGCTGCACCACATAGACCAGCTCCCCGTGGCTGATGCTGCAGTTGGGCAGCTCCTTCTTCAGCGCGCTCATGGCGTCGTCGGTGATCCCCTCATTCCGATCCAGCGCAAGGCGGGTCAGCCGGTTCAGCCCGTAGAGATAGGGCAGAACATCATCGTCGGCGCCGGTGTTCTCCAGGCGCAGCGTCTCCAGACCGGTGGCTTTTTTCAGGCCGGAGAAGTCCCTGATGGGGTTGTCGGATAAATCCAGACTCTTCAGCCCCGGCATATTGCCAATGGCGCTGGTATCGCCGATGTTGTTGCCCGCCGCATCCAGCCGCCGCAGCGCCGTCAGGCCCATCAGCGGGCGCAGGTCCGACACCTGGTTCGCCGTGATGGTCAGCTGCTCCAGATTTTGCAGATTCATCAGAGGACTCAGGTCGCTGATGGTATTGTCGCTCAGATTCAGGCTTTTCAGTCCCGGGCAAAGGCTCAGGCATTCCACCTCCCGCAGCTGAAGACCGCTGAGGTCCAGCTCGGTCACATCACTGTCAAAACACACGCCGCCCAGACAGATGCTCAGGATCCCCTCCCGGCCGCTGTCGGTCAGGATGGCGCAGCGAGGCAGGGCCGCCGACAGCGCCTCCAGCTCCCCCTCCTCCAGGGGGACGCCCCGCAGGCTCAGCAGGCTCAGATCCTCCAGCCCGTACAAGGGGCGCAGATCCTCCAGGGGGTTGCGGTCCAGGATCAGGCTGTGCAGATTGCTCAGCCCTCCCAGCGCGGTCACATCCCGGATGGCGTTGCCGCTCAAATCCAAGGTACGCAGGCCGCCCAGGGATGCCAGCGCCGTCACGTCCGACAGGGCGTTCTCCGCCAGGGAAAGCTCCGTCAGCGCATGCAGCTGCACGACCTGCTGCATAACGCCGTCGCCCATGCCTCGCCCGTTCAGATTCAGGGCGGTAACACCGGCATCATAGTTCTCCCCCGCAATAACGATCTGCCCGTCCCCCTGCTGCTGCAGCCGCCGCTGCTCCAGCGCGGCGATGCGATCCCGCACGGCCTTGTCCTCCAGATCCATGCGGCGCAGGGTTTCCAGCGCCATGTCCCAGTTCCCCTGGGCCTCGTAGCAATCGGCCATCAGCATCAGGACCTCGTTGTCCGGCCGGATGGCTTCCGCCTTCCGCAGGTCGCTGAGCGCCTGATCGTAGTCCCCGTTCTGGTAGCTCTCTGCTGCCTGGCGGCGATACCGCTCATAGCGCTGACTCTCCGTATTGCCGTGGAGCAGCACCGCCAGCAGCACCACCAGGGCCACGGCCAGTGCCGCAGCAATCCGGTATTGCCGTTTGGATGCGGGCTTTTTCCCCTGTCTCTGTCGGGGCGGGCGCCGATTTCGCCCGCCGGCGCTCATAGCTGCTCTCCCTCCGGCTCCGCCGGGGGCACAGGAATCTCCTCCACCGGGTAAGCCGGCGCAGGCTCCGCCAGGATCACCGGCAGCTCCGGCTCGGCGCTCACAGGCTCCTCCGCGGGTATGACCGCAGGCTCCGGCTCATCCACCGGCACGGGCGTGGCGGTCTGCTCCATCACAGGGGCAGACGGTTCCGGCTGGGCAGGCGCCGCCGCCTTCTCCGGCAGCTTCATGGCAAGACTCACGCTCAAGAGCGAGAGCATGATTGCCAGAACGCTCATCTCCTGCATGCCGTCCACAAACAGCACCGGGGTTTCCAGATTCAGCAGCACCGGCAGATCCAGCCATATCACATGCACCGCAAACGCCGCACCCAGGATCGCCGCCAAAATCCACTTCAGGCCCTTCATGGAAAAGGCCATGGCATACAGGACGGCAACCACCACATAGAGGGCAATGCAGCAGACTTTCTGCCACTCGCTCTCCACCGACATGATGCGAAAGATGAAAAACACCACGCCGAACACCACCGGGATCACCGTAGTCCAGAAGGCCCGCTTGCTGAACGCCAGCAGGCACACCAGAAACACCAGTCCGCTGAACACCGGCAGCGCCACCTGGGTGACCAGATAGTGCATGTCCTCCCAGCGGCCAATGCTGCCGATGATCCGGAACACCACCGCCAGCGCCATAAACAGCATGGACGCTTCGGTAAAAAATCCGTCCTTTTCCACATACAGCCGTCTCTTTGTCTCTTCCATTTCATTCCCTCCCAGTTCCATTCCTGCTTTTCTGTCTCCGTGGTCCGCCGGGATCTCAATGCTTGGGCGCGTTCTCGTTAATCTGCTCCTGGGTCAGCGCTTCGTCGGAGCATACCGTCATGACAAGCTCCCGCGCATAGTCGATGGTATCCGGGTAGGGCACCATCACATAGGCATAGCAGCCCAGCGCAAAGGCGTAGTCACTGTTGCCCCAGCCATTGACGCTGTAGGTCAGCACGGTCCAGTCTCCCTTGCTCTGATCCAGGGTAAGCTGTGCAAGTTCTCCGATCATGGCCTTGGAGGCATTGGTCTGGAAGCAGCCTGCCATCTCGTCCATAATCTCCGAATAGTTGGTGATCAGTTTGGAGGAAGCCAGGCTGTTGATCACGCCCTTGATGACGGCCATCTGATGCCGGCCGCGAGCCCGGTCCCCATCGAGGAAGGAATAACGATCGCGCACAAACCACAGAGCTGCCTCACCGTTCAGATGGTTCATGCCCTTCTGATAATAATAGCCTTTGGTTCCGAAGTCGGCGTCAGACTCCACATCCACGCCGCCCAGTGTATCGATCACGTCAACAAAGCCGGAGAAGTTCACGCGCAGGTAGTAGTTAATAGGCAGGCCGAAATAGTCGCTCAGAGCCTGCATAGAACACTCGATGCCGTAGATGCCCGCGTGGGTCAGCTTATCCATGGCGCCGTTGGCCGGGGCAAAGTTGAAGGGCACATAGAAGTCACGGGGCGTGGAAATCAGCAGCACCGTCTTGGTTTCGGTGTTCACAATGGCCATAATGTTCACGTCGCTGCGGCTGCGGGTGGTCACGGGGCCGTAGGTATCAATGCCGCTGATGTAGGCCACAAAGCTGTGCTCCCACAGATCGGGATCCTGCAGCGTCCCGGTCGGTTCTTCTTCCTCCAGCTCCTCCACCGCCGGCGTAGGGGGAACAGCGATCTCTGTCTGCACATTGGTGCTGTGCAGGGTGCGGAGGGAGTTGGCATAATGCTCGTATTCCGGCAGGCTGTCGATCAGAGGCACATAGGCCGAGGAGATCAGCAATGCGTCCACCTCGCCGTTATCCAGCGCCTTGACCAAATCCAGCAGGCTGCCATAGCTGAGGATGCGGATCTCCCGTCCGTATTTTCGCTCCAGCTCCTCCTTGGTCTGGTTGATGGCCTCCACGTCCGTGTAGGCGATGGTGCCGAAGCGATACTCGCTCTCCACCGCATACTCGATGGTCTGGGCCCGGTTGTCGTCCTTCACATAGATTTCCACCTGGGTGTACTGGGTGCGAACCTCCGTGACCTCATCCATCTTGGTGTTGTATTTGTGGATATAGAAGCCAACCGTGCCTTCCACCATGCCGAAGAAGAGCAGCAGCACCATCGCTGCGATGCGGAAGCCCTTCTTCCTGTTGCTGCCCTTCTTCTCTCGCTGCAGCAAATACATCAGCATGGGGATCAGCGCCAGCACCAACACCGCGATCACCACCAGCTGGACAGAGATCAGATGGGTCTGGAACATGGACACGCCCAGAAAGGCTGCCAGCAGCAGGTCCGCCACAAACACGATCAGAAACAGAATTTTCGTCATCATACTCATTCCTCATGCCGCTTTCGCGGCATCTTCCGTTTGCTTTTGTTTTTATTCGATCAGCAGGCTATGCTTCTCTCCGTCCAGCTCATAGGTGAGGGAAAGGGCATCGTCCGCGTGAACACAAATCTTTTCGGCGTCCCGATTTCGCAGCAGCTGCCGGTACAGCGCCATGGCCTCCCCACTCCAGCGGGACATATCGTCCGAGTGCAGCAGCACACCGCCGAAGAGGCTGTTCACCGTGGCAAGGGTCCGCTTCTGCTCCGGCGTCAGGCGCAGGTTCTCCTCTCGAAGAAAGAATACGTCCGGATCGTTGAGCCAGGCCCGTCCGTTCAGTTCCCGGCGAAAGAGGGTGTTGCCAATGGCCTGGCGGGTGGAGGGCCGCTCCCGATTGGTCAGGCGCATATAAGGCTTGTTGTCCCAGTCCAGGCTCACATCGCAGCTCACCCGGCAATACTCCACCAGCCCGAAGGCCGGCATCAGCGGCACACCGCAGCCCAGGATCTTCTTATCTCCGCACAGGCAGCGCAGCAGCTCCATGGCGCGGGTCATCCGGCCTGCCCGGCTCTCTTCCCCGTCGCCCCAGGGGGCGGCGGCATAGAGAAAGTCCAGCTTCACCAGATCATAGCCCCACCGGTCCAGCACCCGATGGAAGACCTGCTCCAGATAGTCCAGCACCTGGGGCTTGTCGATGTCCAGGGCGTAGAAGCCGCCCCAGGAGATGCCGGCCAGCCAGGGCCGCCCGTTTTGCCGCAGCAGCCAGTCCGGATGCTTCCGCACCAGGCGGGAACCGCGCTGGGCGGCAAAGGGAGCCAGCCACAGCCCGGCCTGCAGGCCGGCTGCATGGATGGCGTCGGCGGCGGCAGCCATGCCATCGGGGAATTTGCGCCGGTCCGCCTCCAGCCAGTCGCCCACTCGGGGCTCCCAGCCGTCGTCGATTTGAAAGAGGTCGCCCGGCTTCAGCCGCTCCCGGCAGCCGGCCAGGTCGCTCAGGATCGTCTTTTGCGAGATCTTCTGGTACCGGTTATACCAGCTGGTGTAGCCCGCGATCCGCTCCTGCGTCCGGGGCTTCACCCCCAGGGCGGCAAACCAGGCGTCAAATACCTGCTCCTCGCTGCCCTCGGCATAGAACAGATCCAGCGCGGCATAGTCCCCGCCGCAGCGCAGATCCCGGCAGTCCCGCTCCACGGTGAGGATGCCGTCCTTGGCGTCATAACGGAAGAGGGTATAGCCCGGGCGCTCATCCAGCGAGGCCAGCAGGCGGAAGCGCTCCCCCTGCCGGAAATAGCACCAGCTCACCCCATGGGTGACGCCGGGCGTCTGGGGATAGGGAACAAATCCGTAATCACCATAGGAGCGCAGGGCCAGGCGCCGGATCAAGTATTCCGGCAGCGGCCCCAGCCCTGGGGTAAAATCTGCGGGGCCGTACTCCGGGCAGTAGGTCCAGGTCTGATAGCCGTTCAGAAAAACGCGCTCGCCTGGCGCAAGCGGCCAGGGCATCTGGCCCCGGACATACTCCAGCCGGCTTTCCGGCAGCCGCTCCCGCACATGGAGGGCACCGGGCACGAGTTCCAGGCGCCGCTGGATGGGCCGCTGTCCCCGGACGCGGATTTCCATTTGCATCTCTGGCATGGATTCTCCCTCCCCGGTACGCTTTTAGGATCTGGTAATCTGAAACTCTACCGTGACAGGCTCGGTCTGGGCCGTCTCGATGCTCAAACTGCCTTTCCCGGCACGGCCCACCGTGCGCACATAGCAGCCGGTGCTGCCGCCCTCGGCGGTGACGGTATCCGGCCCCACCAGGGCCAGGGCGCCATGGGCCTTCAGCTTTACGGGGAGCTGGGCAAAGGGGGCCAGCGTCCCGTTTTCATCCAGAACCCGGATACGGACGGCCGCCATATCATAGCGGTCCCCTTCCCACAGCTCCGTCTGGCTGACGGTGACCTCCAGGTGCAGCTTTGACCCGGGGCACAGGGTCTGGCTTGCGATCACCTTCCCGTTCCGACGCCCATCAAAGCGCCAGACCGTGGCCTCGCCGCCCCAGTTGCCCACATATCTGCCGTAGAGGGCTACGCCCTCCTTCATGGTCAGCCCATAGCGACCCATGGCAAAGGCCATTTTGGCCTTGTCCGTCAGAGGCAGATTGCTGAGTCCGTGCTTGCCGGCAGAGGTCAGCACATCCTTGACCAGTCTGGCTTCCATCTTGGGGAAGCCTTCCGCAGTCTCCAGGAGGCAGCCGATGGTATCGTCCACCTGAACGGGGCCGTGGGCCAGGCCGGGATAGCCCTTGCTGCGGAAGCTGGCCACATACTGATCGTTTTTATACAAAGCCACCTCTTCGGCATTGGTGAAAACATACAAGTCACCCAGGTTGCCGCCGGGATAGTCGCCAATGTCCATGGTGGTACCCACCGCCAAGACCGGCCTCTCCTCCCCCTGGCTGGCATAGACCGCAGCCGCCAGCTTCGGATTGCGGAAGGCGTCCATCACCCCGTGATAACACACCCGGTCCCCCGAGCCGAAATCCTTGTGGGTGGGATAGTCGAACATGCACCAGCCGAAGCAGCCCACATGCTGCCCGTCGGCCCGGGCGTCACTCTGGACACGGGCATGGCGCAGGGCATGCTCCTGCCGCTTGGCCCAGGGGTCAAAGCTCTTGGTGGGGAACATATGTCCGTTGTGCTCGGAAACCAGCAGCGCCTTTTCCGGGTGAGTGCTGACCTTCTCTTTGGGCAGCACGCCGGGGTTGGTGCCCACATGGGAGAAATCATTGTACGCGTAAACGTCCTCCAGCAGGCTGGACTTCTGCAAGTAGCGCACCCCGGAGGTGGGGCGGCTGGGGTCCAGCTTGTGGCAGAGCGCGTTGGTGCGGGCATAGAGCTCATCGTCATCCTGGCTCTCGTTGATCCGCACGCCCCAGAGCACAATGCTGGGGTGGTTGCGGTACTGCCGCACCATCTCCTCCACGTTTTCCACAGCCTGATCCTTCCAGGCTGCGTCTCCGATGTGCTGCCAGCCGGGAATCTCCGTAAAGACCATGAGGCCCAGGCGGTCGCATTCATCGATAAAATACTGGCTCTGGGGATAGTGGGAGGTACGCACCGCCGTGCAGCAGAGCTCCTCCTTCAAAATGCGGGCGTCCTCCCGCTGCAGGTGCTCCGGCGCAGCGTAGCCGATGGTGGGATAGCACTGGTGCCGGTTCAGACCTCGCAGATAGCTCTTCTTGCCGTTGAGATAGAAGCCCTCCGCCCGAAATTCCACCGTTCGGAAACCAAAAAGCGTCTCTTTTACATCCAGTACCCGGCGATTGGCATCCAGCAGCTCTGCCCGGCAGGTATAGCGCTTGGGTTTTTCGGGGCACCAGGGCTCGGCATAGGGCACACGCACGGTAAAGCGGTCATGCCCCAGGGCAGAGGCCAGGCACTTCTCCCCGTCCCACACGGACAGGCGGGTGAGCATGGTCGGGTCAGTCAGCTCCAGGCGCGCCTCCAGCAAGTCCAGCCCGGGGGTAAAGACGAAGAGGTCCTCGATATAATCCCGGCTGCGAATATCCAGCCAGGCTTCCCGGTAAAGGCCGCCGTAGGTCAGGTAATCGATCACGAAACCAAAGGGCGGAATGGACCCGTTTTCGGTGCAGTCCAGCTTCACAGCAAGGCTGTTTTCCCCTTCCACCGCAAAATCCGTGATTTCCACGCGAAAGGCCGTATAGCCGCAGCGATGGCTGGCACACTCCTTGCCGTTTACATAGACCGTAGCAAGATGGGCGGCGCCGTCAAACTGCAGAAAAACACGCTTGTCCTGCAGGCCGGCGGGCAGCTTCAGCTGCCGGCGGTAGCCGCAGACCATCTCATAATCCTGGGGACCGGCATAGTGCTGGGGCGTCTCCCGCACCGTGTGGGGCAGGCGGACCTTGACACCCTCGCCCTCGCCGCGGAGAAATGCCTCCGTCCACTGTTCCGTAAACTCCCAGCCGCTGCAAATACTGATCATGCCGTTTCCTCCAAATACCAATAGCTTTTCATTTTATTTTACCATTTCCTTGCCGTCCGCACAAGTCCTCTTTTTGGATATACCAAAAACCCCTGGTCTTTTTCCCCAAAAGCACAAAAACTTCCCCTCATCGATCGGTGAGGGGAAGCCTTCGTGTTACTTTTTGCCGAACAGACTGAACAGCTTCAGCAGCAGCAGAATCAGAAGCGCCACGGCGACCATTGCGCCCACAACGGGCAAGAAGATCGCCGCAAAATCCGAGAAAGCGCCAAAGAGCAGTGAGATGATCAGGACCATGCCGACCAGCACCAGGACACAGGGCAAAAACAGCGTACAGAATGCAGAGAACAGCATGGCAAACAGGTCGCCCCGCTCCAGCTTCGGACTCTCGGTCTTCCGGGCCTGCTCCGCATCCGTCTGATCCAGCCCCAGCGCTTTGCGCTGGGCGCGCCGGGCGCGCTGAACCTTATTCTCAAACTGCATAGACGGCTCCTTTTCTTTTAGCCCGGATCAGGTGTTTTCTTTCTTGGTTCCGTACTCCATGCCGTTCATCAGCGGATGGTGGCAGGCGACAAAGTGGTTGGGCTCCATCTCGCGCCACTCCGGCGTGACCTGCTCGCAGATCTCCGTGCAGTAACGGCAGCGGGTGTGGAACTTGCAGCCCTTGGGCGGGTTCACCGGGCTGGGAATATCGCCTTCCAGAATCTGCAGCTCCTTGCTGTCATCCGGGTCGGTAGTGGGGATGGCAGCGATCAGAGCCTGGGTGTAGGGGTGAATGGGCTTCCGGAAGATCGCCTCGGAGGGCGAGAGCTCCACCAGATTGCCCAGATACATAACGCCGATCCGGTCGGAAATGTACTTCACGACGGAAAGGTCATGGGTGATGAACAGGTAGGTCAGATGCTGCTGCTCTCTCAGGTCCTGCAGCAGGTTCAGGATCTGGGACTGAATGGACACGTCCAGAGCGGAGACCGCCTCGTCACAGACCACGAACTTGGGGCGCACCGCAAGGCTTCTGGCGATGCAGATACGCTGCCGCTGGCCGCCGGAGAACTGGTGGGGGAAGCGGTGGACAAAGTAGTCCGCCAGGCCGCACTCGTTCATGACCTTCAGCACCTCGGCCTGCATCCGCTCGGAGCCGGCCTTGAAGTACTTGTGTGCCACCAGGCCCTCGCTGATGATCTGGCCGACCGTCATACGGGGGTTCAGAGAAGAGTAGGGATCCTGGAAGATGTACTGGATCTGGCAGCGGAGCAGCCGCACCTCGGGATAGGTCAGGCGGGCCAGGTCGATACCGTCGTCCCGCAGGGCCTCATGCTTCTGGAACTCGGGGTTGTCGGCATACTTCGCGCGCAGCGCGTCCAGCTTCTGATCCACCTCGGCAATGGCAGCGCGGTCAGCCGCGATAACCTTGTCCCACTCGGCCAGCTTCGCCTGGTACTTGTCGTAATCGGCCCGGGCCTTTGCCCGCTTTTTCTCCGAAAACTCTTCGTTGTCACGAACAAACTCGGCCTCTTCAAAGTTCAGCTTGACCGGGCGGCGGTCCTCCACATGCTTATGCAGGGTGGCACAGTGATGGTAGCGCTCCTTGTAGAGCTTCATGGGCTCGGCCAGATCCTCGATGCAGATAAAGCCACCCACCAGGTTCACGATGTTCAGATAGGCGTCGTTGGAGGCCTTCTTCGCAGCGGTCAGGTGGTTTGCCAGCTCCAGCTGCTTCTTCTCGTCCGCCGCGTCATACTCCGCCTGCAGATGATCGGTCTTGGCCTGCAGCTCATGCATCTTCTTGATATGCTTGGGCAGGTGATTGATGGTGTTCTCCACATATTTGGGGGCCAGCTCATCCAGAGAGGCGCCGTAATACATGGTGCGTCCATCGGTCTGCCGGTAAAGCTGCAGAACAGTACGGCCGAAGGTGGACTTGCCGCAGCCGGACTCGCCCACCAGACCAATGGTCTCGCCCTCATAGATGTCCAGCGTGATGCCGTCATTGGCCTTGTTGAACAGGCCGTGATGACCGACGGGGAAATACTGCTTCAGGTTGGAGATCTTCAGCAAAACTTTCTGATTCTCATTCTTTTGCATGTTTGCGATCCTCCTTTCTCGGATAGAAGCAGCGGATCGTCTGCGTATCGGAAACGTGGATCATGCTCGGCTCCTCTTCCATGCAGCGCGCGGTGGCGTACTTGCAGCGGGGTGCAAACTTGCAGCCCTTGGGCAGCGCCAGCGGGTGCGGCACAGCGCCGGGGATGGCGTCCAGCCGCTCGTTGGCGGGTGTGGTCAGCCGGGGAATGGAGGTCATCAGGCCCTCTGTATAGGGATGAGAGTACTCGCTCTGACGGAAAATGGTGTCCGAAGGGGCCATCTCAACCACCTGGCCGCAGTACATGACCGCAACGTCGTCCGCAATCTGGCGAATGACGCCCAGGTCATGGGTGATGAACAGAACGGAGGTACCGTGCTCAGCCTTCAGGTCGTTGATCAGCTTCAGGATCTGCGCCTGAATGGTAACGTCCAGAGCGGTGGTGGGCTCGTCGGCGATCAGCAGCTTGGGCTTGCAAGCCAACGCCATGGCGATCATGACGCGCTGCCGCATACCGCCGGAGAGCTGGTGCGGATACTGCTTGGCGACGATCTTGGGGTTGGGGATCTTCACGTCAGCCAGCATCTCCACAACCTTCTCGGCCGCTTCCTTCTTGCTCATGCCCTGGTGGATGATGAAGGGCTCAGCCACCTGCTTCTCCACGGTGAACACAGGGTTCAGAGAAGTCATAGGTTCCTGGAAGATCACGGAGATATCATTGCCGCGAACGGCGTACATTTCTTCTACGCTGCACTTGGTCAGGTCCTTGCCGTCAAAAATAATCTCGCCGCTGTCAATATAGCCGTTGCCGTCCAGCAGCTGCAGGATGCTCATAGCGGAAACGCTCTTGCCGGAGCCGGACTCGCCCACAATGCCCAGGGTCTTGCCGGCGTCCACAGAATAGGACACGCCGTTGACTGCTTTCACGATACCCTTTTTGGTGCGGAAGAACGTGTGCAGATCTCTAATATCAAGTAATGCCATCGTTTTCCCTCCTTTACTTATCGCGGTCGGACTTGGGATCCATGACATCGCGCAGGGTATCGCCGACGATGTTGATGCAGATACAGGTAATGGCAAGGAACAGCGACGTAAACAGCCACTCCCACCAGAAGTTGGTGATGATGGTGGCGTTGTTGGCGCCGTTGAGCATATTGCCCCAGGTCGGTCTCGGGTAGGTGACGCCGAAGCCCAGGTAACTCAGGCTGGATTCGGTCAGCATACAGGTGGCGAAGTCCAGCGTCAGGGTAACGAAGATGATGGACACAATGTTGGGCAGGATGTGCTTGAAGGCGATGGCGCCTTCCTTCACGCCCATGGCCTTGGCCGCGGTAACGTACTCGTTCTCGCGGGCCACCAGAACCTGGCCGCGGACCATACGGGCGAGGCCGGTCCAGGTCAGGACGCCCAGAATGACCATCAAAATGAAGATCTTCTTGTCCTCACTGATATCCGACTGCGCCAGAATAGCCGAGAGGATCAAGGCGAAGGGCAGGAACGGGATGGCCGCGAAAACCTCGGTCACACGCATCAGGATCAGGTCAACCTTGCCGCCGAAGTAGCCGGAGATACAGCCGACGATGATGCCGATAATGGTGGAGATGATAACGGCGATGGCGCCGATGGTCATGGTCATCTTGCCGCCCTGGATAATGCGCTGGAAGATGTCCGCGCCGCGGTTATCGGTGCCGAACAGGTAACCCTTCAGGCCCCACTTGCCCACCAGCTCGTTTTCGTCATTGACCGCATAGCTCTGGAAGGCACCGCCGTAAATGCGGGTGACGCCGGTCATGTTCTTGGGAACCTGGGTCTGATTCAGCGTGTCGCCGCCCCAGGAAAGCACACGGCCCTCGCTGGTCAACGCGGTGTAGTGGTAAGTGCCGGAAACGATCTGGGTCACGCGCTCGCCCTCATGGAGCTCCGGCATCGGGACCGCTCTGGTACCGAAGTCGCCGGTAAAGATGAGGCTGCCGTCGCTCAGCTCGCCGCAGACGGTGCTGCTGGTGGCAGTGATGGCCACGATGGTGCGTCTGCCCAGGTACTGCTTGCCAGGAACCGCCTTCACATTCAGGTTGGGACGGTACTGATCGTACAGACCGCGCTTGCCGGTGAAGATGGAGTCGCCCTCCTTGGTCAGGCCTACCACATAGTTCAGGGTGAAGTCGATATCAACCAGATCATCCTTGCCGATGAAGCTGTCGATATTCTGGTAAGTATTCTTGTTGCCCCAGAGATACAGCGTGCCGTCCTGCATCAGAATGGCGCTGCACTGGTAGCCGCAGGTCACCTTTTTGATCTTGGTTACATCCAGCTTACCGTTGAGGAGGATGTCAGGCTCAGGCAGGATGTTGGCGTTATCCGGGTTCTCCGGATCGAAGTAGCCAAACTGGCCCAGCTTGCCGTAGCCCCAGCAATAAACCTTGCCCTCCTCGGAAATGGCGACCACATGGTCAATGCCGGCGGCCACGTAGAGGATCTTGTCGTTCTCGACTTCCTCGGGGATATCGCGCACATCCAGACCGGTGGTGCTGATCTTGGAGTCGCCCCAGACGAAGACCTTGCCGGAGTTGTTCACGCCGACGGTGAAGCTGCCGAAGCTGTCGATCATACGGATGTCGTTCTTCAGATCACCGGGCACGGACAACATGCTCATGGTGGGGTGGACGTTCTGCTGGGTAACCTCGGTGTAGGAGTCGTAGTACTTGGGCATGAACAGCGGGCCGATAAAGACCAGCAGGAACATGGCAATGACCACACACAGGGCAATCACGGCCAGCTTCCGCTCAAAGAAGCCGCGAACGATCTGCTTAAAGGGGCTGACGATCTCTTCAACTTTCATGTTGGCCGCGTTCTGCTCCATTTCGTCGGCCATCGTTTTGCTGCCGCCGAAGAAAAGACGCTTGAACCAACCGCCGATGGTGCCGAAGAAGCCTTTATTCTTCTGTTTCATCTTCGCACCTCCTTATGCGTTGACCCGGACACGCGGGTCGACAAGACCGTACACGATATCGATGATCAGGTTGCCAAACAGAGACAGCGCAACATAGAACAGCTGCAGCAGGATGATGACGTCCGTATCTGCAGTACGCAGGGACTGAATCATCAGCTTGCCCATGCCGTTGATGCCGAACATGTTCTCAAAGATCAGGGAACCGCCGAAGATGCCCAGGAACCAGCCGACCACCAGGGTCACGATGGGGATCAGAGCGTTACGCCAGGCGTGGGAGTAGATAACGGTCTTCTCCTTGACGCCCTTGGCGCGGGCGGTCCGGATGCAGTCCATGGACAGAGAGTCGATCATGGAAGCACGGACGTAACGGGTCATGCCGCCCATGGAGCAGAAGGTCATGGTGATGAGAGGCAGGGCCATGTAGTACATTCTGTCCCAGAACCATCTCCAGCCGGTGAAATTGTTGCCCGGCGTGCCCATGCCGCTGGGCGGGAACAAGTGGAGCAGGGAACAGAAAATCCAGATGAACAAAATACAGGTGATAAAGGTGGGCAGCGAGTAGCCGATGATCGTAACCACCTGCATGCTCTGGTCAAACTTGCCGCCCTTCTTGACGGCGCAGAAGATGCCAAGGGGGATGGTGATGCCGAGTGCCAGGATCACGTTAAAAATGTTGATGAAGATGGTGTTCTTCATCGGTTCCACGACAACATTGATAACATCGTCCTTCAACTCATAGGAGTAACCGAAGTTGCCCTGGAGCAACCCGTTGTACTTTCCAAAGTAGTTGGGGTACAGACCGATCCAGCGCAGGTAACGGACCGCAAGGTTATTGGTATCAGTGCCGTAGTTGCGCTGATAGTACAGATACCGCTCCTGGAACACCTGTTCCTTTTCCGCATCGGACTTTCCGCGAAGCTGCTGCTTCATGGTAACCATATCGGCCCTGGCGTCCGTATAAGCACGGTTGCTGGGGATGAGGTTGTATATCAAGAACATGAGGATGGATAGAATGAGCAGAACAACGAGCATATACCCGATCCTCTTCAGAACGTATTTTCCCATTCTGTATCTCCAGTCTGTCGCACAAGCGACTGGTTATTTGGCGGACAGGGGAAACCCCCTGCCTTGCCAGTTGCGGGGGTTCAGACAATGTGTTTGTCAGAGTGCGAGATGCATGGATTGTAGGCGGTTTATTTCAGGTAAAAAAAGAGAATGACGCTTCTTTTCGTCCCATTCTCAGGCTCATGTGGAATGCAATTGGTTATAGTCTATAAACACAGGATGGGGGCAAGCCCCACCCTGTGTTCGTTCGCTTAGAGCTTTTGGCTCAATGGGTCAATGCTGAAAATTAGTTGTTCCAGTAGATGTCGGCAACGTCCTTGATGTAGTAGGCGCTGTAGTCATCGTACATGGAAGGATCGATGGTCATGTTGAAGGAGTAGTCGTAAATCGCGGAGTTGAAGCCGGTAGCGAAGTTGAAGCAGGTGTACATGGGAGTGCCGCTGTAGAAGCCGTAAACCTGCTGCTGGTACAGCTCGTCGAGCATCGGGGCAAAGTCGCCGATGGTCTTCTGGACGGTGAAGCCAGCGTTCACAATGTTGTCGTTCTGCTCGAAGCCGGTGACCAGCAGATCGGAGAACTCATTGTTCACAGTGCCGTACCAGTTCAGAGCCAGAGGCATGTAGTAGTTGCCGTCGATCTCAACGGTCTTGTAAGCGCCGTCGATGGACTGGTAGTTCTTGTCGTACTCGGTGGCATACTCGCCGGGGATCATCTTGTAGCGGACGCCCTCGGTGTAAGCACCGCCCTCAGCGTTGTAGACCCAGCCGCCGGCCTCGAGGGTGGCGATGGCAGTGTCAACAGAGGTATCATAGGCGTTCAGCAGCATGCCCTGGCTGGTAGCAGCCTTGTACATCCAGGAGCCGGTGTAGTAGGGGCCGTCAACAACACCGCCGTAGCCGCCGGTGAAGTCCTTCGCGAAGGTGGCGCGGTCCATGCAGTAGGCGATAGCCTGACGAACCTCGGGGAACTGCACGGGGCCGAAGTCGGCACGGAAGCCCAGCTTGCCGTAGCCGGCGCGAGAGTAGTGGGTGTACACGAAAGCGCCGTTGGAGCCGTCAGCCATAGCAATGGCCTCGTCGGTGGCAGCGCCGCCGGTGATAGCAGCCAGGCAGTCAACGCCGCCGGCCTTCAGGTCCTCGAGCTGAGTCTCGGAGATGATCTTCTTGTAGATAACGGTCTCGATCTGGGGCTTGGTACCCTCGTAGTTGCCCTTGAAGTAGGGGTTCAGCTTCAGGGTAGCGGTCTTCTCAGAAGCGTTGTAGTTATCAACGGTGTAGGGGCCGGACCAGGGGTAGTCGTCGTAGGTGTCGCCGATACCGGAATCATTGATGTGCTGAGCCAGAACGTAGCTGTCGCCGTTCTTCTCATAGAAGTTGCCGGTGATGTACACGCCCTCGCCGTCGTCGGCCAGGTCAGCGTCAGCGCCGAACCACACGTCTTTGTAGACAGGGGAGAAGGCGCCGTAGGTAACAGCGTAGAAGTACGGATAGTAGTCAGCCTTGATGGTGACGGAGAAGGTGTAGTCGTCGATCAGGCGAACGCCAGTCATGACGGGGTTGCCGCTGCCCTCGGTGCCGTCGTAGGCCGCGAAGTCTTCGTAGCCGACGAAGTTCATCATGGAGCGGGCGTCACGTCCGGAGCCTTCAGCGGCAACGGGAGTGGAGAAGGCAAACGGGAAGTACAGGTAGTTCTTCGCGGTGATGGGGGAGCCATCGGAGAACTGCAGATCATCATAGATGGTGATCTGGAAGGTGCAGGTGCCATCCTCGTTCTCGATCTGCTGGAAGTCCTTCACGACGGTGGGGTTCACAACATAGCCGCCCTCTTTGGTGTTGACAACGGTCTCGAGGCCGCTGACCAGACCGGCGACGTCGTTATCGGAGGAGCCGGGGCTGGAGGAACCGAAGGTGGCGTAACGGAACTTACCGGACAGGTCGGTGGAGCTGCCCATGATAAAGGAACCGTCGGCCTTCTCAGAGGACCAATCGATCAGAGCGGAAGCGGGACCCCAGAAGGGGTTGGTGGGATGCTCTTCAACACCCTTGATCTGGGCATTGTAGACATCGTAGTACTCGTTGGAGTACAGGGGAATCTCAGGCAGCAGGTGGTTCCAGCGGGTGATGTAGAACTTCCACCACTCGGCATACACTTCATCCTCGGTGGCGAAGGAAGTGCCTTCGGTGGAGGTGTTGTACACCATAGCCATGGTCAGGAAGTCCAGACCCAGCTCATACTTATTGCCATCGGGAGCATTCAGGTAGGCCAGGCCGGTATCGGGATCCTCTTCCACGTCAGCAATAGAGGTTTCCTTACCGAACTTGTCGTACAGGGACACATAGTCCTTGTCCGCGCCATACTCCTTGCCATTCAGAAGCTGAATGGAAGAAGGCTCATAAGCGCCAGGACCTTCAGCTTCGCCGCCTTCGCCTTCAGTTTCAGCATCGTTGCTGTTGCCGCAGGCAGCCAGAGCAAAGATCATGGTCAGAGCCAGGAGCAGTGCCAGGATTTTCTTGAGATTGCTCATTTTCATTTTTCCTCCTTTTATTCTTTATTAAATGCGGGATTCCCGCAAATAATAAGCACAGACAAGGCCCAGGCAGGCCCGCAGCACCCTTGCCGCACGCCCATTCCTTGGGCAGACGAGCGGCATTTACCAAACAATATGCCAACCCTGTCGTAAATTATAGCATATAACTTTTAGCTTTTCAAGAAAAAAACAACGGCTTCGCCTGCCTATAGTCCAAAAAAAAAGGGGTGCTTTTGTGTAATATATACAAAAATTCTTCTTTTTCTTGGAATTTGACGCCAACAAAATGGCGCCGCAGCATCGAAATAAGCCGAAAATTTTCTTCTTTTCCGCGCATCGCTATTTCGCTAAAGTGAAGGATTTCGTCACTTTCGACGATTCTGTCCATGCGCTCGCCTCTCCTCCTAAGGAGAAACGGTAGTATGCCGTTCTTCGCGACAAAATCGCCAATGCCTGCAAGTCGCGGAACGTGACGGCCGTTTTTGTCCCGCATGTGGGAAAGCTGTGCTCTGCCGCCGCGCCGCTGATCATGCGCGTGTTTATGAAAAAGCCCCGGAATATTCCGGGGCTTTTTAGCTTTTGTGTTTTTCTTACACCAGCTCGATCACGGCCACCTCGGCAGCGTCGCCGCGGCGAACGCCGATGCGGGTGATGCGGGTGTAGCCGCCGTTGCGGTCGGCATACTTGGCAGCCAGCTCGTCCTTGACCTTCTTGGCCACGTCCTCGCGGGTGATGAAGCTGAGCATCTGGCGGTAGGAAGCCAGATCGGCAGCCTTGCCGAGGGTGATCATCTTCTCGGCCATGGGAGCGATCTCCTTGGCGCGGGAAATGGTGGTCTCCATCCGGCCCTTATCCAGCAGGTCGGTGGTCTGCTGACGCAGCATCGCCATGCGCTGATCGGTGCTCTTGCCGAGCTTTCTAATTCCGGGCATATTGCAATTCCTCCTAATTACTGATTGTCCTCGCTGGCCAGAGACAAGCCCATCATCGTCAGCTTATGCTCGACTTCTTCCAGGGACTTGCGGCCGAGGTTGCGGACCTTGATCATCTCGTCCTGCGTCTTGCTGACCAGGTCCTCGACAGTATTGATATTGGCACGCTTGAGGCAGTTGAAGCTTCTCACAGACAGATCCAGTTCCTCAATGGTCATCTTGAGAACGGTATCCGGCTCCTTCTCTTCCTTCTCCACCACAGTGGAGTTGGCGCCGATGGTGTCGGACAGGTCGGTGAAGAGCGTGAAGTGGTCGCAGAGTATCTTGGCGCCCAGGCTCAGCGCGTCCCGCGCCGCCATGGTCTTGTCCGTCCAAACCTCGATGGTCAGCTTGTCAAAGTCCGTCTGGTTGCCCACACGGGTATTCTCAACGGTGTAGTTGACCTTCAGAACCGGGGTGTAGATGGAGTCGACAGGAATGGTGCCGATCGCGGTGGTGGGCGTCTTGTTCTTCTCAGCGGAAACGTAGCCTCTGCCATGATCCAGAACCAGCTCCATATTCAGAGCGCCGTCAGGACCGAGAGTTGCAATAGGCTGCTCGGGATTGAGGATCTCCACCTCAGCGTCAGGCTTGATGTCACCGGCGGTGACAATGCCCTCGCCGGAGGCCTCGATGTAGACGGTCTTGGGACCGTCGCTGTGAAGGCGGGCGATGATGCTCTTGACATTCAGAACGATCTCCGTCACGTCTTCCTTCACGCCGGGGATGGTGGAGAACTCATGCTGCACACCGGCAATTTTGATGCTGGTGCAGGCCGTACCGGGGAGAGAGGAGAGGAGTACCCTGCGAAGAGAGTTTCCAAGCGTCGTACCATAGCCGCGTTCCAGAGGCTCAATGACGTACTTGCCATAATGGGTCTCACCTGGATTCTCGATGCACTCGATGCGCGGCTTCTTAATTTCAATCATGTGGTTAATGTACCCTCCTTGTATTATTTGCGCCGCATGGGCGCGGTGCGTGGTTCAGCTTACCAATTTGAGGGTGTTGGGAAATGCGCTTGGCATTTCCCCCTTATTCCTAATCTTACTTGGAGTACAACTCGACGATGAGGCGCTCTTCCACGGGGAAGTCGATATCCTCTCTGGTGGGGGCAGCAACGACCTTGCCGATCATGTTGGCGGCGTCAAACTCCAGCCACTTGGGGATCACATGATAGGCGTTGTTCTCCAGATTCATCTTAAACCGCTCGATGCTGCGGCTGGTCTCCTTCAGGGCGATGACCATGCCGGGCTTCACCTGGTAGCTGGGGATGTTGACCTTCTTGCCGTTGATGGTGAAGTGACCGTGGTTGACCATCTGACGGGCCTCGCGGCGGGTGGCAGCGTAACCCAGACGGAACACCACGTTGTCCAGACGGCTCTCCAGCTGGATGAGCAGGTTGTCGCCGGTCTTGCCGGACATACGCTCGGCCTTCTCATAGTAGCCGCGGAACTGCTTCTCCAGAACGCCATAGATGAACTTGACCTTCTGCTTCTCCTGCAGCTGGGTGGCATACTCGGATTTCTTCTTGCGAGTCTGGTTGTTGCTGTTGCGGGTGGTTTCCTTCTTATAATAGCCCATGGCGGCGGGGCTGATGCCCAGCGCCTTCGCGTGCTTTGCGATGGGCTGTCTGTTCTTAGCCATTACAGTGTCCTCCTTTCCTTATACACGACGACGTTTCGGAGGACGGCAGCCATTGTGAGGAATGGGGGTGACGTCCTTGATCATCGTCACTTCGAGACCGGCGGTCTGGAGGGCGCGGATGGCGGCTTCACGGCCGGAACCGGGGCCCTTGACAAAGACCTCAACGGTCTTCAGGCCGTGCTCCATGGCTGCCTTGGCGGCAGTCTCAGCGGCGGTCTGTGCGGCAAAGGGGGTGGACTTCTTGCTTCCACGGAAGCCCAGACCACCGGCGGAGGCCCAGGAAATGGCGTTGCCCTGGGTGTCGGTGACGGTTACCATGGTATTGTTGAAGGAAGAGCTGATATGGACCTGGCCCTTTTCAATGTTCTTCCGCTCTCTGCGGCGGGTTCTGACGACTTTCTTCTTCGCGGTTGCCATAATTCAGTTCCCTCCCTTACTTCTTCTTGTTGGCGATGGTGCGTTTCGGGCCCTTGCGGGTGCGGGCATTGGTCTTGCTCCGCTGGCCGCGAACGGGGAGGCCGCGGCGATGGCGCAGACCACGGTAGCAGCCGATCTCGGTCAGGCGCTTGATGTCAAGCGCGGTCTGACGACGCAGGTCGCCTTCTACGATAAAGTTGTGGTCGATGCACTCACGCAGCTTGGATTCTTCCTCATCGGTGAGGTCTTTCACGCGGGTGTCGGGATTGATCCCAGTCATGTCCAGGATCTTCTTTGCGCTGGTTCTGCCGATACCA
Source organism: uncultured Oscillospiraceae bacterium (assembly GCA_964395795.1). Lineage (GTDB taxonomy): Bacteria > Bacillota > Clostridia > Oscillospirales > Oscillospiraceae > Limivicinus. The sequence continues at coordinate 121,121 of CAYNBS010000004.1, forward strand.
TAGACATAAGTGAGACCGATTTCGATTCTCTTGTCTTTGGGCAGGTCAACGCCGGCTATACGTGCCATACTTTTTTCTTCCTTTCGAAAAATATTTCCGCACTTTGACGGAGTCAGGGGCTTATTCCCGCCGGAGGGAGTCCCTGATCCATGCGGGATTGTTGGAAGACAGGAGCCGTTCGCCCTGTCGCCGGGGTGGCGCCGAGGTTTGATTTTCTGTCAAAACAGCATACAAGGAGCCGATCCTATGCAGGCGTTTTTGCGCAAAAAATCCTTGCCGCAGCGAAGAATTATTTTATCAAACAAACCATTGATCTGTCAAGTAAAATATTTCCAGCTGGTGAATTTTTTGCCCGTCTGGGACCGACCCTTGTATCAGGCAAACGATGAGGCGGCCAAAGCCTCGGCCTGCTCATCGTTTACCAGTATTTTAACCCTGGCGCTGCTTGTGCTTGGGGTTCTCGCAGATGACCATGACTTTGCCCTTGCGCTTGATGATCTTGCACTTCTCGCACATGGGCTTCACGGAAGGTCTGACTTTCATTTGTTATACCTCCTGCTGTTTCTTCTATCCGCTTGCGAAACCGCGTTTCACAAGCGAAGACTCGCGCTTATCGCGTTTCGCTTCAGGCCCGAGGGCTTGCGGAGCTCGCCTTCCGGTGTTTTCGCCGCAGCATAGCAGCGACAAAAACGGATTCGAGCTTCTTCCCTTACCCTCAGCCCAAAGCGACTATCACATTCGCCGGTTACTTGCTTCTCCAGGTGATGCGGCCGCGGGTCAGGTCGTAGGGAGACATCTGCACCGTTACCTTGTCGCCGGGAAGAATACGGATAAAGTTCATCCGGAGCTTGCCGGAAATATGCGCCAGGATGATATGGCCGCCGCCGATATCTACCTGGAACATGGTGTTAGGCAGGGATTCCACCACCGTGCCTTCGAGTTCGATTACATCGTCTTTTGCCAAAGCTCAATTCCTCCAGATCTGATCAGATGTCATCCGCCATTGTGAGAATCTCCGGTTCCCCATCGGTGATGAGGATGGTGTTCTCGTAATGGGCGGCCAGAGAGTGATCCCTCGTAACGACCGTCCAGCCGTCGGACAGGATCCGAATACGCCAGTCCCCCGCGCAGACCATCGGCTCCACGCAGATGGTCATGCCCTTGAGCAGCCGGGGGTTGGCCCGGCGGGTATCAGGGCGATAGTTGGGAACCTCCGGCGCTTCGTGCATGCCCCGGCCGATGCCGTGGCCCACAAAGTCCCGCACCACGGAAAAGCCGTGGCTCTCCACATAGTCCTGCACCGCTTCCCCGATATCGTAGACGCGGTAGCCGACCTTGGCGAATTTGATTCCTTCAAAGAAAGCCTGGCGGGTCACTTCCATCAGCTTCTTCGCTTCCTCGCTGACCTCGCCCACCGGGTAGGTGCCGGCACAGTCGCCGACAAAGCCCTTGTAAGTGGCGCAGAGATCGATGGAAACGATATCGCCGTTATGGACGATCCGTTTGCCGGGTATGCCGTGAATAACTTCATCGTTGACGGACACGCAGGTTGCTGCCGGGAAGCCTTCATAGCCCAGGCAGCTGGGCTTTGCGCCGTTCTTCACAATGTATTCATGCACGGCCCTGTCGATTTGCTTTGTGGTCATACCGTCCTTGACGGTCTGACGCCCGATGGATCGTGCGCCGGCCGTGATTTTCGCGGCCTGGCGCATGATCTCGATCTCATGGGGGGATTTGATGGTAATGCTCTCTGCCATTTCAGATCTCCAGAGCACGGCGGATCTCCGCCGTGGTCTCCTCGATACTGGGCTGATTTTCCACCGTCCGCAGCTTGCCGCGGCCCTCATAGAAGGCCTTCAGGGGCTCGGTCTCCCGGTGATAGGTCTCGAGCCGGGCCCGGACCGTCTCGGGAGCGTCATCCTTCCGGATGGTGAGCTCGCCGCCGCAGTTGTCGCAAACGCCCTCCAGCTTGGGAGGATTGTTCACGATATGGAAGGTGGTGCTGCAGTCCTTGCAGGTACGCCGTCCGCTCATACGCTCGACAATGACCGCATCCTCCACCTCAATGGAGAGGGCGCAGTCCACCTCGATGCCCATCTGCTCCATGGCTTCCGCCTGGGGAATGGTACGGGGTACGCCGTCGAGGATATAGCCGTTGGCGCAGTCCGGCTCGGCCAGACGTTCCCGAATGATGCCGATGATCACGGCGTCGGGAACCAGCTTGCCTGCTTCAATAAACGCTTTGGCCTCCAGGCCCACCTTCGTGCCGTTTTTGATGGCGGCACGAAGGATGTTGCCCGTGGAGATGGTGGGGATCTTCAGCTCGTGGCTGAGGATCTCCGCCTGAGTGCCTTTACCGGCGCCGGGTGCGCCCAAAAGGATCAACCTCATATCGTTCCCTCCGGAATCAATCCAGGAAGCCCTTGTAGTTACGCATGAGCATCTGAGCCTCCAGGGCGCGGACGGTCTCAAGCGCAACACCCACGGCGATCATGATGGACGTACCGCCCAAAGAAAGGCCGGTGAGGGCAGCGGCGTTGCTGAAATGAGAGATCAGGATGGGAACCACGGCGATGATGCCCAGGTACAGCGCACCAAACAGGGTGACCTTGTTCAGGACCTTCTGAATGAACTCGCTGGTGGGCTTGCCGGGACGGAAGCCGGGAATGTAGCCGCCATTCTTCTTCAGGTTGTTCGACACCTCGATGGGGTTGAACTGGATCGTGGAGTAGAAGTACGCGAAGAAGATGATCAGCAGGAAGTAGATAACTGCGTAAATAAGGGAGTCGTTGCCGAACCATCTGTCGACCCAGCCGCCGGACGGAGCGCCGGCAAGACCGGCGATGGTGGCGGGCAGGGTGCCGATGGAGGAGGCGAAGATGATGGGCATAACGCCGGACATATTCACCTTCATGGGCAGGTAGGTGCTCTGGCCGCCGTACATCTTCCGGCCGACCACGCGCTTGGCGTACTGCACCGGGATCCGGCGCTCGGCGTCGTTGACGTAGACGATCAGAACGATGATGGCCAGGGCGCCCAGGAACATCAGCACCGCGACCCACCAGGCCAGGTGGTTCTCATTATCAGCCGGCAGGCGGATATTGGTGATGGTCTGGATGATGGTGCGGGGCAGACGGGCCATGATGCTGGCGAACAGGATGATGGAGATGCCGTTGCCGATACCGAACTCGGTGATCTGCTCACCCAGCCACATGATCAGGGCGGAACCGGAGGTAAAGGTCAGGATGATGACGATGGCGGTCCAGAAGCCGCTGAAGCCGGCATCGATCAGGCCCCAGTTCTTGATGAGTGTGTAGTAGGCAAAGCCCATGAGAAGGCCGATGCCCACAGTGGCGTAACGGGTGATGGAGGCGATCTTCTTCCGGCCCTCTTCGCCGCCTTCCTTGCTCAGCCGCTCCAGCGCAGGAATTGCGATGCACAGCAGCTGGATGATGATGGAGGCGTTGATGTAGGGCTGGATGGACAGGGCGAAGATGGTCGCCTGGGACAGGGCGCCGCCGGACATCATGTTGTACAGGCCCAGCATGGTGGCGCTGTTGTTGGAGAAGTACTCTTCCAACGCCACCCGGTTGATATAGGGCACGGGAATCGCATTGCCGATGCGGTACAGCAGAACGATCAACAGCGTGAAAAGGATCTTTTTACGCAGCTCTTCGATCTTCCAGGCATTGCGAAGCGTCTGAATCACTTAGACCACCTCTGCCTTTCCGCCGGCCGCCTCGATCTTCTGTTTTGCGGTT